>DLRY01000050.1:0-82377 GCA_002500665.1 Opitutia bacterium UBA7876
AGCAAGTCGCGGATGCGGGCGAAGCGCAGGTGAGCGGTGTTGATGGAGTAACTGTCGCGTCCCAAGTTGCGGAAGGCCTCCAGGGCACCCTCGAAGAAATTGCCCAGGTCCCTGATCTCGGATTCCTCCAGGCCATCGAAGGGCATCAGGTATCCAAGCTCATTGTAGCGCTTGACCTGGTCCGGGGTAAGGACCTTGGGGGTGTCGTTGTCCGTGGGCACGAAGCGAACCTGCCGGTTGAGGGCTTTCAGTTGCTCGTTCGTGGGGTTGGGGATGTCGTCGGGATGCATGGGAATCCAAGATAATTTTCGTATCATATGGGCAGTAAGGCCTGAAGGAAAAAATCCCCATGGCCCCTAAGGTTCGACCTATTCCCAGTTCCCTCGGCCGTCCTCACCTTTCCGCTTGTTTACTTTCCAATATCCGTGCAAAAGGGAGGAATGAAAACCATCCCCTGCCTTTTATTCCTACTTGTTTCCTTGCTTTCAACCGCCTTGGCAAGAAAGCCCAACGTCATTCTTATCATGGCCGATGACCTCGGCTATGCCGAACTCGGGAGCTATGGGCAGAAGAGGATTAAGACTCCGCGTCTGGATAAGCTGGCCGAGGAAGGCATGTCCTTCAGCCGGAACTATTCAGGTAATGCGGTATGCGCCCCTTCCCGTTGCACCCTCATGACTGGCAAGCATCCTGGACATGCCTTCATCCGCAACAATGGGGAGATCAAGCCCGAGGGACAGCGTCCCATTCCCAAGCGGGAGGTTACCATTGCCGAGGTTCTCAAGACCGAAGGGTATGCAACGGGGGCCTTTGGAAAGTGGGGACTGGGCGGACCCGGTTCGGAAGGCGATCCCATTCATCAAGGATTCGACCGTTTTTTCGGATACAATTGCCAGCGCCATGCCCACAGCTATTACCCGAACTATCTCTGGAGCGACCTTAAGCGGGTGAGCCTGGATAATAACCCGCCCGTCCCCGGTCATGCCTCGCTGCCCAAAGGGTCAGACCCCGCCGATCCCCGTAGCTACGACGTCTTCAAGGGAAAGGAATACGCCCCCGACCGGATCAATGAGGAGGCCCTGAAATTCGTCCGCAAGAACAAGAACAAGCCGTTCTTCCTCTATTACCCAACGGTGATTCCGCACGTCGCCCTGCACGTGCCGGACGAGGAGCTCAAGCCCTACCTCGCCCAGAAATGGAACGATCCGCCCTTTTCCCGCCATCAAGGTTATGGCTATACTCCGCACTTCACCCCCCGGGCCGCCTACGCCGCCATGATCACGAGGATGGATACTTATATTGGACGGGTGCTCGACTTGGTCGAGGAACTGGGACTGACCAAGGATACCATCGTAATCTTCACTTCCGATAACGGAACGACCCATCTCAAGCTCGAGGTGGATTACGATTTTTTCGAGAGCGTGGGCAAGTTGCGCGGATTGAAGGGGTCCCTCTATGAGGGCGGGATCAGGGTGCCTTTGATCGTCAAGTGGCCGGGCAAGGTAAAGGCCGGCAGAAAGTCCGATTTTGTGACTGGTCTTGAGGACTGGATGGTGACCATTCACGAACTGGTCGGAGTCAAGAAACCGATGCCCAAGAACCGAGACGGCGTAAGCATTGCACCGACCTTGCTTGGCGAGAAACAGGAGCCGAGGGATTTTCTTTACCGGGAGTTTTCCGGATATGGCGGGCAGCAAGCGGTCTGGGTGGGTAAGTGGAAGGCGATTCGCCAGAAGATGCTCCGCAAGGGCAAGAATCACGATCCCTTGAAGATCGAGCTTTATGACCTGGAAAAGGATGTGAGCGAGAGTAATGATCTTGCATCGAAGAATCCTGAAGTCGTCAACCGGCTCAAAAAGCTGATGGAGGAACAACACGTTCCCTCCATGGAATTTCCGATGCGGGTCATCGACTGATCCTTAGCCAATCCAAATCTTTGCAAGCATGATGAGAAAGCTCTTCCTCGCCCTGACTTTTGTATGCAGCCTCGCCTTTCTTCAAGGCAAGGGCCCGAACATCATCTTCATCTTTGCGGATGATTGGGGCTGGGGCGACCTCGGTTGTCATGGGCATCCTTACGTCGAGACCCCCAATATCGACCGACTGGCCAAAGAGGGTACCGATTTTCACCGCTTCACCGTGGCCAGTGGGGTTTGTTCCCCCAGTCGGACGGCCGTCATGACTGGGCATTTCCCCGCCCGCTACAACATCGACGGCCATTTCGCCTGGGTGCCGAGCAACCAGAAGAGAAACATGCCCGACTGGCTGGATCCCAAGGCTCCTCTTCTCTCTCGCTTCCTCAAAAAGGCCGGGTATGCCACGGCCCACTACGGGAAATGGCACCTTGCCAACGACATGATTCCCGATGCGCCCCTTCTCACCGAGTATGGGTATGACGATTACGGGGCTTTCAATTGCTCCGGCCCCCAGATGTACGTGCATGACGACGTCAAGAGCGCCATCCCCTTCATCGAGAAAAGCCACGCTAAGGGAAAGTCCTTCTTCATCAACCTCTGGATGCATGAGCCGCACACGCCCTTTCACGTCGACCCCAAGCTCCAGAAGCGGTTTGCCAAACTGGGCGAAATGGACGCCATCTATGCGGCGACCCTCTATCATGCCGACCTGAGAATCGGCCAATTGCTTGATGCCCTCGACCGCCTGAATTTGGCCGAGGATACACTCGTCATCTTCAGTTCCGACAACGGGCCCGCCCGCGGAGCCCCCGACGCTCCCTTGACCCTGGGTTATGACTCCGCAACCGGCTTGGGTTACGGCATTGGCGCGGCCAAGGGAATTACCGGGGGGCGGAGGGCCTACAAGGGAGCGCTCCTGGAAGGCGGCATAGGCGTCCCGTTCATCGCGCGGTGGCCGGGTAAGATTCCGGCGGGCAAGGTGGACGAGACTTCCATCCTCTCGGCGGTCGATCTACTGCCGACTTTCTGCGAGCTTGCCGGGGTCAAACTCCCGCGCTCATACAAGCCGGACGGCATGAGTCAGGTGGCCACGCTCAAGGGAAACGGTAATTCCAGGCGGACCAAGCCCCTTTATTGGAAAATGGGGGCTGCCTGGCCTCCCCGCGATTCCAAGCCCGACCATTGGGTGTCCTACGCCGTCGCAAGCATGCAGTGGAAGCTGGCGGCCAACAACGACCTTTCCTATTGCGAGCTCTTTGACCTGGAAACGGATCCCATGGAAAAAAAAGATCTCAAGGATGAGAAACCCGAGGTCGTGAAGGACCTGCTTGCCAAGATTAGGAATTGGCAGTCCACCTTGCCGGCCAAGCCGACGGGGAACGTTTTCTCGAACCTTAGAAAAGCCCCTAGATAAGTTCAGGGAGAGGCTTTGCTTCCGGGTCGACCGGATACTGGGGGCGCCCCTGCAGGTCGAAGGCGCGGTCGTAGGTCGGTGAAATTCCCATCTGGTGAAAGAGGGTGGCCCCGGCTATACCGAGCGAACCAATGGTGAGAAAGGACCTGCGGGACAAGCCATCGCAAAATTTACCCGAGTGTTTTTCCAATAGGCTCAGCATATCTTATAATGCTGATTCCGTTGGAGGGATTGGGTCAAAATGTTTTTCACCGCTCCTTTTTTCCAAAGACATGGAATTGAGGAAATTCTTGGCTGCCCATGGATCAAAGGGAACCGAGCCGATAGAGGGCTTCCTCGGTCCGAACCAGGAAGGATTTTCCAAGGGCGGCGAAGCTGGCCATATGGGCCGTGCCGTCCAGCTCGTTTTTGCCGACTACCTTGAGGCTTTTTCCCGGTTTGATGACAGTTGTCACGCCGTTGCGGTCGGAAAAGTAGAGAAGCCCGCCGGCATAGGTGGGGGAGGAGCTGAACTCACCGTCCAGGCGCTCGCGCCAGTGGAGGTCTCCGTTCAGGGCGTCAACGCAGGTCAGGATGCCCCCGTCGTTGACCACGTAGAGTTCATCCCCGACGAGAATGGGAGAGGGCATCTTCGGACCTCTGTCGAGCCTCCAGGCCAGCACGGGCGTTTTCAGCCCCTCGTAGCGAAAGGCTAGGATTTCCGCCTTCATGAAACAGGTCGAGAGGTAGATCATTCCGTGACCGGTGATGGGACGGGCTACGTTGGAAAAGCCAAGGTGTCCGTACTTGATCTTCCATAGTTCCTTTCCGTTTCTCGGGTCGTATCCGTAGACCCAGTCGGCCCCGCAGGATATGAGGACGGGCTTCCCGTTGAAGGTCTCGACGATGGGTGTGGAGTAGGATTTCTGGAGCTGGGGGTTTTCCCTGAGCTCACCCGACCGCTTGGTCTTCCAAGCAATCTTTCCGCTGTCCTTGTAGAGGGCGACGACATGCTGCTTATCGCTCCCGTCGAGATGGAAAATCATGAGATCGTCCCAGACCAGGGGGGAGCTGCCCGGGCCGTTCTCATGCATCACCCAGAGGGCCTTGTCGTCGTTTTTCCAGAGAATCTTCCCGGTCTTCGCATCGATGCAGGCATTACCGTAGGCTCCAAAGTGAAAATAGACTTTTCCATCCTCGATGACGGGGGTGGGAGAGGCGTAGCTGTTAAGTTTGTGTACCCACTGGGGCTGCTTTTTCCCGAAGATCTCGACGTTCTTGAGGACCTTGCCCGACTTTGGGTCGATCCTAAGGGCACGCAGGCTCACCTTGGAGAGGACGGTTACGGTGGGCAGGCCCTTGTTGGCCTTGAGCCTTTCCTTTTTCTCGGCCTCCGAGGCCGGAGTCTCGATGGCCGTCGTTACCCAGATCGTATCGCCGTCGTGCACGGGGGAGGAGTGCCCGCGTCCCGGCAGGACGGACTTCCAGGCAACGTTCTTGCCCTTATTCCATTCGGAGGGGTAACCCGCCTTGCCTGCATGGCCGTTGGCCTCGGGTCCCCTCCACTGGGGCCATGACTCGGCTCCCGAGAGGAGGGCGGGAAGAATAAGAAGAAATAGAGCGATCGGCTTCATGGTGGTCATCCTTTCGATCAGGGGAGCCTCTTGACGAAAAGGTTACGGAAGAGGACCGTGCTGCCCGGGTCGTGGCCCTGGAGGGCGAACGTTCCCTCGCCGAGGATTCTCTCGAAGGAGGACCCGGCTTTCCAGTCCTCGGGTTGGGTCCACTCGACGACGGTTTTCCCGTTGACCTTGGTCACGACCTTCTTGCCGTCCACCTTGATGTAAACATCGAACCACTCGTCGTCCTTTGCGGGAGCTTCCAGGGTGTCCTTGACCCCATAGATACTGGCGGTCTTCTTGGGGTCGTGATAGGTGTTGTTGATCTGGCACTCGAAGCCGGCTTTTGGCCAGCCCTCGTCCTGAAAGCGCGTATGAAAATAGATTCCGGCGTTGGCGTGGGGCAGGGTCATGACCTGAGCCTTGAACTCGAAATTCCTAAAGGTTTTCTTGGTTTCGTAGAAAAGGTGGCACCGACCGGGGGCGTTGGCCACGATGCAACCGTTCTTGACCGTGAAGGAAACCTCGTTTTCGTTGGCCTTCCATCCCTTCAGGGTCTTGCCGTCGAACATGCTGACCCAGCCTTTTCCCGCGGCGTGGTCCTTGGCCAGGTGCTCCCCCAGAAGGTCGCGTCCGAAATCGCCGTCGAAGTCACGCCAGACCGCATGGACGTGGTTGGCCTCGTTTTGGGTGGAGTCGTACTCGAAAAGAAACTTCGGGGTTTGGATACGATAGTAATGGCCATCGCCCGCCCGTTGTGAGCCCATCCACACGAAATAGGTCTGCTCAGGGTCGAGGAGGGGGTTACGGGACGTGACCTGCTCAATGACTTCGGGGCGGTGCTTGGCCGCATAGGTTTCCACGATTTCAGCGAGCCAGCCCTTTTGGCGGGCGTTCATCTTGGTGATGGGCAAGCCCTTGGGGGGGAAGAAGGTCTTGCGGTCGATCACACTGTCCTGGCCGGTAAGGATGTCGCGTGGGGCCTTTTCCGAGAGAATGGCCATTTTCCTCTGGGGCGGGGCAAGGGACCGGACGAACTTGCGGGCCTTGTCCTCCTCGTCAGCCAGCACCCTGAGGCCCTTGTAGGGGCCTTCCTTGACCTCTGCCGGGTTGGAGCCCCAGAAGCTGGGGGTGATGGAGAAAATACGTCCATTCACCAAGGTGAAATTGAGGGAAAGATGATGCCCCTCGAAGCGCCATCCCCATGTGCCGGAGGCATCCGGTTTCCCGAAGATGGAGACGTGATAGAGGTAGGGGTCGCGGATGTCGCGCCCCTCGATCTCAAAGAGAATCTGCTCGAGCAACATGACGGTCGAGGCCTCGAGGTGACCGCGATGGCTCAGGGCCGAGGCGAGTAGGGCATGGGCGAGGGTGCGTTGGGCGGGCTTCATGTCCTTGAGGGTCAAGCCGAGGCGCTTGCCGTTGGGTTTGATGAAGTTGCCCGGGACGAAATGCCATCGTTCGCGTTCCTTGTCCTCCCATGCGAAATGGGCCTCCTTGCCGGCCTTTTCGTCGAGCGACTTGAGGAAGCGCTGGGCCGCCGTGGCCATGTCGGTGGCAGGGTCGTGAGCGTAGGCCTTGCCGAGCAACGCCAGCAAGAGGGTGGGGATCGTAAGTAATTTCATGTTTGAACTACAATGAAATGCGAGATCACCCCGAAACGTCCACGCAAAAAGGGGTCTCTGCAATCGGAAGATGAAGGAACCTTGACGGTTTTGCGCTCCTTCGGTAGCGAAGGGGATCAACGTCCGATGACAGGAAAAACAGGATCTTCACTTGAAAGCCCGTAGCCTCGACAAGGAAACCACCCTTGTCTCGGGGTCTCTTTTCTCGGGCGGCGGGGTAGGAGACGTCGGCATCGAGTGGGGAGTCGGGATCCCCGTTATAGCGGCCTGTGAATTGGTGCCCTCAAGGGCAGCCCTTATCCGGGGAAACTTTCCCGAGACCAAGGTTTTCGAGGGGGACGTCTGGACGCTCCAACAGGACTACGTCGATTATTTCCGGAGCAAACTCAAGGGGCGCAGGCCCTGGCTGCTTACCCTGTCTCCTCCTTGCCAGGGAATGTCCTCCAACGGGGCGGGGCGAATCTCCGCTTCCATCCGCTCGGGTAAGAGGCCACGGGAGGACGAACGAAACCGCCTTATACTTCCGGGCATCAACGTCCTCGAGCAACTGCAGCCCGACTGGTTCGTCCTCGAGAACGTCCGGAGGATGGAGAACACGATCATCCGAAACGAGAGGGACCAGCCCGAAAACATCCTCGACTGCCTGGCACGGCGCCTTCATCCCCTCGGCTATTCGATCCGTGCCAACATCCTCGACTTCCGGGCCTACGGAGTTCCCCATCACCGGGAGCGACTCATTACCGTCGGCTGCCGGGTCGGTGGGCTTACGGGCAAGCACCCGCCCGTTCCGGAGCTCTTTTCCAAGTGTCCCAGCCCGTTCCATCCTTCGTCCACCCACGGAGGGGACGGGCAACCCCCTTACGTTACTCTTCGGGAGGCCATCGGTCACCTTCCGTCCCTCGATTCACGCGATCTACCGGTCGATCCCACCGATCCCTACCATTGCGTGCCTAAGTGGAACGATAGGCAATACTTCTGGATGGAGCATACCCCGGAGGGACAAACCGCCTTCGACAACGACCGCTGTCCGGTTTGCCGAAAAGTTTCCCGGGACAGGTCGCGTACATCATGCTCCTGTGGCTCGCCTCTGCCGCGCCCCCAAGTTTCCAAGGCGAACGGAACCCGTCTGGTCCGTGGATTCCGATCCTCATACCGCCGGATGAAGTGGGACACACCCGGTGGAACGCTGACCATGAACAGTGGCGTGATTTCCAGCGACTTGAAGGGGCATCCCGATCAGAACCGGGTTCTTTCCATTCGCGAGATTATTCTCCTCTCGACACTAGAGCACCCTAGATGGAAGAAGGCCTACTCGTTCGAAGGGATTGAATACGGGAGAACTAAGAAAGGGGATGCGTTCTCGAAAAAATTGGTCCGCGAGGTAGTCGGCGAGTCGATTCCGCCCCTTGCCATGGCGCGCATCGTGGAACGATTGGCCGAGCTTGACGACAGGATCTAGCGCAACCGGTCGAGCAAGCCCCGAAGAGATTCCTGGCCCCTGCGGAGCTCTTTCTCACGTTGCTTGAGCTTTGCCATGCCCTCGGTGCCTTCCCTTCTCGTGACCCGACCATTGCCGTCGGAGTCAAACAGAGGGAAGAGTGCGGGCCGGGAAAACTCGTCTTTGGAGAGGACGCCATCCTTGTTGCGGTCGAGTTGAGTGAAGAGGTCTTTCCCAGTCGGCCTCGGGACGGATCCCGAGGGCTCGAGTTCGCACTCGACGTAACCGATGAGCATCTCCTCCTCCGATTGGTCGCCCCATCGCACCCTGGCGTCCGGGTTGGGGTTGGCGGGGTTGCCCTTGCTGTTGTCGAAGACGCCCGTAACCTCGATCCGGCTCCCCTCGGGAAGGGTCCGGGGTTCCTTGAGCTCATAGCGCAGTTGCCAGTTGAAGTCGTAGCGGGGAACGTCGAGCAGGGTCTCCCTCCGTCCGTCCTGTGAAACAAGCTCGTATTTGATGGCCTTCCCCCGCAGGTGCATGTGGGGCATGAAGGCCCGCACCACGGTTGCCCGCGGAATGGAGCGGAAGGCTTTCTCGACATGATGATCGTCGTGCGGAGGGATGTCGATGCGACGGTTGGCTACGGGAAAAGTACGTACGACCTTCTTGGGTTTTTCACTGGCGAAGCGAAGGCCGATGCGGGTGCGGTCGGTGGTGGCCTTGCCGTTGGGTGTGTAGTGCATCTGGAAATGCAAGGTGGCCCCTGCAGGGAGCTTCTTCGCCACTCCCTGCGGGAACTCGACGAAGGTATTGCCCGGGACGTAGGCGGCCAATGCTCCGATATCTTCCCTTTTGAGTCCATCTCCACCCGAAACGAAGACCAGAACGTGGTGAACCACCTGCGGGGCGGTCGGCCGGACTTCCGTCGCCTGGACCCATCGGTCCTCGGCAAAGTTGGTTTTAACCCGCAGGTTTACGTAAGGCATCCGTCCGGTGGCCTTGACTTCGACCTCTTTCGGAAGAGGGATAACGGCGTCGGGTTTCCCGATGTCCCAATCGCTTTTTCTCGCCATTGGCAAGGGTCCTTCGGCGGGGTCCCCTTCGGGCTTGCCGTTCCGGATCCAGGCAAGCAGGTCGGCCCGGTCGCGAGCTGGGAGCGAGCGGTCGTTGGCCCAAGGCGAGGAATGTCCCTTGGGAGGGGCGGATGCGAACCAGGGCGGCATGAGGCCCTCCGAGACGACCTTCCTGATCATGCCGGCGTTTTCCTCGGCCTCGTCATAGTGCTCGAGAGGAAAGGGGCCGACGCCACCCTCCCGGTGGCATTCCACGCAGTTGTTTCGGAGGATTCGGGAGATGCGGTTGTGGTAAGTAGGGACAAGTCTGACAGGTTTCGTGGATGCGGAAGCCAATTCGCATCCGGGCGCCCAGAAGGCGGGGTTGGCGATGGCCTTGCCCGCCAAGTGGGCGTCGAGGGCTTCCCGAAGGTAATGACGTCGCGGTTTCTCCAGTTGGTAGCCGATTCCATATTGGTCGTCCACCGGGCCTCGGTAAAGGATGGTACGGGCTGCGTCCAGTACGAAAACGTCGGTCGTGGTCCTGGCCCCGAGACCAAGGGCCAGCGATTCCTCTTCGTCGACCACAGAGGGCCCGACGAATCCAACCTTCCGGGCCATTTTCGCCAGATCCTCGCGGGCTCCCTTGACCGCAATCGGGTCGACGAAGAGGAAGGAGACGCCTTGTTTGGCATAGGCTTTCTCAAGTCCCGCGAGGGTGGGAGCAAACCGCTTGCTGACCGGGCACGAAGCACCCGTGAATGCCACCACCAAGGCCTTGCCGGACTTGAAGTCGGAAAGCCGTCCCCTTTTGCCTTTCACGCTTATGAATTCGACGTCCGGGACCCATCGGCCGATACCATTCACGGCGGGGTCGATGGCTTTCGGTCCCTGGCGCACGGGTGCGGTCGGAGCCGCCTCGATCAAGGGCGGAAAAGCGAGGGCGGACAAGATTGCCGCCGATGTGAGGGTCATGCGCATGGTTAACTTTTTAGAGGCATGCTTGCCCCGGGCAATCCTATTACACCAAAGGCAAACCCGAGGGTTACCTAGATGTTCATTTCCCGGCGGGTTGGTAAACCCTCACGTAGTCCACCAGCATCTTGGCGGGAAACTCGGTCTTGGCGTCGGGGTTACCGGGCCAGTTTCCGCCCACGGCCAAGTTGAGCACCAGGTGGAAGCGTTGGTCGAAGGGGGCGGGAAAGGGACCTTTTTCCGAGAACCACTTCTGCTGGGTCTGCCAGGGCTTGCCATCGATGAGCCATGTGATTTTCCCTTTTTCCCAGATGATCGAGAATACGTGAAAGTCGTCCGCGAAGGTTCCGGAGGGCAAGGTGTATGATTTGCCCGTATGTTTGTTTTTGGGCCATGCCCCACCGTAGTGCAGGGTTCCGTGGTAGGTGGACGGTTCGTGGCCGAGCAATTCCATGACGTCAATCTCCCCGCTCGATGCCCAAGTACCGTATTTCTCGTCCGTGGGCAACATCCAGATAGCTGGCCAAATTCCCCGACCAAGGGGCAACTTGGCTCGCGCGTCCACCCGGCAATAGGTCCAGTCGCCCCGCAGTTTACTGCGGATGCGCCCGGACGAATAGGGCTTGATGGCGCCGGCTAGGTTGGGGTTGTCCTTGTGGGCCTCGATGACGAGGTTGCCCGCTTCCACTCGTAGGTTCTTCTTATTCCAGCGGTAGGCTTGCAATTCGTTGTTGCCTCCGCCCAAGGCATTCTCTTCGACCCCCCATTTCGAGTAGTCGAGAGAATTTCCATTGAACTCATCGGCCCAGACGAGCTTACCCTTGTTTGCTTGTTGAGCCAAGCCGACCTGAGCGGTGGGCAGGAGCGATAGGATACAGAGTAACTTGAACCCAATTCGTTTCTTCATGATTTGATTTTGGGAGCTTTGGGAGATCACCAGTCGTCGGTGCGAAAGGGTGATGCCGGAAAGCCCTCGCGGTTGTACAGATTGGCTCCCAGAGGATTGGCAGAGTAGGCGTAACGAACCGCAACGGGAACCGGTACGTCGGGATGAGAGACCAAGACGGTATCCCCATCAATCACGGCCTCGGCCCACACCCAGGTCTTGTCCTTGCCAGCAATGGCAAAGCGTTCGAGCTTGGCGTCGATGACTAATTCCTCAGTGTCTTCGAGTCCTTGCTTGCGTCCGATGATCAGACCCTTGCCGACGTTTTTGAAGAGGATGCGGGCTTTCCCGCCTTCGATTTTCATGGTCTCGTAAAGGGGGCCGCTCGCCACCACGTCGAACTCATAGGTCTCTGCAAGGGCCCATTGGGCTAGGCGCTTGCCGACGTCCTGTTTGTTCTTGGGGTGGATGTCGCTTGTTTCGCCAATGTCGATAATGACGGCCATTCCTGAATTGGGGATATCAAGGGCTCTTCTTTCGGCCTCGCGGATCCTGGCGTATCCGTCCCCTCCCTGAGGGGTCTTCCTGTCGTTGGTGAAGTTGGCCAACTGGACCCAATAGAAGGGGAAGTCTCCCTGATTCCATACCTTCCGCCAGCCTTTGACCAAGCCGTGCATCTTGTGGTAGTAGGTTTCGCCTTCGTTTCCGTTGGATTCCCCCTGGTACCAGATGGCGCCGCGAATGGCATAGGGGACGAGCGGGTGAATCATTCCGCGGTACAGACGCGTCGGATCCTGATGGCTCTGGCCGATCCCTACTTGAGCGGAGGCGGGTCGAGGGGGGGGGAACTTTCCTGAATCAACAGCATGCTCGGCTTTCTTGATCCAGTCCCTCATGACCTCGATTCCCGCGAGATGACGGGCCTTTCCTTCCTCGGTCGAAGGGTCTACCGCCTCGATCCGCTTAATGGTATCCCGGGCAAAGCCTTGCTTTCCGATCATGCGGTATCCTTCAAGGGGCATCCATGGCTCGATCCGCGTACCGCCCCATGATGAGTTTACCAAACCGACGGGGACGTTGAGTTTTTCCAGAAGGGCCCGGGCGAAATAATACCCCACCGCTGTGAAGCCGCCCGCGGTCGACGGAGAACACACCTGCCAGCGGGCATTGAAGTCTCGCTCATGGGAATCGGATGGTATCTTGGGTACCTTGATGTGGCGGATTTTAGGATAATCAGCAGCTTGCTTCTCCTCATTCGGATTGAGGGCGCCGTTTACGGACCATTCCATGTTGGATTGGCCGGAGCATACCCAGACCTCTCCCACGAGAACGTCCTTGAAGACGATCTTCTCGGATCCTTCGACGATGAGTTCCCGACCTTCGCCGCTTGCCTTCATCGCGGGCAGGCGAACTTCCCAGCGACCGTCTTTGCCCGCTGTTGCCGTGGCGCTCTTGCCTCCAAGGGTGACCTTGACTTTAAGGCCTTCTTCCGACCATCCCCAGACCGGAATGGGCTTGTCTCTCTGCAGAACCATATGATTCCCGAAGACGGACGGCAATTCGGTTGCCCCGAAAAGTGCCGAGGCAAGGCATGAAAGGATAATTAGCAGGACGATCGACTGGCAGGACATGAGTGTTGATTGATTGGATCGGAAGGCCGCTTCGTTTGGGTGAGGCGAAATCCAGACCAATTTTCATTCCCCAATTGAGCGGGCAATACAAACCCAAAAAGCTCTCCCTAAAAAAAAACGGCCCGTCCTCGGTAGCCGAGAACGGGCCTAAAGCCAAGAAAGCCTACCCCAAAACTTCCTTGGTATTCCTAGAGTTAGGGGGATGCTAGAAGGCTCGTCAACAGAGTTTCCGAAAAATATAGCGAAACAATCCCTTTGGAGGGAAATAAGTAACTAATTCGTAGTGACTTATGATTTGAAAAAAGGTCTCTAAAAGTTATTCACCAGAGCAATTGAACTCATGTGAGCAAAGAGAGTCTTGGTCTTCAGAGGGCCTAGTACTCGCGGTTTTTTTTCTTGCCGGGTTCGGGGATGGGGTAGGTGCCGTCGGTCTTGGACGTTAGCGGGGATTCGGATTCCAAGGTCAGGTTTTCGACCCCGGGGGCGAACTGGTGATCGCAGTTGAGCATATCGTCATAGGTAACCTCGACCCCGGTGTGGGCGGCCATTCTTCCCATGGAAGTGACGACGCTGGCTTGCACTCCCCGCTCGAGCTCGTTGAAGGGCTTGTCGTTACGGATCGCCTCCATGAGGTGTTCCCATTCGTCCTGGTAGGGACTCGACTCCCGCAGGGGACGTCCGCCGCCGCGCTGGCCGAACATCCAAGCAAGGTCGCTGTCGGGGCCCTGGCCCTTGTGGATGCGGGCTTGGGACCGATGGCCGCCGGGCCCTGAGATCAGAGCGTAGCCCTTGGTTCCGTGAGCGTTGCTGGAAAACTCTTGGTGACACCCGGCCATGTTTCTGCCGTGAAAGTACATCTTGGTCTCGTCGGGGAAGGTGTATTCCACGGTGTAGTTGTCGAAGTTCTGGTCGATCTTGTCTCCGCGGTAGTGCCTGCCTCCCTGAGCCTGGGCCTTGACCGGCCAGGCGTCCTTCATCCAGCAGCATTCGTCTATGTTGTGGATGAAGAAGTCGCTGAAGGATCCGCCGCTCAACCAGAGGAAGCTGTGGAAGTTCTTGATCTGGTGAACCAGTTCGCTGTCGTCGCTTGTGTTCTTGCCGGTGAAGCAGGAGGCCACGGGGCCTTGCATGCGGTAGGCCCGCAGGTTGAGGATCTCCCCGATTTCACCGTCCTTGATACGGGAATAAAGTTCCCTCCTGGCCTGGCTGTGCCGGCACATCAGGCCGATCCCGACCTTGAGGTTCTTCTTCTTCGCCTTTTCGTTTAGCTCGAGCATCTTGCGGGAGGAAAAACCGTCCGGCGTAACGGGTTTCTCCATGAAGACGTTGAGGCTTTTCCGCACGGCGTACTCGAAGTGGACCCAGCGGAAGGCGCAGGGCGTTGTGAAGATCACGACGTCTCCGGGATCGAGGGCGTCCATGGCCTTGCGGTAGCCGTCAAACCCAAGGTGCCTGCGCTCGACGGGCACGTCGACCTGTTCCTTGTGCTTGCCGGCCAGCCCGTTGTAGCTGCGGTCGAGCTTGCTTTTCACGACGTCGGCCATAGCCACGAGCTTGGTTGGTCCGTTGGCAAGTGAGACGGAAAGGGCATTGCTGGCGGCTCCCGTTCCGCGACCGCCGCATCCGACCAGGGCGACCTTGGTGACGTCGTCGCTTTTGCCATGGACCACCGGGAGCGCGACTCCGGCAAGGGCTCCGCCGGTAACGATTTTACCCGAGTCTCCGATGAACTGTCGGCGAGAGAGCGAGAAGGAATCGGTCTTCATGAAAGGTCCTTTCAATGTAGTTTGGGTAATGTGTTTTAGGGAGTCCGGCGGATCAGTCCGCGATGCAATAGAGAACCGACTGGGACCTGGTGAAGATCATCCCGTCGATCGGCGAGAGGGTGGCCCGGAATATTTCCTCGTCACCGGGCGAAAGCGTATTTTCGCCAACCACCTGCAGCTTTGCCCGGTTGGGCTTGACCACGAAGGTGCGCCCTTCCTCGCTCTGGATGTAGTAATGGCCGTTGGCGATGAGAGGGGAACCCGAGAAAGCGCCCTTGAGCCGGTCTACCCACAGAGTCTTGCCGTCCTTGGCGTCATAGCAGGTGATGATGCCGCTCATGCTGGTCACGAATACCAGACCGTTCAGGGAGGCGGGTGAGGGCAGGTCGCGACCGCCGTTTCGCTTGGCATGCCACCTCATGTGGCTCTTGGTCAGGTCTCCGCGACCGGTCGGGTCCACTGCATAGAGGTCTCCAGGTTTTCCGTTGACCACGTAGACCAATTTTCCGTCGAAGAAAGGCACGGGGGATCCCCTGCCGTTGAAACTCTTGCAGAACCAGAGCTCCTTGCCGCGTTCCAGGGAATACCCGCGGGCACCGAACTCACCGTTGAGCACGATCTGCCTTTTTCCTTCCACCGTTATGACGATGGGGGTGCTCCATCCTCCCCGGGGCTTGACTTCCCTCTTGGATTCCCAGGCCAGGTTGCCCGACTCGAGGTCGACCGCAATCAGGCGCGAGGGACCCATGGAGTCGCAGTTCTGAAGAACCAGGTCTCCCACGATGACGGGAGAGGCGGCTACGCCCCAGTTGCCGGGGAAGTCGCCCAAGTCGAGTTGCCAGAGTTTCTTGCCTTCCAAATCGAAGCAATGGAGCCCGCCCGGCCCGAAGAAAGCCACCACCCGGTTGCCATCGGTAGCGGGCGTAGGCGTGGCCCAGGTATTCATCTTGTGGACGGCTTCCTCCCTCGGGTTCTTGATTTCCCTTTTCCAGAGAAGGTCTCCGTTTCCCTTGTCCAGGCAGTGCAGAAACCTGACGTTGCCTTCCTCGAGGGCGGAGGTAAGAAAAAGCTTGTTGCCGGATTGAACGACGGAGGATTGCCCTTGCCCGTTTAGCTCGCTCTTCCACTTTATGGAGCCGGCGTTCCAGCGCAAGGGGGCTTTGTCCTCGGCCGTCCCCATGCCAGTGGGACCACGGAAGGAACTCCACTCCTGCGCGGCCCAGGCGGCCGTTGCGAAGGAGAGGCACGGAAGAATCAGTAAAGCTTTCACTTCGGACTAGGAGGTCTCTGGTTAAAGGCTGCGGATGCGGAGGTTTCTGAACCAGACCTCGTTACCGTGATCCTGGAAACAAACATGTCCCTCGTCGATCTTTCCAAACTGGCTCCAGTTCTTGAACTTACTCTTGGAGACCCGGTCGTTCCAGTCCTTGCTCCCGATCTGGTAGGAGCAAAGGAGCTCCCCGTTCATATGGTGCTCGACCTTGTTTCCGGGCTTGATGAGCAGGCGTACGGAATTCCATTCCCCGATTGGCTTAAGGTTTGCGACCTTGGGGGCATAGAGGGCGTAGCAGGATCCGGTATCGGTTTTCCCTCCCGCCTTCATGGTGTGGAAGATCTGCATCTCGGGACCCGTCTTGTAGGATGGACCGTCGATTTCCGCCACCCGATAGATGATGCCGCTGTTGCCTGGCTTGGGGAGCTTCCATTCCAGTTGCAGTTCAAAGAACTTGTATTTTCCACGGGTCATGAGGTCTCCACCCGACTTTCCCTTCGCCTTGATCAACTTGACGGCTCCGTCCTCCGCTACCCAGGCGTTTCCCGGCTTGTCCTTCTTGTAGCCCTTGAATTGGGAGAGGTCCTTGCCGTTGAAGAGGCTCTCCCATTTGCCGGTTTCCTTGCCTTGGAGGGAAAACAGGAAAAACACGGACAGGAAGGGCAGGATGGAGAAGAGGTTTGGTTTCATGGCTTCTGGTTGTGGTGGTTTGGGTGGTTGAGGAAAAGAGTCGAAAAGATCGGGAGGTAATTGGCAAGCGCAAGAAGTCGGCCATGGAAAGGAAATCGCCGGTCGGGCAGGCTTCCTTTCAGGACAGGGAACCGAGAAAACGGGAGACGATTGCGTGGGCCCGTTCGACCTGTTCGAGTTCGACCCACTCGTCGTCGGAATGAGCCTGAGCGATGTTCCCTGGCCCAAAGACCAGGGCAGGCGTGCCGCCCGTCGCAATGGGTGAGGCATCGGTGAAATAGGGTACGCCGGTTGGCTTTCGTTTGCCCGCGGCTCGCAGGAAAGACCGGACGAGAGGAAGGTCGGGGTCGGTGTCCAGGGGGAGGCAGGGTACGGAGCGACTGAGGCAAAAGGAAGGGGAGGCGATGCCCTTTGCCTTGAGGGCCTTGACCATCTCTTTTTTTACCGAGGCTTCGCTTTCGCCGGGAATGGTGCGGCGGTCGAGGTCGATCGTGCATTCGTCCGGCACGACGTTGGGTTGGGTCCCTCCAATTATTTTTCCGACGCTCAGGGTGGGCGAACCGAGGAGGGGATGGGATTTCCGCGCCAGGATCTTGGGATACTCATCGAACAGGAAATCGAGAACGGGTCCCATGGCGGCGATGGCGTTTCGGCCATGCTGAGGGGTGGACCCATGGGCCGACTTTCCCTGAGTCTTGAGCCTTAGCCAGAGGTTTCCCTTGTGGGAACTGACGACCTTCAGTCCGGTTGGTTCCCCGGCAACTGCGAGGTCGCCAACGGGGCCTTTCTCGGCAAGTCGCCGTGATCCCGCCTGTCCGAACTCCTCGTCCACCAGCCCTACGAAGAGAATTTCAGTCTCCCGGGGAAGGGGACCCTTGCGGGCCAAGTCGAGGAAGGCCGAGAAGAAAGCGGAGACCGATCCCTTGGTGTCGCATGTTCCCCGCCCGTACATCCTTCCGTTTCGGATCTTAGGACGAAAGGCGCTCCCGGGAGCCGGCACGACGTCCATGTGGGGGGTCAGCATGATCCTTTCCCTCACCTTTCCGGAGGGGGATATCCGAGCGATCAGGTTCTTGCGGCCCGGGAGGACCGCCTGCCGGCGAACCTCGATCCCGGCCGAGCGTGCCGTCTCGGCGAGGAACTCCGCAACCCGCTCCTCCCCCGTGAGTTCGGGTTGGCCGGGAAGGAAGGTCGGGTTGATGCTTGGCCGGGCTACGAGTTCCCGGAGAAGTCGGTTGACGGCAGTCAGACGAGGCATGTCAGGCAAGTTTTGAGCATTAGGCTTGATGAGCAAGCCCGAACGGCGTCATAGCCGCCTACTTTGTCTTCTTCTTGGGCTTCTTGTTTCTCGGCTTGCGGGGTGGTTCGCTCACCCACCAGTCCCTTGGTCCTTCCTTCTCGACCTGCCGGTGGACGCCGATGAGCTTTTTCTTGAGGGCCTCGAGCTTGTCGGGATGCTTTCCCGAAAGCTCGTTTTGCTCCTTCCAGTCCTCCTCGATCTTGAATAACTGGAAGTCGGTCAGTCCCTCGTTGCCGAGGATTTTCCAATCCCCGTCCCGCAGGGCGACGCGAATCTGCCCGCGGGCCAGGTGGTTGCGCCAGTAAAGGGGGATTTCCCTCTCGATCTTCTTGCCCGAGAAAAGCGGCATGAAGTCGGTCCCGTCGATGGTTCGGTCGCCGGGCGGAGGAACGTCCAGAACGCCGAGGATGGTGGAGAACAGGTCCGATCCGATGATGGGGGTCCGGTTCTCGACGTTGGCCGGGACCTTGCCCGGCCAACGGGCGATGCCGGGGACGCGGATACCGCCCTCGTGGGAAGAGCGCTTGCGTTCGCGCAAGCCTCCGGTGGATCCGCGGGTCCGTCCCTTGAGCCCATTCCCCTCCGGTCCGTTGTCGGAGGTGAAGAAGACGAAGGTGTTCTCCGCCAGGCCCATCTCGTCCAGGGCCTTCATGAGGTTGCCGAAGGCGTGGTCGATCTGGGTGACGTTGCCGTGGTGCTGGCGAATGCCCTCATCGTCGAACTCCTTGTAAAGGTCCATGAACTTCGGATCGGACTCGATCGGCAAATGAGGCTCATGGGTCCAGACGTTAAGGAAGAAAGGCTTCTTCGGGTCTCGGATTTTCTTCAGCCAACGGATTCCCTCCTCCACGACCAAGGGGGCGGAGTATCCTTCGAGCTCTCCCAGTTCCTTGCCGTTGAGGACGAAATTCTTCGGGTTCTTGTGACTGGGGGCGGCATTGTTCTGAGTGGCCAGCCAATGGTCGAAGCCATGGTCGTCGGGCTGAGGTTGATCCTTGCTGTTGAATTTGCCGTTGAGGTGCCATTTGCCGACGTGACAGGTTGCGTAGCCCTCCTCCTTGAGCAACTCGGCCAAGGTGACCTCGGATTCCCGCAGGTGGACCCGGTGCCCGCCGGGAATCCATCTCCAGACCCCGTTTCGATAAGGGGTGCGCCCGGTCAGGATGGCGGAGCGGGAAGGGGAACATACGGCGCAGGCCGAGTAGCACTGAGTAAACTTGGTCCCCTGTTTGGCGAAGCGGTCGAGGTTGGGGGTCTTGATGACGGGGTGCCCGTAGCAGGCGAGGTCACCCCAGCCCAGGTCGTCGGTCAGGAAGATGACGAAGTTAGGCCGGGTTTTCTCCTCTGCGGCAAGGAAGGCGAGAGGGGCAAGCAATAGAAAGATCGGGAACCTCATCGGATCAAAGCTCCTTCAGGGATAGGTTCCGATAATCGATGCCCATGTTCCGGTTGCCGTGGAGCTGGATGCCGATGGGCCCCTCGGGCTTTGCCGAGGAAGACTCGTAGTTCATGACTTCCTTGCCTTGAAGCCAGACGGTGTATTTGGGTCCTACGGCCCGGATTTTCATTTTGTTCCAGTCCTTGGCCTTGAGGAGTTTGGCCACGTCCTTGGCCTCCACCGGGTATCCTTTGCCAGGAATGTAGGGCGAGCAGGTCATGTCCCGCTTGAGGGAACCTGAAATGCCGATCTGGATCTGGTCCTGGGTGCGCAGGTGAACTCCGGAGTCCACCGTCCCCTCACCGAAGCGGAACTCGAGCTCCATCTCAAAGTCTCGGAATTTATTTTCCGTCCAGAGAACGGAACCCTTCTTCCTCGGACCGCTGCGGATCTGCAGAACACCGTCGACTACCTGGTACCATTTGGCTTCGTCGTTCCCCTTGGGAACCTTCCAGCCCTGCAGCGTCTTGCCGTCGAAAAAGGCGTCCTTTTTCGAAGAGGCGACCCGGTTGAAGCGGTGCACCCGTCCGACCACGTTCCACTCGGCGACGAAGACGTCCCCGTTGGCGTTGCAGGTAATCCCGTGCGGGGCGGTTACGATTCCGGGCCGCCACTTGCCGGGAGGCGTGCGGTTGGTACCGATCTCGCCCTTGGTCTCATTGGTTCCCAGCTGAGCGTAGGTTTCACCTTTCTCGTCCAGAATGGTAACGCGCCCACGCAGTTCTCCGATCACCGCCCAGTCCCCGTGGATATGGACGCAGGCGGGCAAACGCAGGCCTTCCTCCACCACGCCTATGAACTTTCCGTCCAGGCCGAGGTGAATGACCCGGTTGTTGGCTCGGTCCATGCCGAGGATGCGGGCGGGCGAGAAACGATGGTCGATAACCAGTTTATGAAGAGTCCTGAAGCCGTAGGGGGCGTTCTTGCCCCCGAAGGAGTTGAGGTATTTCCCACTCTTGTCGAAACGGTGGATATGATCGGAGGCGTACCCGTCGGTTACGAAAATATCCCCGTTCTCCCCCACGTCGACCCCGGTCAGTTTTACGAATCCTTCCCCGTTTCTTCCCTTCCGCTTGAACTCGTTTGGAATGGAGTCGGCCTTAATGGAAAGAACGGTTTTTCCCGCCATGTCCATCTTGAGCACCTCGCTGCCGTTGACCCGTGCGGAATAAATGAATTCGCCTCCTTTCTCCTTGCGGATGACGAAGCCGTGCAGGTCGCTTGGGGCACCCTTTACGTTTCTTTTCCACTTGCCGTCGTCCCCATAAACCTGAAGGCCCGCTTTGGGGTCTCCCACGCTGACGTAGACGTCGCCGGTCGAGCTGACCGCTATGTCGCCGTGCATGTTGCCCAGTTTCTCCTTGCCTTTAGGAAGAATCAGCCAATCGGGCTCGGCTTTCCAGGTTTCCTTGGCGCAAAGGCACCAGGCGTGAATGAGGGCAAGAAGGATGAGGATGTGTTTTTTCATTATTGATGGATAGGGCTTGAAAGGTTGAGTTCCCACTCGGGGGCGGGAAGTCAGGGCCGGTCGAATCGGTAGAGGTTTTGCTTGGTGCGGACGAGGAGGGAATCTCCCACCACCGCAGGGGAGGCCATGCATCCATCGTCCAGTTTGTTGCGGCTGATGATCTTCAGGCCCGTGGGGTCAGGCTTGAAGACCACGCAGTCCCCGCCGATGGAGAAGGAATAAATCCTGCCGTCCGCATGAATCGGGGAGGAGGCGCATTCGCCTTTTACGCCGATCCTTTCCGCCCAGTGGACTTTTCCGGTCTTGGGGTCGTTGCAGGACGCCACGCCCTCGTCCGAGACCATGAACAAGTAGTCGCCCAAGAGGAGCGGGGAAGATTTCTTGGGCACCACCTTGCGACGGCTCCAGGCGAGGTGGGTCTCGTCGACGTCGCCCTTGCCCCCGGGCTTGATGGCGGACATCGATCCCATGCCGCTGAACACGTAAACCATCCCGTGACGGTATATGGGACGGGAGGACGCGTTCATGCCGCCGGTGCGGGCCGTCCAGAGCAAGTTTCCGGTCTTCGGATCACGGGCCTCGGTGGCAACTGCCGCCGGGCTGATCAGTTCCAGTCTTCCGCCGTGGCTGATTACGCTTGGCGTACAGTAGGCTTTCTTGCGGTCTCCGTTGTCGGTCTTGAAGTCGAAAGCCCGGTCCTTCTTCCATATGGTCTTACCCGTCTCCTGGTCGAGGCAGACGACGTACTGGACGTCATGACCGTCGAAATGGACGATCAAGGTATCGTTATGCGGGATGGGGGAGGCCGCGGCTCCCCGCCAGTGGTCGCACTTGAAATCCCGCCGCTCCCAAATTTTCTTGCCGGTGGCGGCATCGAGAGCGGCTGTTCCGTGGGATCCGAAATGGACGAAGACCCGACCTCCCTCGATCACGGGAGTGGGTGTAGCATAGCTGTTCATGGGATGGCAGAACTGAGGTTCGTCGTTCTTGAATACGAGAACCTTGCGTAGCTCTTCGCCGGTGGCCCAGTCAAGCTGGATGGCCCACATTTCCTTGCCGTCCTCCTTGGCATTGGTGACCCAGACCCTGCCGTCCCTCACCACCGGGGAGGACCAGGCCTTGCCCGGCATGGGGCTCTTCCAGGTCAGGTTCTTCTTTTCCGAGAACTCGGTCGGGAGCTTGGCGCCCCCTGCGTCTCCATCGCCGTTGGGACCGCGGAACTGGTTCCAGTATTCCGGTTTGGCCTGGGCCAGGCCTGTAAAAAGAAATAGAATAAGCGTTAGGCGCATGATGAGCATGGGTTAAAGTTCCTTGATGAAAAGGTTGCGAAACTGGATGAGGGCGGAGGCGGAACTCCAGGTCTTATTTTTGGCGTTGTAGCCGCCGTGATGCTGGAGTACGATGGGACCGCTTGTGCCCACCCCCGGCATCTTGGCGCGATCAATGACCTTTTGCCCATTGAGGACGACTGAGACGACTTCGCCCTTCATGGTCACCTTCATCTCGTTCCATTCACCAACCGGCTTGTCCGCATTGACCAAGGGGAGGGCTCCCTTCCGGATGGCGGGATCCTCGTTCTTGTGGAACGCCCAGAGTTGACCCGATCCGCACGGCCAGCACCAGAGGTTGAGCTGGGACTTGCCCGAGCCCCGGGTGAAGATACCCGAGTCCGCGTTCTTGATGGCCCGGGTCATTGGCTTGCCTTCGCCATCCACCTTCTGGTTTCCTTCCTTATCGAAGATCTTTGCGTTGTAGGTAGGCCCCGCGGTACGCTTGAACCTCCAATCCAGCTTGAGGACGTAATCCTCATATCGCTTTTTAGACGTCAGGTTGCCTCCCTTTGCCTCGTAGTCGACGACCCCGTCCACGATCTTCCAGGTATGATCGCCCTGAGGGAGAATCCACTGATCGAGGTCCTTGCCGTTGAAGAGAGAGACGAATCCTTTATCCTTAGCGCCAAGGACGGACAAGGCAAGGAGTGGCAGGAACGGCAGGATGGCAAGCTTGAAGGGGACGAGTTTCATGGCGGGACAGCTTACTTGAGGCGGGCGAGTTCTCGGTCGGCGGATTCCCGGAGGTAGTCCTCCTGGTCGGCCTTGCGGGTCTTTCGGATTTCCTCATAAATGGCGCGGGCTTCCTTTTTGCGTCCCTTGTTGGAAAGGGACTCGGCCAGCTCCATGCAGTAGGCCGTGGCTTTGATTCTGCCCCATCCCTTCTCCTTGGCGGATTGGGCGAGCAGCAGGTCGGCGTCTTCCGCTGAGGCGATGCGCATCAGCCCCCATAGCCCGGCGAGGCGAGTTTCGAGGTCCTTGGCCTTGGCCGCCTTGCGGAAGACTTCACGGGAATCATCGTCCCGGTGCACGCCAAGTCCCTGAATAATGGTCAAACGAGGCGCCCCGCTTGCCTTGGGGTAAGCCTTCCTGAAGTGCGAAACGGTTGACGGACCCATGGCTTCGAGCGCCTGAGCCGCATATTCGTACAGGTGATCTTCCGGGTTGGTCAGGAAGGGGGCGATTTTACCACCCTCCTCCGGGCCGGCGCAAACCTGGAGTTGGCGCAGGATGAAGCCCTTGACCGCGTTGGGGCGATCGTCCGAGAGGGTCTCGGCGAGGCTTGTGGAAAAAGCCTTTCGTGCTTTTGTCTTACCCGGTCCGCCCACGCGGATAGCCGTGGAGTGAAGGGCGTGCCTGGCCTGCACGTCTACGCCTCTGCCGGGCTCGACGATGAGGTCAACCAGTTCGCGGAGGGTCTTCTTTCCCCCGGCAAGAATTTGTTCGACCGCTCTTTCGCAGGCGTCCTTGTCGATGTTGCGGAGAATTTTGCCTTCCGGTTGAGGGAAGGCTTGGATGATTTCCTTGGCATTCATGTTGAAGAGATGGTTGGGGTTCAGACTCGCCAGGGGGCGCTCATGGGAGGATTGAGAAAACGGTTGGCTTCCTCATCATTGAGGAACACTTCCTTGTCCGGGTCGTAGTTCAGTTTTCGGCCGAGGCGGATGGCGAGGTTGGCCAAATGGAGGATACAGGCGGCCCGATGGGCGGCCTCGGGATGTCCGCCGGCTTGCTTGCGCTGCTTGACGGCCTCTCCAAAGGAAAGGAGTGGCTCGGGGTCAGGCATGCTCTTGATCTTTTCCTGGTCCTCTTTGGAAAGATCGTCCATCGATACGTCGCGGACGGGCTGCCTGTCGTAGGCCGGTCCCCATTCTCCGCTTTCCATGACGAATTTGAAACCGTCGGCGTACTTGAGCTCGACCCACGCCCACATGCCGGTGACCTCAGGATGGGAAGGCGGTGCGTACGGGGTGATCTCTACCGGGCTGGTATGGTCCTTGGCATAGGTCCATTGTTCGGGGTCGTAGTGATGTTGTCCCATGTCGCACATTCCACCGCCCTCGTAGTCCCAGTAGCCTCGATGGGTTCCCGTGACGCGGCGGCTTTCGTAGGGTTTCCATGGGGAAGGGCCACAGTACATGTCCCAATCGAGTTGATCAGGAACGGTCTGGGGCGGAATGCCGGGGGTTCCACTCCATTGCTTGACCTTGAGCCCTCCTTTTTTCATTCGAACGGCCTGACAATCCTTGAGCAGACCACTGGACATGATCTTGTGCTTGAGGACGTAACCCTTGTCACGGCTTCTGCCGAAGCGACCGAAAGTTCCGATTTGGAAAATCCGTCCGTAGCGCTTGAAGGCATTGACCACAGCCCGTCCTTCGGCCACGAAGCGCGTCATGGGCTTTTCGCATAGAACGTCCATCCCGGCTTCTGCGCAGGCAATTGATATGCTTGCGTGCCAGTGGGGTGGAGTTGCAATGGCGACCAAGTCAAGGTCCTTGCGTTCAAGCAGTTTGCGGAAGTCCTGATAAACCTCGGCCTTCCCTTTGCTCCTGGCATTGGAGAACCTTTGGGCGCGGTTGAGGTCGACGTCGCAGGCTCCCACAAGCTCAACTTCCAGCCCCTTGCATAATCCGGAGTAGGTGCCGGGCCCTCTTCCTCCGCAACCTATAAGAGCGGTTCCGAATTTTTCAGAGGGTGGCACGTGCGGCGCTCCGAGAACGTGGCGAGGAAGGATCGTCGCGGCAGTGGCACCAGTTGCCGACTTTGTAAGAAAGCTGCGCCGCGTGGTTGCGCAAGGTATTTTTTTCATAGGATTGGAATTGGGTGAAAGGGAATCACCATAAAAGCTAGGGTGTAGGCAAATCCCATGGCAAGCCTAGTTGTGAAGAAAAGTGAAAAATTTAGAAGCAAGCGATTCAATGAGGGCTTAGGCCTTGGTTTGAGCACTAAATATATTGACTAAGCTAATAAAAGTATTAACTTAGTCATATGCATACCGTCCATTATGCCAAGACTCACTTATCCAAATTACTGCAACAGGCAGAGGATGGAAAGCACGTCGTATTGGCTAGGGGCAAGAAACCCATTGCCCGTCTCGTGCCATGCAGGCAACTTCCCAACGAAAACCGTCCTGAGGTCGGAACCATTACGTCGAAATCCCTCAAGATCCTTGATAAATCGAAGTTTGCAGGCAGCGTTGGCGACGAAGTGCTTTACTTCTGATGCGCATTCTGCTTGATACCTTTGTATTCGTCTGGCTGACCTCTCAACCCCTTCTTTTGAGCTCCCGCGCCCGTGAGGTTTTGTCTGATGAGGAGAATGAATTCTACTACAGCGATGCTTCCGTCCTGGAACTTTCCATGATGTATTCCGATGGTATGCTCGAGATGCCCAAGACTCCAAGGCAATGGGTAAACGAACAAATCAAAACCTGGAACGTAAAGTCACTAGGCATTACCAGGGAGATTTGCTACCGTCTTGCCGAGACTCCAGCCTATCACCCGGACGTCTACGACCGTATCCTTGTTTCCACCGTATTGACGGAAGACCTTTACCTTATGACCACGGATGAGGAAATGAGCAAGTACCCCATATCCATCATTTGGTAAGCCCTACTCGGCAAGCCTTCGAGGGATCCATTCCCGTATCGTTTCAAGCTTGCTGTTCTTGGCTAACTGCAGTGCCCGGGCAGGCTCGTTCCTGACCTGTTGTTCTATGCCGTACCAGACCATGAGCGGATAGACCGGATCCTTGGCAAGGTCGCTTGATCTGGAAAGTATTTCGGCCATTTTCCAGCGCTCCGAAGCGGAAAGGTTTCTCATGATGGACGCCAGGTGGAGCCTAACGAGGGGGGAATTCTCCTTTGCGGCTACGTCTAGGATTTTCCGTGCCGCTTGCCGGGACGTCTTGCCCTCGTCCACAAGGAGCTTCAAGGCCCAGATGCGCAGGTGTTCATCCTTATCCCCGAGGAGGGAGATCAGTTTGTCTTCGTTAAGGTTTTGCGACCGGTGAAGAGCCCAAAGACCCTGCAGGCGCCGTCCGGTATCCTCTGCTTCCAGATGAGCGGACAAAGAGGAAAGAACTTCTTTCCCAATCTCTTGGCCGTCCGCCCTTTCCTGGAGAAGGCGGGCGGCATGGCGGGCAAGCTTTGCATTCGCATGAATCAGCAGACCAGCCAGTTCACGGGAGGATTTTTGCTTCAAATCGTGTTTGCCGGGCTTGAAGGGACCGTGGGTGATCCTGTAGATTCTTCCCGAGGTCCTGTGGATTCCGTCGTTCTCATGGCATTCACCGACGTCCGACCAATCCAGAAGGAAGACTGCTCCATTCATGTCGTAGTCGATCTCCACGCCCCTGAACCAGAGGTCCTTCACTTTGAGGAAGTCCGGTTCGTGGCGGGCTACGTAACCCGAGCCCTTGCGCTCGATGCGGTCGCAATTGATGCGCCGACCATGAAAGTTCGCGGTAAAAACCTTGCCCTCGTAGCGCTCCGGCCATTGCCCCCCCTGGTAGATCATCATGCCGCAATGGGCGTGACCACCACCCGCTTCATCAGTGCTTAGGGACATTCCCTTCTTCACGTCCTTGGCTTGTTCCTTGCCGACGTCCCAATGGAAATGATCAGCCTGCTGGTCGATAAGGCCGTAGAGGCCGCGACGGAAATGCTGGCCGTACATGCGCTTGAAGTAGGCTCCGGGTAGACCATGCCAGAAGTGGCCGATCACGGTGTTGATGAAGAAAAGCTGACCGTGCTTATCCCAGTCGTGTCCCCAAGGGTTCGTTGTTCCCTCGCAGACAACCTCAAATTTCCTTGAGCGTGGATGGAGCCGCCAGATCGAGCACTTGAGCTGGGTTCGGTCCTCCTTGGGGGATCCTGGCGGGCCGACGATCGAAAGGGCCTGTATGCCGTGCCTCCCGTAGAGCCATCCGTCCGGTCCCCACTTGAGCCCGTTTACCATGTTGTGGCGTACGCTGTTGTCGTTCCAGCCGTCGAGCACGATCTCGGGCTTGCCGTCGGGCTTGTCGTCCCGGTCGGCGTCGGGAATGAAGAGCAGGTTGGGGGCGCAGGTCGCCCACACGCCCCCGAAGCCCACCGTCAGGCCAGTCAACCTTTGCAGGTCGTCGTGAAAGATTGTTTTCTTATCGGCCCGACCGTCCCCATTGGAGTCTTCCAGGATGACGATGCGGTCCCGCAGCCCGAGGTCGAAGTTCGTCCTGGCCTCGGCATAGGTATAGCATTCGGCCACCCAGAGGCGATTTCGGTCGTCAAAGGCCATGGCTATGGGCTGGCGGATCATGGGCTCGCTGGCAAAGCACTCCACCCGGAAGCCGCCGGGCAGCCTCATGCCCTTGATCGCCTCTTCCGGGGTGGGCAGGGTGAGGTCGGTCTTTTGGGTGTTGGTCGGCTTTGGGAAATCTGCGTGGGTGGAGGCTTGCCCGAGGATGGAGCTTCCAAGGACGAGGAGGATTGCTTTGGGGTTCATCATGAGAATGGAAATCCGATTCAGGTGCCCCCCTTTGGTTGAAAGCGGGCTTCTGATGCAGGGGCGGACGTAAGCTCGACCCGCAAACCCTTTGAATTCCTAGCCTCGCGGTCGATGGAGAAGGTGAAGCGACGGGTTCCCGGCCGAAGCACGAATGCGGATGAAAGATCCTCGATTTCCTTGTCGTCGAGCCACAGACGCAGCCCCTGGGTCCCGTTCAGTTTGAGCTGGATCGGTCCCGAGGCCCGTACCTCGACGAAACCCCGGGCAAAGGCCATTTTCAGGTTTCCGAGCTCATGGTCGGGGAGGTTGCCGTTGACCAGGCTGTAGGCAGTTTTCCAAGATTCTTCCAGGGTCGGTATTTTGGCCGATTCCGAGGACGCGACGGCCCATTTTCGGATGACCGGGCTTTCGTCGTTGGCGTAGGGACCGGGCTTACCCAGAACCGAGACGAACTTGGCCAAGTCGAGGAATTCGGTCCTCGTCGCGAGCTGGTCGGCCAGGCCGGCCGGCATGAGCGATGGCATGGGCTTGATCCTTTGTACCTTGTCCATGCGGGCTTTGCGTTCCTTCCCTCCAAGGGAGGAATCGCGAATGATCAACTCCTTGTCGCTCTGGTAGATTATAGAGCCCATCAGGACCGAGCCATCCTCGAGGGTGATGAGCTTGTTTTCGTAGTGCTGGGCAATGGCCTTGTTGGGTTCGAGGATGGCTTCAACGACGTAGGCGGTATCGGCTGCGGTGCCGACTGCCACCAGGTTCGGGCCGATTTTCGACCCTACGCTCCCAATTGCATGGCAACTCATGCAGGCGAGAGCACGGCGCCGGTAGACGAGTTCGCCATGGGCGGCATCGCCCAGCCGGTCGACGTCCTCGGCGAGGGATTGACGGTTTTCCTTGAGGAGAATGGAGCTCAGAGACTTGGGCTGCGTCGGACGGAACAGCCGTTCCAGCGGCCTGGAAAGCTGTCCGCTCTTGCGGTGATACTCGGCCACCTTGTCTTTGGTCGCGGGGGGAATGTTCTTTCCCTCGAGGGCGGAGGCGAGCAGCTTGTCTCCACCGGCCCGTCCGACGAAGGCTTGCACCAGAGAGACGGGGTCGTTTTCGTTGATGGGGCTAGCCAGAAGCCCGGCCGCAAGCTCGGCGGCTTTCTCACCGTCGCCTTCCAGAATTCCGAAAACGGCATAGAAGAGTTGTTCGGGCTTACCCTTGTCGGCCAGTTCGAGGAGTGGCTTCTTACCCTCGTTACCCGGAAGCCGGGCGAGGGAAACGGAGGCTGCCCGTCGGGACGAGGGATGGGCTTCGGGGTTCAGAAGAATGGGTAGAAGGTCTTTTCCCGCTCCCTTGAGACGCCAAGCGCCGAGGTTGGCGATGGCGAGGGATGCCACTTCTGCATTTTCGTTCTGAATGAGCCTGCGGAGCGGAGCGACTCTTTGCCCGAGGGACACCTTCCCTTTGAGCCCGATATGGGCGAGGGCTTCGAGCAAGGCGATGCGGATCTCGGACGGGAGTTCCCTGTTGACTAGAAAGTCCACTACCATGCGGGCTTGCCTGGAATCGGCATCGATCACCAGACGGTCCGTGATCAAGGTGGTCTCGGAAAGGGTGGGGGAGCGACTACGCAGGTATGCGTCGAGGCGTTTGGAAAAACCAATTCCTGCGGCCTTTTCGGCGTATTCACGGTGGGCGGGCTTGGCGAAGCTGAGTTTCCCTTCTTCCAGTGCGGGCCTCCAGTATTTCTCAAGGGCCATCACGGTTTGCGGAAGGGCCATGTCGATGAACTTGTCCCGAGGGTGATCGAGGGCGGAAAGGGCGGCGGGGAAAGCTTCCGCGCGCGGAACGAATCCCGCCGAGAGGACCGCTTCCATGCGGGTCCGCGGGAAGGGGTCGGAGGCGGCCTTGGCGAGAATGGAGACCGGATCGCTCAAGTCTTCGTGCCAATAGCGCAAAACACGGGCTCCGGCGGAGCGGGCGTTGCCATCCTTGCTGGCGAGCACGAGCTTGAGGATTTTCTCGCTTGGTCGCTCCACGTTCTGGCAGGCCCACATCGCCTCCACGAGGTGATGATCGTGCTCGGGGTCCCTCCGATCGAGTTGGTCGACCCATTTGGATAGAGCCTCCGATACCGGGTCGGGTTCAAGCTCGGAGAGTGTCAGGCGGGCCTGATGGCGCGTCCAGGCCTGGGGACTCTTGAGATGCTCGAGCAAGTTGGGGAGCGGTTCGTAGGCAAGTCTGGGCTTCGGCACAAGGGGACGGCCCTTGGCCGTGATCCTCCATATCCTGCCGTGGTCCTTGTCGCGTCGTGGATCACGGAAATTGTGCTTGGCATGGTTTATGATGGGGTTGTACCAGTCGGCCACGTAGACGGCCCCATCGGGTCCGATCTTGCAGTCCACGGGCCGGAAGTTGGGGTGCTTGGAGGAGATCAGGGGAGGGAGGACGTCGGCCGAGAAGCCGGCCCCGTCTCCGGTGAACTGGTAGCGGATGATGGCCCGGCTCTTGAACCGGCAGGTCAGCAATTGGCCACGGATTTCCTCCGGCAGGTGGGTTCCGGTGGCAAGGTCCCCGCCGCATTGTTTTTCCGTACTAATGAGGTGATTGAGACGTACGCGTTGGCCACCGTTGCCGGTTGCCGGGGAAAGATAGTGTACGCGGGGGTTGTCGACGAAGAAGGATTGCCCCCACCGGTCGAAGACGTGTCCCCAGGGATTCCCTACGCCCACGCTTGCGAAAATTCTCAGGTCACGGGTGCGGGGGTTGTACTGGTAGACGCCTCCGTTGTAGTTGCGGACCATCCCGTAGGCGGTTTCAACCTGGGTATGAAGAAAGATTCCCTCCTGAAAATAGATCCATCCGCCCGGACCTCGGCGCCAGGCGCTCACGGAATGATGACTGTCCTCGATCCCAAAGCCGGTGAGGGGGAGCTCCTTGACGTCCGCCACGTCGTCTCCGTCGAGGTCCTTGAGAAAGAAGACGTCGGGCGTCTGGGCCACGAAGCATCCACCATTGGCCAGCTCGATCCCGGTCGGCATATAGAGACCGTCGGCGAAGACGGTCGACTTGTCGGCCCGCCCGTCTCCATCGACGTCCTCCAGGATGATGATCTTGTCGTTTGCAACCTCACCCGGCTTGAGTTGGGGGTAGGCCCATGAGCATGCCACCCAGAGGCGTCCGCGGTTGTCCCAAGTCATATGGATGGGGTTGGCCAGCATGGGCTCCTGGGCAAACAAGTTTACCTCATAACCCGGGAGGAGATCGAAATTCTCCTTCTCCGACATCGGGTCGTGGTTGTCCATCAGGCTGAGGTTGGCGTTAGCCAGGTTTTTCTTGCTGATGCCGTCGGCGGCCTGACCCTGGAGGAGCGAGGGCAGGAGAAGAAGTGCGAAAAAGAGGGTTGGCTTCATTGTCGGATCAGGTTCCAGTTTCTCGTTTTGGCCTGCAGCGCACTTCCCAACTGCTCGTCCTTTTTGTTGGCCAGGTAATTGAACTGGACGACTTCCCCGGGAAGAGCCGCCCCGGCGGGAGACTTCCGTCGTTCGCCTACGATGTGGACCTGGTTGAGGGCTTTCCAGCTGTAGGTGAACTGAAGGTTCTTGTCGTTGACCTTAAGGCGAAGGGAGTCGGCCTCCCGGTGGGCGGGAGACTGGTCCAGCAGGAGTCCGCTGGCCCAGTCCTCGTGGCTTCCCGAAACCACCTCCTGCCCATCGACTTTGAGGAGATATTTTCCTGCAGCCAAGCCTTCGACGATCATGAGGTCGCGGGTGGAGCGGAGCGAGGAATGGATGGGGCCGGCGAGGGGAGAGGGAAGCCCGGGCGGAGTCTTTTCGAGAATCCGCAGGCGAATCCCTTCCCCATCCATGGTGACTTTGTCGATGCTTACCCCGCGGGCTTCGGCCTTGCCGGACTTGGCATTCAGACGGATCCGCCAAGGCAGGATCGGGGTGGCGAGCGAATCGGCCAGAAACCTGGCCGTCGCCCAGTATCCGTACTCGTTTAGGCGGATGCCGTTCTCCGTGATCTTGGGAGCTTTTTGCTCCTCCATCAGGCGGATGGTGGGTTCGTAGAGGTTCACGAAGGGAATCCCTGCCTGCCTGCAGGCTTCCCCCATACGTCCGAGGTAACTTTTGAGAATCTGGTTGCGCCTGGAGAATCCGGGCGTCGATGCCCCCAGGTCCTCTTGGGCGATGGGGGAGATCATGGCCAGTCGGACAGCCGATTTCCCATTGTATTTCTTACCCTTGTGTGAGGCGATGAAAGCCTTGAGCTGTTTCTCGAATTCCTCCAACCCCTCCTCCCCGGCGAAGGATTCGCCCATCCCGAAGCAGGCGATGATCAAGTCGGTCTTGTGCTCGGCAAGGGTGGAGGATTCGGATGGGAAATTCGTGGGTCGGTCCCGGATGGCGAGGGTGTCTCCACCCCAACCGAGGTTGCGGACGGAAACCGGGTTTCCGCGACTCCTTTGCAGGAGCATGGTCTCCAGGTAGCCATGGATGCGTAGCTGATCGGCATAGGTGTTGCCAACGAGCGCCACCCTGTCGCCGGGTCGGACCGTTGGCTCGGCGAACCCGAGCGTTGCGGTCAAGGCAAGCATAGCCAAAAGCATTTTAGGGAAAATGGGCATGGTCGAATTGAAGGGAAGAAAACGCGTTTCTACAAGAACGAAGGAGCCTTGTAAGAAACCAGAGGCTAGAACGCCCGCCCAACCCTCCTTTCCTTGACGAATCGGTCGTTAGAACTAGGCTCAATCTGATGAAAACGAAATTTTTTACCCTCGCATTGACCTGCCTGTCCACTGGGGCCGCGACCCTCGCATTGGTCGGTGAAGCGGATGGAGCCGGCAAGAAGAGGGACAAGGAGTCAGGAGAAATCCTCTTTGACTTCACCGATGAGAATCCGGGCGACAAGTGGATCACGGTCAACGACAACGTCATGGGAGGACGCTCCAAGGGGGGCTTCTCCTTCAAAAAGACGAAGCTGGTTTTTTCCGGCTCTACCAACACCAATGGGGGAGGCTTTTCCTCCATCCGAAGCAAGACCATGGATCTCGGCCTTGAAGGCAAGGACGGCCTGATGATACGTTTCAAGGGTGATGGACGGACCTACAACCTGGGGGTCCGCACGGACCGCAGTTCGGTCTCCTATCGTACGGAGTTCGAGACCGACGGAGACGGAAAGGGCTGGCAGATCGCCAAGGTTCCCTTCGAGAGCATGGGCTCGAGCTGGCGTGGGATGCGCCTGCCCAAGTCCCGCTTTCCCTTGATCAAGGACAAGATCCGCAGCGTAGGGATCATGATCTACGACAAGAAGGACGGCCCCTTCAAGCTCCAGATCGACTGGATCAAGGCCTACTCCGACAAGAAGTGATTCCCCGGGAGGCCGGCCGGACTACTTCCTCTTCTTCTTGTCCGCCCTCTCGATCCGCCAGGTGGTGATTGCTTCGTCCGCTCCGGGCAACTCCTTGCCGACCGCCCAATGGCAGGCGTTGACCAGCATGCGGTTGAAGGCTTCCTCCGCAAAGTCCCCCGGATGCCCGAAGGACGTTCCGAATACCTTTCCTCCCCATTCGTTTTCCCAGGCCCAGGCCACGACGTCGGATTCCTCTCGGTTTACCTGAATGACGCCGTAGTTTTTTTCAACCAGCCTGTCCCTGCCTACCCCTCTCCCGATGGTCAGGGGGATGCATCCGGGTTCCAGCCTTGAAAGGTAGAGCGTGCCGGGAGAAACCCACTCCGTCTTGGCCACGTTCTTCATGATTGGGTGGGAGCGGTACTTGGCGACGGTCCGGATATCGGTGGTTCCACCTTGATGTACGACGTAGGGGGTGCCCAAGGCCCGCCGTCCGAAACCGTCGTTCCACTCAAACAGTGGATGATCCTTTGCATATTTGAAGGAATGGTTGGCGGTGCGTAAACCGATGACGGGTTTGCCGGACTTCAGATAGGCCTCGATGGGGGCCCATTCCTTGTCGGGCAGCTTCAGGAAGCGCATGAAGAAGATGGCCAGGTCCGCCTCCTTCAGGACCTCGATTCCGGGAAGGACGTTCTCGGTCTTTCTCTCGGGGTTTCCCTCGCCCATGACCACGGTGGTCCGGAAACCGAACCGTTCCAGTTCCTTGGCGAATACCGGCATGGTCAATTCAGGGGAATAGTGAAGGGTGCCGACGACAAGTACCGCGTGAGGCTTTTCCTCGGCCGCTTCGATGAGGCCGGCGCCTAAGAGGAAAAGGGTGAAAGGCAAAAGGTGTTTTTTCATGTGATTGCGTCGAGTGTCAGCCCTTCTTCTTGGAAGGTTTTTTCTTTTTTCCGCCCCCGGATCCGACCAGAGACTTCTCCGTGGCGATGGGGTCGGGATCGCCGAGTTTCGAAAGCTTGGCTTGGAGCGCTTTCTTTAGCCTGGCGAGGGTCTTCTCGTGCTTCGGGTCATTCGCTTTGTTCTCTAGCTCGTAGGGATCCTTGCTCAGATCATACAGCTCGTATTCCGGGCGATGATGCAGTTTGTGAACCAGGGCCTTGGCCCGATTGTCCTTCTTGGCCCGGGGAACCCAGGATGCTGCGAGGTTGAGACTCTTGGAACCGACCTCTTCACTTTTGATCATTTGCAAGGCCTGACTCAAGCTGACGTTGGAAGTGATGGCAGAGTGGTTGGGGTTGTAGATCAGGCTGAATTGGCGATCGCGAATCGAGCGGATGGGGTAGACCCGATCGCGGTTGTCGATGATACGGCAGTTGGTGAAGGCTCCGAAGACGTACTTGCGGGTTTTTTCGAGCGACTGCCCCTTGAGCAAGGGAAGAAAGCTCATCCCGTCGCACGCGCCCGGCTTGAGGGTTCCTCCGGCCGCTTCCACGAGGGTGGGCGTGACGTCGGTAGTGGAAACGAGGTCCTCGATCACCGATCCGGGCCGGGTTACGCCCGCCCAGCGCATGACGAAACCCGTGCGCAACCCATTGTCGTAGCAGGTCCACTTGGCGAAAGGGAGCTGCGTGCCCTGCTCGCTGCAGACCATGAAGATGGTGTTTTCCCAGAGCTTCCTTTTCTCAAGTTCCTTTCTCATCATTCCCACCAGATTGTCGAAATTGGTGATTTCTGCATAGTACTTGACCATCTCTTCCCTGAGTTGGGGCGTGTCCACCCAGTAAGGGGGGACACTCAGCTTCTTGGCGTCATAGGCGGAAGGATCGCCCGTGGTGAAAGGGGCGTGGGAATCATGTGAACCGATGAAGAGGCAAAAGGGATTGTCCGATTTTTTACAGTCATCGAGGAAGGATCGGGCCCTGGCAAGGGTTTCGGGGTTTGCGTCCACTCGCTTGCTGACGTCACCCAGTTTCTCAAAAGGATAGCATTCATTCGGACCGACGTGTGATTTTCCGAGCAGGGCAACCCGATAGCCGAGTGGTTTGAGGTAATGAACTACGCTCTTGGTGCCGGCCACCGATTTCGAATGGTTGGGCAACGTGCCGGTCCGCCAAGGGGAACGTCCGCTGTAGAGCTCCTGCCTGAAGGGTGCGCACATGGCGACCGAGCAGTAGGCCCTGTCGAAACGGGCGCCGTCCTTGGCCAGGCGGTCGATGTTGGGGGTCTTGCATTCCTTGCCTCCGTAGGCACCCCAAGTGTCCCGGCTCATGTCGTCGGCGAGGATGAAGACGACGTTCGGCTTCTCGGCTCCGGCCAGCATGGCGGCGCATGGAAAGCAAAGGAGAAGTAATTTTTTCATAATCATGTCTAGGGAACGGATTTCTTGAAATATTGTTTCAGGAGTTTGCCGTCGAACTCGAAATGATCGGCCGTGACGTGGCCCCACCCGCCGGTGGACTGGTCGACGATCTTGATGAAGGCCTTTTGGCCCGCGTATGGGGAAAGATCCCAGCTGGCCCGCTGCATCATCTGATGGTTGATACCCCGGGCGGTCTCGACTTCCCTCCCGCTTTCCAAGCAGAGCGCGACGTAGGTGTCGGGCCCATTGCCACCGCCGACCCGGAAGGTCATTTTTCCGGCCTCCGGAATGAAAAAGGGCGAGATGACTATACCGGTCTGGGCATCAGATCCCTTCCTCGCCTCCGGTCCGGGTTCCAGGGTGGTGAGGTAGTGTTCGCCCTGCTTGTTGTAGGCGAGATTTCCGTGAAAAAAGTGGGTTCGGTTCCCAACGAGGCGCCCGAATTTGCCCTTGATTACCTTCCACGGCTCGAGTTCGCCGGATTCGAAGTCCAGGGAAACGCTCCGGTTGCTCGGTTTGGCGGGGATTTTCGGAGCAGGCTTGGATTTTCTTTTCTTGGGGACGGATGGCCCGCCTTGCCTCAGGTTGACCCATCCCAGTCGAGGCGAAGCGGGTATGGCCTTCATCCAATCATCCAGAAGGGAAGACAGCTCGGCTACAATCTCGGGTCGTTCGTTGTGGACGTTGGTTGCCTGATAGGGGTCGGTCCTTAAGTTATAGAGCTGGGCTTGTGGGGCGTCTTCCTTGATTTTTCCCGCCCTTACGTCGCTGTTTACCAGTTTGGTGAGTTTTTGGGCGGCTGCCCCGGCCAGCAAGTGGTTGCCGATCTCCTTTCCCTGGAAGCCACCTTCGTCCCGTTCGGGAATATAGACCCAGCCACCCTTGCGGATCGTAAGGTGCTTGGGGCTGTTGGGGGAGATGACCAGCAAATCCCGCTGCGCTCTCTTGCTTTTGCCGGTCAGGACGGGTATCTGGTCGACCCCGTCGATGACCGCTTCACGCGGCAACTCGGCGCCTGCGAGGGCGGCGAAGGTGGGAAGCAAATCGATCTGGCTGATCAGGGCATCCGATTCCTTGCCGGCCGGAATTTTGGCAGGCCAGCGGGCGAGGAAGGGCACCCGGTGCCCGCCTTCCCAAGCCCCGAACTTGAAGCCGAGCAGTTTTCCGTTCAAACGATGCCCCGCTCGCCAGGCCTTTTGCCCGGTGACGTTGAGCATGCCTCCATTGTCACTGGTGAAAATGACGAGAGTATTCTCCGCGATCTCGAGCTCGTCCAAGGTCTCGAGCACTTCCCCCACGATCCAGTCAAGCTCATGGATGAAGTCCCCGTAAAGTCCGCATTGGCTTGTTCCCTTGAACCGTGGGTGCGGTGTGAAAGGGTGATGAATGTTGGTCGTCGCCAAGTATAGGAAGAAGGGTTGGTTCCTGTCTTTGTTGTTGTGGGCGGTGATCCACTCGACCGTCTTCTCGGCAAAGGTCGTGCCGACGTACTCGTCGCGGTAGCGTAGGTGGGCTTTCTCGGCCCCTCCAATGCCCCGGTACCCTCCCTTCTCGGGCCACTTTTGGGTGGCCGACTCCTTGCCTAGGACGAAGGGGTCTTCGGGATCGTAATCCACGACCTTATGGTTCTCGACGTAGACGAAAGGCGGGCCGCTGTTCACCGTGGGCATCCCGAAGTAGTAATCGAAGCCGATTTCCAGAGGCCCGGGCTTGAGGGCCTTGTTCCAGTCCGTTTTCCCCTTGCCGAAGCCCAAATGCCACTTGCCGATGACCGAAGTGGCATAGCCGGCGGACTTGAGAGTGCTGGCCAAGGTGGGTTGCTTGAGATCGATGGTCAATTCCTGAGTCAGGGGAGTGGGGCCCCAAAAATTTTTACGGATCGGGTATTGGCCGGTCATCAACCCGTAGCGGGAGGGGGAGCAAACTGCGGATGGGGAATGGGCATCGGTGAAGCGCATACCCTCCCTGGCCAAACGGTCTATATGAGGGGTTCTTACCTTGGTCGCTCCGTAGCACCCGAGGTCCCCATAACCCAAGTCGTCCGCATTGATCAGAATGACGTTGGGTTTGCCGGAGCCCGCCAATGGAACTGCCAAGAGAAAGAGGACGAGCAAGAGGCCCTTCATGACTGCACGGATCCGTTTAGTTGAAAGTCACCTCGAGGGACTCGATCAAGGGCTTGGATGCGTTGGTCGTGGTATCGGTCAGCCTGAGTTCGAGCTGGAAGCCGAAGCCTGCGGGCAGATTGGAGAGATCGATCATGGCGGGTGTTTTTGCGACCTGTTTGGAGAAGCCCTCGACGTAATCATACCTTTCCTTGGTTTCCTGCCAATCGGACCATTTGTCGGCCTTGCCGTCCTTGTTCGTGTCTACGCCCACCCGGGCTTCCACCTTTTCGACCCAGGGGCCGGGGCTGACGTAATCGTTGGAGGTCTGGGTGACCAGGTAGAAGCGTCCCTCCGCAAACCCGATGTCGGGATCGGGATGTCCCTTGCCGATTTCCCCGCAAAAGGAGAATGGCTTATCGATGCTTGAGGAAGTGAACCAAGCGATGCGGATTCCCTTATGGGCGGGATGAAAATCGCAAAAGAGGTAGTACTGCCCACCGATGGAAATGGCGGCCCAGTCCCCGTAGGCGTTCTGCTCGGGTTCGTGAACCTCGTATTTCGCGACGTTGTTCTTGAACCTCTTGGGGTCCTCCTTGGCCCAGTGCGGGTGCAGGTATTCCGCGATCTTTCCAGTCGGCTTGGTCCGTTCGTCTACCGCGGGAGCCACGATGGAGTAGCCGCTGATACCGTTCGAACTTACGGCATGGCCGGCGAGCGGGGAGTCCCAGGAATGCTTGCGTGCGTTGATGGGACTCCAGTCCTCGAAGATGATGTGGAATTTCCCGTTCAAGTCCCGGATGACGGCGCAGTCCGAGCCATGGGATGGGTCGTTCAAGGCGATGCCCATGTTCTTGCCCGGTTTTCCATCGGTCAGGTCCTCGTCGATGAACAAGTGGGGGTCCTGGTCGTTGGGGAAATCGTAGTAGATGAAGGTTTTACCGTCCACTTGTTCGGCCGTGGTCACCCATTTGGCGAACCCAGGGGTTACGCATCCATGATGCACCCAGTGGACCATGTCCTTGCTCTGCCAGGCATGGTAGCCTCCCTGGCCCTTGACCAGTCCGCCGGGGGCATTGAACTGGGTCGGGATGGGGGTGGTTTTCAAGGGGACGTCGTATCCATCCAGTTTGGCGTCCTTTGCTTCGAAGGGTTCCTTGCCTTTCTTCCTGGGCAGGCCGCCGTACTTGCCGAACATCCAGTAGTCTCCCGGACCCATGGTGAGAAAGACGGGGGCGTCCCGCAGGTTCTTCGGACCGATTCGGGGCCTCGCTTTCCAATTCTGCCATAGGGCGGATTGTCCGACGGTTAGGGACTTGGCCGAGCGCTTCTCCTGGAAGGTCTTCATCTTGGTGCGGAGCGTACCGGTCCTGCCCGAGGGCGAAGCCACTCCCTCCTGCAGGGTAATGCCTTGACTGGACTCGATGGAGCTTTTCCATTGAGCGGCGGAATCGACCGTCCATGATTCCTTTGCGGATACCAAGTTGAAGGCAAGGGGTGAAAGTGCGAGGGACGCGACGAGGAAGGCAATCTTCATGATGATGGGGGTAGGATAAGCAAATTACTTGCCCTGAGGCATTTCCACGCCTGCGGGAAGGAAGGTGACCTTGCGGTCGTTGGAAACCGGTTTGCCGGGTGAGCTGCGTCCGTTTTCGACCTCCTTGCTCAACAGAAGAATGAGCTCGTCTGCTTTTGGACGTTTTTCCCCGACCAGGTTTTTGCGCTCCCCCCGGTCTTCCTTAAGGTTGAACAGTTGCATTGGTGGAAGTTTCTTTTTCTTTGCGTCACCTTCGCGCGGGGCGCTCCAGCCCCCGCTTCCTGCCGAAAGGCACAGCTTCCATTCACCTTGTCGCATGGAGAACGAGCCGCCTATGGAATGACTGACGAGTGTCTTCCTCGTGGTACTCCGTTTGCCCTTGAATGCGGGCAGCAGGCTGAAGGAATCTTCCCCCGCCTTGTCTTTTTTCGGCTGTCCGGTGATCTCCCTCATGGTATCGTACAGGTCGGTCAGGCAGGTGAGGGCGGTGGTCTTCTGGCCCGCCTTGATGCCGTTGGGCCAGCGGGCTACGAAAGGTACGCGATGTCCTCCCTCGTAGACGTCCGCCTTGTGGCCCCGGTACCCGGCGCTCGGGTCGTGACCGAATTCTTTGAGCTTGGCGAAATTCCCTTCGGGGGAACATCCGTTGTCGCTGGTGAAGAAGACGAGGGTGTCGTCGTCCACTCCGGCATCTTTGAGGGCCTCCAGCAGTTCTCCCATGTGCCCGTCCATCTGCATGACGAAATCCGCGTAGGGGTTCATTTTACTTGCTCCCTTGTAAGGGGGAACGGGAACGATCGGGGTATGGGGAGCCGGCAGGGGCAAGTAAAGAAAGAAGGGCTTCTTGGTCTTGGCTCTCTCCTTGACGTAGGCGATGCTTTTGTCGAAGAGATGAGGCAGGACCTCGTCGATGTGGAAATCAGAGCCAATGGGACCTTTGCGGTACCAACCGTATGGGTCCTCGTTCCGGTTCACGCCTTCCTGGCGGTCGGGGAGGGCAGTGACCTTGCCGGTATCCACCCACACGTAGGGTGGCATGTCGAGCGATCCGCAATGGCCGTAGTAACGATCGAAGCCATTGACGTCCGGACCATTCGCGACGGGCTTGGAAAAGTCGATGTTCTGCCATTTGCCTTCCTTTTTGTCGACGCGGGCCCAGTCCCAGCCCAGGTGCCACTTGCCGATCATCTGGGTGTGGTATCCGGCCTTTTTGAGGAGGTGCGCGACGGTTGCCCGCTCGGCGGGGATCAAGTGGTTGCTCGTTCCGCTCAAGACCCCGCGGGCCAAGCGTGATCGCCAGTTGTATCGTCCCGTGAGTACACCATATCTCGTCGGCGTGCAGACCGCGCTTGAGGAATGGGCGTCGAGAAAGGTGATCCCCTCATCCGCCATTTTCTGGAGGTGAGGGGTCTGGATCTTGCAGTCCGGGTTGGTTGGGGAGACGTCCCCGATTCCGAGGTCGTCAGCGAGGACGAAAATGACGTTGGGTCGCTTGGGGGTGTCGGCGTGAACAAAGCCGTATAGCAAGAGCAGGGAGACAAGAGAGCGCATAATCATGGTCAGTTGATGTTTTATAAGGGTAGCTGATTCCCCCCGATTTTAACCAAGGGTAGGGAGAGTTTCGTCTTTGGGCTTTTTCGAAACCTAACGCACTTTCATCACGCCGCGCATCAGAATGTGATGACCCGGGAAAGTGCAGACGTAAGGATAGTCACCGGGTTTCTCAGGAGAGGTGAAGGTCATTTCCTCCTCCTTGCCGTGATCCACGAGTTTGCTGGACCAGAGTACGTCGGGGCTTTCCGGAACGAAGGCCATGGCAAATCCCTTGGCCCCAAGGCTGAGGGCTTGTTGGGCTATGGAGTCGGCCTTGTTCGGTTTTGTGAAGACGAGGTTATGAGGCATGAAGTCGGGGTTGGCGAAGATCAGCTTGATCTTCTTGCCCGGTTTGACGGTGAATTCACTCAAGTCGTACTTCATCTTTTCCACGACCGTACCGATGCGCACCGTGGTCAATTGCGGGGTATCCGACAAGATACCCGACTTTTGAGTGACTTCTGCGGCTTCCTCCTCTACCACTTGAGATCCCTTGGTCGGATCCGCATTGTACCAGTGATGTTGAACGGTCAGGGCGGCCATGCGGGCGTGGGGTTCGGGAGACTTGAGCAAATCGTTGAGCAAGCGGCCGTTTCTGCGGTTGTGCTGTTGGTGTACCCAGAGCGCTTCAAGCAAATGATGGGAGTCCTCCTTCTTTTTGGGATCGAACTGCTTGATCCACTTCTGGGTCGCGGCGATGACTTCATTGGTGTCGCGCCCGCTTAGCTCAACCCTAGTGCGGTGGCGGACTCCGTCGACGGGATGCTTCAGGTTTTCAAGTAATTTCTCGACCGGTTGTCCTTCGATCGCGACTTTCTTCTGGAGAGGCTTCTGGGTATAGCTGACGCGGAAGATGCGTCCGTGCTTGTGGTCCCGGTTCGGGTCGCGGACGTTGTGTTGCATATGCCCGATGATTACGTTTTGCCAGTCGGCTACGTAGAGGGCCCCGTCTTCACCGAAGATGGCGTCGGTCGGCCTGAAGTTTTTGTCCCCGCTCAAGAAGAAACCATCGGCTTCCTCATCCTGTTTGCTCCCATTTGCCAAAGTCTTGGTTACCTTAAGCCTTTGTCCGTTCGGGGTGCCCCACACCTCACCCAGTTTGGTCTTCTCAACAACTTTCTGGGCATTCTTGCCGCGGCCTACCGTCCTTGTCTTTTCATAACCGCCGTCCCGGTGTAGCTTGTATTGCTTGATCCCGAGAAAACCGATCGAGTTGCAGATAAGAAAATCTCCCTGCATGTCATCGGGGAAATTGTCGCTGGAAAGGACCTCGCAGGCAGGTACCGGACGAACTTCCTTGTTCAAAAGGGAATGCATTTTCCATCCTTTTCCTTCGGGGCGCACCTGATAGGGCCTACCTCCCGTGCCATCCGTTGCGTAATGGTATCCCCAGTCGTCAAAGGCGATACCGTGCGGGTTGGGGCTGTTTCCTCCATGCAGGGCGATGGTATACCTGCGGGGATCGAAGCGATACATCGCAGAGGACCCAGTGGCAAGGGCCGGTCCCCAGGAATGCTCGTGGTTGTGCTGCAAAAAGATTCCGCTTTGCCAATAAATACCGCCATCCGGCCCAAAGATCAGGTTGTTGGCCGCATGGTGCGTATCGGAAGTTCCGAGTCCCTGAAAGATTACGAAGCGCTCATCCGCCTTGTCGTCTCCGTTGGTGTCCCGGAGGAAGAGCAGGTCCGGGCCCGAGGTGACCAACACGCCCCCATTCCAAAACTCGAAGCCAAGAGGGTTGTGAACTTTGGCGAATTCGATCACCCGGTCGGCTTTTCCGTCCCGGTCCTCATCGGGCAGAATAAGAAGAGCGTCGTTCATTTCCTTAAGGGGTTCCCACTTGGGGTAGGTGGGCCATGCGGCGGCCCAGAGCCTTCCCTTGGAGTCTACCTGCAATTGAACGGGGTTGATCAGTTCGGGAAATTGCACCTCATCGGCGAAAAGATTCACTTCGAATCCTTGGCGGACCGCTATGCGTTTTCCACTCTCTTCGGGGCTGAGATACTGGGTCGTACCTTCCTTGCCCGCATTCGAGCTTCTGCTTCGACCTCCTACGTTCGATATGACCTTGATCGGTGGGGGGACGTTGGAGTCGTCGACTTCATGCTTTTTCCCCTGGGCGGTGGACCAAACGAGCTTGTCCCGATTGGCGGTCATGACGTCGAGCATGACCAATTCGTGCTGAAGGACCTCGGCATTGGACTGGTCGTCGACGAAGCGCAAGCCGGAACGGCCTCCCCAGACGTCATTCCCGTCGGTTGCCCGGTACCGGTTGTGCCAATGCCAGTTTTTTTGCAACACGGCTTGGCGTAGCTTCTCATTGGCGGGGGAGGCTATGGTGCGAGTTTCAAGCAGGGCTTGGGTGATTATCTCTCCCACCTTCTTGTTTCCGAGCTCATTCAGGTGAACTCCGTTGAGGGTCAGGGCTTCTTTGGATTGTTCGTAAAGCTTCAGGGTCGGGCCGTACAGGTCGACGTAAGCCACGCCTGCTTCACGGGCCGCCTCTTGGGTGGCCTTGGAGAAGGCGGAGAGGTTTTTGTTGTGGCCCTTGCCCCGCGGCAGGTTACGGTCCTTCAAGTCCTCGAAGGCGATCGGGCTGAACAACACGATGCGTGGAAAATCCTTTCCGTTGGGCTTGTAACTGCGGATCTTCGATACGAAATCAATCAACAATTTCTTGTGGCTGTCGGCAGCTTGCGGGCCGGAAAAGGACTCGTTGTAACCGAACATGGCAAAGACCACGTCGGCTTTCACGTGCTGGAGGTACTGTCCCATTGGCGTGAAGCCCTTGCTTCTCGGATATTGATTGGGACGGTCCCCGGACAGGCTCATGTTGCGGAAGGAAACCTCTTGGCCCTTTAATTCGCTTTGGAGGAGAGTCTCGGTCCAACCGTCGTGTTGCATGCGGTCCGCCAATCCATTGCCGAGAATGGCAACCGTGTCGCCTTTCTGGAAGGCGAAGGGGGCGGGATCCCGGTAGCCCTCGGGAACGTCGACCTCAGCAACCGGGGAACCCGTTGCAGGCGGCGCTTCCTTCTTGCCCGAGAAGGTGACGTAGCTGACGTCGACCTTGTTCTTAAGGTTGATTATAATACGCTCGGCTCCTCGAACCTTCTTTGTCTCGAATACCGTTTCCCTGAGAACGTCCATGAGGGTAACGGTGAACCCGTTGAGACGGTCTCCGAGGCCTCTGCGGTTGAAAACTTCTATTTTTTCGACAGGTACGCTTTGGCCCAAGTCAACCTCCCACCATGGGGCGATGGATCCGGATCCATCGGTGTGTGTCTGTCCACCCGCGTTGTAGTCCGGATTCTTGTTTCCATCAATACCTCTCTCGGCCACTCCGCCGTGCGCGGTGCTGGACTGTTTGGCTTTGCCGGCCCGGGCCACGTTCTTGCCTTTACTGTAGATTTCAACCTCATTCAAGGTGAGGATCTTGTTGTCGCCCGGGACGGTAATCCGAAGAAAGCGAGCGGTCGGCAGGGAAGAAGTTTTCTTGTCGTCCTTTGCCTGGACGCAAAAGGGCGCTACAAGCGACAATGCGCATGTGAGACGGATAAGGAAATCTACCTTCAGGGTATGCATGATTTAGGCTGGTTCGGGTTTTGAGATGGAATGACTTGGTATTTGTCCTGAAGGGATTAGGAAAGTGAATCTCGCCGTGTTGTCGAACGGTAAATCGCGACTCGCTCGGAAACCCGCATGAAGGTAGCGGGTTTTTGAGGATGGGAAGCTTGGAAAGCGAGATGGGTTGGCCTATTTGCCGCTTGTGGTCCAGCGCATGTAAAGCTCGCTGTTCTTTCGGTAATTCTCCCGGGAAGCCGCGTCTCGGGTGGATTTCATCTGATCCTCGGTTTCCAAAATATAGACCTCGGGTGTCTCGGGCCCGGGGTCACCGGTTTTTTCAAGCCACCGATCGAGGCGCTGGCGCATGTCTTGGAGGACTTTGGCGTGCTTGGGGTGATCGGCCAAATTATCGATCTGCCACCTGTCTTTTCGGTAAAGGTAGAGTTCCTCGGCCGGGCGGGTGGGGGAGAAGAGCAGTTTTTCGGCAAGGGCATCAAGTTTCTTCTCTTCGTGAAGTTGGCGCAGGCGGACAAGGATGATTTTCCCGTCCTTGTAGTTGCTCGGCATGAGGTGAGGCCGTTGAGGGTAAAAGTTCCTTAGGTAAAGATAGTTTTCGGTCCTCACGGAGCGTATGCGGTCGGTCGCTTCCCCGCATCGGTCACGGGCGGCGAAGACCTCCTGCTTGGGTTGGTGGTTCGCATCGAGGATATCCGACCCTTCCATTTCCTTCGGAATCTCAATCCCCGCGGCGGCCAGTGAAAGCGCCGCTACGTCGATATGCTCGACCAAGTCGTTTCTCTTTTTGCCCTTGGATATTCCCGGACCCCGGATGATCAAAGGAATATGGGTTCCCTCGTCGTATAGGAATTGTTTGCCTCGGGCGTGGCTGATTCCGTGGTCGGTGAAGAATACGACCAAGGTGTTTTCGAGGACTCCTTCCTTTTCGAGCCTTTGCATGACTTGCCCGACGTGCCAGTCGGTGATCCGGACGGTGTCCAGATAGGTCGCCCAATCGCGGATCAGCACCGCGTCTTTGGGGTAGTAGGGGGGAAGAGCAATTTTTTCATGGGGGGTGGGCTGCATTGCGAATTGGTCCTTCATGCGCTTTTCCAAGGCTTGATAGCCGCTCTCGGAAGCCCCCCGCATCTTTCCTCCGTGTAGTTGAACCTGCATGAAAAAGGGCTGATCCTTCTTGCGGTCGGCCCAGTCATGGCTGTCGTACATGCCTGCTTCCCAATCGAAGTTGTAGTCGGTCTTGCCCAGTTTTTGCCTAGTGGTAGGCATGCTGCGGAAATCGAATCCTGCGATCCCGCTTCCGATACAGGTGTGGAAGCCTGCTTTTTGAAAAAGCTCGGGGATTGGCCGGACGCCAACGGGCAGTTTGATCCGGTGCTTCCCCCGGCCGCTGCGGTGGTGGTGGGCTCCGATGGAGTTTTGGTACATGCCGGTAATGAGGGCTGACCGGAAAGTGGAGCAGACCGGGGATGTGGCGTAGGCTCGGGTGAAGAGGAGCCCTTCCGCGGCAAGCTTGTCGACGGCGGGGGTGCGGATGGCCTTTTGCCCGAAGCAAGAGAAATCGGTCGACATGTCGTCGACCACGAACCAGAGGACGTTGGTTTGCTTGGCCCCGACCGAGTGGCACAGGATGCCAAGGGCGCAGCCCGCGAGGAGGAGCTTGCCCATGACGGGGATCAGGGCTTCCCGGAGGTGCGGAAATTCCGGATTCCCTCAGACAATTCCTTTTTCCGGCGGGCGAGGTACTGGGCTGAGATTTCACGGGCCTTGGCTTGGTCGGCCTCGTCGTAATCCCAGAATTCCCTGACGATCTTCTCACATTCCGGGTAGTGGGAACCATCGTCGCCGACCCGTTTGCGGACTTTCCCCAGCCAGCTCTTCAAGGACTTGGCCAATTCCGCGTGCTTGGGGTCGTGGTAAAGGTTGCGGGTCTCATGCGGATCCTTCTCCATGTCGTACAGTTCCCAGCCCGCAGGGGTCTGATAGCCCCCCTGGTAATTGCATCCGTAGAAGTAGATCAGCTTGTAGCGCTTGGTGCGCATCCCGAGGTGGGCCGGGTTGTCGTGGTGGGCCATGTGCATCCAGTAGCGGTAGTAGGCGGCTTTTTTCCAATCGTCTGCCTCCTCCCCCGTTTCCAGAAGGGATTTGAAGGAACGTCCCTGTACGCTCTTGGGGATCGAGGCTCCCGCAAAGTCGAGCATGGTGGGGGCGTAGTCGACGTTTTCGATGATGGTGTCGAATCGCTGCCCCGCCTTGACGGTCTTGGGGTAGCGCACGAGGAAGGGCATGCGCATGGACTCTTCGTACATCCATCGCTTGTCCTGGTAGTCGTGCTCGCCAAGCATGAAACCTTGATCGCCGGTGTAGATGATGAGGGTTTCGTCCATCTGGCCGCTTTGCTCTAGATGCTTAAAGAGACGGCCGAGGTTATCGTCGATTCCCTTCACGCAGCGGAGGAATTTCTTGAGGTAGGCGTTGTACGCCAAGCGGGTGTTCTCCTCGTCGCTGTGGTCGGCGGGGTCGTAATTCTCGGGGAATTCCTTGGGGAATCGTCCGGGCAGGTCGCGCAGATAGGAACGGCGCGGGTTGCGGTTGCCGATGGAGGTGCCGACGTGGGGAATCAATTCGTCGTCGTTTCCGCGGGTGGCGAGGGAACCGAACTTGGGGTGGCGCTTCCAGAGGGTTTCCGGTTCCGGCACGTCCACGTCCGCCAAGTAGGACTCGTATCGCTCGGCATTCTCGAAGTAGTCGTGCGGAGCCTTGTAGTGGTGCATGAGGAAGAAGGGCTTGTCCTTGCTTCTTCCCTTCAGCCAATCGAGCGTAAGGTCGGTGATGGCGTCGGTGGAATGCTTGTCGGGGAATTCGATCAGGTTCTTGCCCCAGGGTTTGTCGCCGCGGACCCGGAAGGAAGGGCCGTGGTACTTTCCTTGGCCGGGAAGGACGCAGTAGTAGTCGAAGTCCCGGGGCTCGACCTTGAGGTGCCATTTGCCGATCATCGCGGTCTCATAGCCTGCCTTGCCCATCTCGATGGCCAGCATCTGCTTGCCGGGCATGACGCGCCCGGCCAAGTCCACGGCGCCGTTGACGTGGTTGTACTGTCCGGTCAGTACGCAGGCCCTGGAAGGCGAGCAGATCGAATTGGTGCAGAATGCGTTGCTGAAGAGGGCGCCCTCCTTGGCCAGGCGGTCCAGGTTTGGGGTCGGGGCGAATTTGGAGAGACGCCCGCCATAAGCGGAAATGGCGTGGGCGGCGTGGTCGTCCGACATGATGAACAGCACGTTTGGCTTGCCGGCGGCGCAGAGGGGAGCGACCGAGATCAGGGCGAGTATGGAGGGCAGGGTGAATTTCATGGTATCCCGGCGATTATCGAGTGAAGAAAAAAAAGATCAAGCGATCAGTTCGCGGATCACCTGGCCTCCGAACTGGCTGAGTTGCTTGTAGCGTCCGCCATGGAAGAAGGTAAGCTTGTTGTCGTCCAGGCCAAGCAGGTGCAGTAGGGTGACGTGAAAGTCGCGAATGGGGTGGGCTACCTCCGCCGCTTGGGCCCCGATTTCATCGGTCGACCCAACGATGGCCCCGCGCTTGACTCCGCCGCCCGCCATGAGGATGGTCATGGCCTTGTTGTTGTGGCCTCTCCCAATGGCGTAGACTCCTCCCCGGCGGTTGTTGTCCGGCGTTCGGCCGAATTCACCGAGCCAGAGGACCAGGGTATCGTCCAGCATACCTCGTTCCTTGAGGTCCTTAATGAGGGCGGTCATGGGCTGATCTACGCTCTTGATGCGGGCGGCATGGGCCCGCTCGAGGTAGTCGTGGCTGTCCCATCCGCCGGAAAAGATCTGCACGAAACGAACTCCTTTCTCGACCAGCCTGCGGGCCATCAGGCATTGCTTGCCGAAATCGGCGGTCTCCTCACGGTTTAGGCCGTAGGCTTCCTTGGTCTTTTCGGATTCCCCCTGCAGGTCGATGACTCCGGGAACCTCCATCTGCATCCGGTAAGCCAGCTCGTAGCTTTGCATCCGGGACTCCAGCTCGGCATGCTGGGGATGTCTCGCCATGTGTCGCTTGTTGAGAAACGCCAGTTCGTCGAGAGCCTGCCGCTGATGGAGGCGAGTCTTGTGCGAGGGTGAGTTCAGGTCGAGGATAGGGGATCCCGTGGGACGGAGGCGGGTGCCCTGGTACTGTCCGGGAAGAAAACCGTTCGACCAGTTTCGCGAGCCACCCTGGGGAAGGGCCAGTTCGGTCATCACGACGTATCCGGGAAGGTTTTGGTTGACCGAGCCCAGCCCGTAGTTCGCCCAGGCCCCGAGCGCAGGGTCGCCTCCCAGACGGCTGCCCGTGTTCATGTGGAAGAGTGCCTCGGGATGGTTGAGGGATTCCGCGAAGCAGCCCCGGTAGTTGCAGAGTTCATCCGCTACCTCGGGCAGGTGAACCCACTGATCGCTCATGTCGAGGCCTGATTTTCCGACCTTGCGTGAGCCATAGGGACTGCCTACGAAGAACTTGAACCCCTGCTCCAAGGTGCCGGTGCGCTTGCTCTCGTTCTTGTGCATGGCGTTGAGCTTGGGCTTGGGATCGAAGGTGTCGACCTGGCTGGGACCGCCTTCCATGAAGAGCATGATGACGTTCTTGGCCTTGGGTTCGTGCATGGGTTTCTTGACTCCGGCGAGGGAATCCTTGGCCAAAAGATCGGTCATGGCAAGGGCCCCGAGGGAGGAGGTCAGACCATATAGAAAGTCACGGCGGGTAAGTTCGGGCAGGTAGAGCGGAGGCTTCATCTCAGTAGACGTACATGAATTCATTGGCGTTGAAGAGAACGAGGCAGAGGTCGGCGAGGGCCCTTGTGGAGGGCTTTACCTCATGGGCCTTCTTGTCGGCCCGGTAATTCTCGAAGGCGGGGAGTATCTCCTCGTATTCGAAGGGCAAGCCGGTAGCTTCCTCGACCAGGGAACGAGTAATGGAGGTCGGGTAGTGACTCTTTTCGGGCTTATGGCGGCGGTGGTATTCCCCCATCTTCTCGAGGTATTTCTCGAGCCTGTCCCACTCCTCTTTTTGCGGCACCCGGCCAAAAGCCAGCTGGACCGCCCGCTTGACTTGCATATGGAGGCCGTCGAATTCCTTCTCGACCCGCAGGGCAAGAGCGATCGCTCGGTCATTCATGAGGCTGCTGTTGAGCAGGGTGAAGGCTTGGGGCGTCACCGCCTCGGATACCCTCTCCTCGCAGGAGTCGTTCGGGTTGGGCTGGTTGAAGAGTTCAAGGAAGGGGTCCGGTTGTCCCCGCACGCGGTAGGCGTACAGCGTGCGGCGGTTTCTCTGTTCGGGCAGGATCGAAGGCTGGTAGGCCGGGGCGAGGGAGAACTGGATCATGCGGGGCTGGAGCGCGACCTCCATGTTGATCTCCGGCATCACGGGCAACCCGCCGACTTGCCGGTTGAGCTCGCCCGTACTTACGAGCATGCCGTCGCGCAGTTCCTCTGCGGTGAGCCGGCGGGGAAGGCGGTAGGCCAGCAGCCGGTTTTCGGGATCCTCGTTGCCAAGCCTTTCCACTTCCGGGTGGGAGGTGGAAACTCGGTAGGTTTCGGAGAGCATGATGAGCCTGTGCAGACGCTTGAATTTCCAACCGTTCTCGATGAAGTCGGCCGCCAGCCAGTCGAGAAGACCGGGATGGGTCGGCTTCTTTCCTTTGGCTCCGAAATTATTCGGGTTTCCCGCCAGCGGCTTCCCGAAGTGCCTCTGCCAGACCCGGTTGACGATGGATCGGGCGGTGATGGGGTTCTTCGGATGGGCGATCCATTTGGCGAGGGCCAAGCGGCGTCCGGAAGCATCACTGGTCAGAAGATATGGATTTTCGGGGTCTTGGGAGGAAGGAAGGCCAAGGGCGCTCAGGACACCCGGTTGAACGGGGTCGGCAGGGGCTTCGAGGGCTCCGCCGAGCAGGATGCGCGATTCGGGGATAGGCCCATTGGGTATTTTGCCGGGCATCCGCATTTTGCGGGCGTTAAGTGATTTGGGCACGGGACCGTTGTAGACGGACTGGGCCATGGGGGCGTAACGCTCGAGTCGCCGGGTCCAGATCCAGTCGTCCTGTCGCCGGACCTTTAGCCTGCCTTGCTCGATTGGGTTCAGGCCGACGTAGCGAGGGGGCTTTTCCTCATCGGGCAAGCCCCTCCGCTTGCCCTCGTTGAGGTATTCCTTGCCCCGCTCGGCATACCAGGCCTTGGCCGCATTTTCCTGCTTGTCGAGTAGCTGATGGTATTTCTCCTTCGAAAAGTCGAGCATGCGCTGGGTAGCCTTTTTGCCTTCGTTGAGTCCGAGAAGGTTCTCCTCCTTGGTAAAGGGGGCGGGTCGTTCAGCCAACTGGGTACCGGAAAAAGCGGCGTAGAACCTGTAGTAGTCGCGGGTGGGAAGAGGATCAAACTTGTGGTCATGGCACTTGAAGCAGCGCATGGTCGTACTGAGAAAGGTCTGCCCGACGGAATTGACGACGTCGTCGAGGTAGAGCTGCCTGGCTTGAGGCTTCAGAACCATGGCCGGGTCCCACGGCCCCATGCGGAGGAAGGAAGTGGCGACCAGTAGTTCAGGGTTCCGCTTTCCCTCGGGTTGAGCTTCCCAGACCTCGTCCCCGGCGACTTGCTCGATGACGAATTGGTCATAGGGTTTGTCTGCGTTGAAGGAACGCGTTACGTAGTCGCGGTACCTCCACATGTTGGAGCGCTCGTAGTCATTGGAGAGCCCCGCCGTATCAGCGTAGCGGGCGACGTCGAGCCAGTGCTGGGAGGAGCGTTCCCCATAGTGAGGACTCTCCAGGAGCCCGTCGATCAATTCGCTCCATGCCTTTTCCGGGTCCTTGTCCCAGGCAAGACGGAACTGGTAGATCTGATAGGGGGTAGGGGGGAGCCCGTGAAGGTCGAGATAGGCCCGCTTGACCAAGTCGCGGAAATGAGCCCTCGGGGCTGGCTTGAATTTTTCCTTGCGTAGCTTGGCCCGGACGAAGGCATCGATTGGGTTCATGCCGGGCAGAGGGGTCTCGGGTTTGCGAAGGGGCTGAAAAGCCCAGACCTCCGAGGGTTCGTAGCGACGATAGGTCCATTGATCGGAAAGTCCGCCGCTTGTCTCAACGAGCATCCCGTCATCCGTCACCGGGATGGACCTTTCCTCCCTGAGGTAGCGATTCTGGGTGGCTTGATCGGGCCAAGGAGCGCCGAGCCTGATCCATTTTCCGATCCACCCGATCTGTTGCTCGCTAAGCCGGTCGTTTTCCTTGGGTGGCATCTCGTAGTCTTCGTCCTTCCACTGGATGGCTGTCATGAGAAGGCTTTTGTCAGGATGCCCCGGAACGAGAACCTGGGCCGAGGTTTCCCCCCCCGCCAGCATGTCCTTGAGCGAGGTCAGGTCCAAGTCGCCCTTGGTCTTTCCTTCCTTGGCGCTGTGACAGGCCAGGCACTTGCTTTCCAGCAGGCCGCTGACCTTGAGGGAAAACAACCGTTCGCCTTCCGACTTATCGGGCTTGGCCCAAGACAGGCAAGGGAGGATGAGTAGCAAGGCCGCAACCGCAGTCTTCATGATTCTATACGACGTTCTCCTCCAAGAAATAGAGGGCCTTTTCACGATCATGGTCGAGGACCGCTTCGACGATCCTGCGATGCTCGGCGGTGATGTCCTCATACCTCGTAAGGCGGGAGTATTTCATAATCATGCGGACGGACAGGCCGAGCCACATACTTTCCAAATGAGAGGATGCTTGAGCGACCCAATACCTGTGAAGAGCCAGGTCGCATTCGGCGACCTTGGGCAAGGAGGCTCGTTCGCAGGCGGACTCGAGCCGCTCAAGCAAAAGTGAAAGTTCACGCTCGTGATCCTCGTCCATGGTCTCCATGAACTTGGCTAGGCAATACTTCTCGAGGGCCAGGCGCATGCCGGCCACAACGCTGCGCTCCTCCTCCGACAAGGGAGAGGTTACCCGGACGCCCTTGTTGGGTTCGTAGACTAAGGCTCCCTCTTGGGTCAAGCGCAGGAGGGCGTCGCGGACGGGGCCCCGGCTGGTGCCGAATCGTTCCGCCAACCTTTGTTCACGGATGGGCTGGTCGAAACCGAGCTTTCCCGAGATCACGTCGGAACGGATGGCCTCGCAGATTTCGTTTCTGGAAAGGGTTGGATTTCGCGTCTGGCTCACTGGATCAAGCTTGATATTCTTCGGCAAGGCGGTCAATCAAGATTGTTAACAATCTTTCGTTATTTCGGGGCTCGAGAGGGCCCGGAGTCAGGGAGAATCCAGGAGAGTCAATTGGCTGTTCGGTTTCTCGGGCAGCTTGAAGCGGGAGGAGACCTTGCCATCCTCGTAGCGCTTAATCTGCCAGACGTGTCCTACGAAGGAGTTGATTTCCTGGTGGTCCCGGTGCCGGAGGGTTCTACCCTGCCTGGGTCGACCATCGAAATCGATCCATTCAAGGATGATGCTCTCCCGGCTAAGGTTATGGAAGTAGAGCATGCTTCTCTTGCGCGAATAGGATGATCTTAGAACCGTGTTCTCATCCCAAGGCTTGGTCTTGATCTCGGGCGATCCCTCGGGGGCCAGGCTGACCAGTCCGCGATCAAAGTCCTTTTTCCACTTGGCGAACCTTGCGGGCCACGCGAAGGCTTTCTCGGCTTCCGCTTGATATCCCTCGAAGTGCGGGGAAGGTTTGGCTCGGTCCAAAGGCTTGCGGTAGCGCCACTCGCTCTCGCCGAAAACCTCCTTGATCAGGGCCGCCAGCCTGGGGTCGCTTTGCTTGAGCTCCTCCCTCGTGTTGATCGGCCCGTGATCGTGGTCGTTCTCTCGATTGGTGTCGAACCAGGATTGGACTCCCTCGGCCCAGTATTCCGGCACGTTGGTGGAGGCGTAGGTTCCCTCCCAGATCTTCTCCCGCAAGGAGGATTCAAAGCACTTTTCGAGCTTGTCCTGAAAATTCGGGTCGATGAAGACGATGGCCATTTCGTGCAGGGCATGGGCAAACTCGTGGATGAGTATGTTCTCGGTGGGGTAGGGGTCGCCGGGCAGGCAGAGCAAATTCTCTTCCCCACAGGTAACTGCCGGCCTGATTTCCGTAGCCCCCAGTCCCCGGGCCCGTTGGTCCCAGTAAATGGAGGGGGTGAGGTCGGAATGCTCGGGGACGTCGGTGGTGTACTCGTCCCGGGCCATGATTACGAAACGGGCCTTGTTCTCGTTGAGCTTGGCGAGCAAGTCGTCCCGGTTTCCGGCCATCCGGCGGATCAGGTAGGCCGCCTCCCTAAGGGCGAAGTCCGATACCCGGCTTGATCCGAGAATCGAGAAACCACCGACCTCGACGCGCTTTTGGTGGAAATCGGACAAGCCCAAGTGTTTCCTGACGGCAGGGGGGATGGGCTTTACCCTGAAACCTTCCTCGCTCGACGAACCGCACGAGCAAAGCAGGGCCGCTAGGGTAACCGGAAGAGGATTATGGGGAATTCGAAAAGCCACGCGCTAGTTCTTGAAAAACGGGTGGTCCGGCTTCCCCCCGCTCAGGACGTAGGCAAGAAGATCCATGATTTCTTCCTTCTCCATCATGTTGAGAAGCCCCGGAGGCATGGGGGAAACGGGTGAGGGGCCCATGCTATCAATTTCGGAGCGCACTACGTTGGTCCTTTGGTTGGGGTTGTAGAGGTCGGTGTTGAGTGTTACCCGATCCCCTTTCAAGTTAACGACTACCCCGGTGTGGAGGTCTCCGTTTTTCATTTTTACGAAGGTCGGTACGAATTGCTCGTTGATCTCCATACTCGGATACATGATTTGCTCGAGCAGGTCGTTAGGCGAGTAGCGCCCGCCGGAGCCCGTTAGGTCGGGTCCGTTCATTCCACCCTTGTTTCCAAAGCGGTGGCAGGCGAAACACCCACCCGCCGCAAACATATTGCGGCCGGTTTGAAAGCTCCTTCCTTTGAGATCATTAGATGCAGACTTGCTCAGTTCCTGGAACTTCCATTGCTTGACGAAGGTCCTTCCCGCCATGGCCTCCGCCATAATCTCAGCGGGGGACTTGGAAACGGGTTTCTTTTTAAGCAGGGCGGCCAATTCGAGTTTCTCCTTTGGGGCAAGGCTGGCCACCGCATCCTTTCGAATGAACTCGATGAATTTGGTGAAACTCGCGCCACCCCGGTAGTTGGCCGCCTTTAGGAACCAGTTGAAGTATTGGGTTCTCAGTTTTTTGTTCCATCCCGTCTTCAAGGTTCTCAGGGATCTGGCGTATTCCATCTGCTCTTCCTGAGTAGGTGCTTCCATGAGAAGGCCGATTCCTTTTTCGGCGACGGAAGGCGCTTCCAAAAAAGAAAGCGTTTCGCAGAGAACCCAGTTCATTTCGAAACTTTGGTCGGGGAATCTCGGATCCAAATGGCTGATGATCTTCTGAGCGGATTGCTTTTCGGGTTTTCCAAATCTAACCATGGTGATTTGGTAGGCCCGAACCAAGGAGAGCCGTTCTTCCCCGCTTAGATTTCCCCACTTGATTTGCAGGAGGGAATTTATGATTTGCCTGCCCATCTTCGAATCGACTGGTGGGTCGGTCGGTTTGCGGTGAAAGGGATCGATTCCGGAAGCCTTGGCCAAAGAGACGAGCAAGTTTGCCCGCTTTCCGTCGTCCTTCTCCTTGAGGGCCTTTGACGCCCACCGTCCGACCGGTTGGCGCTGGATGGCCATGAGGGCGGCCCAGCGGACGAACCTGTCGGAGTGATCGACATGGGGCCAAGCCAAGTCCAGGGCTTTGGGGTTAGACCCCACATGGAGGGCCTCGAGTTTTCGCCGCAAAATGGTTAGGTCGGTTGCCTTCGTTTTGTGGACGTAAGGCTTGGTGGGCTCTTTTCCTTGATAGGTTACTCGATAGAGACCGGACTGGACCTTCCGGCCTCCGATTACAAAGTACATGGCCCCGTCTTCGGGGTTGATGATGGCATCCGCGACAGGTAGGGGACTTCCGGTTATGAAAGTTTCCTTGGTTCCCTTGTAGCTCGACCCGTCGGGCTGCATGTGAACGGCGAAAATTTTGCCCCAACTCCAATCGAGAAGATAAATTGCCTTTTGGTATTTTTGCGGAAACTTGGATCCGTATCCAAAAGTCACTCCGGTTGGGGATCCCGGACCGATGTTTACGACCGGGGGCAAGGTGTCGGGGTAGAACTCGGGCCGTTTCCCCGTTCCGTTGCGCCAGCCATACATCGAGCCGCTCGTGACGTGACAAATGCGCGTCGGCCTGTACCATGGGGTATTGAAATCATATTCCATGTCGGCGTCATAAGTGAACAGTTCGCCATCAAGGTTAAAGCCGCCGTCGAAAATGTTGCGGTAGCCCGAGGATACGATTTCCCAATCCTTTCCATCGGGAGAGATCTTATAGATGATTCCTGCGGGAGCCAGTCTTCCGCGGTTGTGCCCACGGCCATCAGGCATTCGGGGAAGAAGATGATCCTCCCCCCAATGCCTTGGGACGCGAGAGGTCTGTGCTTCCGTCGGAGTGGTGTTATTACCGGTAATCAAGTAGATGGATTTCTTGTCCGGGCTTAGAATCAGAGCATGTACGCCGTGGTCGCCGCGGGCCTCCATGGCCCGGAGTTTCTCTACCTTGTCGAGCTTGTCGTCCCCGTTTGAATCGGTCAGCCTGTAGACTCCGCTCTCCATCTTCCTCTCATAGTCGTTGACCGCAACGTAAAGGGCTCCGAAAGCCCAAAGGAGGCCGTTGGCCGCGCGGATTTTGGCCGGAACCTTTTCAATCTTCGACTCGTCCAGCTTCTTGCCTTTCTCGGGGGCGGGGAACCGGTAAAGCCCACCGAACTGGTCGCTTGCAACGATTCGGTTCTTGTCGTCCAGGCACAAGTTGACCCAGGATCCGAACTTTTCCTTGGGCACGGTGTAAAGGAGCTCGACCTTGAAGCCGTCCTTTGCGGAAATATTGTCGACCGGAGTGGCCGTAGTCTCGAATTGGGCGGAGCAGGGCAAGCTGAGGCTCGCAAGCAGAAGGAAGTAGTTTAAGTGGGATTTGGGCATCGGTTGACCCTAGATTCACCCAAGGGGTAAATCAACGATCAACCTCATCCCGTGGTGAAATTTGTTGTAACCTTTGGGGCATGCGGCTTGTATGTCCGGGTACGCACGTTCATCACAATTAGCTTGTCATCATGAAATCGACCCAAGCCCTTTTCGTCCTCTGTCTCTGTCTTTGTCCCGCCTGGCTTTCCTGGGCCGAGGGTTCGCAACGAGAGCGGTTCGCGTCCTTCCGGGAAAAGATGCAGGGGGTGAGGTTTTCCGGTTTTTTTACCATGACCGGCAAGGATAGCCCTCCGATGCAGGAAACCTACGAGATTCAAAGCGTGGAGAAATTCGGCGATGATGACCTCTGGATCTTCACGGCCCGCGTAAAGTACGGCAACAAGGACGTGGTTCTTCCCATGCCGCTGCCCGTAAAGTGGGCCGGCGAAGTGCCGGTCATCAGCATGAAGGACCTTACCATTCCGGGCCTCGGGACTTTCAGCGCCCACGTCGTGATCGACGGCGGCAAATACGCCGGTACCTGGGCTCACGGGAAGGTGGGCGGACATCTTTACGGAACCATTGAGAAGATGAAAAAGGGGGGCGGCAAATGAATGCACGAAAACCAGAGCCTTTGCGACTACGCTTGCCTCTCCTTACATCCATCGCCTTTGCAGGGGGGTATTTCTTCGGTCATGACGGAGGTGAATCATCCCCCATCCATACGGATGGCGGGAAATCGTCCCAGGGCAAGGAACAGGGAGCGGATGGCGATTCCTCTCTTGGGTCGGTGGCCCGGAAGAATGGCTCGGGGTCCTCGACTTTTGCGCAAGGGGCGGATCGACCTGAAGAGAGACGCACCCGGGGCAAGTCCGTTAGGCAACTCCTTTTCGAGGCCCGGGCCGAGTACAGCCCGATTATAAGGTTGTCGGCCTTCGCCGAGGCGCTCTCCGATCTCAATGAGGATAACCTCGAAGAAGTTCTCGAGGCTTACGAAACGCTCCCGTTCGGCTTCGAGCACATGCAGGAGTATCGGATGCTCCTCTATGCGTGGGGGCAGTTCGATCCGACCGGCGCGATCGAATATTGCAACAAGCGGGCCTCGGGAATGGGAGCGGGTTTCGCTACAACAGGAGTTCTCGAGGGCTGGGCCAGTCGCGATCCCGAGTCAGCCAAGGCCTGGGTTCAGGATCCCGAGAACGCCGGGATGACCAGGCTTTACAACATGGGTCTGGTCCGAGGGTGGGCCAGTCAGGATCTGCAGGCCGCCTCGCGTTACGTCGAGAGCCTTGAGCCCGGGGATGACGTCGGCAAGTTGGTCTCCACCCTTTCAAATGAGTACTACAAGCAGGGCTTCGGACCGGCGGCCAGGTGGGCGGAAGGCTTGGCGGATGAAACAATGAAAGAGGCGGCCTTTGCGAACCTGAGCCGTCAAGTTTCCCGCGATAACCCAGCCACGGTGGCCGAATGGCTTCAGGATCACGTCGATCAACCCTATGCGGTCAAGTCCTTCGAGAATCTGGGCAAGCGCTGGAGCGAGACGGAGCCTGTGGCCGCCATGGATTATTTTGAGGAACTTCCTGACGGGAAGGCCCGCTCGGAGGGCGTAGACGGGATCATGGAGAACTGGGCCAAGGAAGATCCTCAAGCCGCTGGCGAGTGGCTTAACGAGAGGGAAGTCGGGCCTGCTCTCGATCCCGTTCTTGCGACCTACGCGCGCGTGGTGTCGGGGGAGGATGGAGCTGCGGCCATGAACTGGGCCATGGCGATCTCGGAACCCGAGTTGCAGACCAGGACCGTCACCAAGGTCGGCCAGAACTGGTACCGTCAGGACAAGGAGTCGGTAGAGGCCTGGTTGCCTCAGAGCGAGCTTCCCGAGGATACCCGAAAGGCGATCCAGAATCCGCCCACGCAAAACTGGTGGCAAAGGCTTACCAACAGGTAGGCCGGATCCGCACGAGTTTGGCCTAAGGCTTCGGTTCCTTAGCGAGAGCCTCGATCTCCTCCTTCATAAAGGCGAGGTACCTCTCCGGATCCTTCTGAAACCTCGGCAGGCAGGGCTTGCAGCAGAACTTGATCGGCGTCCCCTTGTAGACGTGGACGTAGGGGATCATGTCCGGGTCTTCCCCGAAGTCATTCCCCGAGACGACGCAGAAATCGAGCGGATAGGAGCCCTGCTCGGTACTTGTCGCTCCACCGGAACAGCCTAAGAGAGCGAGTAGGGAAGAGAGGAGAAGAACTCCCCAAGCGAGTGGCAGGCATCCGGGTTGCATAGGGGAAGAGTTTCCTATTTACGTCACAAGGTCAAGGGGAGAAGAGCCTCAGAGCTTACGGGCCCGCATGTTGCGGAAGGCGACGGTTCCTCCCTTGCCGTGGTGCTGAATCCCGAAGCTGCCCTTGAGGGATTGCCTGTGTTCCACTTCGGACACCAGCTTTCCATTGAGGAAGGTCTTGATGCTCGGCCCCTTGCAGACGACCCTGAACCTGTTCCACTCCGAAGGCTTGAACAATCCATTGGAGCGTTCCTTGTACTCCGCTTCCTTGCCCTTGGCCGGATACAGCCACCCGCCCATCCCGATCCCGTAAACGCCGCCGGGCTTGGACTGGTCGATTTCGCATTGGTAGCCCTTGGGCTTTCCTTTGTCTCCCACTAGCCTGAAGCCAAGGCCTGAGTTGAATCCCTTGTAGTCGAGGGGGATCTTGACCTCCGTCTCGACTTCGAAATCGGCCATCTTGAGGTCGGAAACCACCCATACGTTTACCTTTGAGAAAAGTCGCAGTTCTCCATCCTTGGCCTCGAAGGACTCGACCTTGGCGCGGGGAGTCCAGCCTTGTGTGGTCTTGCCGTCGAAGAGGGGTGTCCACGCCTTGTCGGGTTCCTCCGCTCCAAGATAAAGAATAGCCGAGACGAAGAAGGCGAGGGAGCTGACGTACTCTTTCATCGGACTAGGCTAGGTCAAGGGGACCTCCCTGGGAGAGGGATGAGTTTCCGAAAGTCTCGAGGGGGTGCCCAACTGCGTGGGCCAGACTGAGGAGAAAGCGGTTGTGGGCGCTGCCGGCGCAGGGGAGGGATCTTCCCATCTTGAAGCCGAACCCGCCGCCCGCCAGCAGGAAGGGGATGTCGTTGAGGGTATGGCTGTTCCCCTTGCCCAGCTCGTTCGTCCAAACCACGAGGGTATTGTCGAGCATGGAGCCCGCCTGACCGGGCTCTGGCGTGGACTCGAGCTTTTTCAAAAGGTAGGCGAGCTCTTGCGCAAACCAGGTGTTGATCCGGATTAGCTTATCGTAGGCGTCCTTGTTCTTGTCCGGTTCGTGGGAGAGGGTGTGGTGCCGCTGGTCGATGTCGAGCCAGCTCATCTTGGCCTGGCCCACGGACTTTGTGAACTGAAGGGTGGCCACGCGGGTGAAATCGTTGACGAAGGAGTTTACCAGCAGGTCGATCTGCATCCGGCTGAGGGTGGGGAGGTTATCGTTGAGGTTTTCCACACCTTCCTGAAGGGGAGGGGGTTTGCCGGCCAAGTTCTTAAGATGATCGGATCGGGAGAATTCCTTGTCCATCCGGTCGACCAGGTTGGTATGCTCGACCAGAAGCCTGCGGTCGCTTGGGGAAAGTCTGTCGGCCACTTGGGAGAGGTCCGACTTGAGGTCGTCCAGGATGGAGCGTACCTGCTTCTTCTCCCTGACGTTTCCGTAGAGCTTGCGGAAGGCCTCGTAAGGGTCGCCCAAGGGAGCGACGGGTTGGTTGGGCCCGGCGTAGGACATGCGCGTCCATGGATCGGCCTTGTCGAGAACCCCGACCCCGAAATGAAGAACCCCGTTGCGTGTCCGGGTTTCATCCTTGGACTGGAGGAAATTTGCGATCTCATGGTCGATGGATATTCCCTTGGGCCAACCGGCGGGGGTATGCCCTCCTCCCTGAATGTTTCCGGGGTAAAGCTCGATACCCGTAAGCAGGCAGCTCATGCCCCGCATGTGGTTGTCCCCGTCGCCCCGTACCTTGTTGTGGAGGTTCTTGAGGAAAAGGAGCCGGTCGCGGAAGGGCTCGAGAGGCTTGGTGATGGTCTTGAGCTCGAAGTCCTCGCCCTGCTTGTCGGGCCAGAAGTGCTTCGGGATGGTCCCATTGGGACTGAACATGACGATGAGGCGCTGCTTGGGCCGGGTCGATGCCACGGCCGGAGCGGCCTTCAGGTGGGCCACTTGCGAAACCAAGGGAAGAGAGAGGGCGGAGAGGCCAAGCCCCTTGAGGGCTTCGCGACGGTTCAGGCTATGTAAGGCAGGTTTCATTCCAGGCTCATTTGGCGTAAAGGAAACCATCCTTTGCCGCTTCCAGGCAAAGACTCAGGTAAAGATCAGTCAATTTCGAGGTGGCCAGTTCTTTCATAAACGTTTTGTTTGACGCAATTGCATAGCGCGTTGGCTCCTGTTTGGCAACGTACTTGAAGAGCTCCTCTGTAAAAAAAGTTTCCGATGCTTCACTGGCCAGGGAGTGTCTGAGAAGGTCGCCCGGGCCGTTCATGGGCAATTCGTTACCCTCGCGATCGAGGTAGGTGACCTTGAGGCTGGAGGACTTGTCTTCCGTCTTGCCCCTAACCCGGCCGGTGGCATCGAAACCCTCAAGGAGAAAGCCGGTCGAGTTGATCAGGTCGTGGCAAACCATGCAGTCGGCCGACTTGGTGAGGGCGGTTACTTTTTGCCTCATGCTCCAGGAGGGGTCGAAGTCGGAGCTCTTGAAGGAGATGGCCTCTTTAGGTGGGCGCAGGTGACGGCCGAGAATCTTGCGGGCCACGAAGACGCCTCGATGAATGGGGGAGGTCTCGTCCGGGTAGGAGTGATGGGCGAGGAGATAGGGGTGGGTGAAAAGACCCTGCCTGCCTATTTTTTCGGATGGGTAGGGAGGAAAGGCGGTGAAAGTCGATTGCCGGGCCTGCTCGATCCCGTAGTAGGCGGCCAATTTGGGGCTGAGGGGAATTTCACCTGCCCGCAAGAGGTCGTCGAGGGTTCCCCTTTTTTCCCAAACCACCGAGTCGAGGTACTTGATCAGCGACCTCCTTAAGTCCGAAATCACTTCCTCGTCGAACTTGGGGAAAAGGGTGGGGTCCTTCTTAGGGGATTCATTTTGGTTGATTTCAAGCCAATGAAGCAGGAAATCCCGAAACTTAGCCCGGGCTCTGGGGTCCTCGAGCATTTGCCTGGCCAAAGTCGCCTGTTGGACCTCCTTGCTCAGGTTGCCCTTCTCAATCAACTGGTGGAGCCTTTCGTTGGGAAGGGAATCCCAAAGGTAGAGGGCGAGACGCGTGGCCACGACGTGAACGTCCTTCTCCTTCTTGGCGAGGGCTTGCCACTCCGGATATAGGAACCGCGGAGACTTCAGGGCCAGAAGGACTACCTCCTCGACCGTTGAGGCAAGGCTTTTCGAATCCTCAAAGCGCGACCGGACAAAGAAATCCTTTTGCTTGTCGCTGAGGGGTTCCCGAAAGGCAAACTGTAGAAGTTGGAGCAGGAACTCCTCGATCCGCTCGGCCCGATGCGGATCGTCCGGTTTAGTTTTGGCGAAGCTGTCGATTCTTTCGTTGACGTATTTGCCCGCATCAAGGGCGGCGTAGGTAACCGCCTCGTCCCAGGCCTGCTCGACCATCGTTCCTCTTTCAAAGCCGGCGGAGGAGTCGTCGGGCGGAAGTTTCTGCTGGAGGATCAGGCTGGGAGGCACGCTCTGCTGGAAAAGGAATTCCCGAGGGATTACCTCCTTCTTCCCCCTCGGGGGCTTCCACCTAAGCCGTACCTTTGCGACCGGGTCCTTGAACTTGAAGAAATCGAGCATGATCGGGTAGGGTCTTCCCCCGAGCAGGAAAAGGCGTACGCTCTTTTCCCGCTCCTTTCCTCCGGTCACCGTCTCGTCGATGGAAGCCTTTTTGCCGTCCCGGTTGATCCAGAAGGAAAAACCATTGTGAGAGTGGACGAAAAATTCATACCAACCCGTTTCAATCGGAACGATCGAACCCTGCCAGAGAACGGAGAATCCATCCTTATTCATGCCTTCGAAGGGAGCGTTTGCCCCGAAGTCGAAATCCACTTCGCCATCGATTCGGTCCTTTTTCTTCTGGTGACGCTTGTTCATCTTCTTGACATCGTAGTAAGTGGCCCTCAATCCAGTCATTTTCTCGTCGATGACGGGTATGCGCGAGCCTGAGAACTGGGCGAAGAGGTCGGCCACGGATTGGCGGAACTGGCGGTTGGTCAGGCGGGCCAGGGCAACTTCGCGGGGAGCGCTTTCCCCACGCTTTTGCCAGAAGGTCTCGAAGACGTAGGCGGCGACCAGTTTGGCGTTTTCTCCCCGGCAAAGTTCGGGCTCAAGTTCGGGCATGGTTCTGTCCACCACCCGGACCAGTTTTTCGAGGGGCCAGTCCCCGAGCAAGGGCTTGTCGTATTCGCCCTCCACGCCGCTCCCGTCCTTGCCATGACACTCAGCGCACTGCTTCTCGAAGATGGCCTTTCCCTTCAGCAAGGAAGCCATGTCCGGTTTCCCCGTCAGCGAGAAAACAACGGACCCAAGCAGGCTTGCAGTGAGGAACAGTCTTAATGAGTTCACTCCCATTAATATACCATAAGCTCGGTTTTAGCCCAACCCGAAGTGGGCTTGAGGGCAGGATTTAGCTTTCAAGGCATGCCCCAGAGAAACATTTGCTCTTCGCCCTCCCGGTTGGGGAAATTGCGGGGGGTCCATTGTTCGCGTAATTCCAGAAATGGTGAAAAGAGGTCGGTGATTTCCTCCAGATTCGTCCCGAAGGGAGGCTCTTCCTGCTCCCTTGGAATAAAGAAATGAATGGCCAGAAAGAGCCCTCCCGGCTTGAGCGAATCCTTGAGGCTGCAGGCGTAGTCCTGCCTTCGATCCAAGTCGATGGCGCAAAAGAGGGTGTGCTCGAAGACGAGGTCGAATTTCTCTTTGGGCGGGTTTTGGAGAAAATCTCCTTCGCGAAAATGCAGGTTTGCGATGCCCGGGTATTTTTCCTGGGCCAACCCAATGGCGGTGGGGGAAAGATCGAGCGCCGTGGTCAGGTAGCCGGATGATGCAAGGTGATGGGCGTCGTGTCCGATCCCGCATCCGGGCACCAGGGCACTCCCTCCACGGGGCGTCGGGTTACGGTCCGACCAGTCCACCAAGCCGGGGGCCGGCAGGTCCTTGTTCCAGGGGGTGTCCTCCGCGAGGTATCGCTCTTCCCAATCGGTGGGCATGGGATCAGGGGGCGAGCCTTTGAACTTCATCCGGGTTGAGGGGGCGGTCGAAAAGAGCTATCTCGTCGAGGCGTCCTTCCCAATTCGAACGCGCGTCGTTTCGCCCTCCGATGAAGAAATCCTCCGCCCGGTCTTCCTTTTTGAGGACCGCCTCGATTTCCAGCTTACCGCCGAGGTAGACCTTGGCGTTTGAGCCCTTCCGAACTAGGGCGGCTTGTCGCCAAGTCCAGCGGGGAACGGAAGTCTTCCCAAGGTGGCTTGTTTGTCCGTTACGCAAGAGCAGGCGGCCCTTAGCATCAAGGCCCAGGTGGTTTCCAAGGGCGTCGGGGGCATGGTTTCTCCCGCGGCTGAACATCCAGCCGAGCACGGGCCGGGAGTCGAAGGGCATGCCGTTCCAAAACCATAGGGAAACCGTGTAGTCCTTGCCTAATCCCGACAAGCGTATCCGGAGGCGACCGCCCGCGAAATGGGCCGTCCGGTTGACCTGCCCGGGCGTGAAGCTTTCCGATTCCGGACCTTCCAGGTAGAATACTACCCCGTCCTCGTAGTGGCCGTCGCGCCTCCCCTGCTCGTCGATGGCGGAGGGCCCCTCGAATTCGTCCAGACGCCACCAGTGGAGGGGCTTGAGGTCGGCAATTGCCCGAGCAAGGGAGCCTTGAGAAGCCAGTGGGATGCGGCGCGGTTTTGGGCAAACTTTCTCGAGGAGTCGCAGGCATGCCTCCGTGATCTTGGGCTCTGCTTGCACCTCAAGTCCCGCGGAACGCGCGGCCCAAGTGTTGTAACCGCCGAGGAAATGCTGCTCGGGCGGAGGGATGTAGCCGTCGGCGCCATTGGCTAACTCGATGACCATCGTTTTGGGCAGCGGACTCTTTGCCTTCAGCTTCAGACCGGTCAGGGCATAAGTCTCGTTAGGGGTCGTGGTGATCGCGACGTCCCCGATGCCCGACCAGACGAGAACGGCGAAAAAGACGGCAAGCCATGCGAAGAACTTGTTGTTGATGGGGTCCTTCATCTAGAGTCTCTTCGGGTTAAAGGGGGTGCTGGGGGTCTTTCCGCTGGCCTTCTCGACCAAGGCCTTGCGGAGGCTTTTCATGACCGCCTTGCTCTCCTTGTCGGGCTTGAGGGCGAGGTTGTTGAATTCCATCGGATCGGTATGGTGGTCGTACAGTTCGATCCCGTGCTTGCCTTCCCCCCAATCCGAGTAGCGCCAGCGTTCGTTCCGAATGCTTCGTCCCATGACCGGTTCGGCCAGCCGGTCGTCGGCCGGGCGCAAGACCTGGGTAATGGCGTATCCGTCCCATTTGGCGAGCGGGTTTTTCAATAGAGGAACGAGCGAGCGCCCCTCCACCGCTTTGGGCGTGGGAATGCCCGCTAGGGCGGTCAGGGTGGGGTAGACGTCCACGAACTCGACGATGCGCCGGCAGGCTTGTCCATTGCCCTTGACTCCCGGGGCCTTGATGATGAGTGGAGCTCGGGCTCCTTGTTCGAAGAGGGTGCGCTTCTGCCAGATGCCGTTGTGTTCCCCGAGGTGATAGCCGTGGTCGCTCCAGAAAACGACGATCGTGTCATCCGCCAGGCCAAGCTGGTCGAGGGCGTCGAGCATCCGTCCGACCTGGGCGTCGATAAAGGACACGCAGGCATAGTAGGCTTGCATGGCCTTGCGGCAGGTCAATTCGTCCAGCCCGTAGTGGGGGACCGGACAATTGTGGGCGAAGGCCGCGGTGGGGATGTCCTGACGGTCGTCTTTGGGCGCATAGGGCAGGCGTACGTCCTTCAGGGGATAGAGGTCGAAATACTTCTTGGGGGCGACGTAGGGCGTATGCGGACGGAAGAATCCGGCAGCGATGAAGAAGGGATCGTTCTTCTTTTGCTCCATCAGTTTGATCGCTTCGGTGGCGATCATGCCGTCGGTCTGCTCCTCGTCCTTACCGTCAGCCGCCAGCCAGCTCAGGGCGGCGCTGATCTTGCGGTGGGGTTCGGCGTTGAAGATCAGAGCTTCGTCGGTCTTGTCCCGTCCCTTCGGGTTGACGGTCTTTTGCCAGGACGGAGGATCGTCGAACCCGTCCGTTCCGATCGAGGCGGGCACGTTGTAGTGGTAGATCTTGCCCACCCGTCCCGCCCACCAGCCATTTTTCATGAACTGCTGGGATAAGGTCACTGCATCGGGAACCTCGTCCCTGAAGTGCCGGTCCAGGTCGTAGACCTTGATGGTATCCGGGCGCAGACCGGTCATGACCGAGGCCCGGGTCGGGTTGCAAAGAGGTAATTGATTGTATGCCTTGAGGAAGCATACGCCCGAAGCTGCCAATCGGTCGAGGTGGGGGGTCTTGGCCATCGGGTCTCCATAGCAACCCAAAGCGCAGGATAGATCATCGGCGGCGATGAACAAGACGTTGGGCTTATTCGCATCCGCCCAATGTAGCGCACCGAGGAGCAAGGCGAGGAGAAAGGAGGAAGCTTTTTTCATAGAGGCTTTGGCAAGAGGGATGAATTTTTACTTTCGTTCAAAGGGCCGGACTACGAGTGATTGGAGTTTCCAACTACCAGGGGCTTCCACACCGAGGTGGGGACTGGCGTTGAGGATAAGCATTTCTCCCTTCTTGAGGATTCCCAAGTCGCTCATGATGCCCTGTTGGTCCTTGGCGTCGTTGTCCTTGTCCGTACAGTAGATGGCGAGAGGGGCCCGCTTGCCCATGATGAGGCTTCCTCCGCAGGTTCCGTCCTCTCCGGCTTTTAATCCGATTGATTCGACCAGGACGTCCTGCTGGAAACGCAGGGCAATGCCTTGTCCGGAGTCGACTCTCGGAGAACCCGAGCCTAGTATGCCCATTCCCAGTTCATCCCTTTCGGGAGCTCCCCCTTTGGTCGAAAGGGCCAGCACGATGGGAGCCGGAGTGGGGATGGGCTTGGTCCAGTCGAAGGTGATTCTTTTCTTCGGGGCCAGCGGAACGAATCGATGACCGCCGGCTCTACGGTGAAGCAGTGCAGTGGAAACGAGCCTCTTGACGAGCGGCTTCAGTTTCGGGTCCGTCAGTCGGTTCTTTTCTTCCTTCGGATCGCTTTGGAGATCGAAAAGCATGGTCGGGTTGGCTTTTCCCGAACGGAGCAGGGAAGCATCGAAAAAGATTTTCCATTTCCCTTGCGCGACTTTTCCTCCCACCTTGGGGTTGTCTATACGCATGGCGCTGGCGGCCCCGTCCTTGCTTTCCTTGTGGTCGTTGTAAAACATCGGCCGGTCGACGAGCTTTTCACCACGCCAAGCGGTCAGGAGGCTCAGGCTGTCCTCGGCCCCCTTTTCTCCTTTTTTCAAGTCCGGGAGGGTTACGCCCATGATTTCGGAGAAGGTGGCGTACAAGTCCTGCAGGCCAATCAGTTGATCGCTGACCTTTCCCTTGGCTATCTTCCCCTTGGGCCAGGAGACGATGAAGGGTACCCTGTGCCCACCTTCGTAGCAGCTTCCCTTGTTGCTGCGGACCGGACCGGTGGCCGTCTTGACGGTGACTTCGGCCCCGTTGTCGGAAGTGAAGATCACGATGGTGTTCTCGATCAGTTTGCTCCCTTGGCTCCGGGGGTCGTCCGTATTTTCCAGGTAGTCAAGCAGCCGGCCGAGGGCGACGTCGTTCTCGTAGATATAGTCGAGCCGGAGCGAGGACGCTTTGCCGGACATGGTTCGTCCGGCCTTTTTGACTGCCTTGTCCCCGATTTTCTCGTCCGGCGTATAGGGGCCATGATTTGAATTGCTCGGGTAGTAGAGAAAGAACGGCTTGCCGGAAGAGCTCTTTCCCCGGAAGTGATTGTCGAGGAAAGAGATTGCATGATCCGAATGCCTGCTGCCGAGGGAATGAAAATCATAGGCATGGGGCCCTTTTTCAAGCAATTGCTTCCCGTTTCCGTTGGCGCTCATGATCCGGTTGTTGTGGATATGCCCGGGTCCCGTTCTTTGCCTGGGGGTGTTTTGATCCCCTCTTTTATTCTTTCCGCTCTTCGGAGCTGTCGTTCCGGCATCAAGTCCGGAAGTTCCGTGAGACCGGGATGTGAAACGGGCGTAGTCGAATCCATGCGCTGCCGGTCCGTCGAAGATTCCCTTGGTTAAGTCCGCGTCCTCCCAACCTGCGGCCGGTTTGCCGTCCGATTGAGTGTAGCGCAGGCCGAGGTGCCATTTGCCCACCATGGCAGTGGCATAGCCTTGCGATTGAAAAAGGGTACCGAGGGTAGGGCGGTCCTTTTCGATCAAAGGATCGCCCTGAACACCGAAAAGGACCCAATGCTTCATGCGGGCCCGCCAGGGATAGCGTCCGGTCAGCAAGCCGTAGCGGGTCGGGGTGCAACGGGAGGAGGGCGTATGGGCGTCCCTAAAGAGCATGCCCATATCGGCCAGTCTTTGCATGGCAGGGGTCTTGAGTTGTTGGTCATCCGTGTTCTTTGTGAAGAACTGGTAGGCCGAGGTATCACCCATGCCCATGTCGTCGGCCATGAAGAGAACGACGTTGGGGCGATCGGCAACCCCGGCGAAGGTGCAGAGTGGAACAAGGAGAAAAAGCAGGTAGGCTCTCATAGCGGCATCCTAGGGCGTCCGCTTGATTTCTGGCAAGGACATTGGCCAGGGAGAAAGGCGGTTTAAGGGTTGCCCGGCCAACCGGAGGCATTCCCTTGGGCCTACTGCCTCTTAAGAACCGCGATGGAGTAAAAACTGCCCCCGGTCTGAGGACCGAGGCTGTAGGAACCGGGAGCAAGATCGACTTTATAGACGCGGAACCCATAGTCGCTGTCGGTCTGCACCGTTTGAAGGGTCTTGATGAATTTGAGGGGGCCTTTCCTGAGCCATGGAACCTCCTGCTCGATACGGGTGTCGACCAGCACGAGTAGTGTCGAGGGGTGCTTCAGGGAAACCTCGTAGCGGGTGTCCGCGCGGTCGAGTTTCTTGTCGTTGTTATAGGTCATGACCAGGTCCGCCCCCCGCAGGTCGTCGGGTATCCGGGAGAAGAGGAAGCCTCGGTCGACGTAGATCAACTTGTTCTCGATGAAGCCATGGGGCATCAACTTTACCGGTTTGGCCTTCTTTCCGTCGACGTAACGGGTTACGGATTGGAGCGAACCCCCTCGCTTCTTGGCATTCTTGACGACCTCTTCGGATACGGAGCTTTCCAGGACCCCCGAAGGAATGGGGGAGACCACGGTACGGGGCGTCAGTTCCTCTGCGCCGTAGGCCGCGTATCGCGTGGCGATGGCTGCATCCGGGCCGGGCAGGCCGTGAAAGAGAAACCGGTAGCGCAGGGTGAGGCTTTGACCGGCCGGCAGGCTGAGCTTGCCGTCGCCCTTGCTGTGCTTGGGGCCGAAGGGATTGACTGCGATCAAGCCGTAGTCGCGGGCATGCCACCAAGAGGGGTTGCGGGGGTTGGACGGATGAGACAGGATTGCAACGCCCGCATCCCTGCCCTCGACCTTGCCCCAGTAATGGACCCAGTCGGCCCGTTGACCCCAGATGGCCTTGCCCTCGACGCCAACGCTGTTGACGGCCTTGCCGAAAACCTCCTTCACTCCCTTGCCGGGGTTTGCCACCAACCGCAGGTGCGGATGGGTCCGCAGACCGACGAAGCCGTCCTTGTATTCCGAGAAGGTCAGGTCTCCGTGGCTGGCATGCATGTTCAATTCGAGGTCGATGCAGGTGGCTCCGTCCGCCACTCCGAAGCGCCATTCCCTCGTATCGCTGCAGATCACCTTCCCCTTGGCGTCCTTCCACAGGTTGAGGGTGCGAAGCAGGGCCCGGTCCCGCCCGCTGCGCGTCTCGATCACCCGGACCTGCTCGGTCGTTCCGCAGGAGCCTCCCTCATGCCAGAAATCGACCCCGTTGATTCTCTGGTGGCCGATGAACAGGGCCTTGTGATGGGGGTGATCCGGTTGCTCGCCCTCTCTTCCGTCCTCGATGATGGGCCAGTCGCGGACCAGACTTTGGCCGGCCGGGTTGGCGATGGGGTACAGGATCGGGTTACTGAAGCCTTTGGTCCGGACTTCCGTGAGAAGCTTGCCGTTCGCCTCGACGCGAATGCGGTCGTCCCTTGCTTCTATGGTAACTGATTGCTTCGATTCGGGACGGCGCAAACGGTTGAGCGTGTAAACCAGGGATTCGTTTCTCAGTCCCTCGCCGGCCGCGGATTTGACGTTCCCGAAGCGAAGGTCGTAAATGAAGTTCGGAGTCAGGTCGTCGAGGATCAGGCGCACGATTCGGGGATCCGCCTCGTCGACCTTTGCTCCCGTCACTGCGACGGCCGCCTTGTCGATGGCGCCGCCGCCATACTTGTAACCGTAGGGATAGCGGTAGCGCCCCGATCCGAATCGGTCGGCCGCCACGCTTGCCGCGTCCACCGGCTTGGTAAAGGTGAGGTCGAAGCCTTCCGTGGTCAGGCTGCAATCAAGCAGGTCGAAGGGGGTTTTCCCGGTGAACCGGATGCGCTGGATCCCCTCGGCCAGGCTGCCCCACCCGCGTCCGGTCTGGCCGATATAAAGGGTGTCGCCCTCGGGGGAGAAGGCAAGGCGGTTGTTGCCCCTGCGCAATCCGTTTCCCTTGTAGAACCAGGTGGCTGCCCCCTGGTAGGCCCCGTCCACCTTCTCGGGCATGCAGCGGATGATCTGGCTACCCGATTGATCGGCAACCAGCATTTGCCCGGTGAAAGGCCCGAACTTTCCTCCGGTGGTATCGAAAATGGGCTCTGCGCAGGACTTGATCATGCCATGGGGCAGGTGAAAGGCCGGCTTGTTCCATAAGTCGTCGAGCAGGATGCGGGGCAAATACAAGACGTTGCCGAAGGATTCCATCCGATCGTCCCAGACCAGGCTGGAGGGATGCCCGGCAAAGGAGTCGGGGGTCACGTGGTAGACGGGCGAGCCGGCCCTCCAGTCTCCTTGGTTGTCTCCGCACCAGACGCCCGTGCCGGGGTCGAACTCGATGCCGTTATGCATGCGGTATCCGGATGAAAACGGAGTAATGCTCCCATCCTTGGCCCGGTGCATGACCCATCCCCGGTACTGCACCGCCGAGTAATTGCGGCCGTAGCGGCCGATTTTCGAATAGCGGCCCAGAGGTGTGCTTGAGGTCGGTCCGTTGTGGGAAGCCGTGCCGCCCGCGACGTAGAGTCCGCCTTTGCCGTCCGGGCAGATGGCGTTGGTCTCGTGGTAGTTTCCGCTCAGGCCGATGCCAGTCTTCAACTTGTTGTACTCGTCGGCCACGCCGTCCCCATCGAGGTCGATCACCTCGGTGAGCTCGGCCATCTGGCTGATGAGGAGGTGGCCCGGTTTCACGATGTGCATCCCGCAACCGTTATGGAAACCAGTGGCAAAGCGCTTCCAGCGAAACCCCTTGGGGTCTTTCGATGGCTTGGCCGTCATGACGTCCCCGCGCCGCAGGGAAACGTAGAGCATGCCGTCCCGGGCAAAGTCCAGGGCCCCGATCTCGGGAGGCATATCCTCGGGAAACTCCAGTGAATCTATGAGGTAACCCTGGGCCGTAGCCGTCCCGGCGACCAGCAAGAGGACCGAGGCTCTTAGCGCGGCAATCAATGCTTTCGCGTTCATATTACTGTTTGAGCGACTGGATGAACAAAACGAGGGAATCCACTTGATTGTCGTCCAAAGGATAGGCGGGCATCATGCCGGGCGTGAAGCCCGGGACCGTCTTGGCATTGGGCTTGGTGATTGATTCGCGAAGGTAGTTTTCGTCCGCGGCGACCGCTCCGTGGTCCGGGAAATTTCGTTTCGATCCGAAAAGGCCACGCAGGGTCGGCCCGTGGCTTCTCGAACCGTCCAGGGAATGGCAAGCGACGCAGCCATAGGTCGTGTAGAGTGTCTTTCCCGCACCCGAGCTGGCTTCGGCAATCTTGAGGTTTGGCTTCTTGAAGCCGTGGTGGGTTTCCGAGGCATTGGGGCGAAGCAAAACCTTGGCCCTTCCCTTGCCGGAATAAATCAGGTCGAAGGAGGTCTTGGGGTCGACGTAGCCCAGGACGTCAGATTCGTTTGAGGATAGGTAGGCTACCTCCACGGTCTGGGCGGCAGGCCCGGGCCTGACCGATACCGTGATCCTGCGACCGTCCACGTCGTAGGAAAACTCGGGGTTGCCCTTGATGCGCCTGTTGCCGTGGTAGCTTACCTTGTTCGAATGGGGCTTGCCGTTGATCCGCAGGGGTGGTTTCCCGTGGGCCTTGTAGAAAACTTGGCCGAAGAGGCGGGCCGAGTAATTCCCATTGCGTCGACCGTTGCCCGGAGATCCCCAGTGGCTCTCCATATCAAGGAAACCGTTCGCCCAAGCGTAGAGCAAACGGCACTCGGTGGTGTCCCAGGAATAGGCCAAACCGGGCCCGTAGCTTACGCTGATCGCAGCCGGCAAGACCGGAATGGTGGCGTAGGAACCGCTGCCGGACAAGCGGCCGTTGGAAGGGGAATAACGAGGGGATGGGAAGCCCCGGCCGTGATGGGAGAGGACTTCATCATCAAGCCCGAGGCTGGGTAGGTAGGTTCGCAGGATATACGGTTTTTCCGGCGCGCCCATCCGCTTGTTGTCATAGGTGATGTAGTCCGCATGGGCAACTTGCGCGGCGAGCAATGCGATCGTCCAGACGGATGAAGACGGCTTTGGAACGGTGATGGGCATAAGGGGACTGTAAGGGCCGTTTCCCGGAAGATGGGCGGCATGGGTTTAAGTTTGCTTTCCTTTTGTAGGTACAGGCAATGGAATCGAACCTCAAGAGGGGAATTTCTCCCTGTGGATGATTTTTCGAGGGCTTGCCCTTATTCCAACCACAAGGGCTGGGAAATGACCCCGTTGGTCGCCACGTCCCAGGCCTCCAGACGAACCCAGGATTTCCCCTTCAGGTCCAGTTCCTTCTCGAGGGTTTGTTTCCCGAAAGCCCCCGTGTGGGCCAAGTCGATCCGCTCGCGGTAGACTTTTTTACCATCGCCCGTAACGACTTCGGCGAAAGACATGGGAAAGGTCCAGCTTAACTCCGCTTCGAGCTTCGAGCTTCCCTCTGGACCGACCTTGAGGGTTTCCCCCGACTGCCTGCCTCCAATCATGAAGCGCGGCATCAGGACCTCGCCGGTGGAAAGGAAGAAGGCGCCGTCCCGCAAGGCCTTGAGGACCGGAGCCCATCCGTCTTCAAAGCGCGGGATATGGTCGAGACGCAGGTAGTTGACGTTGGCATGACCGTAGAACTCGGTGGTTCGGTCTACCTGAAAGATATCGACTTCGCCGACGACGTACTTCCTCGTTCCCCAGTTCGACATGTCGTCGAGCAGATCGAGCACGCGCCAGCCCAGGCGGGGCCTCGAAAGGTCGGCCGGCATGGCCTTCCATGCGCCGCCCAGGTATCGGTCCGACTTGAAGAAAGGCTTGTCCCGATAGAAATCGGGGAAACCGGTCGAGGACTTGATCCTGGGATGGGCCGTCCACATCAGTCCCTCCTCCACTTCCATCAACTTGAGGACGTCCTCCGGGCTTCCGACGTGATAGACGCGCCCGAATTTGGGGTGTTCCTCGACGAAAGGCTTTCCCTTTGCCCGGTTCAATACCCACATCACCGGACGTGGAAAAAAACTGATCCAATGGCCACCGAGGTGTACGTTGGGTTCTTCGCCCGGGAGCAGGAGAAACTTTTCGTCGGACAGACGGGCGCACTCGTCGTGCAGGGTCTCGAGCAAGGGGAGGGCTTCGTCGGGATCTCGGCGCAAACGGCCGAGGCGGTTGTGGAATTCCGCGAGGTGAACGATCTCGATGCCGGAATTCTTGAACACCTCCACGAACTGGGGATTCCTGAGGATTGGGGGGAGGACGGGCGTGCCCTTTTTTTCGCGGGCCTCGATCAGCTTGGTGGCATGCTCGATATGATAATGGCTGGTGAAGGTGCGGTGACCGGGCACTGAGGGGAAGCGGTCGTCATGGGTAAAGGCCTTGACCCGGTCGAATAGCTTTTCGCCCCGGTCGAGCGAGGGAAGCCAGAAAAGGCCCAGTTCCTGATTGGTGCCGGGAGGGGCATTGGACCAGGGAACCCAGCGGCGGTCTCCTTCCAGTTCCTGTCGGATGCCGATTCCAAAGTCCGGGACTTCGTCCATGAAGCCTTTCCCGTGCCAGGTGAATCCGAGGTTGTAGGCCTCGTCCAGGGGAAAGAAGTAACGGTGAGGGGGAGGGAAGATCGCGACGGCTCCGTCCTTCGTTTCGAGCGAGATGAACCGGTTGCGCGTTTTTTCGGCTCGGGCCGATTTATCGGCTGCCTTGGCGGAGTGGACTCGGTCGTCGAGACCGATCCAGGACACTTCCTTCCCTTCCGGGTCGCAAGTAAGCCCTGCGTGGTAAAGGAGGGCCCTGGAGTCCTTTTCCGTCCGAACGATGGCCTGGAGGTGGATCAGGTCGCATCCTGCATAAAGAGTGAAGCGCCACTTCCCCGAGAAGGCTTGGCCCTGGAGCCCGCCGAGCTCGATCATGCAACGGTTTCCTTTGCTCCGGGCCACCGCTGAATCGAGCTTGAAGTCAAGCTTGCCAGACTCGCTGGGCTTGCGGCTGGTGCGGTCGAAGAAGATGGTCCAGCCACCCCGCTTCTTGAGGTCCCTCTTCCCCACCGTCAGCACGGTTATCGGGTCGGCATCACGTAGAACCGCGACCGGCTTGGCGGTCCCGCGGGCCACCGCAACTGATTGAACCAAGGCTCCTTTTCCCGAGAGGTTGAGGGTCAATTCGGTCGATCCCTCCCGGGTGTTCCATTTGGCCTTCAGGGAGTTTTTATCCACCTTCAAGCTCACTCCACAGTCGGAATCATAGGCATTCAAGTCGATGGGAACGGCCCGTCCGTCCTGCGCCGGGGCAAAGGCTGCAAGGCAGAAGGCAGCGAGCTTGAAACGCGGGGCGAGGGAAGGCACGAAGAGTCGGAGGGGGTTAACTTTCATAAAAAGAGGGAGGCACGCTATTCGTAAAGGAAGGATACCGTGGCAGTCGTGTCTACCGAACACACAGCACGTATCCAATAGGCGGAGAAACCATCCGGGAAAGCATGCTTGGCCGCAGCCCCGGCTTTTAGTTCGAAAGTTTTCCAAGGAACCCAAAGCCCCGTGCCGTCGACGTCGATCTCGAGCGTGATCCGTGAGTCGTTCCGGGTCAGGATCGTCACGGACTTTCGATCGTAACCGGTCATCAAGAAGGGCAGGGAGGGGTTTCCCGCCCGCACCTTCGAATCCCTCCAGACCCCTCCCGTCCCGCGAGGTTTTCCAAGTTGCCAAAGGTCATCGATCACCCCCGCCCAGATTGCGGTTTTTCCATCCTTGCTCCTAATGGTCCGCTCACCCTCTTGGCCGTCCAATCCGGTGAGGAAGAGCAGGCCGAAGTGGGATGCGTAGTCGTGAATCTTTAGGTTGTGGGTGGCGATCGGGCGAATCTTGGCGAACCCCTCGGCATTACGGGCAGGCAACTCGTAAAAAGTGCCGCCGAAATTGAACAAGTCGCGCTCGGTGGCCACTTCACGGCAGACTCGGGCATTATGCAGGTAGGATGACGTCCCGGTAGGCTTGATTTCCGGCTTGTCGGCAAAGACCGCAAGTTCGTACACCCGGTTGAAATCATCATCCTTGAACAGGATTCGCAACTTGCGGGCCTCCATCGGTTCGTCGATAACGAGAGGAACGATCCAGTCGGAGTTTTCCCGCGCTTTTCCGCCCGGCAAGACCTTCCATTCCCCATCGATCTTGGCCTCGAGGTCAAAGTTTTTGGCTGCATACCGGGGATCCCTTTTCCAGCCGGTTGCGAGGTATACGCTTTGAAAAGTCTTTTTCTCGCCTAAGTCGATCTCGAGGGCCCCCGGTCCCTTCACGATCCAGCGCGAGTCCTCGGACATGCTCCCATCCAGGGCCCGTGAAGCCTCATATGCCCCGTGTTCGTCGCTCGCCTTGACTTTTGCGCCTTTGGCCAGGCTTTGGTAAAGAAGTTCCTCGAGCGTCCGTTTAGAATCCGGTTTCCCGTTGGTCCGGACCATGTTTCGGTAGCCTGGGTCGATGGGTATGCGGTAAGAGACTCCATCCTCCTGCACGATTGCGGAAGCCGCATCCACTCGAATCCTGGTTTCCGGTTGAGCCCCCTCTGCGACTAAATTTGCCCCTGGTTGTTCACTACGAGCAAGTTCGAGCTCATCATTCAGTTCGTAGTACGCGTCGCTGTCGAGCAGGCTCAAGACCTTGCGGTTGCTGCGGATTACCCCCCTTGTGATCGCCGCATTCCCGAAACCGGCGATACCCTCGAAGATACGGCCGTTCTCGTCGCCGCGCGGGTCCCGGTCCCGATAATGGAAATGAACCGACGCTCCACGGGCCTCGTTCTCGGCTCGCAGGCGAACCCAGGATCCCTTCTCGGTACCTTTGAAAATATGAATGAGGGAACCCCTCACCCCGAGCGATCGAAGCTTTTCCCAGTTGCCGTCTCCCTTCTCGTCCACTTCCAGGGTGAATCCGACTCGACCTTCGCTTTCGTGTTTGATCACCATCATCCGGTGATCGTAACCGGAAAACAGGTAGGGTTCACTAAGCTGCCCCGCCTTGAGGTTTTCCCGCAACCAGACCGAGCCTCGGCCGACCGCGGGGCCCAGTCGGTCGATCTTTTCCGACTCCACGAACCAGAGGTTTGAATTCGACTGGATCGGGGCTCCCTTGGCCGACTTGAAAGAACGACGGTTGAGGAATTCCTTTTGGGCGGAGTCGTCGCAACCGAAAACAATTCTTCCATTCCAGCGGGCGAAGTCCCCAATAACCCTCAGGTAGTTCGAGCGGGGAATGATTCCTGCGGAATTGGTTCTCGAGAAACTCTTCGGAAACCGCCAGAAGGTACCGTGCATGGTGGCCAGCAAATCATCTTGGCCGACGTCGCGGATTCGGGGCCACTCCGTATTCCAGCCATGGGCTCCGTCATAGCTGTGGCTGCCCTTGGGCAAGCGGTAGGAATGCCATTTGCCTTTTTCCAAAAGCATAAGGATCAGTGAGCGGGCATCCCAGCCCATTGCCCAAATGGGATCGGAATCCTTCGCGTTTCCGTAAATTCCTCCAGGTCCGGTTACCTCCGTGAATTGGTTCCGGCGTACCAGGTTCCAGTCTCCGGTTCCCCGCCACGAAGCAAGGGCTCCGGACGTCATGGTAGGATCTTTGGTCACGCCCCTTCCAGTCTCCCCATTGTTCGAATAGACCAATACGCCCTGACTGGAATAAAGCCCCTTCCCATGATAGCCCGGCAGTTTGGTCCATATGCCCGGACCCTTGAACTTTTTGTTGGGGTTGCCATCCTTGATATGCTCGACGACGCTCAGGTCGCGCACGTCGACCGAGTAAAGCCCCTCCTCCATGGTCGCTAGGTAGACCTTGTTGGCCGGATCCTTCAAATGCCGGGCCGTCCCGGTGTGCCGGCCGGGCATCTTGGAATAGGGAATGACCCGGACTTTTCCCTTTTCATCGATGAAGTACGGCCCAATGCTCAACTGTCTGGATTCCTTATGTATCATTCGGTTGGCGGGTGTGCCGCCGATGCTCTCGGGACGAATGATCTGCTTGAGGTCGGGGGTGATCTCATAAAGCTTGTCCGACGAGCCCTGCGGTTTGTGGGGACCGTAGGTGATTACCCACAGCCGATCCGCCCACGGAACCACCGCCCCTGTTCCGCATTCCCCTTCCTCGTTGTACATGGTCAGGCTGGGGTAGACCCCGGAAACCGAGATGGGAGAGGGTTCCTTGCCCTGGGTTCGCAAAAGCCCGTTCAGTAGAAAAAAGGCGCAGAGGAAACCAAGAGCGGGCAGGGTGGGGAAGTTCATGAGGAGCCGCATTTTTATGAGCAAAGGGAAAGTCTTGCTCGAAGTCCCCTATCCGCGCTCGAGAAACTTACGGAGCTTCTGCTTCACCTTCTTCGGCTTTAAAAGGAGCTTCTTGTGATTTTCCCGAACGTGGTTGAGGGCATTCGGCAAATACCCTTCGAAGCATTTCTTGCTCAGTTTGCCCTCTTGAGCATCCTTCCCTCCGATCTTGACCAGCAAGGCTTCGTCCTGGAATTCAATGCGGGTCCCTTGCGGAAGATCGGTGAGCGTGGATTTGGAAATTTTTTGTTGGTCGGGGTGATTCATGATCATGGTCAAGGTAATGAGGTTGCCCTCGATCCGGATGAAGAGGAACTCTTCCTGGAGTTTGGTTTCGATCAAATCGATCGTTTCGGGCGTGAAGCTGCTCTTGGTCTTCTTTTCAATTTCCTTTCTCATGTCCGCAATGCGGGCCTTCAGTTGGCGACGTAGTACCCCATTGGCCAGAGAAATGACTTTAGAGGCATTCAAGAGCCTAAGGGTTTGAGCGCCGCAAAGGCGACCGTCCTTGTCCCTGTAGAACCCTACGCTGTCGATTTCGACGTTCTTGATGAGGGCTTCGATCAAGTCCTTTTCAGGTTTGCCGAACGCCAAACTGCCTTTCGGTTCTTCCTTGAGCATTTCCTTGAGGGCCACCCGCTTGTACTCGAAGATCCAGTTGCTGAAGAAAAAGGCCTGATCTCCATTCAGGACCGATGCCAATTGCTCGACTTGCAACTGGTTGAGTTTCTCCGGGGCCGCCTTGTCGTCCGGGTTCTTCTGCATGTTTTGTCCAACCTTGAGGTTTCCGAATATGCCCTCATAGATAAGTTTCATGCGGATCTCATCCTTCTCCTCGTCGTGGTGGTAGACGATTTCCTCAGTCTCGAACTCGATGCAGGAACTGAGAAAAAAGGAGGCGAAGGAAAAGAAGAGGGAGCAAAGAAGGGGCTTTGTCGTCATCCCGATCATTGATCCATGAAGTCGGGCACTCCCGCAAGCACGTTCTGGGGTGAGTCGGGTTCTCCTATTCTGGGAACAACCGTTCGTAAGCACTGCTGAGGATGTTTCGGGAACCGTTTGCATCCTTGAGGCAAAAGCGGGCGACCAGGTCCATTTCTTCGGCCATGGATATCCCGTTCCGGGGACCCAGAATCAGGAGAGCGGTGGCGAGTGCGTCGGCGTCGCGGGCGGTTGGGGCGAGGATGTTGACGGCGACGAGGTCGTGTTCGACCGGTCGCCCCGTCCGAGGGTCGATCAGGTGGGAGGCAGCCTTGATCGAGCCCGGGTTTGGCTTCGATTGTCGGTAGGTCCCGGATGTGGCGACCGCGTAGTCGCGCAGGGCGACGCTGGTCGTTCTCGCGCCCGAACCGTCTTCCAGCAGAACCTTCCACCCAGGTCCGTTTCTTCCGTCCCCTTTGGCCCTGACTTCCCCTCCGATCTCCACGAGGTAGTCCTTCAGCCCCCAACGGTCAAGCAGGGAGCAGGCTTGGTCTATGATCTCCCCCTTGGCCGAAGCCGATAGATCGATCTGCAAGTCGGGCCGTGTTTTTCGGACCCGGTTTCGGTCTATAATTTCGATGCGCCCCATTCCCACTTGCCCGAGCGTTCCCTCAATCTCTTCCCTCGCTGGAATCCTAAGCCTATCCGTTGAGACCGGGCCAAACCCCCAGAGGTTTACGAGGGGAGCTATGGTGGGGTCGAAGGCGCCGTTGGTTTGTTCGTGGATCCACTTGGCGTGCCGGAGCAAGTCATGCAGGACCCGGGGCACGGTAACCGGGTCAGTGGCAAGGGATGCGTTCAGTTGGTAGAGAACGGAGTCGGGTCGCCAATGGGAGAGGATTTTTTCATGCTCCTCGATCTTCGACTGCAGGTCGGTCTGAAGTTTCTCTTGATCGATTGGCTCGCGGCTTCGGACCTTGACCATCCAGGTCGTGCCGAGGGCCTTTCCCCGAAGGACGAGCAACTCGGGTTCGTCATCCGCCTGCTCCCCGCATCCCGCGATTAGGATGGTCGAGATAAGGAAAAGAAAAAGGGGCTTTGCTCTCATGAGAAAAGGTAGAGGATCAGGGCGAATCCGAGCAACCCGAGGCTCAGGTAGTCCCTGCGGTTCCACCCGTTGTCGAGCGGACCGAATTCGAAGAGCTTGAGTACCGCGCCGGTGGGACATCCGTATCGGCAGTAAGCCATGGGAACGAATGCGGAGGCCACCAGGCTGATGAAAGCGATGGCAATAGTAACCCCTCCTGCGACCTCCCATACGTAAGCATCAAAAGGCTCGAGGATGGCCGCAGTGTGAGCGGAACCGGCAAAGGTCAGAAATACAATGAAGAGCAAGAGAGCGAAAGGGAACTTTTCCAGCAACTTCCCTATTTTTACGGGCAGGCGGAAGGAGGATTTGCGCAGTTTTCCCATCCATTGCTGGGCGGCGCCATGAGGACAAAGTTGGTGGCAGTAGAAGGCCTTGCCCGTAGCCATGGGAACGAGAAGAGCGGCTAGGGTAAGCAGGGCCAAAATGGGGGCCCGCTCCCACGGAATCCCGTTTTGAGCCCAACCGGCAAAGAGTGACTGGGAAAGAATGTCTCCGTTAATCAATCCGAGGTATCCGACCAGAAGTACTTGAAGAGACAAGCGGAAAAACTTGGTTTTTCCGCGTTTGGTGAAGGCCACGAATCCGGCCAGCAGGATGACGCCAAGCGAACCGGTCTCCCCGATGCCCCAGGCGACCCAAGGCTTTTTCTCTTCAGCCCGCTTCCCCTCCGCTTCCCACTGACGGGCCGTTTCCACGATTCCCCTGGCCATCGCCTGGCTGGTCATGGTGGCTCCGGACACCCCTTCGTATCTCTCGGCAGTTTCGTTCATGTCGGCCAGTTGGGGAATGGAACGCCCTTCGAAGAGCGAGGGCAGGTAGTAATCGTCCTTCGGATAGTCCGCATACGGTTGGTTCTCGAAACTCGACCTCATTCGCATGTCCTTGAGCGAACCGTTGCTCTCAAGAATCAACAGGACGTCGATGGGGCCCTGGTAACCGATGATCCGGTCGGCATGGGGAGAGGTCCGTCCCACTTGGCCGAGGAAGGATCCGTTTTCATCAAACGCCTCGAAAAGCGAAGTATGGGTTTGGGATGGTCTGAGTTTGGCGCAGGTGGGGAAATGCGGAAGAACTTCTTCCAGCTCAATCTGCTCGGGAAACCTCGACCCCTTGACGCTTCCCCCAAAGCGAATCGATAGCGCATCAGCAATTGCGAGACTGGTTAAAGTGGCTCCGGAGACCACGCTTATCGCATCGCCCCTTGCAAGCTCAGTCCTGGACTTCCCCTCGAACTGGCTAAAAAAATCAGGATCTTCCAAGATGGCGTCAACATGATCAACGGTGTCGCCACTCGATCGAATGGATACCGAGGAAACGCGTTCTTCCTGATCCCAGATGACGAGTAGGTTGGTCGATCCGGAAAACCCGATTACGGAGTCGCCGGCGGGTGAGGTTTGGCTGAGCAAGCCGAGCTCCGTTGCGTTGGCATCGAGCGCTTGAAGGAAGGCGGGATCGTCGGAATCGGGCTTTAGAGACGTAACCGTGGGGAGATGCAGTCGGGCGTGCGCCAGCTCGATCGGGTGGCCCCGATCCTCAAGATCTGCGAGGAAATCCTGATGAGACTCGTGAATCAGCCAGACGATGGCAACCAGTGCGAGGAACCGGCAAAGATGACGCAGTTTGCGCTTTAGCCGATCCTTTGACACGGGAGGTTTCAGTCAACAGGGACAAGCCGAGCGGCGTCGACGTGTACGTTCCCCTTGGATCCCTTGGCGGAAAGTTCAACCAGGACTTTTTGTCCTTTTCTTAAGGTGATTCGGCCAACCGAATGAAAGCCGTTTTCATAACTTGGTTTCTGGGTCATGTTCACAACCGTGATCATTTTTGTCGTTTGGTCGCCGGTTCTCACTTCAACTGAAACGGATTTTCCCCGATTGGGATGGGGTTGATAGGCAATTCGCGTATCGTATCGTCCTGCCTTGGGGGCTTCCAAAGTGAAAGTGGCGGTACTTTCCGGGTCACTGGAGTATTGGTAACCGTAAGAGAAATAGGGCTTAAGTCCTTGTCCCTTGTTCCATTTTCCCTTGAACAAAGCTTTGCCGTCATCCACCACGCCGGGGAATTTCTTGGGATCCAATCCGTTGGGGGCGCCATGCGGCCCAGCTAGCTCCATAGCGTCCGAAGGGATCGTAATCTTGTCGTGGACGTTGGCTCGGCGAGCCTTGCCGGGCAAGTTGATCAGTTCGATCAAGTCGTCGAGGTAGCTCTTGTATACGTCGCGGGGCAGACAATCCCGCTTGATGCAGATGGAAGCGGCTCGGCCGACCACTTCGCCCATCATCCCGCAGGTCTTCATGACACGCACGGTTCCGAGTGCCTCGTGGGTTACGCTGATGCAGCGACCCGCCATGAAGAGGTTTTCGATATTGCGGGAATAGAAACAGCGGTAAGGAACGGGGTAGCCGTAGGAACGATCCACACCCTTGCCGTGCACGGCATAGGAGATGAAGGGGTTGTCGGGAAACTTCTTGGCGTACTGGGCCTTCGGGTAGTGCAGGTCGATGCTCCAGGTGCTGGGCACGGTACCGTCGATAAAGTCTTTTTTGGCGACGACGTCCTCCTCCGTCAGGACCACGTCCCCGAGCAGGCGACGAGACTCGCGGGGGCCACCGATGAAGGCGACCCAGGTTAGGATCGCATTCTTATGCTTGTCCGCGCCATCCCGGTTCTTCATCGCGTTGAAGGCCCCGAAGACGGCCCGCAGGTTCCAGTCGCGGATGCCCTCCGCATCACCGAGCGGATCCTTGTCGTATCCGCTTTCCCAGAACCACTGGCCGTGAAAGTTCCTTGGGTAGGGGAAGTCCGCCATGTTCAAATCGAGAGCCCATGGAGTCTTGGGATAGGAGGCTTCCGTCGGGGCGTTCGCCCATGCCCACATGTTGCTCATTCCCATGCGGCCCTTGGGGGTCATCTCGTGATCGGCTCCTGCCAAGAACCCGATGGTACCGTGACCGGTGGCATCCACGAAGAGGGGTCCGGAAAAGCGGGTGATCTGCCCGTAGCGGACGTCGAAGGCATGCACGGCCTTGATCCGGTTTTCTGCGGTCTCGACCTTGAATGCATGATGATTGAGGAAGAGGTCGATGTTCTCCTCGGCCCTTACGATGCGCTCCTTCTTGGCATCCTCGAATTCCTCGTAGGTTCCGGGAGATTTGGTCGCCTTGTCCGAAATCTCCTCGATGATCTCTCCGATGCGAGGGTATTTCCCTCTGCGGATCTTGCCCATCGCCCAAACGCGGACTTCGCTGGAACCGTTTCCGCCCAGCACCGCGCGGTTCTGGATGAGAGCCACCCTGCAACCCATGCGGGCTCCGGAAATGGCCGCTCCCAACCCCGAATAACCTCCGCCAACGACGACCAGGTCGTATTTCTTTTCGAGAGGTTTTTCGGAAATG
>DLRY01000050.1:82778-85698 GCA_002500665.1 Opitutia bacterium UBA7876
AGATCGCGTCGCATCGTCCGTTAAATCCAGTCAGGTCACGAAGAGCCAAGGTGTTCTTGCCTCTTTTAAGACTGATTTTCCCTCCTCCCTGCCAATCCCACTCCGCCCCCTTGGTACCAAAGGTGGTTTTTACCGGGGTGCCGTTGATGATGATTTGAAAGCGGCCGGGTTGACCCTTGGCTCCCCAACGGGCTACCCAGTCTTTGGTGCGGGCAAACAGTTGATAGTTTCCACCTTCCTTAACCTCAATGGTGGTGGTCGCATCCTTTACGGGTTTCCCCAATCCATGAGCCAGCAGATAGGGCGAGCCCATTTCGCGGATGAATTGAGTATCGAGCTTCCATCCGCCGTGATCCGAAAAGGATTCGGTTTCGATGAAGATTCTATCCGCCTTCAATAGCAAGGCGGGCGTGAGAACAAATAGGGAGGTGATCAGTAATTTATTCATTTAATGGAAGAGATGGTTCATCAATAAGTGATGGTCCTATCATGGAGGAATTTAACGAGTCCGTCCGTCGTCGATAATCTTTTGCAATTCATCGGTCATGCTCTTGAACACCTCGGGGTTTTGTTCCGCGACGTTTTTCTTTTCCCGGACGTCCTTGCTCAAGTCGAACAAGGCGTAGCGGGGAGCAGGAGTGTTGGCGAGCTTGTCGGTCACCACGACGTTTCTCTTTCTCTTTGAGTCGTGGCGCTGCAGTTTCCAGTCGCCGACGCGATAGCCGTAGTTCCCTCCGCGGCCATTGTCCTGCTGAACGAGGTGTGAACGTCCCTTTGCTCCTTTCTTTCCAAGCAAAGCGTCCATGACGTCGAGGCTGTCGAGGCAGGCATCCTTGGGGATGGCAACCTTGAGGTGATTGGCCAGGCTGGTGGCAAAATCGATCGTGCAGACCATCTTGTCCGAGACCCCCGGCTTGATGGTTCCGGGCCAGTAGGTGATGAAGGGGGTGCGCGTCCCGCCCTCGAGTACGCTGTACTTTCCACCACTGTAGGGACCGGCGGGCTGATGGTCGCCCATTTTTTCCAGGGCCTCGTCCTTGTAGCCGTCGTCCCCGACGGGTCCGTTGTCCGAGCAGAATACGATCATGGTGTCTTTTTCGAGGCCTTCTTTCTTGAGATACCTTACGAGTTCTCCAACGCACCAGTCGAGCTGGACGATGACGTCTCCGCGGTAGCTCAACCCGGACTTTCCGCGGAAGCGCTCGTGGGGAATGCGCGGAACGTGCAAATCATGGGAAGCGAAGAAGAGGAAGAATGGGTTGTCCTTGTTTTTCCCAATCCACTCCTTTGATTTTTCAACCCACTTGTCGGCCAAGTCCTCGTCCCGGAATCGGGCGGCATGTCCCCCGGTGTAAAAGCCGATCCGGCTGATCCCGTTGTGGATGGTCGAGTTATGCCCGTGAGACCAATCCATCTTCAGGGTGTGCCGGTGGGTCACTCCGGTCGGATGGTCCGGGCTTGGCTTTTTCCTTCCTACCCAAAGTGGGTCCTTGGGGTCGAGGTTGAGCACCCGGTGGTTCTCGACGTAGACCTGAGGAACTCGGTCGTTGGTGGTGGGGAGTAAAAAGCTGTAATCGAATCCGATCTCACGCGGTCCGGGTTTGAGTTCGTCATTCCATTGGGGGCCGACTCCCGGGCTTCCCAGTCCTAGGTGCCATTTTCCGACAACTGCGGTTTTATACCCTGCTTGCTTGAGCATATCGGGCAGGGTGTAAGTGTCCTCCGGGATGATCAGGGGGGAACTGGGAGGTGCGATTCCGGTGTTCTTTCTGCGAAATGCGTAGGTTCCGGTAAGAAAGGAGTAGCGGGTGGGCGTGCAGGTGGAGGCCGAGCAGTAACCGCTGGTGAACTTGAGGCCCTCCTTGGCCAACCGGTCGATGTGCGGAGTCTTGAGGTTCTTTGGTTTTGCGCCGTAGCACCCGACGTCTCCATAGCCCAAGTCGTCTGCCATGATGACGATGACGTTGGGTTTCTTCGCAAATGCCTGAAGCATCAGTAGGAGAGGAAGGATGAGAAGGGCTGGCAAGGTTGGGTTTTTCATTGGATGACTGGGTTGTTGAAAGGGGAAGGGAAATAAGGATGGGGTCAAAGACTAGTGGAGGAACTCGGTCCATCAAGAGCATTCCGAAGATGTTGAGGAGACGGATTCTGGTCAAGGCGTCACTTTCCCCGCAGAACGATTTGATTCCTGCATCCCCGTTCCAAAGGCTTGCATGAATGAAAATCATTCCTATGCCTGTAGGCTTAGATGGAATTTGCCCTCATCCCCGCCTTGATCTCCGTTGCTCTCCTCTTCTGGTGGAGGTCGATCGTACTTTTCAAGCGGACGGTGGAGGACGTTCCTACCTCCAAGGTAAAGGGTGTTTTCTACGGGTTGAATGAGGTCAAGGGGTCGGTCAAGTCGGAGCACCCCCTTCAGGCCCCCCTGACGGAGACTCCGAGCGTCTGGTACAAGTGGAAAATTTCCGAGCATTGGCGCAAGACGGAGACCTATAGAGACAGCCAAGGCAAGACGAAGACGAGGACCAGGAGCGGATGGAAAACGATCGATTCGGGTGGAAGCTTTCAGCCTTTCGATCTTCAGGACGATACGGGGGAACTGTTGATCGAGCCCGAGGGAGCCAAGGTTGAAGCTCCTTGCACGATGTCTCATACCTGCGGCCCGACCGATCCGCTGTATTACGGGAAGGGGCCGCTCAGAGCGATCGCCCATTCCACTTCCCGGAGAAGGTTTTCCGAGACCTCGCTGGCCCCCGGGGATGCGGTCTACGTCCTTGGCCCGGCCAAGCTCAGGGAGGAGGTTGCCCGTCCCATGATCGCCCAGAGCAAGGAGGCCCGTTATTTTTTCATTTCCACCAAGTCGGAATCCCAGATTATCCGGTCAAAAGGAATTTGGGCCTTCTTCGTCCTTCTGTTTTGC
>DLRY01000049.1 GCA_002500665.1 Opitutia bacterium UBA7876
CAGAGCCCCCGCTACAAATCCATGGAAATCAAGGGCGGCAAGGCCGTCCTGACCTTCGATCACGTCGGTACGGGCCTCTACACCTTCGATGTCCGCGAACCGGTGGGATTCGCAATCTGCGGGAAAGACCGGAAATTCGTCTGGGCCAAGGCCAAGCTCGCAGGCAAGGACAAGGTCGAGGTTTGGGCGGAAGGAATCGATCAACCGGTCGCCGTGCGTTACGCCTGGTCAAGTAATCCAGTTTGCAACCTTTACAGCAAGACCGGTTCCGTCACCCTCCCTGCCACTCCTTTCCGGACAGACGACTTCCCCATGGTCACCAAAGGCAAGTAATTCAAAACGTCCCCACTACCCCATGAAACGAATTTACGCCTCGGCCATTTGCATCCTCATTCCCGTGATCCTACAGGCAAAACCTGCCTTGGAGATCGTATTGAATTCCTCCCAGACGACCAACCCCTTTGGGGTGGCCTTTGACGGGAAAGGCACCGTCTACGTTGCCGAGTATCAGGGAGGGCGCATACTCCATCTCAATTCGGAAGGAAAGCTCCGCATATTTTCGGGTAACGGTGAAAAAGGATTTGCCGGCGACGGACTGGATGCAGGCAAAGCCGTCTACAACGGCATGCATAACGTAGTCCGGGCATCCAACGGCGACCTTTACGTATCGGATACCCGCAACAACCTGATCCGTAAGATCGACGGCAAGACGGGCCTAGTCTCGACCATTGCGGGGGTTCCCCGCCAGAAGGGGTTTTCCGGGGACGGAGGCCAAGCTACCCGGGCCAAGCTTTTCGACCCCATATCCATCAGTCTTTCGCCCGATGAGAAAACCCTCCTCATCGCCGACATCAAAAACAGGCGAATCCGCGGCGTGGACCTCGCCTCGGGCGTCATCAGGACCCTCGCCGGAAACGGCGACAAAGGCCTGCCCGCGGATGGCAAGCAAGCCACCGACCAACCGCTCGCCGACCCCCGTGCCTCCATCCTGGACGAGGAAGGGAACCTCTACGTCCTGGAGCGCGGGGGCAATGCCCTCCGGGTCGTTCGGCCCGACGGCCGCATCTTCACCTTGGCGGGCACAGGAAGGAAGGGCGCCAAGGACGGGCCCGGCCTCAAGGCCACCTTCTCGGGGCCCAAGCATCTCTGTATGGACGGCGAAGGGAAGATCATCATCGCCGACGACAACAACAACCTCATCCGCCTCTACGACCCCGACACGAAGAAGGTATCGACCATCCTCGGGGGAAAGGCCAAGCCCGCAACCAAGCTCAACCGTCCGCACGGTGTTGCCATCGCCCCCGATGGCGGCCTCTGGGTCTGCGACAGCTGGAACGACCGCGTGGTCGTCCTAAGGAATTACTAGACATGAAGAACATCCTATCCTACCTAACCTTCCTACTCACGACCCTCATTGGAGCCCACGGCGCCGACCTGCCCAACATCCTCTGGGTAACCAGCGAGGACAATGGGCCTCATCTGGGATGCTACGGGGACAAGTACGCCGACACCCCCAACCTCGACGCCCTGGCCGCAAAGGGAATGATCTACACCCGGGCCATCTCCAACGCCCCCGTCTGCGCCCCGGCCCGCACCACCATCATATCGGGCATGTATCCACCCTCGACCGGATCCGAGCACATGCGCAGCATGACCAGTTTGCCTTCCGAATACAAGATGTACCCCGCCTACCTGCGCAAGCTCGGCTACTACTGCACCAACAGTTCCAAGGAGGACTACAACCTGCGCAAGGAAGGGGACGTCTGGCACGAGAGCAGCCGCAAGGGCCACTGGAAGAACGGCCCCAAGGGCAAGCCCTTCTTCGCCATCTTCAACTACACCACCAGCCACGAGAGCCAGATCCGCAAGCGCCCCCACAAGCAGGTGCACGACCCCGCCAAGGTCCGAGTTCCCGCCTATCACCCCGACCACCCCGAGGTGCGCAAGGACTGGGCCCAGTACTACGACAAGATCACCGAGATGGACGCACAGATCGGGGCCAGGCTCAAGGAGTTGAAGGACGCGGGACTGGAGGACGACACCATCGTGTTCTATTTCGGGGACCATGGCTCGGGCATGCCCAGAAGCAAGCGCTGGCCCTTCTTCTCCGGGCTCAACGTTCCCCTCATCGTCCACCTCCCCGAGAAATGGAAGCACCTCGCCTCTACCGACTTCAAGGTCGGGGGCAAGAGCGACCGCCGGGTCGGTTTCGTCGACCTCGCCCCCACCCTGCTCAGCCTCGCCGGAATGAAGCCCCCCGCCCACATGCAGGGCCACGCCTTCCTCGGCAAGCACGAGGCCCCCGCCCAGGAGTACGGGTACGGGTTCCGCGGGCGCATGGACGAGCGCTACGACATGGTACGCTCCGTGGTCGGCAAGCGCTACGTCTACGTGCGCAACTACATGCCTCACAAACTCTACGGCCAGCACGTCGGATACATGTTCGTCACCACCACCACTCAGGTCTGGAAGAGACTCTTCGACGAAGGCCTGCTCAACGAGGCCCAGAGCCACTTTTGGAAGACCAAGCCCGCCGAGGAACTGTACGATTTGCAGGAGGACCCCGATGAGGTGAAGAACCTCGCCGGCTCCAAGAAGCACGCCAAGATTCTAGCCCGCATGCGTCAGGCCCACCTCGATCACGTTACCAAAATTCGCGACGTCGGCTTCCTTCCCGAGGGGGAGATCCATTCCCGCTCCAAGGGCTCGACCCCCTACGAGATGGGGCATGACGAAAAGAAGTACCCCTTCGAGAAGATCCGTTCCGCGGCCGACCTCGCCTCCTCCATGAACCGGAAGGACCTTCCCAAGATCATCGCCTTGCTATCCGACGAGGACTCGGCGGTGCGCTACTGGGGAGCCCTCGGGCTGCTCATGCAGGAAAAAGCGGGTGTCGGCAAAGGCAAGGATGCCCTTCACGAAGCCCTCGATGATTCATCTCCCTACGTCCGGGTAATCGCCGCCGAGGCCCTTGGCAAATTCGGCAATAAGAAGGACCTCGAGAAAGCCGTCGGCGTACTCGGCAAAACCATCGATCCCGTGAAGAACGGATGCTTCCCCGCCATGCTCGCCATGAATGCCGTGGATCACCTCGACGACAAGGCCAAGTCCCTCCTTTCCGCGATTCAGTCGATGCCGCGCACGCCCACCGAAGTGGACAAGCGCTTCCAGGGATACGTCGGCCGGCTCGTTGACACCACGGTCCGGGAGCTCAAGGGAGGCAAGTAGAATGACCCGCAAGCTCCTCCTTGTCCTCGTCCTCCTCGCGGGACCCGCCCTCGCCTCCGCCAAGCCAAACCTGATCTTCATCATGGCCGACGACCTCGGCTACGGGGATCTCGGCTGCTTCGGCCAGAAACTGATCAAGACCCCCCGTCTCGACCGCATGGCCAGCGAGGGCATGAAATTCACCCGTTTCTACTCGGGGAGCACGGTCTGCGCGCCTTCCCGGAGCGTCCTCATGACCGGCCAGCACATGGGCCATACCCACGTCCGCGGAAACGCGGGCGGAGACATGACCAGACAGAGCCTGCGCGACAAGGACTTCACCGTGGCCGAGGCCCTCAAGAAGGCGGGTTACTCCACTGCCCTCATCGGAAAGTGGGGACTGGGGGAGGTTGGACAGGAAGGCCATCCCCTCCGTCAGGGTTTCGACTACCTCTACGGCTACCTCAATCAGGTCCACGCCCACAATTTCTACCCCGAGTTTCTCTGGCGCAACTTCGACCGTCAGGTTCTCCGCAACGTGGTCGAGCCCGTCGGAGCAAAAGGCTACGGCGGCTTCATCGGAGGAGCCGCCACCAAGCGGGTCGACTACAGCCACGATCTCTTCGCCGAGGAAGCCCTCTCCTGGATTCGACAAAACAAGGACAACCCCTTCTTCCTCTACCTTCCCCTCACCATCCCCCACGCCAACAACGAGGGCAGCCGGATGTTCGGGGATGGGGCCGAGGTCCCCGACTACGGCATCTACGATAAGACGGACTGGCCCAAGCAGGACAAAGGCCAGGCCGCCATGATCACGCGCATGGACAAGGACGTCGGACGCATCCTCGACCTGCTCGGTAAGCTCAAGATCGGAAAGCGTACTCTCGTTCTGTTCACGTCGGACAACGGCCCGCACAACGAGGCCAGGCACAACCCCGAGCGCTTCAACCCATCCGGTCCCCTGCGGGGCATGAAGCGAACCCTAACCGAGGGCGGAATACGCGTGCCCACCCTGGCCTGGTGGCCCGGCACGGTTGCCCCGGGATCGAACTGCGACCAACCCCTTTACTTCGGCGACTTGATGGCCACCGCCTGCGAGATGTCGGGAAGCCCCAAACCGAGAAACCTCGACAGCGTATCCTTTCTGCCCACCCTCAAAGGCCAGGCGGACAAGCAAGCCAAGCACGACTTCCTCTACTGGGAATTCTACGAGCGTACCTTCCGCCAAGCCGTCATCGTGGACGACTGGAAACTGATCCGCTCGGACATGGACGATCGACGGATCGAACTCTACGACCTGAGTAAGGACGTCCATGAGGACAAGAACCTCGCCAAGGAAAAGTCCGATCTCGCCAAGAAATTTCTCTCCATGATGGAAAAGGCCCACGTCCCCCACCCCAACTGGCCCACTCCACGCTCGAGAAAGAAGTGAACCCACTTCCTTTCTCCGCATTCGAAACAATGTGGAGGAGGCGATACTTATGTTCACCGGATCACGAGATAACCCTTGGCATTTCATCGATCGGGTAGTTGGATGGATCGATGCAAAAGTTACTCCTCGTTACGCCTCTTGATCCGGAGCTTGATCATCTGATCACCTACGAAGAACTTAATGAAGAATACCTGGCCAAAGGGTGGAAGGTAGTCTCTCTAACTCCACATGCCGATTCCGAATACATCGGCAAGCTACAGTCGGTTCCCCATCGAGTTGCATGGGTCGTCGTCGAAAAAGACGATTGACCTTTGGCCTTTCCATTCATCCGCCAACAGGATGGAGAACCTTAAGCCACTGACGGCTTAAGGTTTGCTTAGATAAGGCAGTCTGACCTCCCAAAGAGGAAAGATTGAACAAAAATTCCCTTTTGGGAATCAAAGCTCTTTGCCGGCTCGTCACGGGAGACGACTGGCGAGTTATGAAACGGGTGAGGAAATCGAACAAGTTATGGACGGGCAAAGCACCGGCCCTTCTCTTCTTTGCCTTTTTCTGGTTCGTCCTCGGCTTCGAGGCGAGCTTCCTGCTCGATCTCTCAAAACCGCAAGCGTGGGAAGGGTACGATCCGGGAGATGCATGCAGCCATGAAGAAGCCGAAGCGGAAGAAACCCTCGTTGCCGGGCTTGCTTCCCAGGCCTATCCGCATGAATCGCTCCTGATGCACGGTGAAGACGGGAGGCAAGTGGCCTATCTCCCCAATTCCAGCGTCCCCTTCGAGGGCCTGAGCGCTTCCTTCCACGACAACTCAAAAGTACGCAACCTCTTTCGATACAGGGAGGGAAGACTCCTCTCGGCCCGCGGATGGAACGCACGCGGGCAACCAAACGCGACCCATGTGGACGAAGGCAGTGGATTCGTCATGGAACTGGAAGACGAGGAAGTCGGGTACCTGTACGAAGACGGCTACGAGATCGCCTTCCAGGGCCGGATCGACTCGGGCAAGCTTTACCGCAAAGCCTTCGCCGACGGAACCCAAACCATCTATTCCGTCAGCGGAAACCCGCTCCGCAAAACGAGGACCAAGAAAGGAAAGATCGACGGGCTTCACCAAGCTTGGAACGGACGGGGGCAACTGGTCATGGAATTCAGGGAGCAACCCGGTGACCAGGATGCGACCATCCGGGAATGGCATGACAACGGAAGAATCAAAAAGATCATGCGAACCAGAAACGGAAAACCGGATGGAGCCTACGTCCTCTATTGCGAAAACGGAAAGCCCCTACTCGAGGGCTCCTACGCAAAAGGCCGGCGGACCGGCTATTGGAAGAGCTATTACCCTACCGGAGGCCTCAGGTACTCGGGATCATACCTTAATGGCAAAAAAACCGGATGGCATACCTTCAACCGGGAAGACGGCAAGATCCTGAGGCTCTACTACCACAAGGGCTACCCG
>DLRY01000025.1:0-16392 GCA_002500665.1 Opitutia bacterium UBA7876
CCCTTCATCAACATCGGCCAGCGCCTCGAGGGAGTGGGCGAGAAGGAAGAACTGAAGGCCTTTACCACGGGTGGCTTCTTCGGGACGGAATACGGGCCCATGAACCTGCCCTACCCCGAGCAGGCCGTCCAGTCGGTCCAACCGCCCAAAGGCATGGAACCGGGCCGCTTCTCCAACCGCTACCGCCATTTCAAGAAACTGATCGACCAGAACCCGGACCGCGGAAAGATGAGCGATTTCCAGCGCGAGTCGATGGTCCGGTCCCTGGAATCGGCCCACCGCCTGCTCCAGTCCGACGAGAAAAAGGCTTTCGACCTGACCCTCGAGCCCAAGGAATCCTACGAGGCCTACGACACGGGGCGCTTCGGACGGGGTTGCCTGTTGGCACGGCGCCTGGTCGAGGAAGGGGCCCGCTTCATCGAGGTGACCACCGAGTACGTTCCCTTCCTGCACTGGGACACCCATGAAAACGGACACACCACGGTGGCCCGCATGAAGAAGGAAATCGACCGACCGATCGCACAGTTGATCCGCGACCTCGACAAATCGGGCAGGCTCGACCGGACCTTGGTCATTATTGCGAGCGAGTTCAGCCGGGACGCGATGATCGAGGGAATACCCGGATCGAATGCCCGCGACCAATCCCGGGCAAAAACCGACAAGCTCAAGGAAATGAAGCACTTCGGCCTGCACCGCCACTTTACGGGCGGAACCAGCGTGGCCATGTTCGGCGGGGGGGTCAAAAAAGGATTCGTTTACGGGAAGACGGCGGACGAGCGTCCCTTGATGGCGATCGAAAACCCGCTTTCCATCGAGGACCTGCACGCCACCATCTTCACCGCCATGGGCATCAATCCGAAGACCGCCTACGAGGTGGAGAAGCGTCCCTTCTACGCGACCAAGGACGGAATCGGCAAGCCCGCCAACGGGATATTCGCCTGATCCGACCCTACCCTTTCTTCATGATGAAACGAATCCCCACCCTTCTTTGCGTACTTTTGGCCGCCATTCCGCTCCTCGGGGCCAAGAAACCGAACATAATCTGCATCCTGGTCGACGACCTGGGCTACAGCGACCTGTCCTCCTTCGGGGGGAAGGACATCAGGACCCCGGCCATCGACAAGCTGATGGGGGCGGGCATGCGCTTCGACCAGTTCTACGCCAACTGCACGGTCTGCACGCCCACCCGGGCCTCCCTCTTGACGGGCCGCTACCCGGACCTTGTGGGGGCCCCCGGGGTGATCCGCCAGAACAAGGAGAGCAACTGGGGCTTCTTCCGGCCGACCGGGCCCACCCTGCCCGAGCTGATGAGCAAGGCGGGCTACCACACGGGAATGGTGGGCAAGTGGCACTTGGGCTATTCGTCCCCCAACCTGCCCAACGACCACGGGTTCGATTTCTTCCACGGGTTCCTCGGGGACATGATGGACGACTACTGGACCCACTTGCGGGGCGGGGTCAACTGGATGCGCAAGAACAAGGAGGTGATCAAGCCAAAGGGCCACGCCACCGAGATCTTCAGCCAATGGGCCATCGACTATATGAAGGAGCAGTCGGCCGACAAGAAGAAGCCCTTCTTCCTCTATTTGGCCTACAACGCCCCCCACTTCCCCATTCAGCCCCCCAAGGACTGGCTGGAGAAGGTCAGGAAGCGCGAGCCGCAACTGAGCCAGAAACGGGCCACCAACGTCGCCTTCGTTGAGCACATGGACCACGAGATCGGCAAGGTGCTCGATGCGGTCGGGGAACTGGGCATCGAGAAGGATACCCTGATCACCTTTTCCTCCGACAATGGGGGATCCATCCCCCACGCCGCCACCAACGATCCCTGGCGCGGAGGCAAGCAGGAGCACTGGGAGGGCGGAATACGCGTCCCGACTTGCGCCGTATGGCCGGGGAAGATCCCCGTGGGCCGAAGCGACGAGCTGGGCATCACGATGGACTATCTGCCCACTTTCTGCGAGATCGCGGGGATCGAGGTGAAGCATGAGATCGAGGGAAAAAGCCTCGCCCCGATCTGGCTCGAGGGAGCCAAGGGCGATCCCAACCGGACCCTCATCTGGATCAGGCGGGAAGGAAACAACCGCTACCAGGGACGGGCCTACTACGCCATCCGCAAGGGCGACTGGAAGCTCCTCCAGAACCATCCCTTCGAACCCATGCAGCTGGTCAACCTGAAGAACGATCCCGCGGAGAAGAACCCCAAGCCCCCGCACGGAAAGGTCGCGCAGGATTTGATCCGCACCCTCATGAAGCACCTCCAGAAAGCCGGGCGCATCCCTTGGCAGAAGCCCTGAGGAGCCGGCCGGACCGACCATACGGGATGCTTTCATCTCGACTTTCCCCCTTTCATCGCCTTCCCTTTTCTTGCTCATGACCCCAACCGACGACCCGATCTTCCGAGGGTGCATACCCGCCCTCATGACTCCCTGCAACGCGGACCGTTCCCCCGACTACGACAACCTGGTCGCAACGGGGAAAGGCCTCATGGACGCAGGCATGCGGGGGATGGTCTACTGCGGGTCGATGGGGGACTGGCCCCTACTCACCGACGACGAGCGCCAAGAGGGCGTCCGCAGGCTGGTGGAAGCGGGCGTGCCCACGGTTGTGGGGACGGGTGCCCAGAACACGAGGCAGGCGGTTTCCCATGCCGCCCATGCCAAGGAAGTCGGGGCGGACGGGCTGATGGTCATTCCCAGGGTCCTTTCGCGGGGCACTTCCCCTTCCGCCCAGAAGGATCATTTCTCGGCCATCCTCGAAGCGGGCGGCGATTTGCCCGCGGTCATCTACAACAGCCCTTACTATGGGTTCGAGACCAAGGCCGACCTTTTCTTCGAGCTGCGGGACAGGCACCCGAACCTGATCGGGTTCAAGGAATTTGGGGGCTCCGCTTCGCTCAGCTACGCGGCCGAGCACATCACCAGCGGCAACCCCGACTTAACCCTCATGGTAGGGGTCGACACCCAGGTCCTGCATGGTTTCCTCAACTGCGGGGCCGGAGGAGCCATCACGGGGGTGGGCAACGCCCTGCCCGCCCAGGTCCTGCGCCTGATCGAGCTTTGCGAACGGGGAGCCCAGGGCGATCCCGAGGCCATCCGGCTGGCCACCGAGCTCAATGATGCGATGAGCGTATTGTCGACCTTCGACGAGGGCCCCGACCTGGTCCTCTACTACAAGGAGCTGATGACGCTCGAGGGCCATGAGGGATACGAGTCGCATTTCAATGCCAACGATTCCCTGAGCCAAAGCCAGAAGGCTCACCTTCATCAACAGTGGGAACAATTCAAGAACTGGTGGGCGGTCTGGCCGGGCGTTTCCGAATCCTGAGCTTCTCGATTCCCATGAAAATCACCAAGATCACAGCCTGGCAGGTCGACCTGCCCCTGCACGAGGGAAACTACAAGTGGTCCGGCGGAAAGTCGGTCGACGTCTTCGACAGCACGCTAGTGCGGGTCGAGACGGATGCCGGGGTTACGGGCTACGGCGAAGCCTGCCCGCTCGGCCCGGTCTACCTGCCCTCCTACGCAAAGGGCGTCCGGGCGGGCCTGTCCGAGCTGGCCCCCGCCCTCATCGGCGAGGACCCGACCCAGCTGGGCAAGCTCAACCAGGTCATGGATCAGGCCATGAAGGGGCACCCCTACGTCAAGGCACCCGTAGACGTGGCCTGCTGGGACGTTCTCGGCAAGGTGGCGAATTTGCCCGCCAGCGACCTGCTGGGCGGAACATACGGAGAGGACTTCGTCCTTTACCGGGCGATTTCCCAGCAGAGCCCGGAGGAGATGGCCCGGAACGTCCAAGGCTACCGCGAGGAGGGATACCGCAGGTTCCAGCTCAAGGTGGGGGGCGATCCCGACGTCGATATCGAACGCATCCGCCAAGTGGCCGCCGTTCTGCAGCCGGGGGACAAATTGGTCGCCGACGCGAACACGGGCTGGCTCAAGCACGAGGCCATGCGGGTGGTGCGGGCGGTCAGGGACGTGGACGTCTATATCGAGCAGCCCTGCCTGCGCTACGAGGATTGCCTGTCGGTACGGCGCAACACCGACCATCCCTTCGTGATGGACGAGTCGATCGACGGAATACCCGAGATTTTGCGCGGCGAGCAGGACCTGGCCATGGACGTGGTCAACATCAAGATCAGCAAGTTCGGTGGGCTCACCAAGGCCCGACAGGCCCGCGACCTGTGTGTTTCACTGGGAATAGCAATGACCCTGGAGGATACCTGGGGCGGGGACGTCGTAACGGCCGCCATCGCTCACTTGGCCCACAGTACGCCGACCGAGTTTCTCTTTACCTCGACCGATTTCAACAGCTACGTGACCCGTTCCATCGCCGACGGGGCCCCTCAAAGGAAGAATGGTCGGCTGGCGGCTCCCCGGACCCCTGGACTGGGAATCGAGCCGATGGAGGAAATCCTCTCCGGCGAACCGGCTCTCGAGGTCGGCTGAGCGAAGTTGCCCGGACGAAAGCCTAGGCCGCGGCTTCCTGCTGGGGTTCCTTGAACGCGAGGGCAAAGACGACAAGTACGACGGCGGCCATAATGGCGGGGAAGTACCAGACTGCCGGCCAGTCAAGCACGCCGTCGGTCGTTTGACGGGCATTCCACCAGCCGTTGAGCAACCCTCCCACGAACATGCCCGCCCCAAGGGTGACGAAGGCGATGAAACCCTGGGCTCCGGAGCGCACGTCGTCGGGAGCGGCCTTGTCGACGTAGAGCTGGCCCGTGACGAAGAAAAAGTCGTAGCAGATACCGTGGAACAGGACGCCGAGGAAAAGCAAGGCGTGGGTCTGGGCATCGGCCTCGGCAAAGAGGACGTAACGCGCGACCCAGAAGAACATGCCGACCATGAGCATCTTCTTGACACCGAGCTTACGGAAGAAAAACGGGACCAAGAGGAGAAAGAAAATCTCCGAGACCTGTCCGAGGGTCATGACCCCTTCCGAGTTGGCCACGCCCATTTCCTTGAGGAATCCGTTGGCGGACTGGAAATAGAAGGACAGCGGAATGCAGACGAGAAAGGAGCAGACGATGAAGACGGCAAAGGACGGGTCCTTCATCAGGCGGAGGGCCTTCAGACCAAGGACCTCGGCCGGGGAGACCGTCTTGCCCTTGAGCTTCGGCGGGGTGTTGGGGAGACTGAAGGAGTACAGCCCCAGGGCAATCGATACGAAGGCCCCTATCTGAAAGGGCGTGGAAGTCATCGCTATGGATTCCCACTCGGATGGAGGCGCTTCCCCACCAAGAAAGGCGGGCCAGGCGAACTGGTAGGCTTCTCCCGCAAAGAAGCTGCTCCCAACGATGAACCCGGAGGCAATCCATCCGATCGTACCGAGGGTCCGGATGGGCGGAAACTGCTTCTGCGGATCGTTCATGTTCTGGAAACAGATTGAATTGGCGAGAGCCAGGGTGGGCATGTAGCAAACCAGATGCAGAAGGAGGAAGGGGTAAAAATCATCCCAGGTCTGGGAATTCCCGACCACCAGAAGACAGGCTCCACCAACCAGATGAAGAAAGCCGAAAACTTTCTCGGTTGGGAAAAACCGGTCGGCGATCATGCCCACGATAAAGGGCGAGATCATGGCCGCCACACCGGTCGCGGCATAGGCGGTTCCCCTAAGCCCGGCCTCCACGTCCAAGGTCCCCAGAAAGGTCCACATGGGGACGTACCAGACCCCCCAGATGAAGAACTGGAGGAACATCATGATGCAGAAGCGAACTGTGAGGGAAGAATTCATAGGCTGTAAGGTTACAAGCTCATCCTAGGGATGGGCGGGCGGTTCTATCAACCAGTAAATTGTGCTACGGATGGACAAAGCAACCAAGAAGGATAACCAAGAAAGGTAGCACCCTCCCTGGCAAGCTTTTGCAAGCAAAGGCTTGCTTATCTCACATTCCGGTCAGGATGGCGAGGCCACCGAAGGCTACTTGAACGACGATGACGACGATGGTGAGAATACAACCGACCATGCCGCATATCTTGCCGGCATTCGTAATGCCCCTACCTTCGGGATCCATAGTTCCGGCATCCATTTCCTTGAGGTCTGCCGAGCCCATGATCCAAGCAGGGATTGCCGTAAAAATTCCACAGCAAACCAAGCCCAATATTCCAAGAATGAGGATTAACGTTCCGCGGTGAGGTTTCATGAGCTAGAGCCTTTCCAATAGTTAACCGATGTCAACACGCAATTAACCAAAATGTGCATAAACCGAAAGAAATTCTGCCCCAGACCATTCGGGAGCAATATGAAGAAGCGTATGCCAAAGGTTATCGTTCGCCTATCCGCAAGCCGGAGAACCAAATGGTCAATTCCCCGACAAGGCCTTCCACTCTTTTTCGCTAGCCACCGACTTCTGGAATTCCATGAGGATCAGCCATTTTCCTTTCCTCTTTACGAGCAGGGCCTCGAAATGAACGTAAGCCTTCTTCCATTCCTCTCCTTTCCTCCTGCTCGAGTAGAGGAAGATGCCCGTCTCATGAGCGGTGTCCTTGCCAAGGATACGATCACCGAACCGAAATTCCACCCGGGCCTCCATCATGCCGGCCCGCGTATCGGCAAATTCCTTGCCCCACCTGAGCAAGGCTTGGCTTAGGAGCTCGGATTCACTTTTTCCTCCACTGACCAGTACGCCATCCGGGTGACAAGTCGCCCGATAGGCTTCTAGGTCACCCGTGCGAACGGCCTCCGAAACCTTTGCCCAGTATTGATCCAGCTCTGCATGCTTGCCCGAGCCCAGCAAAAGGCATCCGAGAAAAAGATAAACAAGGGCCAACCGAATCAAGCTTGTCATTCTCACGGCCTCATCCATTCAAAATATGAAAAAGGAAGGTTCCTGAGAACTCCGAAGGCCAAGGCCAGAAAGCCAAAAACCAGCAGAACGGCGGAAAGCTTACTTGGAAACTTATACTCGCGGTTCTCGAGGATGCCTACCCAAGCCGAACGGACGATGAAAAAGGCCGCCAAGGGGGCAAAGGAAACGAAGAGGGGGTTGAAGGAGAGGGCCTTCGTTACTTTTCCTTCGACAAGGGCGTCGCAAGCCCGGGTGGCTCCGCAGCCCGGGCAATACAGCCCGGTGAGCTTTTGGAAGAAACAAGGCGGAAAAAAACCATGAACGGAGGGATCGAATAAGAAAAGCAGGGCAACCGAAAAAAGGCCTGCGCCAACGCCGAGAAGCCAGAATTTTCTTGGCGTAAACTTTCGGGGAAGAATGGTCACGTCCAAAAAAGGGATGCTAAAAGCCGGAGCCAGATAAAGCAACCAGCACGATCATGAAAAGAAAGTAGAGCAGCATTCCCGCGAGGCCGGTCCCGGCGGCTATCCAGGACCAAGTTTTGGCTTTTTGAGCCGTCTCCAAAGCGCCGCTGTAGTCGCCCTGAGCGTATTTGGAGTCCACCTGGGAGGCAAAGACAATGGCCGGAATACCAAGCGGCATGCAACAGAATAGGGTGGAGAGAATGGCCCAAACCAGGTAATTATCCGGCTTTGGAGGCAATTCAGTTGGTTTTTCTTGAACCATAACTAGACAAAGTAGAGTGTGATACGATTGGGCAATAAAAAAAGATTCGTTCTGCATGACCCAAAAGGGCTTTAATTAGGCTCCGCAGGCTAAATTGTTGACAATTTATGCCATTGAAAGGTAAATCGCTTCTCGTGTACAAGTTTTCTGTCCTAGTTGTTGCCCTTTCATGCTTAAGTAGCTGTGAAAGGGCTTCGGAATCCGTCCCGATTGTTGAGCCGAATGGCCTCGTCGAGCAAGACTGGAAAGAACTGCAGATCACAGACGGTTTGGCCTATTCGAAGGAATCCGAGACGCCCTTTGATGGAGTCTGCAGAAGCAGGTACGTAAACGGAACGACCTACTTGCTGGCTAATTTCGAAGCCGGGATGCTTTCGAACTTTAAGATATGGACCAATCAGGGAGTCCTCCAGGTTCAAGGGGAATTCTCAAACGGCAAGCTCAGCGACCCAGCCAAGTTATTTGATCCCGCTATTCGCTCTTTCGGGCTTCCCAGAGGGAACATGGGAGAAAAAACAAAAGGCATCGGTTTTCGCGAGCATTTTGGGCTCTCCGAAGATTGCCACCGACATGGGACTTGGAATTTATGGCATCCAAATGGAGAAAAATTTAAGGAGTTTGTCTACCAAGACGGTATGCTAAACGGGAAATTTTCCTCCTTCGACGACAAGGGCCGGCTCCTGGTCAAATGCCACTACTCCCTTGGTGAACTCGAGGGTGCATGGACTTCCTACCATTGGCCCCAGGGACATCGGAGCGAGTCGCGAAGCTACCGGAAAGGCAAGCTGACGGGAATCTGGAGCAAATGGGGAACCAATGGGGCGATGAAGCAAAAGACCTTTTACTCCAAGGGCCTCAAAAATGGAGTCCATATGCTCTGGCACGATAATGGACAGCTTGCGGAAAAAGCCATTTACAAGAACGACAAGCTGGATGGTCTGCTCCAGCAGTATGCCCAATCAGGGCAAATGCTGCTCTCCTGCGCCTATGAGCACGACCGAAAAGTCGGACTGGAGAAAAAATGGTACCTTAATGGCAGCCAGTCGGCAAAAATCTTCTGGAACAAAAAGGGCAGAAAGAGCGGAAAGATCGAGGCTTGGTTCAATAACGGCAACAGGAAGACGTTTCGCCACTACCAGAATGGCAGATTGCTTCAGGCCCAATCATGGAAACCCGATGGTGAATTGTCGAAGGAGCAGGTGAGGGACGGGAACGGAACCTTGATTTATTACCTGGAAAACGGATCCAGCAAGATCACTCAAGTCTACAGGAACGGGGAGGTCGTTGGGAAATAATCCCTTAGGGGCGGAAGAGTGGCACGGGAGCTGGGATTCGAACCCAGGACCTACGGCTTAGAAGGCCGTTGCTCTATCCAGCTGAGCTACTCCCGCAATCAAGGCAGAGAATAGGCGGGGGAATCTTTTCCGCAAGTTGAAAGCAAACACTATGAACCTTGCGAAAGGGGCAAATGGTCTTGCCGAGCCATCGAAGGGGGTTTTACCTCAATCCTTCAATCATTTTTCGTGAGCCAGCCAGAACCTCCAACACAACGCACGCCCGACGCCCAAACCTCGCGTCTTGCCCTGACCAGCATGATCCTGGGCTTTATTGGCGTTCCCTTGCTAGGAAGCGTACTAGGTCATCTTGCGCTTTACCGGATCAAGCGCTCGAACGGGACGCTGCGTGGAAAAAAGTTTTCCGCTACCGGCATCTTCCTCGGATATTTGAACGTCCTGCTCGTTGTCCTGCTCATATTCCTGGTCCGATACCTCCTTGCGACTTGGAAACTTTTGTAGGAAGCCCCGTTCATTCGGGTTTGTCTCCGCCGGGAAAAGCGTTCAGATTGAATGGCCCTTAGAGGTACCCGGATTTCTTTTCCTCTCTTCTACCTTAACCCAAACCAACAAATACATCATGAACAAATCGTTCCCCTTCCTCCTCGCATTAGTAGGTTTTCTAAGCGGTGTTTCCGCCTTCGGTCACTGCCAAGTGCCGTGTGGGATATATGCCGACCAACACCGCTTCGAGCAGATGCTCGAGGATCAGGCCACCATCGAGAAGGCGGGCAAGCTGATTGCCGAACTGGCAGGGAAAAACGATCCCCTGTCCCGCAACCAGCTAAGCAGGTGGGTGGCAACCAAGGAAGCCCATGCCACCAACGTGCAAAGGATCGTCGCCGACTACTTCTTGGCCCAGCGCATCAAGTCGACGGCCAAGAATTACGAGAAGCAACTGGTGACCGCTCATGGGGTGATGGTTGCCGCCATGAAGTGCAAGCAAGGCGTGGATGCAGCGTCTGCGGAGGGCCTCAAGAAGGCAATCCTCGCTCTCCACAAAGCCTACGAGGGCAAGAAGTAATTCCCCGCCCTGCCCATGAGTGACCCGGAAATCGCTCTCTACGTAAGCTCGAACGAAGTTGACCACGGACCTCTTTCCTTTAATGAGGCGTGCAAGCGGGTGCAAAGCGGAGAGTTCAAGCCGGAGGACCTGGCATGGCACCAGGGGGTATCGGGCTGGGTGCCGCTCAAGGATTTGCCGGAATGGAACGCCATGCAGGCTCCGCCCCCTCTGGAAAAAAAGGAGGGGCCTCCCAAGCTTGTTGCGGACGACCCTGCCCAAAAGCTCAACCTGAAGAAAAAAGGCGCGCCCGACCCGGACCAAGAGGTGCCGAGACCCTCGCCTACCATAAAGGGGGCTGGGCGTGATGAATTCGAGGACGAGGAACCCTTGCCCAAGGCCGAGGGGATGGGGTTCATTGGCAAAGCCTTGGTTGGCTTTGCCATGTTGGTATTCCTCGGAACCTTGGGGGTGGTTGGCTTTGTCGTCTACAAGAACCTCGACAAGTTTACCCAGTAGGATCCTCCCGCGTGGAGGAAGATGTCTTCATCTCCTCAGCATTCGGCGGACGTAGAGACCGGATCTTCTTCCCTGAGCTCAATCCTCTCGAAGAAGCGGTTAGCCCCCGTGTCGGGATCAATTTCCAAGAGGCAACCCTGTAAACCCACGTCCCCTGAGGCTACGGGACACTTCCTGGGCAAACCATCGACGAAGCGACCGACGCATGGCTCGATCTCGCGGCCAAGAACGGATTCACGCGGGCCGGTCATGCCAAGATCCGACTGGTAGGCGGTGCCTCCCTTGAGGATTCTGCCGTCTGCGGTCGGAACGTGGGTATGGGTACCGAAAACCAAGTTTACCCGCCCATCGAGGTGCCAGCCGATAGACTCCTTCTCGGAAGTGGTCTCGGCATGAATCTCGGCCAGCAAGGCATCCGTCTCCCCTGTCAACCTTTCCACGAGCTGGTCGGCCTTCTCGAAAGGGCAGGATACCTTGGGGCCCATGAAGGTCCTTCCCAGAACGGTAAACAAGCCCACCTTGAAGACGCCTGACTCGAGTACAAGATGATCCCTGCCTGGATTTGAGGCGGGCAGATTGGCGGGACGGCAGACGAAATCGAGCTGGTCGATCTCGCGGTCAAAGCCCATCTGGTCCCAGACGTGATCGCCCAGAGTTATCGCATCCACCCCCGCCTGACGGATCTCCTCGGCCGTCTTGGCGGTAATGCCGGCTCCACCAGCCGCATTCTCACCGTTGGCGAAGACGAGATCAACGCGCAGTTTTTCTCTATATGCTTCGAGCCGGCGCTTGAGAAAAGCCCGGGCGGGGCGCCCCACGATATCGCCCAGGACGAGGATTCTCACCTTTTCGCGGGGGTTTCCTGATAATAAAGAAGCAAACGGTCGTGAACGAGGAAGACCAGATCGTCGCGCTTGTCTCCGTTCAGGTCCACGACGTAGCCCTCCCTCGGTTCGAAGGCGGCTCCCTTTTTGCCCTGGTAATGAAGGTTCTCCTCGAAGACCTTGAAGTGGAGAACGCTCTTCCAGCGCTTCTTGGCCTCGTCGAATGAGAGAAACTCAAGGAGGTGGCGTCGGCCGTCTATGCAGAGCAGGTCGAGCTTTCCGTCGTGATTGAAATCCCCCCAGTCCACTGCGGCATGCTCGATCTTGGGAAGATCGGTCAAGTAGCGGGACTCGACCTTGAGGGACAGCCTGGCTTGATCCACACTACGGGAGATAACCTGCAGGGCGCTCTTTCCGAATACCAGCAGCGAGGAGGAATGAGGAGCAGCCGCCTGAGGCGAAACCGGTTCGTCCTCCATCTTGTAGGCCGTGCGGTAGGCTTTGCCTTTTCCTTTCTCAAGGGCCTCCCAATAACCTTCCGAGTGATGATAAAGGAATTCCTTCTCCCCATTTCCATCAAGGTCCAGGACCATGGGACTCGACAACTCACCCTTCGGGTCGGTGGCATTGAACTGATCAGCCACCATGAGGTCCCCATCCGACCAGCCCAGGGCACGGACCTGCCCCTTGCCCGAGACCAGAATCTCGGGCTTGCCGTCGCCGTCCAAGTCGGCGCTGCCCAAGCGCGCAGGAACGAGTTCGGAGAGAACGCTCTTGCGGATGGAGGAGTCGCGGCAGGCTTCCTCGAATTTGCCGCCCCCGCGGTTCAGAAGAACCATGCAGGGATCACGCTCGGAGAGAACGAGCAAATCGACCGAATCGTCTCCATCGATCCGGCAAGGGAAGATGCCCGAAGGCTCACGACGGAAATCCAAGTCCGTCTCGGATAGAAGATCGAACTTCCCCTTGTCCTTGACCCGCCACACCTGCATGACGATGTCCGATCCATCCTCCACCACGAGGAGGACTTCATCCCTGCCGTCCCCATCGGTGTCCGCGCAAACTGCATCAAGGGGCTCCCCTTTGGTAGGAATAGGTACGGGAAAGGCAAAACTTCCCTTCGGCGAGCGGAGGGAAAGCCCAACCAGTTCCTCCTCCGGGCTGAGTACCACCAGGCCTGATGCCTTGGAGGACAAGCGTATGCTTGAAAGCGAACTGACCCCATTCAGGGAGGGATAGATGACGGGGGTGGCAAACCCCATTCCATCAAGGCCGGAAAGGACGAGAATCTCACCCCTCGAGGCAGAAGCCGCCACGACGTCCTTGATCCCGTCGCCATCAAAATCGGCATAGACCCAGGAAGTCTTTTTTTCATCCTGGGCGAAAACGTCGAAATTGCTGACCACAAGGGCGCTCTCCTTTTTCCTTCCCGTGTGAAAGGAATAGACCATGGCCTCGCGGGAGACCCGATCGATGGCGGTAAGCCGGATGGGGCCCTTCCCTCTTTTGCCCGGAGGAACGGGGTTGAAGGAGGAACCGAGAGAGAGCTCAAAGGAGCGCTCGGGACCAAACCCGTCCGCCTGTCCCAACCGTACCCGAACCGAGCGGTCGGCCCCCGGGAGGGAATAAATCCAGTCCATGAGCCCGTCTCCATTTAGGTCGAGGAACTCAAGCCCAACGGCCCGCGAAGCATCCTCCCTATGGATCTTGGAAGGATAGGAGGGCTTGCCCTTGGCAAAGGAAAGAACCTCGAGGCCTTCCTCGGTAAAGAGGAAGAGCCGGGCTTCGCCGGCCTTGCCCTTGCCCATGACCTTGATCGAAGAGGAGGAAGATCTTAATTTCCCGGATTCGAGCTCCAAGGGTTCTGACCAGCTGTTATCGCTGGTACGGAAATGCACGCTCACTCCGGTCTCGGGGCTTCCTCGAACGAGATCCGTCGAGCCATCGCCGTTCAAGTCCCCGAAGGCAATGGAGGAAAGCTCTTCGGATACGAAAAGGAATTCCTTCTCATAGGGCGCATCCTCGAGCAGAGGATCCCAGCGGTCTGGTTCGGCCGGACTGACCCGGGCGGGGGCCTTGCCGTCCTTGGCCCGATAGAGCAACTCGATCCTCGAACGATCGAGGTTATAGTAGACCAAGTCCTCCAGCCCGTCACGGTTGAGATCGAGATGTCTCAGGATACGGGCGTTCCAGCCGGCCTTGAGGACTTGGGGCGCGGAAAGCAGGAACCTGTCGCTCTTCTCCTTGCCGTCTCCTTGAAGGAAGGAGAAAAGAATCGAGCCCGCCACCAGAAAACCAAGAATCCGGGCACTCACTTACCGGCCTTAGGGTAGAGCTTGACGCTTGAGACTACTCCTCCCTTGACGGATTTGGCCCAGCCAAGCATGAAGTAGGGAAAATCGGGCAGGTCCCCGGGATCCAGGTCCCAGTCGAGTCCCTGGTCCTTCATTAACTCATCCATCATGGGGGTAAGCATGTCCATCAAGCGGCTGAAATCGAAATACTCGACTTGGGAAGCTCCCTCGGGAATATCGCGCAGGGCCACCTTGATCTCCTTTTGGTCCCAGAGGCTTTTCTTCTCCGACTGCATCCCGTCTATGACCTGGTTGAGCAACTGGGGCTCACCCATCGAGAGAAGGAGCCATTTGTCGGCCACGGCGTAACTTATGGAAACGCCCGCCTGTTCCAATCCCCTCATGGACCGCACGAGAACGCCGTTGTGCTTGGTTTCCTTGAAGAGTTCGGCCCCCTGCATGGCTCCGTCGAGGGTTGCTCGTAGCGATTGATCGAAGAGCTTAGGATCACGAAGGGCGATGAGGAAGACATCGTTGGTAGGCGCTTCCACGAGTTCAGGGAGTTGCTCAAGGTCATCTTCCTCCAGGTCATCGGAAAAAAGGAAATCCAGGTTTTCGGCCCAGCCCGGATTCAGGCGGGAAAGGGAGATGACTTCGTCCCCCAGCGAGCCCAATACGTTCTTTCTAAAGGGAACGCCGATTTGGTCCTCGAAAGCCTGAATCTGGGCATTGACAAGGAGCATAAGCTGAGGGCTCATCTTTTCCAGCATCGCGGAAAGCTTGGGCCAGATCTGGGACATATCATAGCGGGCGGAGGATGCGGAAAGGAGGTTGGGAGGGAGAAAACCACGAAGCTTGACTTCCTTGTCGTCTGTTTCCATGAGGGAGAACAAACCCTCGTACTCGGAAAGAAAAAGGGCAACGGACATTGAAAACTCGCCACCCCTGGGGTCAAACTGCATACCCATGGAGTCGAGGGAATCCAAGCCGAGGGCCTCAACCACACCGTCAGTGGTAAGACCGAAAGGATTTTCCGGCATCTGAAGACCGGGGTTCTCACTCATTTTAAGGAGCATGGACATGAGGGGCCTGAAGTTGAGGAAGATACGGGCCTCCCCGGATCCGATCTCGTCGAAAAGGTCGAGGTACTGGTCGTTTCCGGATAGCCTCTCGGAAGAGTCTCCCGAGGCCAAGAGGAGTACGTCACGGACGTGCTCTTCCCCTCCCATGACGAAGTGCATGACTTCATCCTGCATGAAAAGAGCCATCTTCTTGTCCTTCTCCTCGTCTCTTTCAGGGCCGATCCAATGGACGGTGGTTCCGTTCACGTTGGACTGATCCCAAGCGAAATCCCCATCCGATCGCTTAATTTCCTTCCTCATCCAGCGGAGGGTCTTAAGCAAGTCCTTTTCCGTTTTGCCGGTCTCCATCATAAGAGTGATGAAAGGCAAGCCGACGTCGGAAAAATCCATTTCCTCACCCTCTTCCACCTTCTTATCGAAGGCTTCGCTCTCAAGCATCCGGTCCAAGCCACCTATGGAGAAAAGGATCTCCCCCTTCATCGAATCCTTCCAGCTCTCCAGAGTTTCCATCATTTCCTCGAGCCCGGGTTCATCCTTGAATCCACTCTCCATCTCGCTCTCCATCCATTCCGACATTTTCTCCCAAGCCGGGCTTCTAGAGAAGGAACCGAACGGGCCGGTCTCAATCTTTTCGGCAAAGTCCGCCCAATCGTCGACGGCAACAACCAGGAAAGCGTCGTGCGGAACACGGTCTGCAAGCTTGGGCTTGGCCGTAAGAGCGAAAAGGACTCCAAGAAAATAGAAGGAGCATAAGAGTAGCTTTTTCATAGGGTGATGAGTGATGAATCGATGGGGGGAATCAAATGGGAAGGATAAATAAGAGCCTTTGGGAAAAACCCACGCTCGGTCATTTAGGCGGAGGCAGGTAGCGGTAGCCGGCGTTCGGGTTGCGTGGGTCGAACGCGAAGGCATCCCGGTTTTCGAGAAAAGTCTTGAGTGCACGCACGGGGATGGAGAAACCGAGTCCTTCGGCCCCCGTGCTGACTACCTTCATGTTGTTCACGCCGACCACCTGACCGCGGTAGTTGAAGAGGGGCCCCCCCGAATTGCCGGGGCTGATCTCGGCCGTCGTCTGAATATGCAGGCGATCCTGAATGATGCGGTTTCTCAAGCTGACGATCCCCTCGGAAACGCTCCGCTCCAGGCCAAGAGGGCTACCAATCGCGAAAACCCTTTCCCCTTGTCGGACTTCCTGCGACGAACCAAGAGGCACGGTAGGGAAAACCTTGTTCGAGTGGCCCTCGATCTTGAGCAAAGCAAGGTCGACGTTCCCCCCCGTGGCCACGATCCGGACGTTATCGTAGTTCTCCTTGATCAACTCTCCCTTTGCCAGCCTGAATTGGGTAATGGAAACCTGTCGCTCTCCCGCAACCACGTGATCGTTGGTGATGACGTAGCCATCGGAGTGGATGAGGAAGCCTGAACCAAGCCCGATGGGCGTCCTGATCATGACCACGCACTCCCCCAGTTCGGAGACCAGGTCCCCGAGGGGGCGGTTCTTCAATTTGGGATCCGTGCGGTAGAGATGATCGCCCGCCTTGGAACCAATCAACTTGCCCGAATTGACCTCCTTCACCTCGACACATTCCTTGGAAGGAACCTGGAGGACGGTAAAGCCGAGGTCTATGACCCAGTGCTCGGAGCTCTTCTTGAGAACTTCACCGGTGATGGACGCGCCGGACTGAAGCACAATCTCGACACCCTTGGCCCACAGGGAGAAAGGCAGGAAAAACAAGAGCAGAAAGGGAATTTTTCGCAAGACGCACATGGAACCCCTCATCTAGCCGAATTCAAAGGCGAGGAGCGAGAAAAAAACTTTG
>DLRY01000025.1:16718-181306 GCA_002500665.1 Opitutia bacterium UBA7876
GCGAGAAAAAAACTTTGCCTAGCGGGGATAGTGAAAACTGGCTTGGGAGCAGTTGCCGAAATTCTTGCCGTGGAGAGGGACGGGCCTGGCCCCCTTCAACTCCGTGTCCAAAACCATAAGGCGAGTACTCCCGGAGGAAGACCTCTCGGTAAAGAAAAGGTGGCGTCCATCATTGGCCCAGCAAGACTGCATGGCATGGTTCCCACCCCCCGTGAGAGGCCTGCTCTGACGAGTGGAAAAGCTGTATTCGAAGATTTGAAAGCCTCCGCCTACGGCCGCCGTAAAGGCTATCCTTGTAGGATCCGCCGGGTTCCAGCTCGCCTCCGTACAGTGTGAGCTCACGTTCGTGGGAATCCTCGTGAGTAAACCAGAGGAGAGGGAAACCTCGTAAAGCTGGGGCTTGCCGCGACTATCGGAGGTAAGGATCATGCGCCGGCCATCGGAAGACCAGCAGGGTCCGGATTCGTTGCTTTTGTTACGGGTGATGCGCTTGGGCTTGGAACGGGGATTGGGGGCAAGCCAGAGCTCGGGGTTACCGGAGGTCGAGAGGATCATGGCGACTCCGGAGTTCCTGGGGTTCTGTACCGCCCTCAAGTTGCTTCCACGATAGTTTGCAATGGTTGAAATCCGACGGCTCGCAAGATCGAGGTGATAGATGTTGTTGAAGACCTTGCGGTTGCTGGTGAAGAAGATGCCGGATCCGCCGTTGTCCCAACTCGCGTTGAAGGTGATCTTCTTGAAAGAGGTGTGGGGTTGAGCCTTGGACATCAGAGAGTTGGCTACGAAGATCTCCTTAGCTCCGGAAACGTTGGAGAGATAGCATAGTTTACCGGAAAAGAAACCGGGAATCCCGAGAATTTGCTTAACCATCTGGTCACAGCCCTTCAGAACCGCTCCGTCAATGGAAGAACCCTCCACGACCATGCTTTTGAGAGGTTTTTTCGGCTCGCCCGGATAGCCTCGGGAGATTTCCAGTTTGAGCTGGCTTCCGCCCAAGGGAACGAAGGACGCGCTGTAACGGCTTTGCTCGGGGCGCGCGAGGCGGAGGCCTCCGTGCAGGGAAACGGCTTTGGCGACGAGTGGGGTAAGAGACTTGGGTGTTTTCCCTAAGTCCATCGGGACTTGCTTTTTCTTAAGCTCTGCTTCGATCGTACCGAGGACGATCCTGCCTCCCTGACCGAGCAGGGAGTCGCTTCCACCCGAGGCTAGATACAGGTACGAAACCGACACCAGACACACCAAACGGAGCGATTTGAAAACCTTCCGTTTCCTTCCATCCTTTTCCACATTCATTGGCTTACCCTTTTAAAACGAGACTGACTCGGCAAGCGCAAAAGCGCCCTCGCTTGTCTTTTGAGCCCCGGAGACCGACAAACGCTCAATCTTTTGCTCAACTTTTCATTTGCCCATGTCCCCTTTGCCTACATTTAGTTAGGGTTCATGTCCGATGAACTCATCCTCTCTCTGCTTGGTCAAGTCAAGTATCCCGGCTTTAGCCGAGATATCGTATCGTTCGGTCTGGTACTTGAAACCGCACTGGACGACAAAGGCAAGGCCGCCGTCAAGCTCGAGATAAGCGGAAACGACCCTACCCTACCTCAAACTCTCAAGGAAAGCATCGAGGAAGCTCTGCTTGAAAACGATGCCGTCTCGGAGGTCGAGGTAGGGATCGTGGTCAAGGCATCCAAAGCCCAAGCCTCCGTCTCCTCCGACCAAGTAGGAGCCTCCTCCCCCATTGCAAAGGTCAAGAAGATCGTCGCCATAGCCAGTGGAAAAGGAGGCGTAGGGAAATCTACCCTCGCCGTAAACATGGCGTGCGCCTTTGAGAATCTTCTCACCGCCGATGGAAGAGAAGGACAAGTCGGACTCATGGATTGCGACGTCTACGGCCCTTCCGTTCCTCTTCTTATAGGTGCATCCGGTCAACCGGAAGGCCTTTCGGAGAATATGATCGCTCCAATCGAGAGCTATGGCGTGAAGCTTATGTCAATGGGTCTGCTGGTCGACGAGGACACGCCCGTCGTCTGGCGCGGGCCCATGGTCATGAAGACCATTCAGCAATTTAGCGCCAACGTAGAGTGGGGTGAATTGGAGATCCTGCTCATCGACCTGCCCCCGGGCACTGGCGATGCACAGCTATCCTTGGCCCAGACTTTGCCGCTGGATGGGGTCATCCTTGTCACAACCCCTCAGAAGGCGGCCGTAGACGTAGCCCGCAGGGGAGCCAGGATGTTCGAGAAGGTGAACGTGCCGATTCTCGGGGTGGTGGAGAACATGAGCTACCTCGAGGACGAGAAATCTGGCAAGAAAACCTATCTTTTCGGCCAAGGTGGAGGCTCGGAAACGGCCCTTGCCCTCAAAACGAGCTTTCTGGGTGAAATTCCCCTACACCAAGAGGTAAGAATGGGGGGAGACCACGGTACGCCGGTGGTGATCGCAAACCCCGAGAACCCCGCTAGTATCGCGATCCGAGAAGCGACCAAGTCCCTGTCGGGAATGCTTGGCCTGTAGCAGGATCAGGTCTTGATCTCGCGATGAAGGGTATGCCGACGAAGAAACCGGTTGTATTTCTTCTTCTCGACTGACTCGGTCTGCAACTTTTTGTTGCGCGTGGACATATAGCGAGAAGGCGGCTTCCCCTCCTTGCGGGCTTCCGTACACTCGAGTATGATGGTTTCTCTAGGCATGATTAGACAGAGTATGTCGCCTCGAGGCCGTTGGATCAACGCAAAACTTCGACCTCAGGATGCTCGAGTGTCTCTCTGGAAAACGTTTTTATGATTTGCAAATGTCCGTGCCTCGGAGCAAAATAAAACAATGGAATCATCAATGAACGAAGGGCTTTCCAAGCTTTCCGAAGGTGCTTATCGAGAGATGCAACTCAAGAACGATAACGAAGCCGGGCACGAGGTGCCGGAAGTTGCCCGGGACAGTTCCCAAAAGGTAACGAAATCACCTGAACCCATCCAACTCTCGGGTTCTTTCGCCGGTGACAAGACCCTGGCCGAGCAGACCCAATCTCTCCCGCCCGGCGAACCAATGGAAAGCGTGGACAACGTTGATGACGCCGGCATCGATCCCACCAAGGACCCCGACTGGGCAGTGGTTAAGGATGACCGATTGCCCCCCCAGCCCGGCCCCAGCCAATTTCATAACGACCGCTACTGGGAGGAAAGAAGCCTCGACCGCGAGCTTCAGGACAAGGATCTTCAGGAAGAAATGATCCGCCGTGAGACGGAGGAGTTCAGCAAGGCAGCGGAGGCAGCCGAGGATTTTGGCCGATCCAACTCCAACGAGTTGCTTGATCCCTATTATCAAACCGGTTCGGATTCGTCCGAACCACCCTCGGCCGGCAATAGTCTCGACTCCTTCATTTAGAAATTTGTTCTCATGCAAGCCGGGCCGACAAAAGTCGAACTGGTTGGTGAAACCCTCGCACTTGCTTGGCCCGATGGGGAAGAAAGCTACCTCGAAGCTCCTTTTCTCAGGGAACGCTCGCCAAGTGCAGAGCAGCAGGGCGAAACCGATCTATTCGGTTCGATTTCGGGAGGGAGTTCAGGCGGTGACTATTCCTCGGTCCGCATCAGAAGATTTGAGATCGTTGGCAATTACGCGCTCCGCATTCAATTTTCCGACGGCCATTCCACGGGAATTTATTCTTGGGACTACATCAGGAGAATCGCCGGGGAATCGGATGCCTGAAGGTTGCTTGCTCAAGCGAGCCCTCGTTCGCTGGAGCGGGCAAACTCTATAATTTCGCCCACGATGTGCGGGCTGGCGGCAGAAAACTCATTCTCCAGGCGCTCGATCGCCTGGCTGCGGTTCAATTCCGACTTATAGAGAATCTTAAAGACCCCACGGGCAGTTTCGACTTCGTCTCCGGAAAAGCCTGATCGTTCCATTCCCACTTTGTTGATCGAACGTACCTCCGCAGGCGAACCATCGGCAAGCATGAAGGGGGGCACGTCCTGGACGAGCTTGGAACAGGCCGAAACCATGCAATGCCTACCCAGTCTGCAAAACTGGTGAACCCCCGCGCCCCAGGCGACGTTGACGTGGTCGGCTACCTCCACGTGCCCGGCAAGGGCGGAATGGCTGCTCATGACGAGGTGGTTGCCGATCACGCAATCGTGGGCGACGTGGCTGTAAGCCAGGAAGACGTTACCCGAGCCGATTATGGTCTCGTCGTCGGCTCCGGTGGCTACGTGCGCGGTGACGTATTCCCTAAAGACGTTGTCGTCCCCGATACGCAGGCCGGGTTCCCCTCCCTCGTACTTGAGGTCATGAGTCAACCCGCCGATGAGGGCATAGGGATGAACGACGTTGTTGCGGCCCATGTCGACCCGGCCCTCTACAGTGGCATGATGGAGGACCCGGCAACCGTCACCCAGCTTGGCCTTCGGGCCAACCATGGAGAAGGCTTCCACCACCACGTCCTCACCCAGCTCGGCACCTTCCTCGACTATGGCCTGGGGATGGATGAAAACAGCCACCTCAGGAATTTTCTCCCGCGTCCGCGATCGCGAACATCAAACTGGCCGAGGAAACGGCTTGATCGTTTACGCTGCATTCCACACTGGCCGTGGCCAACTTGTTCCCCCTAACCTTCTCAAGCTTTGCCGTAATCATGAGCTGGTCTCCGGGAACCACGGGCTTCCTGAACTTGACCTTGTCGGCGCTCATGAAAAAGGCTACCTTACCTTCCGAGGAACTCCTGCGCAGAAGCAGGATCCCCGCAGCCTGGGCCATCGCTTCCAGTTGCAAAACGCCGGGCATCACGGGATGCCCGGGAAAATGCCCGCTGAAAAAAGGCTCGTTGATGGTTACGTTCTTGATTCCTACCAGAACCTCGTTTTTCTCGATCGAAACAACGCGGTCGATCATGACGAAGGGAAAGCGGTGAGGCAGAACGTCGAGGATTCTCCTCACGTCCAGCTCGGTCTCGTCGGGCAGTACGAAGGACTTGGTCTCGCTTGGCTTCGCCTCCCCGTTCTTACTCTCCTGCCCCATCATTTTGTCGTAAAGCTTGGAAGTAAGCTCGGAATTGAGAGCGTGACCGGGTCGAACCGCTATGATGTGGGCCTTGAGGAATTTCCCAAGCAGGGAGAGGTCCCCAACGATATCGAGGATCTTGTGGCGGACGAATTCATCCTCGAAGCGAAGAGGTTCCTTGGAAAGGATCTTATCTCCCTTGATAACGATTGCGCTGTCCAGGCTTCCTCCCCTGATCTTCCCCATTTTAAGCAACTCCTCTATGTCCTCATAGACCGTGAAGGTGCGGGCGGGAGCCACCTGGGCTAGGTAGGTCTCGGGGTCCAGTTCGATGGAAAGATGCTGCACGTGGCTACCCCGGTCGTCCGCGGAAGTGCAGGTAATCCTGAATCCATCGTATGGAAGGGCGATCATCGAACGGTTGCCGGATACGACCGAGACGGGCTCCTTGAGAACGAAATAATCCCGTTCCTCATCCTGCTCGACCGGTTCGGCTTCCAAGGCCAGGTTGGCAAAAGGCCTGGCCGATCCATCCAGGATGGGAGGCTCGCTCGCATCCAAATCGATGACCGCATTGTCCACGCCACAGCCGCTCAAGGCGCTGAGGACGTGCTCGATGGTGTGAACCTTGGCGTTCCCATTGGTTATAGTCGTGCTCCGCACCAAGTCCGAGACGTTGGAAGCCAAGGGTTTTACTTCGGGTTTTCCGTAAAGGTCCACCCGGCGGAAGACATAGCCTTGGTCGGCTTCGGCCGGCTTCAAGGTAAGGGTCACTTCCTCACCGGTATGCAAGGACTTACCCTTGATGGAACGCACTTTGCGGATGGTCCTTTGTTTGGTCGGCATAAGGTACTCGTTATCTAGCCAAACACTGCGGGACTGTAAAGAATGAAGGGCAAAGGACTGGCTTGCAAACCAACCGGACCAAAGCTAGAATTTCAATCGTGTCCAGCAAGAAAAAGACCTTGTCTAGAAAATGGAAGAGGGAGTACTATCGGATGATTGATGGGGTCGTTCGCTCGCACGGTATTCAGAAATTCTGTCTGCGCCTGATTTACCTGCTCTGTTTCGTCGCCACCATCATTCTTGCCGCCTTGCTCTACTTCGACAAGTAGACTTGGTGCGAAACCCAATGACGCTACTGGAGAAGCCTATTTCCCTGGAAAGGGGGTTTCCTCGTTCAGTTTTCCCAGCCTAAGGGCCACTTCCCATTGCTTGTACGCCTTGTTTCTGACTTCTTGTGAGACCGTCTGGTCGTCTGCAAAATCAATGAGTCTCTCGTAATCGTTTTCAAGAAGATAATCCCCGAGGATCTTGTTCGAGGAGGGATGCCCCATGAGCGAGTAAAGAAGTCGCTCCAGTTCCGGAATTCTTTTTTTCTGGGAACCAAGGGTCACGAACTTGCCTCCAATTCTCATTCGCTCCAGTTTTTCCTCCAAGGCCCGCTCATCCGGGGAAATTCGATTCGAAGAAAGGGAAAGCCTTTTCAACTCGGGCAGATCGAAGACCGGGAAAGGATCGTGGATGAAGTTATTGGAAAGGGAAACGACGCGAAGCTTTTTCAGTTGCTCCAGTATCTTGACGCTCATGATTTGATTGCTCTGGAGACGAAGCTCGCGGATGGCGGGCAGGGCACTGAGGGATCTCAGGTCGCAAACCTGGTTTTCTTCCAGGTAAAGATGCTCCAGCTTGTCAAGGCCCTCGAGACCCGCAAGGTCGGTAATCCGGTTTGAGGACAAGGCAAGGCGCAACAGGCCCTTGAATTGACGCATGTTAGAAACGTCCTCCAGTTTGTTCCCGGAAAGGAGAAGTATTTTGAGGTTGGGCAAATCCTTTAGCAGGGACGTGGTCGTGAGCAGGTTGTCGTACAAGTAAAGGTTTACCAGGGAGGGCATGGACTGAATCTCGAACAAGGGATCGGAATCCCATTTGCCATTACCGCTTTCATCCTTAACCTCATCTACTCCTTCAGTGTATTTCTTATCCTTGTCCACGTCTAAGTAGCCCTCGACCCGACCAAGCTGATTCCTCTGGGCATAGAGGGTAATGAGGCTTTTGAGGTTTCCTACGCCTTCCAGGTCGATGAGCGAATTGCTAGAGACATCGAGGTACCTCAGGCTCGTGAGCGATCCCACTCCAGTCAAACCCAGCAAGCGATTATTGGCCAAAGAAAGATCCCTCAAGGCCCAAGGACCCTCGTTGATTCTCGCCACCACCTTTTCCAAATCCGTTACCAACCGAGCTTTTGCGTCCTTGGTAAGAGTCCTACTTTCGAGAGAAGTCGAGAGGCCGTAGAACTCCTGCTTCATTTTTGCCAGCGAAAGGCCCTCCAAAGGGGCAAGCGACCTGATCCGATTACCGGAAAGATCGAGTTTGCGGAGTTTGGAGAGGTTGGAAAGCGGACTAAGATCCTCGATGAAGTTGTCCCGCAGGATGAGGACTTCCAAGTTTTTGGCCGCCTCCAGCCCAGTCAGATCGCGCAACTGGAGTCCGCTGGCTTCGAGGAAAAGCAGTTTTTCCGCCACAAGTTCCTTCGTCAGGGCTTCCCTGTTCACCCTGAGCGTATCAGCCACGGCCTTTTCCAGAGCGGGCTCAGGTACACGAAGTACCTTGGCGCTGGATGTGGACCCGCAAATGACGACCGCCAAGGCAAGCAAGAGGCGGTTCAACAGACGGGTCGACGAAAGGATACTCATAACGCCTGCATAATCGGACGAACGCCCGAAAGCTTTAGCCGAAAATCAACGAAGCCGGGCGATCAAGTCCTTGGATTCCACAGAATCGCCCACCTGGACGAGAATTTCATCGACCGTCCCGTCCGCAGAGGCATAGAGGGTGGTCTGCATTTTCATGGCTTCCAGAACGGCAACCTTTTCCCCCTTCGAGATGGATTTCCCAACACTCGTGGATATACTGCTGATCATGGCCGGGATAGGGGCGGCGACATGCATGGGGTTGGAGGGATCCGCCTTTTCCCGGGCCTTGCTCTCGCCCTTTACGGACTTGTCCTGGACCATAGTCGTGCGGGCCTTGCCATTGAGCTCGAAAGTGAGGGAACGAATGCCCTTATCGTCGGGGTCTCCGACGTGCAAAAGCTTGATGAAAAGCGTCTTGCCTTCCTCGATATCGATGGAAATTTCCTCTCCCGGCTCAAGGCCGTGGAAATAAGCGGTCGTCGGCAAGACGGATACGTCCCCGTACTTGATCCTGAATTCACGGTAGTCCTCAAAGACCTTGGGATACATGAGGTGCGAGAAAAGATCTTCCCGGGTAACTTTCCGGCCGATCTTACGCTGCAGGGAAGCGGTCTTCTTCTTGAGGTCGATTTTCTCGGCCGATGCGCCGGGCCTCCCGCGCATGGGCTTCCTCCCGCCGAGGATAACCTTCTGGACGGCTTTGGGCCATCCCCCCTTAGGTTGACCCAGGTTGCCGGAAAGAAGATCGATCACGGACTCGGGAAAACCGGTCTCGGGAGGAAGGTTGACGAGATCCTCGGGTTTAACGCCCTTGGTAATGAGAAAGATGGCGAGGTCTCCCACGCACTTGCTGCTGGGAGTGACCTTGACGATATCGCCAAGCATTCGGTTCACTTCCCGGTAGGTCTCGACCACGTCGGGCCAACGTTTGCCCAACCCAAGGGCACCCGCCTGTTCCCTCAAGTTGGTGTATTGCCCGCCCGGCATCTGGTGATCGAAAACCTCCGCGCTGCCGAAGGGTGGAGAACTGTCGAAGGGTAGATAGTACTGCCTGACGGCTTCCCAATAAATAGACAACTCGTTGAGAACGCCAACGTCGAGACCGGTAGACCGCGGGGCATTTCTCAGGGCATGAACGATCGAGTTCATATTGGGCTGACTGGTGCAACCGGAAAGCGAGGAAATGGCCAGATCGACGACGTCCACACCTGCTTCGGCAGCCTTCAAGACCGAGGCGGAAGCAATCCCGCTGGAGTCGTGCGTATGAAAGTGAATGGGCAGGGAAACCTCGTTGCGGAGGGCCTTGACGAGGCGTTGAGCCGCAATCGGATGACACAGTCCGGCCATGTCCTTTATGGCAAGGATATGAGCCCCCATTTTCTCAAGTTCCTTGGCCAGGTCGACATAGTACTGAAGGACGTATTTCTCCTCGCTGGAATCGGTAAAGTCACCCGTAAAGCAGACCGCCGCCTCGCAAAGGGAGGAGGTCCTCTCGTTTACCGCCTCCATCGCGACCTTGAGGTTGGGCAGGTAATTCAGGGAGTCGAAAATCCTGAAGACGTCCATTCCGGCCTCGGAAGCATGGACCACGAATTCCCGAACCACGTTGTCCGGATAGTTGGCGTATCCGACCGCATTGGATCCGCGCAGGAGCATCTGGAAAAGAACGTTCGGTATTTTTTCCCGGAGGAGACGGAGGCGGTCGTAGGGTGACTCCCCGAGGAAGCGCATGCAGGTGTCGAAGGTGGCTCCCCCCCACATTTCGAGGCTAAACAGCCCGGAAGCCCGGCGGGCCATGTAGTCCGCCACCGCCAACATATCGTAACTCCTCATTCTGGCCGCAAAGAGAGATTGGTGGGCATCCCTCAAGGTGGTGTCGGTAACCATCAGCGGCTTCTGCTCCCTAAGCCACTTGGAAAACTTTTTCGGGCCTTGGGCAAGCAGAAGATCACGCGTTCCTCTCGGGGGATCCTCGGTCGATTCGAAGGACGGCTCAATGAGGGGCAGAGGGTTTTCCATGCGGGCCCGTCCCTTAACTTGGGGATTACCGTTCACGATGATCTCGGCCAGGTAACTGAGCAGCCTGGAGGCTCTGTCCCGCCGGGCCTTGAACTTGAAGAGACCGGGCGTGAAGTCGATCATCCTGGTGGTTGCCAAGCCAGCCACAAAGTCCTTGTGGTTGATGACGTTCTCAAGGAAAGGGATGTTGGTCTTCACACCACGGATACGCATTTCCCTAAGCGCCCGGTGCATGCGGTCCAAGGCCTGCGGAAGATTCGGCCCGGAGGTGGTAAGCTTGACGAGAAGCGAATCGTAGAAGGGCGTGATGATGGATCCGGTATCTCCCATTGCGCCATCCAAGCGAACGCCGAAACCGGCGGCCGAGCGATAGCTGAGAATCTTACCGTAGTCTGGAGTAAAGTCGTTCTCGGGGTCTTCCGTGGTGACGCGGCACTGGATGGCGCAGCCATTGCGCGGGATTTCATCCTGGGAAGGAATCCCAATCTTGGCACCGTGCAACCCCTCGCCGAGCGCTACGAGTATCTGGGAACGGACGATATCTATCCCGGTGATCTGCTCGGTCACGGTATGCTCGACCTGGATGCGTGGGTTCATCTCGATGAAGAACCACTCGTTGGTATCCTGATCGAGCAGAAACTCGACGGTACCGGCGTTGTCGTACCCTATTTCACGGGCCAACTCAACACCCGCCCCGCAAAGATCATCAACCACTTCCATTGGGAGCCCGATGGAGGGGGCTACCTCGACCACCTTCTGGTAACGCCTCTGTACGGAACAGTCTCTCTCGTGCAGGTGAACGACGTTTCCCTTCCCGTCACCCAGCACCTGCACCTCCAGGTGTTTTGCATTGGGAACGTACCTCTCAAGAAAGACCGCGGAGTTGCCAAAAGCCCTCTCTGCCTCCCCTTGGGCTTCCTCCAGCATAGCCTTGAGATCTTTCTTCTCAGTGACCACCCTCATGCCCCTTCCTCCTCCCCCAAAGGCAGCCTTGATAATTAGGGGGAAGCCTATCTTCTCGCCCCAAGCCAAGGCGTCCTTGGGATCGGACACGGCCTTGGGCGTCGCAGGAAGGGTCGGCACGCCCGCCTTGCCGGCGGCTCTCTTGGCGGCCACCTTGTCCCCCATGCTCTCGAGCAATTCGGGGCGGGGACCGACGAAGGTGATGCCGGCATTCTCGCAAGCTCGGGCAAATTCGGCATTCTCCGAAAGGAAACCGTACCCAGGATGGATGAGGTTTACGCTCTTCTCTATGGCGAGGGATATGATGGAGTCGATGTCCAGGTAGGCTGCCACGGGGCCCTTTCCTTTCCCCACGAGGTAAGCCTCGTCCGCCTTGAAGCGATGGACGCCGAACCTGTCCTCCTCTGCATAGATGGCTACCGTGCGGAGGTTAAGCTCGGTCGCAGACCGAAAAATTCGAACTGCAATTTCACTACGGTTTGCAACGAGAAGCTTTTTCATAAGGGAAAGTATGGGGTTGGGAAGCAGGAAAGAGAGAAATGTCGATAAGGAGAAGGTTTTTCAACGCAAAAAGGGCAGCCTATCTACCTGAGAGAATCCAACCCAGCGAATCGAACCAGGCATCCACCCATGGACGTATCCCAAGCAGGTACAACAGAGCGGCAAGGGCCAGATAAGGCCCGAAGGGGATTTCCTTGCCCCAGGAAATGCCGTCCACGCTATTTCCTTCTCCGGAGCGAAGACGCCCCAGAAGCATGGCAGGGACAAGGAGCACGGCCCCGAGCGTGGCACCACCGAAAATCGCGAAAAGCGAACCCTTCCAACCGCAGAAGGCCCCTATGCATCCCATTAGTTTGACGTCCCCTTCCCCGAGAGCTTCCTTTTTCAGGGCCTTCTCGGCCAAGATGCCTATCCAGTAAAGGGTTGCCGATCCAATCAGCAGACCGATCAGGGCATTCAAGCCACCGGCGAAACCTCCAAGAAAGGCGCTTTCGGAATGAATCATGTGGATGGAGGGGAAGGCAATGGATACCAGCACACCGAGCACCGCCCCACCCATGCTGAAGCGGTCGGGTATGAGCATGGTTTGCATATCGATCACGACCACCGCGATCATGCACCAGACGAAAAAGCAACCACTCAGCAGTTGGCCGGCGTCAGGCGCCTGGACGTAGCGATGAAAGAGAAGACCAAAGGCCATCGCCAAGAATGCTTCGACCAGCCAGTAACGCATCGGGATCCGGATACCGCAGCACTTCGCCTTGCCTCCTTGGACAAGCCAGGTAAGGACGGGCAGGTTTCTAAACCAGCGAATGACCTCCTTGCACTGGGGACAATAACTGCGGGGCGAGATGATCGACTGCCCCAAGGGGATGCGGTGGGCGCATACGTTGAGGAAGCTTCCCAGGATGGCTCCCAGTAATAGGCCCGTCGCCAACATGAGCGTCTCGTTGGTAAGGAATTCACTCATCGGGATGGGCCATTGCCTCCCGCGCCCCCTTGAACATGGCGGAAGAGGAGACCGGTTCGCCAGTCCAGATTTCCAAGGACCGGGCAGCCTGATGAACGAGCATCGACAATCCGTTGGCGGATCTCATTCCACGGTGACGAGCATCCTTGAGCAAGGCGGTTTCGGGTGGGTTGTAGATCATATCGTAGACTCTGGTGGAGGAGGATAGACCCGACAGGTCGACAGGTGAAGGATCTTTTTGCCGGAGACCGAGGGATGTTGCATTGATTACGAGAAGGTCTTTCAGAGACTTGATTTCAGGAGGCAGGTCGGACAAGGAGAAAGTCCGGATACGGTGGCTCTCGAAAAGGTTGCCCAAGGCGTCCGTCAAGCCAGCCAAACGGTCAAGGGAACGATTCCCCAACCAAACCTTTTCGCATCCGCGAAGAAGGCATTGAGCAGTGGCGGCGCGGGCTGCCCCTCCCGCTCCGAGAATAAGGATGGAAGAATCTTGCAGTCTTACTCCCAAGTCTTGATGAACTCCTTTCTCCAAGCCATATCCATCGGTATTGCGTCCCGACCAACCGTTATCATCCCAAACAAGGGTATTTACGGCTCCCATTGCGAGGGCCTCCTCATCCACCGACTTCAAAAGAGGCAAGACTTCCACTTTGTGTGGAATCGTCAGGTTAATTCCGCGATAGCCCAGTTCGGCGAGGGATGGGAGTGCATCGCCAAGTTGACTCGCGGAAACTTCAATCTTGTCGTATCGCCAACCCTTGAAAGCCTTGTCCTTGGCGCTTAATTCCTTCAAGGCGGCGTTGTGCAATTGAGGGCTAATGGAGTGAGATATGGGATCACCCAGAACAGCCAAGCCCACACCTTCGTTTTCATGAAAGAAAGGGCCCAAGTCCTTAATTAAGAGTGGCGGCTCAGGCACTTGTGGCAATTCGCCGAACCCTTTCGAATTCGAGAACGAAGGAATTGAACAGCTTGGATTTGGGCTCATCCTCGGCCAAAAGGTAGTGGTGGACCAGGTTGCGGCAACCCCGGACCAAGGTATCGGCAACCGTTACCGGCAATAATGCCGAGGTCGAGTCCTCGATCGAGTAATCCTCGAGGTAGACCTCCATGTCCTCGACCTCGTGAATTTTCCCTCCGGACCAAGGATCGACGTAGAAAGGCTTTTCCTCGCTGAAGCAGCCAACCATGAACCGACCCGGCAAGCCGATCGGCTCCAGGTCGAAGCTCAGGCGGCGGGCGATCAGCAAGTAAAGTACGGACATCGTGATGGGTAGCCCTCTGCGGCGCTCGATAACACGGTGAAGAAAGCTGTTCTCGGGGTTTTCGAAATCCTTGCCCGCTCCCCTGAAGCCATACTCGTGGAACAAAACCCGATTGAGCACGTAACACATCTCCCTAGGAGACATGGGAGGAGTCAACAATTCCCGGCAACGTCTGGAAAGCTTATCGAGGAAGAAGGTGGCCGAGGAAAGCTCGAAGGCCGGATGGACCGTTCGGTCGAGGAGGAACCATCCCGTCTCAAGCTCATACCTCTGGGACCGGATGAAGGCCATGAAGTCGCTGATTCCGTCAACCCATCCAAGAGATTTGATCAACTCGAAGGCATGCCGGGCCGAAATGGGATCATCTTCCTCCGACATCTGCTGAAGAAATAGCCTTCCTTCCTCAGGAAAAAGCTTGAGCTGATCGACGAGGGCCTCCCTGACGACGGGTGTCTCGTCGTCCAGCAAGGACCGCCATGGTCTCCATCTGTTCTGGAAATCTTCGCTCTCGGAAGTTTGCATCTGTCTCATTGTCGCATCATCCGGTTTCCTGAGCAAGCACTCATGTCCTGAATCTAATCGATCCTTTCCCCAAAAAGCGCCGAGCCTACCCGAATCATCGTGCTTCCCGCCCCAATCGCCTCCCTCAGGTCGCCGGACATCCCCATAGACAATTCGTCCAAATCTACCTTAAAGTCCTCCCGAAGGCGATCCCGAAGGCTCCGCAGTCGGTCGAACGCCCTGCGGGCAACCGACGGATCCTCCGGGGCATAAGGAGCAATCGTCATGAACCCTTCAATCAGCAGGTTGGCGCACCTCAGACCTTCCTCGAGCAAGCCATCTACCTCATCCATCATTAGACCGAACTTGGCAGGGTCCTCGCCGGAGTTAACCTGGATGAGAATCCTGAAACGGAGGTCCCTCTGCTCTGCGGCGGATTGCAGTTTCCGCAATAGCTTCGGGGAATCGACGGTTTGCAACCGATCAAACCGCCCCATCACCTGGTTTACCTTGTTGGATTGAAGATGGCCGATCAATTCCCAGGCCACGCCTTCAAGCTCCTCCTGCTTGGCCAGCGCATCCTGAACCCGGTTTTCCCCTACCCTGTCAATGCCCGCGTTCATACAGAAGCGCACCGCCTCGGAGGGCCATTTCTTGGTCACGGGCAGCAAGGTCACATCCTCCGGAGACCGGTCAAATTCCTCGCAGAACCGGCCGACTCGTTCCTTGACCATGGCTAGGTTTCTCTTGAATTCATTCTCCGTCAGCATGGGCGGGTATTAGTTTGGCAAATAATTAAATTGCATTTGATTAGTTTTATTTATACGTGAATTCGATGCACATCCAAAATTTCAAAACCTTCTGCGATTTGGTCGAGACAAAAAGCTTCTCCAAGGCGGCTAGGCTCAATGAAGTGACGCAATCAGCGGTAAGTCAGCAATTGAAGGCCATGGAGTCTCATTACGACATGCTGATCATCGACCGCAACCAAAAGAAGTTTCGACTTACCCCTCAGGGGACTGCACTCTATTCCACCTTCAAGGAAATTCTTGTCCTCTATGAAAAACTCAATTGCGAGATTCAGGAGATGAGAAACATCGTCAGCGGCACGATCCAGATTTCTACCGTAAACAGCATAGGCCTGCACGAACTGCCCCCATACCTGAAGTCCTTCATCCGCGAATTTCCTTCCGTCAACACGCGGGTCGAATACCGCCGTGCCAACTTGGTCTACGAGGACGTACTGCACGGAACCGCCGACTTGGGACTGGTGGCGTTTCCCGTAAATCACAAGGAACTCGTATCATCCGTTTTTGCAAAGGACGAGCTGATCGTGGCCATGAATCCCGATCATCCCTTGGCAAAAAAGAAAAAGCTCTGGATTAAAGACTTGCAAGGAGAGGAATTCATCGCCTTCGAGAGGGATATCCCAACTCGTAAGGCAACTGACGAGATTCTAAGCAACGCCGGGGTCGAGGTCTCGGTCGTAATGGAATTCGACAATGTGGAAACGGTCAAGAGAGCCTTGGAAATCAATGCCGGCATAGCCATCCTGCCGGGCAATACGGTTGCCAATGAGGTAGAAAGAAATCAACTGGCCGCCTGTAATTTGGAAGATGGCAAACACGTCCGACCGCTCGCCGTCATCCAGAAGAAGAACCGAATGCTGACCCCCGCCCTTCGTTCCTTCGTCGACTTGATGAAGAGCAAGCCAACCGTCGGCGACTAGGGCCTTGGCTTGGCCGGGATGAGGCCCTTCGAGCCCGTGAGCCGAGCGGTAAAACTGCCCACCACCACCTTGCTGCTTATCTTAACCGGGAGTCTACGTAAGTCGTTGGAGTACCAGACCCGGAGGATTCCATCCGGGCTTTTCTTGAAGACCCCGCTGAGGTTTTCCATTTCGGGAACCGTCCCCAAAGCCTGAAAGGTTCCCGCCGGGACCCGGACTTTCTCCACCCGCCCGCTACGGACCTTGACTTCGCGGAATTTTTTTCCGTCACAGGTGGGCAGGATCCTCTCCGAGTTTGGCTTAAGTTCACCCAATCGGAAAAAATATGCGATGGCCAGGGGATCGAAGGCCGAGCCGGGAAGAGCCACCTTGGAAACCAGCCGGCCCGACTCGAAATAGCTGGCCTCTTTGGAATCATAGTCGAAGGTCACCTCGATCTCCCTTCTGGTCTTTCCCTCCCTTTGCGACTTCGAGTATCGGAGGGTTCGCCGGAAAGAATCATCCATAACAGAGGTAATGGTCGTCCTGACCTTATAGAAGGCATCTGCAAAACGATTGGTTCGAACCGAGAAGGAAAGCCTTTGAAGGCGAGTTCCGTTCTCATCCATTGGAGGAAGGACCTTCATGGTAGCCGATCCAACGGCGAAGATTCCCCATTTCAAGTCATAGGTCAGCTCCTCACCCGGCTGAAAGGGTAGAGCCGCCTTTTCCCCCCATGCCATGCATGGGCCGAGAGCCAGTAAAAGAAGGAAGGACGGCCAGAAGGTCGATCTCTTCATGAGGGAACCTCGAGGGAATCCAGCCGCCAAATCTCGGAAGCATACTCCCCAATAGTGCGATCGGATGAAAACTTCCCGGATCCGGCAATATTGCGAATGGCCATGGAGGCCCATTGGGACTTATCCTTGTAGGCGGCGTCTACCCTCTCTTGGGCTTCCACGTAGGCCCGGTAGTCGGCTAGGACGAAAAAGGGGTCTCCCCAGTCAAGTAGGCTCTTGGGAAGATCCTCCAGTACGTTCCCCGCATCAGGGGAAAAATAATCCGAAGCAAGCCAGTCCATTACTGCCTTGAGCTCGGCGTCGCCTTCATAAAAGGAACGCGGATCGTAGCCGGAATCCCTCAATTCTTCGATGCCCTCGACCGTTTGTCCGAAAATAAAGATATTCTCGGAGCCGACCTCCTCGAGAATCTCGACGTTGGCCCCGTCGAGGGTTCCGATGGTGAGGGCTCCATTAAGGGCGAATTTCATGTTGCCCGTTCCCGACGCCTCCTTGCCAGCGGTCGAGATTTGTTCGGAAAGATCGGTCGCTGGAATGATTCTCTCGGCCGAGGAAACTCCGTAATTGGGCCAAAAGGCGACCTTAAGCCGTCCCTTTACGCGGGGATCCGAATTGATGCGGCTCCCGACGAGATTGATGGCATGGATAATCACCTTGGCCAGGTGATACCCGGGAGCGGCCTTGGCTCCGAAAACGAATACCCGGGGCGAGATGTCCAAATCGGGATTGTGGAGAATTCTCCGGTAAAGGGTCAGGATGTGCAGGAGGTTGAGGTGCTGCCTCTTGTATTCGTGCAGACGCTTGATCTGGGAGTCGAAAAGGGCATCCGGGTCAAGCTCCATCCCCATCGCGGTATCGACCATCCCGGCAAGGCGGAGCTTGTTGTTCCGCTTGATCGCGAGAAATTTCTCCTGGAAGGACGAATCGTCGGCAACCTCATCGAGTCCCCGCAAAAGGCTTAGCTTCGTGATCCATCCGTCCCCCACCACCGAGCTAACCAGTTGCGAAAGCTCCGGATTACACCCCAGCAGCCAGCGCCGAGGGGTAATCCCGTTGGTTTTGTTGTTGAAGCGATCCGGGTAAAGCTCCGCAAAATCCTTCAGCAACCGGTTCTTGAGCAGCTTGGTGTGAAGAGCGGCGACCCCATTGACTGAATGACTACCGACTACCGAAAGAAAGGCCATGCGAATCTGTCCACCGGCTACGATGGACATTCTCTCCACCCTTTCGGGATCGTCCGGCCAACGTTGATTCAACTCATCCTTGAGGAACCTTGCGTTGATCTCACAGACGATCTGGAAATGTCTCGGCAAAACCTTCCGGAACAAACCCTCGCCCCAAGTCTCAAGAGCTTCCGGCAATAAAGTGTGATTGGTATAGGCAAAAGTCTTGCGAACCAAATCCCAAGCCCTTTCCCAGCCCACCTGCTCGACGTCGACCAGGGTTCTCATCAGTTCCAAGATAGCAACCGCCGGGTGCGTGTCGTTGAGCTGAACCACGACCTTGTTGGGAAATTCATCCCAGTCCTCATCCGTCCGACGGAAACGGGCAATCATGTCCTGAAGAGAACAGGCCACGAAGAAATACTGCTGTACGAGGCGGAGTTCCTTGCCTATCTCGGTCTCGTCGTTCGGGTAAAGAACCTTGGAAATACTCTCCCCCATAGCCTTTTCACGGACCGCCTCAACGTAACCGCCCTGATTGAAAACCTGCAGATCCAGCTCTTCCGAAGCCTTGGCCTCCCACAAACGGAGAAAATTCACCGTCCTAGCCCCATAGCCGACAATAGCCAGGTCATAGGGGATTCCTTCGACTTGCTTGGACCCGACCCACTGTGGGCTGTAGTTACCCAAGTCGTCGCAGGCATGCTCGACCCTACCGTAGAGAGAAACCTTCTGGGCATGCTGGGGACGCACGACTTCCCAAGGATTACCATACTTGAGCCAGTCGTCCGGCCGTTCAACCTGCCGACCATTCTCGAACTCCTGCCTGAAGAGCCCGAACTGGTAGTGGATGCCGTAGCCGATTGCGGGTAGGTCCATAGTGGCCATAGAATCAAGGAAGCAAGCCGCAAGACGCCCCAGCCCTCCGTTGCCCAGGCCCATGTCGTGCTCTTCCTCGCATAACAAGCCGAGATCGAAGCCAAGCTCGGACAAGGCCGCTTCCACCGCATCCCTCATGCCGGTGTTGCAAAGGTTGACGTTAAGCAACCTGCCCATGAGGTACTCAAGGCTCAGGTAATAAACCCGCCGTGTCCCACTGCCCTCGTTATGGGCCGCTTGGGTCTCGATGAAGCGGTCGATGATCCTTTTGCGCAGGACCAGGCAGGTCGCCGTCCAGACCTCTCTTTTGGTCGCGTTGTCGAAGTGTCTCGCCAAGGTGAGGCGGAGCTCCATTTCGATCGCCTCCTTGATCTCGGCAACCAGTTCGTCAGAGGGCACTTCGCCTTGCGTTTCAAGAGGCTGGGAAGCTACTATTTGAGTGCTCATTTGGTTGGTTTTGGAAATGCCTGTACACAGTGGCATTTATCAAGCCGCATCGGGCGGACTCGTAATCTTTGACTAAGATTTAAGGGGATTTACCGATCAGTCCGCCCGAAACTTGTGAACGGTCACGTGGACGTAAGTTTCACCAGGACGCAAAACGCAGCTTTTCCAGCCTTCCTCCCCTTGATGGTTAGGACTGTCGGGGAAGACTTGGGTTTCCAAGCAGAGACCCGACCTGAAGGGATAGGGCTTGCCGCCTTGCCCAACGGTGATGTCACCCGGCAGGTAGTTTCCGGTATAGAATTGAATCCCGGGCTGGTCGGTATGGATTTCCATCACCCGGCCCGATCCCGGGTCCCGCAACGTAGCGGCATGAGCAAGGCCTTCCCCATCCCGCTTGACTACCCAGGTATGGTCATAGCCCTTGCCGAACTTGATCTGGGGATGATCTGCCTCGATCCGCTTGCCGATTAGAGTTGGCTTGCGGAAATCAAACGGCGTGCCCGACACGTCGTCCAGGGAAGTGGGGATGTTGGTCTCGTCGGTAGCGACGTACTTGTCCCCGGGAAGCGTAAGCTCATGGTCGAGGATGGTAGGGGCGCCTTCACCGGCCAAGTTGAAGTAGGTGTGGTTGGTTAGGTTGAGGACGGTGGGCTTGTCCGTGGTGGCCTCGTACTCGACCTTTAACTCGTTTTTGTTGGTAAGCGTGTAGGTAACCTTGCAGGTCAGGTTCCCCGGATATCCCTCTTCACCATCTGGGCTCCTGCGGGTAAAGGTTACCGCAGTATCGGTTTCGGAGACACGGGCCTTCCAGACGTATTTGTCAAATCCGCGATCACCACCGTGCAGGTGGTTCGGGTCGTTATTGGCAGCCAGCTTGTACTGCTTGCCGTCAAGGGTAAAGAGACCCTTTGCAATCCTGTTGGCGTACCGGCCGGCCGTGCAACCGAAATAGGGACTTTTCTCCCTGTAGTCCTTCAGGTTGTCGAAACCGAGGGAGACGTTGGCCAAGTCTCCATTTCTGTCCGGGACCATCAAGTCCTTGACCGTTGCCCCGTAGTCGAGAAGGGTTGCCTGCATCCCGTTGGCATTGGTCAACACATAGAGGCTTACCTTGGTTCCGTCGGGCATTTTGCCAAAGGCTTTTTTTGCAACTGTCATGGGCTTGGGTTTTGCTTCTGCTTTTTTGGAGAGACCTAAGGCATCCTTGCCTTTGTGATAAGCCTTTTTGGTATTGGACGAAAGGAAGGAGGCGCTCTTGCTTAGACCGTCCTTGGTCTTTTGGCCGACTTCGGAAATCGTGCAGCTGGTTTGAAGGAGAAGTGCGGACAATGTCAGGGCCGGAAAAAGCATTCGTGGAAAGTTCATGTTGAAGTAATCACCGAATCCGGAGCGAATTGAAAGCAAAATATTTCAGAGTTTGCGGCGAAACCGGTTCTCGAATTCCCTCTTGGGTGTCTCGAAGTAGGTGGGCCGCCCCTTGGGGCAGGTATATGGGTTGCGGCACCCCAGTAATTGCCCAACGATCCTGATTATCTCGTCCTCCGAGAAATCCTTGGCTCCCGTTGCCTTGGTGGATTGCCTGACCAGCGCCTCCTTGGCAAAGCCGAGCGTATTCATGGAACCGCCGTTCTCACGGGCAATCTCAAGGAAATCCCTTAGGAACCCAAGAGCTTCTTCAGGAGACAACCAGGCAGGACAGCCTTCCATTCGGTAAAAGTTCCTCCCGAATTCCTCAAGAACGAAACCCGCCCGCTCCAGGTCGGCCTTTCCCTTTTCGAGAAGGGAGGCATCAACACCGTCGAGCTCCAGGGATTCGCTGAGCAACAACGATTGCGCGTCTGCGTTCCCTTCTCCGGAAAAGGAATCCTCCAATTGCTCGAAAACAATGCGCTCGCAGGCAGCCCGGCAATGCACGGAGGCAAGCCCTTGGGGTGTGGAAAAAACTGCCATGTCTCCATGCAGGCGACCAAGGAAGCGCCAACTTGCCTCGGGAGAATCACGCGAACCTACGAGCGTCCCGCTTCCACTCGTGGAAGGGGCGTCCGAAGACAAAGATACGCAAACCTCCTCAAAGCTGAGATCCGCCTGTGGTTGCCCCACCCTTGCCTCTTCCTCGACGCGGTCGCTCCCGGAAGGATTGAGACCGTGGATCCGGAACGCTTCGGGGTCAATCTTCGGTACCATCATACCCGATAATTGCTCCATTTCGAGCTCCGGCTCAATTTGGTCCTCTTCAAACTCTCCCGTCAACTCCCTGACTCGCTCCAGGATGCCCTCGATAATAAAATCCCTGACCTTGCGTTCATCTCTAAAGCGAATCTCCCTCTTGGCCGGATGCACGTTGACGTCGATCAGAGAGGGGTCGATGGAAAGAAACAAGATAGCCGGAGGGTATCGGCCTTTGGGGGCATGGGTACGATAAGCCTCCAAAACCGCGTGAGAGAGGGTCTTGCTGTCGACGGGCCTTCGGTTGACGAAGAAAATCATTTCCTTCCGGGTAGGCCGACTCTGACCTGGCTTTCCGATCAAACCCTCAAGCTCCATGCCGCTTTCGTTCTTCTCGATTGGCGTGAGGCACTCCGCCAATCCTTTCCCCAAGGTCTCCCGCACCCGCTCCAGGAATCCGCTGCAGGCAGGGGAACGGAAGACCGTCCGTCCGCCCTCCAAAAGGGAAAAGGTTATGGAAGGATGTGCCAGAGCATAAAGCTTGGAAAGGTGAATCACGTGAGCAGCCTCGGTCGCCTCGGTCTTGAGAAACTTTCGTCGCCCCGGGACCGAGTTGAAGAGATGGGAGACCTCGACCCGCGTACCCTCGGGCATTCCACATTCCTTGACGTGGACGATTTTGCCCCCGTTGAGGAAAATCTCATTCCCCTCCTTCTCGCCCTTGGCTCGGCTCCTCAGGGTAAATCGGCTGACGCTTGAAATGGAAGGGAGGGCTTCGCCGCGAAAACCGAAAGTGCTGACTTCGTGCAGGTCACTGGCCTTTCGGACCTTGCTGGTGGCGTGACGTTCCAGCGACAGAAGAGCCTGATCGGGGTTCATCCCACACCCGTCGTCCTCCACCCGCAAATAGGATTTACCTCCGCTTCGGAATTCGATCTCAATCTTTGTCGCACCCGCATCAATACTATTCTCGACCAGCTCCTTAACCACCGCCACGGGCCTTTCCACCACCTCGCCGGCAGCAATCTGATTGGCTACCCGGTCTGGAAGTATTCGAATTTCAGGCATGTTTTTTTCGTAACGCCTGGTCCGCCTTTGGACAATGTGAAACTTCATCCCCATAACCAAACTGGGATCCAATTCGTCTATTGAGTCTTGCTCTTTGCTGTGGTAGGTTCGATTCACTCATAAGCTATGAATGAGGAAGAGACCGAAAATTTCGTTCCAGACAAAAAGCCCGACCCCCAGCCCAAGGAAACCGAGCGCAGGGAATTCATTGCCAAGGCGGTAAGCATCGTCGCCGGCGGAGCCATCGTTTCCATTCCCATTGGCACTGGGTTGGCAACCCTTGTGGCCCCGCTCTTCAAGGAGGGTCAGGGAGGCGTAAAAATCCGACTGGCCTCCGTCGAGGATCTGCCGCTAGGAGGACCGCCCAAACTCTACCAGGTGGTGGCCGAGAGAACGGATGCCTGGACCAAATATCCCGAGAAGCCCCTAGGGTCGGTTTTCCTGCGAAGGAAGCAAGGGGGGGAGATCGAGGCCTTCAACTCCAGCTGCCCCCATGCCGGATGCAGCGTGGGATACCGGTCCAAGGAAGACGAGTACTACTGCCCCTGTCACGAGAGTATCTTCAACCTCGACGGATCAAGGGGCGATCCCTGCGTGAGTCCGCGGGGGCTCGACTCGCTCGAGGTGGACGAGGAACGGCTGGGTGAAGGAGACGTCTGGGTGACCTTCCGGAACTTCGCCGCCGGAATTGAGGAGAAGAAAGCCATCTGATGAGAAGATTCTTCGCTTGGGTAGACGATCGTACCGGCATCGCAAAGCTTACCCGCGAGGCCCTCTTCGAGAGCGTCCCGGGAGGAGCCCGCTGGCGCTATGTCTGGGGTAGCACCCTTTCCTTTGCGATCATGGTTCAGTTCATAACCGGAATCTTTCTCTGGATGGCCTACAGCCCCAGCGCCACCACGGCTTGGGAAAGCGTTTACTTCATCCAGAACGAGATGACGCTGGGCTGGCTCCTGAGGGGAATCCATCACTGGACCGCACAGATCATGGTTATCCTACTCGTCCTTCACCTCGTGCAGGTGGTCATCGATAGCGCCTACCGGGCACCCCGAGAATTCAACTTCTGGTTCGGAGTGATCCTGCTCTTCATTACGCTTGCCATATCGCTCACCGGTTATCTTTTGCCTTGGGACCAGAAAGGGTTCTGGGCGACCAAGGTCGCAACCAACCTCGCTGGAATCATTCCCTTCATCGGGGACGACCTGCAAAAGATCATCGTAGGAGGCTCCGACTACGGTCATCACACCCTGACCCGTTTCTTCGCCCTTCATGCGGGGGTTCTGCCCGGAGCTCTGGTAGCCTTGGTGGTCGTCCACATTTATCTTTTCAGGAGGCATGGGATCACGGAGGCCAAACCCGCCACCCGGGCGAGCGCCCTATACTACTGGAGCCTGCTCGGGTTCGTCTTCGGCACCTTGACGATTTTGGCTTTCGTCTTCGAGGACGCCACCAAGCAATGGGTACCCCGAAGCATCTGCGGAGTATTCCTGGCGATTGCGGCGAGAATATTCTTCCTGGTTTTCCGGGGCAAGGATGACGATTCCGCAGCCAGGCCAAAACGGGACGGTATGTTTTGGCCGGACCAGATCCTCAAGGACGCAATTGCCTGCGTCGCGGTAATGGCGGCGGTTCTCTTCTTCGTCTTCAGGCAAGGCACTGGGTTGACCCCCCCGGCGGATCCCTCCCAACCCTACAATGCCGCCCGACCCGACTGGTATTTCATGTCCCTTTTTCAGATGCTCAAGTTTTCCGCCTTCGAGGGAGCGGTGGGGCTGGTTATCGGGGCCATCGTCGTTCCTTCCACCCTCGTGACTGCTTTATTCCTCATGCCCTTGATCGGCAAATCGAAAACAGGGCATTGGATCAACGTGACCATGCTCTATGGCTTGATTGGCGGCTTCCTGATCTTAACCGCTATGGGCTTCAACCACGATGCAAACGATGCCGAATACAAGCAGGGGGTTGCCAATGCTCATACCGAGGCGGACCGCCTCAAGGAATTGATTTCCATCAAGGGTGGAATCCCCCCCGAAGGCGCCCTTACCCTTGTCTACGAGGATCCGAAGATCAGGGGAGCTCGGCTTTACGCAGCTCATTGTTCGTCCTGTCATCCCCATGGTGGAAAAGATGGCATGGGCGGTGAGGTCAAGGAACCAAGCGCCCCCGACCTCAAGGGAGTGGGAAGCAAGGAATGGATAGCCGGCTTACTCGACCATGAGGGATACGTTGGTCCGAAATATTTCGGCAACACCAAATTCAGGAAAGGCAAAATGGCGGACCATCTTCTGGATCTCGATATGTTACCCGAGGAAATCGAAGCGGTTTCCGCTGCCTTGGCCTACGAGGCCAAGGTATACGGATACTCGACCCCCGAGGGAGGGCAGGAGCTCATCGATTCCGGTTTCGACCTGATGTTCGAGGATCTCGAATGCTCCGATTGCCATGGTATCGATGGAGAGGATGAGGGAAGCGGGCCAAGCCTAACCGGATACATGTCGCGGGACTGGATGGTCAGGTTCATCGGCGACCCGACCCATGACGACTTTTACGGCAAGAAGAACGACCGCATGCCCAGTTTTCTCGTGGCCATGCAGGAGGACGGCAACATGAGCGATGGAGAACTTAGCAGGGAGGAAGTGGAGCTGATTGTCGGATGGCTGCGTGAAGAGTGGCCGAGGGCGGACGGCAAGGTAAGATGAACGCCCCTTCTTCCCCGAGGTGAATGGGCTTGAATCTTCAGCTCATTAGGCTTGGGAATCATGCGTTTCTTTGAATGATGAAGGACGACCCCATGCCAAATCTTCTCGCCAAGGAATCCAGCCTTTACCTAAGACAGCACGCTGATCAGCCCGTGCAGTGGATGCCGTGGGGAAAGGCCGCTTTCGAAAAAGCGAAACAAGAGGACAAGCCAATCATCGTTTCCATCGGCTATTCCTCCTGCCACTGGTGCCACGTGATGTCCGCCGAATCCTTCTGCGACGACTACGTCGCATCCATTATGAATCGGCATTTCATATGCATTAAGGTGGACCGGGAGGAAAGACCCGACGTCGATCAGACCTACCTTGAGGCCGTACGAATGTTCGAGCAGTCCGCAGGCTGGCCGCTCCATGCCTTCTGCCTGCCCGACGGCCGCCCCTTCTGGGGAGGTACTTATTTCCCGAAGGAGGACCTTGGGCAGGGAATAGTCCCCTGGCCCCAGTTACTCCTGCGAATCTCGGACCACTACCAGCGGGCCAAGGAGGAGCTGATCGAGAATGGGGAGAACATAGTGTCCAACCTGATCCACGCCAACCATGCGGATTGCTCGGAAGAAGATGCCTGGAGCAACTCCCTTTTGCTCGAAGCGGCCCATGCCCTGACTAAGAGCCATGACGACCGGAATGGGGGCTTTACCCCTGCTCCAAAGTTTCCCACGCCTTCGAAGATCGATTTTCTTCTCGCCCTTTGTGAATCCCACTCCGTCCGCACGAACCCCAAACTGATGGAAAGAATCGATTTTTGCGTAACCAAAACGCTCGACTCGATGGCTGAGGGGTCCCTCTTCGACCATGTGGGTGGAGGTTTTTTTCGCTACTGCGTCGACGAGGAATGGAAGACGCCGCACTTCGAAAAAATGCTTTGCGACAATGCCCTTCTTCTCTCCACCTACTCAAGGGCCTTCCGAAAGTACGGTTCCCCTCTCTACCGCATGGTCGTCGTCAAGACTCTCGACTGGCTCCTCAACGAAATGGGAGGTCCTTCGAAGGGGTTCTGCTCGTCCGTATCGGCTGATCACGGGGGAAAGGAAGGCGGGCTTTACCTATGGAGCAAAGACGAGCTTGAAAGCGTGCTCGGGAAAGAGGATTCCGAAATTCTGCTCTCGGGATATCCCTCCGGTTCCCCGGACTACTTGCCCATCATACCGGCAAAAAACTTAATCGAGCCGGAACGCTTGGAGGATTGCCTGCAAAAGCTCCTCCTTTTTCGCAACGAATCCAGGCTCAAGGCGGTTTCCAGAGATGAAAAAAGGATTACCTCATGGAATGCGCTCTTGCTCAATGCCCTTGTCGAAGCCTCTCTTGCCCTTCAGGAAAAGGACTTGCTCGCCAAGGCTTGTGAGTTGAGCGACTGGATGAGGCAAAACCTAATGAACGCGAGGGGCCGTGTACTCTCCACTCAGCCGATGGCGGGAGGCAAGGAAGTCCCAGGGTTTCTCGACGATTACGCCTTTTGGGCGGAAGGCTTGCTTTCCGTTTGCTCCGTATCCGACTGGTTGGAACCGGGAAATTCATCGAAATTCCTCAGAGAGGCGCAAGGATTAACCGGGAAGGCCTTAGACGAGTTTCGCGACGAGCAAAGAACTGGTTGCTTCTTCTCCCCACAAAGCCTGGAATGCCCTCCTCCGGCTCAAAAGAAATTCTGGTACGACAATGCGGTTCCGGCCGGAAACTCCTCTATGTTGAGGATATTTTCATTCCTGCGCTCCCTGACAGGTGACGAGAAATGGGAAACAGAGTATCTGCAAGCTCGATCGGCTTACCCCATACTGGCAAGGAAGGCGCCGTATGGCATTGCCCATGCCTTGACCGTCATTGCCGAACACGAGATTGGGATCTGCTCAGTAAGGGGTGGAGAGAAGGTGATTTCATCCCTCGCCGAATCCTTGGCCAATAAACCGCATCGACGGATCTTCATGGCTCAGAATGATTCAGTCGGCGAAAACAAATCCACCCTGTGCGTCGGCACGAGTTGCCTGCCCGACTTCGAAGAGGAAGAGGAACTGCTCGAGGCGCTTTTCGGAAAATTAGGGAGCTAGGAGTTCTTTTCTTTCTCGAGCATCTTGCTCAAGGTGCGACCATCCTCCCGGACGACCTTCTCGGCTATCTTCAACACGTCGAAAGCCTTGTCGTGAAGAGCGGAATGGGCAATTTGAATGGAAGCCCTGATGAGCTTGGAATCAGTCTTGATTCTCTGCCCGGTACGAGACATCACCCGCTCAATCCCATCGAGCAGATCCAAGTCGTCCTGAGTCAAGGTAATCGTCCTTACGACCCTTTTGGGCAAGGGAGTGCCTTTTTTTTCTGCCATGTATATACCTCTATGGTTAAGGCAAAAAAATGTAAAACCTAAATGCGCTAATTAATTGGAAAAAACGAAGAGAGGACGCATCAAGGATCGAGTCCCAGATCTAGGCGGCGGAAAACATTTCCCCAAGCATGGTCTCCAGAGAACGCACGTCCGCAGAAAACTTCCGGATACCTTCGGCCAGCTTGACGGTGGCCATCTCATCCTCGTTCATCAGGAAACGAAAAGAACTTTCGCCGATTTCCATCCTTGATAAGTCGGACTGCGATGCCGTTTCCTCGGAAAGTTTAAGCTCAAGCGGGGAAAAGTCCTCTTTCATCTCCTGAAGGAGACCGGGACTGATGGTCAGCAAGTCACATCCTACAAGTTCCTTGATTTCACCGGTGTTCCTGAAGCTGGCCCCCATAACCTCAGTCTCGTAGCCGAATTTCTTGTAGTAGTTGTAAATTTCCGTTACCGATTGAACGCCCGGGTCCTCAGCCCCTTCATAGGACTCCCCGGTGTTCTGCTTGAACCAGTCCAAGATTCTACCCACGAAGGGAGAAATCAAACGAGAACCCGCCTCGGCGCAGGCAACTGCCTGAACAAGGGAAAACAAAAGAGTCATGTTGCAGTGAATACCCTCTTTCTCCAGTTCCCTGGAAACTTCAACGCCCTCCCAGGTCGTTGCGAGCTTGATCAGCACCCGGTCCCGTGAAAATCCAAGCTCCTCGTAACGGTTGATCAGAGAACGGGCCTTGGCCAAGCTCCCTTCGCGGTCAAAGGAGAGTCGAGCATCGACTTCGGTGGAGACCCGCCCGGGAACGATCTCAAGAATGGAAACCCCAAAACGGACCAACAAGCGATCCATAACTTCGTCAACGGAGTCCACTCCCTCCGACTTGGCCTTCTGCACGACTCCTTGAACCAATTCGGCGTAATCATCCTGCTTGGCCGCCTTGAGAATGAGACTCGGATTAGTCGTCGCATCTCTGGGCTCATACTGGCGGATGGAGTCGAAGTCACCCGTATCGGCCACGATGATCGTGTGTTCCTTGATTTGATCCAGTACCGAGCGTTGTTCCATGAGGCGCAATTATGTTAGGTTAGGGTTTCCGTGCAAAGTCAGCGACCGTTCTTGTTGAGGCAATTGAGATCCTCAAAGGAACGAGTGAGGCGAGAAACGAAGCTTTGCTCACCCGCCCTAAGCCAAGTTCGTGGATCGTAATATTTCTTGTTCGGCTTTTCCTCTCCCTCGGGGTTACCGAGCTGGCCCTGGAGGTAGTCCTTGTTCGCCTTGTAGTACTCATGCACACCATCCCAAAAGGCCCATTGCATATCGGTATCGAGGTTCATCTTCACCACACCGTAACCAATCGCCTCCCTGATTTGCTCACGAGAAGAACCCGAGCCACCGTGAAAGACGAAATGTACGGGCTTGCCGGTCAAGCCGTGCTTTTCCTTAAGGTATTCCTGAGAATCAAGCAGGATCCTGGGGGTGAGCTCGACGTTTCCGGGCTTGTAGACGCCATGGACGTTGCCGAAGGCCGCGGCCACCGTAAAGCGGTTACTGACCTCGGAGAGGATCTCGTAGGCTTGGTTAACTTCCTCCGGCTGGGTGTAGAGACGGGCAGTGTCGATGTCCGTGTTGTCCACCCCATCTTCCTCGCCACCGGTTACCCCGAGTTCAATCTCGATCGTCATGCCGATTCGATTCATCCTCTCCAAATATTCCCGACAGGTTTGCAGGTTGTCCTCGATCGGTTCTTCCGAAAGGTCGAGCATATGAGAACTGTAGAGGGGCTTTCCCTCGCGCTCGTGAAACTTCTCGCCGGCCTCCAGCATACCATCCACCCAAGGCAGAAGCTTGCGGGCGGCATGGTCGGTATGAAGGATAACGGGAACGTCGTAAGCCTCAGCCATGGCATGCACGTGCATGGCCCCTGAGACCGAACCTGCGATGGCGGACGCTTGGTTGTCGTTGGATAGGCTTTTCCCAGAGTAGAACACCCCTCCTCCATTGGAAAACTGTATCATGACGGGCGAGTTGACCTCGGCAGCCGTCTCCAGGACCGCGTTTACCGAGTTCGTTCCGACTACGTTGACGGCGGGCAGGGCGTATTCGTTTTCTTGCGCATCATCGAAGATTTCTTGAACCCCATCTCCGGTAATGACGCCACCAGGGAATTTTTTGCTCATAGCTAAGGTTGTTTGTGAATAAAAAGGAAACACCGATTCTCCACATCTTGTCTGCTCAGGCAAAACAAAAACCCAAAAAACAGAAAAAAGGACTTCCGCAATCAGCTCCCGTGCAAAAGCTCGCTGACGTCATCGGACCCCAAGGCTTCCTCCACCTCATCGAGCTTGATGAAAGTGGTCCTCGTATGGGGAAGCTTGTACCTCTTGAAGACTCCCTTTTCCAACAGGTAGTAGAGTTTTCTAGGTGAAACCCTGAGGACCTTGGCAGCTTCGGATATCCTGAGAATCTTGGGGGCGGGGGGCTTGCGCAGGTCGGACAGGAAGGATTCTTGGACGGAAAGGGAGTTTTCCATGCCTTCAAGACGCGAGTCGATCCCATCCAGTCGGTCCTTAATCTCACTGAGGGCAAGAAAGATGACCTCAGTCTCGATGGAATTGGGATCGCTTATGCCCAGCTCGCGTTCCTTGTCACTTTTGAAACGGACCGCATCAATCCGGCTCTTGAAATACTTACGGTACCTTTTCTTCCTGTAGGTCCAGGTAATGCAGTGAGGCGAAGCACGTCTGACGTCTTGCGAATAGGAAACCTTCATTACCAATTTGGTTATTGAAAAACGGGACCGCGTTCGATTAAGAAAATCATCATTCGAACAACCCTTACGAAAACCCCTCATGAGCGACAAGAATTTTCCAGAAGTGATCAAGGACATTCATAAAAAGGACGATAGGTTCGGGAAGGGAGCCTACTACTTCGTTAGGGAAGCCCTCGACCACACGCTCAAGTCCATGGAAAAGGACAGGTCCCTCAACAAGGGTCATGTCTCGGGGAGCGAGCTTCTGGAGGGAATCCGCGACTATGCCTTGGATCGCTTCGGTCCCATGACGATGACCCTGATGAATCACTGGAACGTCAAAAAATGCAGGGATTTCGGCGATATCGTCTTTAACCTCGTTGACCATGGGATCCTCGGACGAACGGAAAATGACTCACTCGATGATTTCGAGGGAGGCTACAGCTTCAAGGAAGCTTTCGAAAATCCCTTTCTTCCCGAAGCCGGAGCAGGATCGAAGTCCGACTCCGATTCGTGCAACCTCAACTGAGCGGGTTCAATTGCCTCCGAACAGAACGTAAAGCAGGAAAACAAGGGCAAGCAGGCCGAGGGCCTTGTATAAGCCCTGTATGTGGCCAGGATTCGGCCCCGACCCGAAGGCCCCACCTGAATACCTCTCACTGGACCGTGCGCTCTTGCTTTCATCCTCCGGGTCCATGCTGCAGGCAGGGCATGAATCACCGTCTTCCTGATGCCATTCGAAATCACAGTGAGGACACACTCGGAACATGTCCACAGGCTATCCCCTCCAAAACCGAAGACGAGAATAATCTTGCTCTTAGCCATCTTATGTAAGGGAATAATCATCCTTCGCATATGTCTTTATCCGTGCCCACACGAAAACTCAAAAAGCTTTTGTTTTCCTCTCCCTTGTCGGTTATTCTCCTGATCTTGGTTGGTTTTTCGATGCCTTACGAAAGCTCCGCAAGCGCTCCGATCACGAGGGAAAGCTTGGCTTCGATCCAGGCGAGGGCCCTCGCGGGCGACATACACTATCAAGGTATCTTGGCCATCTTTCACAAGTTCGGGGAAAGAGGTTTGACCGTAGACTTGGACGAGGCGGAACGTTGGGCAAAGCTTTCGGCCGCCAAGAAGGGTTCCTTGGGTTTGTGCGTACTGGCCGCCTTAGAACTTGAAAAGGGAAACGGCGAAAGAGGCCGATTCCTCTACGACGAGGCTTATCTTCACTCGAACCTAAGGTCAGTCGTCAAGAGTCAGGATCCCATCGCCCTCTTTTGTATGGGAATGATTGAGATCGACAACCCTCCGAGGAATTTCGCCAAGGGCATTCGCCACCTTACGAAGTCATCCGAAATGGGGTTTGCGACCGCTCAGGCGACCCTCGGAATGATTTACTTTACCGGGATAGGGGTGAAGAAAAACCCCGAACTAGCCATCAAGTGGTGCTCCCGGGCGGCTCGCGAAAAGCTTCCCTTGGGCATGTTCTATCTTGGAATGGCCTATTCGATAGGCGATGGAATCCCACGCAGTGACGACTACGCAATCCGCTGGATACGAGCCGCCGCAGACCGGCAGTTGACGATGGCTCAGCTCACCTTGGGGATGAAATTGGCCACGGGAGACGGGACCAAGAAAAACTTGGAACTTGCCGTCGAATGGCTCAAGAGAGCCGCCGCTACCGGAGAGTCCGCTGAAGCGAAACTTCAACTGAGAAGGTATGAAAATCAACTTTTCAGGATGCGCAACCCACCCGCCGCCTATGTCCCCGACAATCAGCAAAAGCCCGCTATCCAACTTGCCCAAAAGGAGATCATGGCGGGGAATCAATCTCCTCCGGCGCCCTTCGCTCAACCTCCTTCAAAAGTTCAGGACCCGCTTGAGGATCCGCTCTTGGACAATAACCCGGACCCAACTTCGTCATCGCCAGGCAAACATGTTGGGCTTGGCGAGGAAGCCCTCAAGAAGGCAGCCTTCAAGGGCGACTTGATTGCGAGCAGGAGACTTGGGCTCAAATACTATTCGGAAAAAAATTACAAGGAGGCCATGAAGTGGTTTGAGATAGCGGCCATTAAGAACGAGCCCGAAGCTCTTCGCTACCTAGGAATCCTACACTTCATGGGGCAAGGCGTGAAACTCGACTATAAAAAAGCTGAGGAATGGTTTACCAAGGCTGTCGAGGCTGGAGACTTGGAAGCCACCAGATACCTAAGAATCGTCAAGCAGTTTCGATAACCGAATTACTCAGCCCATTCGGCGTCCCTTAGATCAAGAATCATTTGATTCGAACCTGCCGACAAGGTAATTGGCTTGGACCAGACCACCCCCACTTGACCGAGCGTCGAAGCCCCTACGACGAAGTATTTCCCAGACTTCAGGTTGGCCAAGTTCGCCTTACCCACCGAATTGGTCTTGATTCGGGCCAAACTGGAAGTAGCCAAGGCATTGCGGATGGATGCGGCTACGCCTGGAAAACGATACCCTCTCTGCACGGAACGAGCCCACAACTCGGCGTAGGAATCTATATCCTGACGGCTCGGAATACGAATCCGTGAGGATTTCATGACCGAATCGAGATCTTGCTGAAGAAGGAAAAACTCCGTGTAACCAGCGGGACGATTCTTATTGTTGAGAAATTGGACCTCGGCGCTCAACTGGAGGCTCGCCTTCCCTTTGGGTACGTTCTGCACGAAGGGAGTTACCGAGGATTCGGAGGGCACGATTCCTCCCAACGGTGTTGAGCGCGGAGAGAAGGGAGATCGCGATTGGGTGGAACGGGGAAAGGTCGGGACCTGCGGAGTATTACGGAAGGAGGTGGTAGGCACGGATACCTTGACGGATGATCCACCGTCGCCCTTCTGCAGGATACGGATAGCTTCCCGGGCCGCCACAAGGGCATTCTCAAGAGATGAAATCCGGTCCCTCGCATTGGACAACTCCTTATTCAGCATACCAACCTTGATGTTGGCCGATTGGCCACGCTCAACCACAGCCTGCTTGATATCGCGAGCCTCGGACAATTGCTTGCGGAGATCCTCAACCTTGGCCCGTTCTTGGTCGAGTTGGATCTGGGCGGTAAGGTTTTGCTGGTTCAAGGCGTTGAGCTTCCTGTCTATCTGGTCTCTGCCAGGCATGGTGGTCATGGACTGCAGTTGATCCTGGAGCCTCTGGTTCTGGTCCCTCAGTCGGGTAAGCTCGGCAATTTGAGTATTGCTCAAGGAAGGAGGGGCCATGGTCGTGGGAGGAGTGGCAGGAGGAAGAGGGGCAGTCAGGCTTGGGATTCGCGAGGGTACGTTGCGAGCCATGGACTGGACCTGCCTCAGGTTGGTCTCAAGAGATGCAATTCTCTGGTTAGCCGTCTGGAGGTCACCTTGGGATCGTTGCAAATCCATCCGGGCCCTGCTCTCGGCATCCTTGGACGACTGGGCAATACCCTCAAGGCGAATGACCTGGGCCCTGAGGGCTGCATTGTCCGGCGGGACTCCTGGAATACTTACCTGGGCTCGGGCCAGGTCGTCCCTCAAGGATGCGATTCGATTCTCTCTTTCACCTAACTCGACCCTCAAGCTCGAGTTCTCCGATGACAGGGCTCCTATCCTGGATTGAAGGACGTCCAAGTCTTCCTTGGCCTTGGCGCGAGCAAGTTCACCACCTTCTTCCTGAAGCCTACGGTTTTCTTCTTCTAGCAAGGCTAGCTTTTCCTTGATCCTGCCAAAGTCATCCATGGCGCTCTTGAACTCCTCGTTTAAGCGAGCGTTATCGGCTTGAGCGGCGGCCAACTCGGCCGTCATGCCCTCAGGAGCGGGATCCGTCATGCCCCTCGCGGCCAAAAGATCCTGCTGAAGAAGGAGCATTTCCTTTTGAATCTCTATAAAGCGAGGATCCGCCGCCATATCAAGAACGGGCTGTGGCTTTTCCTGGGTTAGCAATTCCTCCATTTCCTTGCGTAGGCTCTCGGAATTTCTCAAGGCCCGCGTAAGTTCGGCAACTCGAGCCTGGCCTTGTTGCTCGGCCATCTTGGCATTGGCAATGACCGCCTCCAGTTCCGGACTTTGCGTGGGATCGGCCGCCTCAATGGAAGCCAGCATGCTCTTTGTCTCCTCGAGCTCGGTTTGTATCTCGACGTTTTCGGCAACGGCTTCCTGCAACTGCTTTTGCAGGGTAGCCAAGGCTTCGGTCGAAACAGGGTTTTCAAGGGATCCCTTGGCATCGGCAAGCTGCTTAGTGAGTCGATCGATCTCCCTCTGTAGCGTATCCCTCTCCTCCTGTGCAAGAGGACTGGGTATGACTGCAGGGTTAACGGCTGCCTTCTGAGCGTCCTCAAGTTTTTTCTGGAGTGTCTCCATCTCACCCGTGAGGGCCTTGGCGAGTTCAAGCTCCGCCTCCTTCTCATTCACTTGTTCCCTTGCGTCGTTAAGCTGTTTTTCCAGATCCGCCTCCTTAGCTTCTTTCTCTGCAAGAAGTTTCTTGATCGCATTGACTTCCTCTCCTCCAGGAGCAGTAATCTCATTTCCCTTGGGATCACCCGAAGCCAAGGCCAGCTGCTCTTCCAGCGCCTTGCGGCTTTCTCGCTCGACGTCTACCTTGTCCTGTAGTTCGGAAATCGTGTTCTGGGCTTCGGCCAGTTCTTCCTCCAGTTTGATAAAGTCTCCAAATTCCTTGGCCGGTTGCTCCACGACGACCTCCTTCTCAACGATCACTTCCTTTTCGACGATCTGGGGTTGAGCAGGCGACTGCTCCATGGCGGCAAGCTTTTCCATTGCGGAGGCAAGCTTGCCTTGGAGCTCGGCCTGTTTTCCTTTTTCCATGGCTACCGCCTCCTGAAGAGCAGATATCGTCTGATCGGCGCTTGCCAGGCTCCCCTCCAGGTCATCCATGTCCTTAGGGCTGATGGATGGAGCGGACTGGCCTGCGGCCTTGAGTTTATCGAGCGCATTCTTCAAATCGTTTTCGAGCAACTCGATCGTCCTGTTCTTGCCGGAAACCCCCTTCTCCAAGGCAGCCTGCAGTTCTTGGTTTTTGTTCTTGGCCTCGGCAAGCTCTTCCTCGATACCGACAAGCGAGGTAATCCCACTGTCCTCCGCCAGGGCCGCTCTTTGCTCCAGTTCGGCAACTTGAGCTTGGGAAGCCTGCAATTGTTCCCTCAATTGGGCGTTTAGCTTTTGGAACCCAATTCCAGTTCCCTCACGCTGTTCCCTAAGCATGGCGATTTCAGCCTCCAAATCCTTGGTTTTTTGGCTTAATTGCGCCTTCTGGTCTTCGGACCTTTGGATATCGGCCATCTGGGTCTCCATGGCATTGGCGAGATCGGCCCTGAGGGTATCCACTTCCAAATTGACTTGCTCGGCTTCGTCCAGGCTCTCCTGAAGGACTTGAATCGTACCAAGGGCTTCCTGCAACTGGGATACCGCTTTCTCCGTCTCGAGAGAGCCACCCATGCCCGCCTTCTTCATGCGGGAAAGCTGCTCCCGGGTCACGTCCAGCTCATTCTTGAGGTCGAGCATCAACTCCTGCGAATTAGCCGAGAGGTCGGCTAAGTTCTCATCCTTGAGAATCAATTCCTTCCGGGTGTTTTCAAGCTGGTTCTCCAAGGCCTGAATCTTGCTTGTGGAATCCTTGTTCAGCTTATCCTTCTCCTCAAGGGCAAAAACCAGCTCGACCTTGGACTGGTTCAGCTCATCGCGGAGAGACTTGATGATTTGATCCATGCTACCGCTCTGCGAGTTTTGGGTATTCTTGGTCGTTTCAAGAACATCGTTCAGGTCCTTGAGCTGACCCGCGATCACCGTCACGACCTGAAGTTCTTCCTGGAGCTTTTTCTTTTCCTGTTCCACCTGCTGCAGATCCCGCTCCTTACCCTGCAGATCTATTTCCCGGCGGGCCAATTGGTCGAGGGCTCTCTTTTGCCTCAAGACGGCGGAATCGAGCTCAACCTGCAAGCCGTCTATGACCTCGGTAGCCTTCGCCTGCTCTGCATCAAAGCGTTCGGAAAGGGCCTTGATGCGGGCCTCTGAACTAGCTAAGTCCTCCTCCATCTCGTTCACGAAGGGAATAGCGGGCAGCTTGCCGAGCGAAGCATCGCGAAGAGCGGACTGGGCAAGTTGGGCCTCCTCCTCGAGCCTCTGGATGGTAAGCGCGTCCTCAAACTCCCTCTTGGCAATGCTTTCCTTTGTCTTCGCAAAATCCATGAGAGTGGATTCGAGCTCGATCTTGGTAGCCGCCAACTCGTCCTCCAGCGCCGCCACCTTCTGCGTCAGGCTCTTGCGTTCCTCACGGTTCTCGGCACGCGCCTTGAGCAACTCCCTCTTAACGTCGTTCAGGTCGACCATCAGCTTATTGACGTATTCGGCCCGCGCCTTGCCACTAGTGAGGTCATCAGTGGTCTCGATCGAATTGCGCAACCTGTTGAGCTGTTCTTCCAAGACCTCCTTGTCCGCCAACTCTATTTGCATGCGGGTGACCTCACCGAGGGCTTTCTTGAGTTCTTCCTGCAGGTTTAGGTAGCTTTCCTGGGTCTTGTCCTTGGGGGCAGTTTGAGCCATCTGGAGAGCCCTCTTGGCTTGATCCAGTTCGCGTTGCATCGCAAGCAGTCGACCGGAATCCGCACCTGAACTGAAAGCGGCGGTACGGGCGTCATCCAGCTCGGTCCTGGTACGCTCCAGCTCATTCGTTACCGAACTGATCATGGCGTTGGACCGTTGCTGTTCCATCAAAAGAGTTTGGCGGGAAAGCCTGAGGTCTTCGCGAGCCTTCTGCAAATCATCCTCTAGACGGTTGATTTGCCTACTCACAGTCTGGGCAGTGGGAGGGCTTCCGTCTTCCGTCTTCCAGAGGGATTCTTTGGTCGTCTCGAGTTCGTCCACCAGCATTTGGCTCTCCTTCAGGCTGGCCTGAAGGGTTACGATTTCGCGGTAGGCCTTTCGCAAGTCTCCCTGCAGGCCCGCCGTGTCCGCGGAAAGTTCGGACTGGATGGACTTGGAGGTCGCCAGCTCGTTCTTGAGTCGGTCAATCACCTCCGAGGACCCATCGTCAAACTGGGGATCGACCTTGGATCCACCTACTTGACCGAAGGAGGGCTTGATGGAAGGAGTGAAACGGTTGGGCGTGGACCCGCTCGATGCGATGGTGGACCTTGGGTTGATAGGGGCCTTGGGGACGGCCAGTTCGACGAGTTCACCACTCTCTCTGGAAAGGGAATTCAAGCTGGCCAAGGCATCATTCTTGGCGTTACGGGAAAGCTGGGCCAGGGCCGCAAGCTCGTTCTCCGTCCGGATCAGGTTTTCCCGAAGCACCTCGAGCGCAGGCTTGGCCTCCTCAACGCGCCCGGCAAAATTATCATCGAGGTCCTTGTAGATCCCGGACGTCTCGATCAAGCGCCCCTCCACGGAGGCAAGACCTTTGACCGCTTCCTGGGAACGGGCCTTCCAGGCTGCCTCAACCGACTGAAGGTTGGCCTGAAGCCTGACCACAGCGGGATCCGAATTTCCCCGCACCGAGGAAACCTGAGAAAGGTTACCGGCTATGGCCTGTCTGCGGTCGGCGAAAAAAGCTGAGGATTGGTCCCTTTGCAGTTCCCTGGAGACGGCCGTGAGCCTGTCAATCTCCTGCGAAACGAGCTGGGACAGTTCCTCCGCCGTCATCGATTCTGTTTGGGTTTCCAGGCTGAGCTGACTGAAGGCAAGGGTTACGACCCCGAGCAGGAACAGGGGGACACCCAACCAGCCTTGTCTGCATACGGAAAGACAGGTAGATTTCATTGTTCCAAGCATGGGAACCGATCAACCGAAAGCAAGAACGGATTTCCAGCCTGATTTAGTCAATCAGGTAAAAGTTTCGGATCAAAAAAACGATTGCTTGCCCAGGCTGAATGCTTCCGGAGATAAGTGCCCGAGGGGGGACTTGAACCCCCACGTCCTTTCGGACACCAGAACCTAAATCTGGTGCGTCTACCAATTCCGCCACCCGGGCCGAGGAAGTTCAGAAATGAAGCAAAGGGTAAGGTAGGACAAGTCTATTTCTTTCCCCCTGTAGGGCGGCAGGAGATTAGAAAACGTCGCCAAAGGGCCCTTGCCAGAACCCCAGGACAATGGACGCCACCGTTAGGAGAACGAGAACAACCTTCATGAAACCCGTTTTGGACAAGCCGGCCCAAGGATCGGGCGCATCCTCCACGTCTTCGAAGGAGGCGGGACGCGGCAAGGCTATGGCCCTCATCCAGCCGAAATAGTAGTAGATGGATATAACCACGCCAATAACCATTGCGGTCAGGGAAAGGTAGAGTTTGGCCTCATAGGCAACGCTGATCAAAAGCAACTTTGCGATAAAACCGGCGAAGGGGGGGATTCCAGCCAAGGAAGCGATCCCCGAAACCAGAACGAAACCGGCCCAGGGGCTTTTTTTGGCCAAGTCCTCGTAATGGGAGAACTCGTGCTCGTTCTCGTCGGGCAAGTCGGCAAGACCCATCACCCCGAAAACGCAGAAGGATGCGAGCAGGTAGACAAACAAATAAAAGAAAAGAACCCAGATCGCCCGGTCGTCGTCGCCGGCAAACTGCATGGAAGCCATGACTGCAACCAGCAGGTAACCAGCATGAGCGACCCCAGACAAGCCCAGCATCCGCTTGACGTTGCGCTGAGCGCAGGCGGCCAAATTTCCGAAGAAAATGGTAAAGGTGGCGACGAAGCCGAGCAGAGGCAGAAGGAACTCGCTCATACCCTCGAAGGGACCGTTCACGAGGTTTAGGAGGACGAAGAAGCCCGCCGCCTTGGAAGAGACCCCTAGAAATGCCGTGATGGGCAGCGGGGATCCGTGATAGACGTCGGGTACCCAAATTTGGAAGGGAGCCGCCCCAACTTTGAAGGCGATGCCTGCAAGGATAAGGACGACTCCGGCACGGAGCATCAGGTTATCGGGGTTTTCACTCATCAGGTTGCCCAGATACTGGAAGGATAGCGGATCCATGAACTCGTGCCCGGGGTAACTGGCTCCCCATGCCTCGGGGTTTGCTCCTACCCCGTAGAGAAGAACGATTCCAAAAAGAAGGAGAGCCGAGCTAAGAGCCCCGAAGATGAGATACTTGATCCCCGCCTCCAGCGACTTTGCGGAATCACGGTTGTAGGCAACGAGCGTATAAAAGCAAAGGGCGACCGTCTCGAGGGCAACAAAGAGCATCAGGAAGTGATTGCTCTGACAAAGGAGCATCAACCCAGCAGTGGCCAGCATCGTCAAGTGGTGAAATTCTCCGGATTTGAGCCCCTTGCGACAGAGGTAGCGATGGCCGATGATGGAGACAAGAAGGGATGAGAGGAGGAAAAAGCTTCTCATCACCTCCGCCTGCAGGCCTTGGCTGATCATATCGGAAAAGAAATTCAAGGCCGCGGAATGATGCCAAAAAAGATAGTCAAGCAAGTGACCGACGAACAGGACGGACTGGAAGAAGATGGCGATGACCCCGGTTCTCCCGGAAGAAGAATCCTTCATCCCGAACAACTCGAGGCCAAGGATCATGATTGCGCCTAGGGCAAGGGACAACTCGGGCCAGATTCGGGCCCAATCGTTGGTCTCGTAGAATGGAAGGAGTTGTTCCAGCTTATCTTTCCTCCGGCTCCAGAACCACAGGCGGGGATACCTGCAGGGGCGTGGTCTGGTTTGATTCTTCGCCACCCTGAGGGACGGGGCAGCATGGTGGCAGAAAAAGGGATAGGGTTGCGTGGTCGACCTTCGCATACCGATCCGTGATCTCCTTGTTGATCCGGTCGGATATCCCTCGTGGCCAGAGGCCAAGCAAGAGAAGAGCGGCGAGGATCAGACCCGCCGGCAGGGCCTCAGTCAGGCCAAGGTCACGGATGGGGTTCTTATTCTCATGGGCAGTAAGCTCTTCACTTTGGGGACCGAAGAAAATGCGGGCCACTGCCCGCAGACCGAAAACCGCTGAAAGAATGATTCCGAGGGCCGCAAGTCCGAGGAAAATCCTGTGAGAAGGCTGCTCGCCCAAGGAGAGAAAAACTCCGAACTCGCCCCAGAAATTCCCGAATCCAGGTAGACCGATGGTAGCGAGCGATGCGGCCACGAAAAAGCAGGCCAGAATTGGGGTCTTCCCAGCCATACCTCCCATTTGCCCCATCTCGTAGGTGCCGCTGCGCCTCTGGATCGATGCGGAAAGAAGAAACATCAAAGAGACCGAGAGGCCATGAGCCGCCATCAGCATGACGGCCGAACCAGCCCCAAGGGAGGAACAGACCCCAATGCCTAGGAAACAGTATCCCATGTGCATGACCGAGCCATAGCCAACCATGCTCTTCAGGTTGCCTTGGGCAATCGTCACCATGCCCACGAAGAGAACGTTGCCGAGGGCAAGCCAAAGAAGCCAAGGGCTCCAGAACAAGGCTCCTTCGGGCAAAAGCGGAGCCCCAATCTGGATCAGGCCATAGAGCCCGAATTTCTTGAGCACGCCTGCATGCAGCATGGATACGGGCGTGGGTGCAGCCTCATATCCCCTGGGGGCCCAAGTGTGGAAAGGGAAAAGAGCGACCAGAATACCGAACCCAAGAAGGAGAAGTCCGAAAATCTTGGCCTGAGTCGAATCATGGAGGGCGATATCGGAAAGAGCTTGGGAAAGAGTGGGGAAATCGAACTTGGGGGCATCGACCATGACGTTCAGGGCAACCAGTCCACCAAGCGAAACAAGAGCCCCGAGGGTAAGGTAGATCGTGATTTCCAAGGCAATGCCTCGTCGGTTGCGTCCACCCCATAAGCCGATCATTATGAAGGTCGGGATTAGGGCGAACTCATGGAAAAGGTAATAAAAGAACAAGTCGACGCTGGCGAACAGACCCATCAATCCCGACTGCATGAAGCAGAGCAAGGCAAGATAGAGTTTCAGCCTCTTAGCCCCGGAGAAGACGGCGGCCAAGCCCGCCGCCAAGCCTACGATGCCGGCCATTGCGAAAAGGGGCGAAGAAACGCCGTTGAGACCGAGGTGGAAAGTGATTCCAAGCTCCTGCAGGCCCATCTTCTCGTAGAGGATCTCGAAACAGTATCCGTCAACGGTTCCATCGAACTTGATGAACAGAAGGATGCCCGCCACACAGGGGAAACCGAAGCCGAGGCAAGCCAGTTTCACGACCCATTCGTCGTCCCTAACCCAACCGGCAAAGAAGGAAAGGGAAACGGCGAGAGGAACGGCAATGGAGCCTAGCAGCAGAATTTGGTCAAGCATGGCCGATCACCCCCTGAAATAAGCCGCATAGGCTAGGAAACCCAAGGTTCCGAGCACGAACCAGAACGCATAGGCGTGAATCTTCCCTACGTAGCAAACCCTTGCGAGAAGGGCAAAGAGGCCCGCAATCCCAGCAGACCCTCTGACCATGAGACCCGAGACGAAGAGCAATTCCATCACTTCCAGAAACCGTGCGGTGGGTCCTTGGATGCGAAGGACGTAGAAGTCGTAAATCTCGTCGAAGAAAAGCTTGCTGCGACAAAGGGTAAAGAAGGCGGGGACCTTGGATGCAAGGGGGTCTTCCTGATCGACCGATCCATAGAGCGCTCGCGCCCCAATCAACCCCGTCACCCAGGCGAAACTCCCGAAAATGATCATCCAGAGATGGTTGTCCATGCCCGCTACTTCAGAGACGTCTGGGAGCAGGTAACCTACGATGGATACCGGGAAAAGGGAAAGATAACCTCCGACGATGGACAAAGCGGCCAGTATCAGGAGTGGTACGGTCATGAGCAACGAACTCTCGTGTGCCTTCTCGGCCTTCTTGGAACGCGGCTTGCCCTCGAAAGTGATGAAATAAAGCCTGAACATATAGAACGCAGTGAGCACGGCGCCTGCATAGAGTACGATAAAGACGGGTAGATTCAGGTTGAAGGCAGTAAGCAGGATAGCATCCTTACTGAAGTAGCCGGAAAGAAAATTGACCCCGGAAATGGCCAGAACCCCCACCAGAAAGGTATAGGCGGTCAAGGGCATCTTCCCACGCAAGCCACCGTAGTTAAAGACGTCCTGCTCGTGGTGACAGGCATGAATGACTGAGCCTGAACCGAGGAACATCAAGGCTTTGAAGAAGGCATGGGTCATAAGATGAAAGAGGGCGATGCCGGGCATACCCAGCCCGAAGGCGGCCGCCATGTAGCCCAATTGCGAGAGGGTAGAGTAGGCGAGGATTTTCTTGATGTCTCGCTGAACCAAGGCGCAGAAACCGGCGTATAGGCCCATCCCTGCCCCCAACAAGGCGAGGGCGGAAAGAGCCTGTTGGGTAAAGAGAAAGTCAATTCTCACGAGGAGATAGATGCCTGCCGCTACCATTGTCGCGGCGTGAATCAAGGCGGAAACAGGCGTCGGGCCGGCCATGGCGTCGGGAAGCCAGACATGGAGAGGAAACTGAGCGGACTTGCCAATAAATCCGCAAGCCAATGCCAGGCAGAGAGCCGTGGATACGAGGCTGGGCTCAAAGTCAGACAGATCCGCAAGTTCCAACAAGTTAACCGTGCCGAAACTCCAGTAGGTAAGAACGATTCCGATGAGGAAGCCGAAGTCCCCGACCCGGTTCACGATAAAGGCTTTTTTGGAGGCTTGGGCGGCCTCATCGGTCGAGTAATAATGAGCGATGAGCAGGTAGGAGCTGAACCCGACCAATTCCCAGAAAACGAAAATCATGATCAGGTTGTCGGCAAGGGTAATGCCGAGCATGGAAAACATAAAGATGGACAGGCCGCCGAAGTACCTGGCCTTGGCCTCGTCGTCCTCCATGTAGCCCAAGCTGAAGACATGGATCAAAAACCCGACGAAGGAGACCACGAAGAGGAGGAGCCTGGAGGCTCCGTCGAGAAGAAACCCAAAACGGAGCTCCCAGCCGGAGAGCCTGATCCAGGTCGCGTCCCATGAGAATGGTTGCCCGTCGCCGGCGAAAATCAAGTAGAGGGAAAGCAGGAGGATCCCACCAGCCGTAGCCACCGAAAGCAAAGCCGCAACGTTGCCCTGCTTGCGAAGAAAGAATAGAGTCGCCGCTGCCGAAAGAAGCGGAAGGAGAAGAACGCTGAGAGCTACGGTTTGCATGTCTTCAGTTGCCGAGTAGGTTGATGTCCTCCGAGAAAATGCTTTTCCTTTTCTTGTAGAGTGCAACCAGCAGGGCCAAGCCCACTGCCACTTCCGCCGCCGCGACGGTCATGATGAAAAAGACGAAGAGGCTTCCGTCGAGGTTTGATCCCGATCGCGAGAAGGCGACCAAGGCAACGTTGATTCCATTAAGCATCAACTCGAGAGACATCAGGAGAACGAGAAGATTCCTCCGGATGACTACACCTAGGAAACCGATGCCGAAGAGCAACGATGACAGGACCATGAAATGATGTGGCGTGACCGTTTCCATTCCCCTAGACTTCTTCCGAAGCGGATGATTTTTTACTAAGGATAATCACTCCGACCATGGCGGCGAGTAGGAGGAAGCCCGAAACCTGAAGCGGCAGCATATACTTGGCGAAAAGGCCATAGCCAAAGTTCTTCACCGATGCCGAAAAGACGAGACTCTCCCCGTTCACCATGACTCCTTCCTCGAGGGCAGGCCAAGCCAAGGAGGAAGAACGGTCCAGACCAATGTCGAGCAGGGAGAGGACGAGCAAGCCGACAAAGACGATTCCCATGAAGCCGGAAAGGAATTTTACCCGCCATGCCTTTCCTCCTTCCGGCCCCACGTCCAGCAACATGATGATAAAGAGAAAAAGGACCATCACGGCGCCCGCGTAAACAAGTACTTGGAGGATAGCCAGAAAGAATGCCTCAAGGATCACGAACAAGGCGGCCACGCCAACCATCGAGACGATCATGAACAAGGCGGCCGGCACAGGATGGCGGGAAAAAACCATCAACAAGCCTCCACCAACCGAAAGGGTAGCGAAGACGTAAAAGAGAAAATCAACCATATTCATGGCAAAAGGCTCAATGAGGGTTGCCCTTCTCCTCGGCCTCCTTCTTCTTGTCCCACTTGTAATGATCGTCCGGCAAAGTCCCGCCAAGCTCATACAGCTTGGCCTTGTCGTTGATCATTTCATCCCGAGTGTAGCCCGAGAAAGAATACTCATTCTGTAGAAAAATAGCCTCCTCCGGACAGACCTCCTCGCAGTAACCGCAATAAATGCAGCGAAGCATGTTGATCTCGAATTCCTGGGGAGCTTTCTCAACATGCTCGCGGTCCTCATGGTCCTCGGGAACCGACCCGGGGGTGATGCGAATCGCTTTGGGAGGGCATACGAACTCGCAGAGTTGGCAGGAAACGCATTTCTCCCGTCCGTTGGGATCCTTAACCAAGGTAGGCACGCCACGATAGTTGGGGGGAAGGACGGGTTTTTCCTCGGGATACTGGAGGGTGACCTTCTCCTTGAACATATTGGTGAAAGTCGTCTTCAAACCGGTCAGAATCTGCGGCAGGTAAGTTCTCTCAGAGAGGGACAAGGGCTTGCGTTCCAGTACTACGGTCTTGGCCATGATGATTCTAGTTCGTTGCCACAGGTTGATCGAGCCAGGATACCAGGATGACGTAGAAGACCAAGTTCACGAGGGCAAGAGGCAGAAGCCTCACCCAGCCCAGATGCATCACTTGATCGTAGCGGAAGCGGGGCAACGTCCACCTGATCCAGATAAAGAAGAAGATAAGCAGAACGGTCTTAGTCAAAAAGCAGCCCACCCCGAGTAGACTTCCGAGCCAATTCTCAGGCCAGGGATCCGCTACCCATGGGAAGACGTGCCAGCCTCCTAGGAAAATTGCTGTGAAAATGGCCGAGCCGACCACGATGTGGGCATATTCCGCGACGAAAAAAATGCCGAACTTAAAGCTCCCGTACTCGGTATGGAACCCACCCACGAGATCCGTCTCGGACTCAGGCATATCGAAAGGAAGGCGGTTGGTTTCGGCAAAAAGGGCGATCAGGAAAATCAAGGCGGAAACGGGCTGTACGATGATCAGCCAAGTCGACTCGGCCTGCGAGGCCACGATTCCCGTGAGGCTGAGGGCGGAAAGTCCCGAGCCCGGCTCGCTCACCCAGAGGAAGACCGGCAGAAGGGACAAACCCATGGCAAGCTCGTAGGAGATCATCTGGGCGGAAGAACGGATTCCACCTAGGAAAGGGTACTTGCTATTGGACGACCAACCAGCAAGGACGATCCCATAAACCCCAAGCGAAGACACTGCAAGGATGAAGAGAATCCCCACCTCCAGGTCGGCAAGGATCAAGGGGAAACTCTCACCGTTGTCATGGAAGAATTCTCCGAAGGGAAGGACCGTCATGGTGGTTAGGGCCGGAACCAGAGCCACGAGGGGAGCCATGTAGTAGTAAAGCTTGTTTACGTGACCGGGAACGATCTCCTCCTTGAAAAGGAACTTCAGACCATCGGCCAGTGGCTGAAAAATGCCGAGACCTCGGAGGAATGGACCCAGTATGGGGATGTACTGGACATACGGCAGAACCGTACGGTTGGGCCCTACCCTGCCTTGCATCCAGGCGCTGACCTTTCGCTCCGCGAGTACGGAATAACCCGCCATAGTCATGACCGCACCTACCATCAAGAGGGCGAAGAGGAACTTCATACCGACCAACTGGAGGGTCTCGGCGTCCAGCATCATGAAGACTTGGCGGCCTTTGGAGAGGCGGGTTTGTAGTGCAGGGCCTTCTTCTCGACGAAGGGCAGGCTCGCCCATTTGGATCCGTCCAGTTGAACGCAACCTTTCTTCAAGTCTGAAAAACAAAGTGACTTGAGAGGGGAAGATGCGGGACGAGCCATGTCCTCCCAAATCTCATCAAGGTCGGAACCTTGAAAGGACTCCTCAACTAGCTCGTTGAGCAAGCGGGAGAGAAGCTGTATGTCGGGGAGTAAGCCCGCGGGACCCGGAACCGACTGCCTGAATGCCTGCAGAAAGAAATTGCGGTTAACGAAGGATCCGCTCTTCTCAAAGGAAGTCAGGGTCGGCAGGACGACCTTCGCAAGCTGACTTGTGGCATTCTCGTGGGTACCCAGAAAAATGATTGGGATCCCGTTAATACTATCGGCATCCACCTTAGACTCGAACAAGTCTTCCCCCATTACAACAAGAGCGTCCAGATTCCCTTTCTTGAGGGCGAGGGCAAGGCTGGAAAGGTTATCTTTGGGGTAGGCGGACGCGAAGCCCGAGAGCAAGGTTCCTCTTAGGTTAGGGGTCCGATCCGAGGATAGAAGGATGCCATCATCATCCCCAAAATGGCCTCTTAAAAATTTCTGTGCCTTGATTCCCTTGGCCAACTGGTTGGCCAAAAATTGCTCCTCTAGAGAGGACCGACAGGAACCTACGATCCCGACCTGCCCTACTGACAAGGCGGCCACGGCTGCCCCGATGGCGTCCTCCAGCGAGCAATCCTGGCCATCGGTGCGGGGCTTGGTCAACCTGTCTTCCGACCGAACCTCCTTGTAGAGAGAACGGCCGCTGTCGGGCATCCAGCTGTCGTTGACCAAGTCGTTTCGCCTAGGGGTGATACGGTAGATTTCACCCTCCCGACTTGAAACCAGAGTGTTGCAACCGGCACTGCTTTCAGGGCAGATACTCGGGGTTTCCTTGAGAAACCAAACCCTCATCTTGAACCTGAAATCCGAGCTCGTGAGGGCTCCCACGGGACACAAGTCCACCGTGTTGAGCGAATAATTATTGGATAATTCCCGGCCCGGAAAGCAGGTGAGGGTGGAAAAGCTTCCCCGGTCGACGAACCCAAGGACATCGTCATCCGCCACCTCCTGGCAAAAACGGATGCAACGGGAGCAAAGGATGCACCGCTCATCGTCCAGGGTAACGCGGGGTCCAAGGCGGGTTCGCTTGGGCTTGACGTTCTTCCGTTCCTCGTAGCGGCTGTAACCCCGACCGTAGTCGGTGGCAAACTCCTGTAGCCTGCACTCCCCAGCTTGGTCGCAAATGGGACAGTCAAGGGGATGATTGACGAGCAGAAACTCCATGATGCTCTCCCTGCAGTCGAGGACCGTCTCGGAATCGGTCTTGACATGCATGCCCGGGATGACGTCGGTGGCGCAACCGATGACGGGCTTGGGAACCCAGCCGATCTTGGGGGAACCGTCTTCCTCGAGAATAGGCTCCCCCGAACCACGGTCCCTCATGGGGGTTCCCATTTCCACCAGGCACATTCGGCAATTCCCGGCAACGCTGAGCTGGGGATGATAGCAATAATGAGGGATCTCCTTACCATGCAGGGCCGCGGCCTCGATGAGGTTAACGCCCGCAGGCACCTCAACTTCCTTGCCATCGAGGTTGATGGTGACGGCTTCCTTCTGCTTCTTTGAGATCATTGGCTCTAGATGAGTTGCAGGGGTTCCTTGGCCTCGGGCTTGCCGGTCTTTGCCTTTTCGATGAAGTCGTCGCGGAACTTCGAAACGAAGCTCTGGGTCGGCCAGGCGGCGGCTTCCCCGAAAGCGCAAATGGTTCTTCCCTCGATCTGGTTGGCGACCGACAAAAGCAAATCGGCATCTTCCTCCCGGGCATCACCGGCGCACATCCTCTTTGTGATCTTGCGCATCCATAGACAACCCTCGCGGCAGGGGGTGCATTGGCCGCAGGACTCGTGGGCGTAGAAAGCGTTGATGTTGGCCATCGCCTGGACGACGTCGACGGTATCGTCCATCACTATGATTCCTCCCGAACCGGACATGCTTCCCGCGGCCATTGGGCCGTCGAAGTCCAGGGGTATATCCTCGATCCCCCAGTCGAATTCGGTACCGTCCTTGAGCTTTCCGGAAAACCTTTCGTCGGCTCGCAGGACCTTTGCCGAGGAACCGCCTGGAATCACCGCCTTGAGGCTACGTCCCGGCATCAAGCCACCGCAAACATCGAAGATCATCTCGCCCAGGGTCAAGGCCCCGCATTCGAACTCAAAATAGCCGGGGTTCCTGACTTGACCCGACACGCACCATATGCGCGTTCCAGTGTTGTTGGGCTTGCCTATCTTGGCAAATTCGTCCCCCCCCATCTCCATGATATGCTTAACGTTGCAAAGGGTTTCGACGTTATTGACGATCGTCGGGCATTGGTAGAGACCCAGCACGGCGGGAAAGTAGGGAGGCTTGATACGGGGGTTGGGCCTTTTGCCCTCCAGAGACTCGATCAAGCCCGTTTCCTCTCCGCAAATATAGGCCCCCGCGCCGCGATGAACGACCAAGTCGCAGGAATAGCCGCTTCCAAGGATGTCGTTCCCGCAGAAAGCTTTCTTCTTCGCCTCGTCAATGGCTTGCTCGAGAATGCGGGCTCCCTCGAAGAACTCGGCCCGGATGTAGATAAAGGCCTGCTTTGCTTGGATGGCGTAGGCCGCGATCATCATGCCCTCGATCAACTGGTGAGGATCCTTGTAGATGATCTGGCGATCCTTGAAGGTGCCGGGTTCCGACTCGTCGGCGTTGCAGATAAGGTAAATGGGCTTGCCGGACTTGCGATCGAGAAACTTCCACTTCATCCCAGCCGGGAAACCCGCCCCGCCCCGCCCGCGTACTCCGGACTTAAGAACTTCCTCACCAATCTCCTCAGGCTTCATCTTTAGGGCCCTGCTCAACATCTTGTACCCGCCCTCGCGCTGATAGCACTGGATGCGGTTGGAATAATTTGGGTCATCCGCATGCTTGAGAATAATCCTGCGTTCCCTTGGCGTTTTCTTTTTGATCATTTCCTTTTCCTTGGAGATATTTTTCGGATCTTCACAGGAGCGCTGACCAGGGCATCTTCGTAGCTCGTGAACTCGGTGGATTTCTCCAGCTTGTCTTTGAGAAGAAGATCGGCCAGTTTTTCCGCCTCCTTTTCATCGATGTTCTCATAGGTCTCCTCATCGACCATGACCACCGGGCCCTCCCCGCAATCAGCAAGACACTCCATGAATTCGAGGGAATATTCTCCATCATCGCGCACATGGCCCTCCTTGACCCCAAGCTTGGACTCGAGCTTTTGGCAGGTCGCATAGGAACCACGCAGGGCACAGGGAAGGGTCCGGCAAACCCTGACGTGAGTTTTGCCCCAGGGGGTTTGCCTTAGCATCGGGTAGAAGGTAATGAGCTCCTGTATGTTGATCGGTTGCAGATCCAGCTTTTCGGCAATCCAGACACAGGTTTCGTTCGAGATCGAACCAAGTTCGTCCTGAACGAGGTGAATGACCATGAGAGCGGCGCTTCGCTTCTCCGGGTAACGCGGAATGACTTCTTCGATTTTCCGCAGCGTCTCTTTCGTCAATTGCATTATAGAGGGGCTATCGGTCGCATTCTCCCATTACGAAGTCGAGGCTCCCGAGGATCACCGTAATGTCGGAAAGCATATGTCCGGGGACGAATTTCTCGATGATGCTTAGATTACAGAAACTAGGAGCTCGGATTTTCAGGCGGTAGGGAACTCCCCCACCCTTGGAAATCAGGTAGAACCCAAGAGCCCCCTTCGGGTTCTCGGCCTCAAAGTATACCTCGCCCGGAGGAACCCGAGGACCTTCGGTTACGATCATGAAATTCTGGATAAGCTCTTCCATGCTGGTCAGGATCTTCTCTTTGGGTGGCGCGAAAATCTTTTTTGCATCCTCGGCATACCAAAGACCCGATGGAAAATCCTCGATCACCTGCTCGATGATTCGGATGCTCTGCCGAACCTCCTCTATGCGCACGAGGTAACGGTCATAGCAGTCGCCCCGGGTCCCGATGGGAATGTCGAACTCATACTTCTCGTATCCGCAGTATGGCTTGTCCTTACGCAAATCCAAGTCGACTCCGCAAGCCCGCAGGTTGGGCCCGGTGATCCCATAGGCGAGGGCATCCTCCTTGCTGATTTCCCCGATCCCCTCCGTCCGATCGATAAAAATGCGGTTACGGGTGAGAAGCTTCTCCACTTCATCCACCGCCCTGGGCAGGTTTTGACAAAATTCAGTGACCCTTTCCAGCCAGCCCTCAGGGACGTCACGGGACACGCCGCCGATGCGGGTGTAACTGGTAGTGAACCTGGCCCCGGTGAGTTCCTCGAAAAGAATATAGAGTTTTTCGCGCTCGGTAAAAGTGTACATGAAGGGGGTCCAAGCCCCCGCATCCATTCCGAAGACCCCCATCCCTAGCAGGTGACTGGAGATACGAGCCAATTCGCAAACCAGAACACGAATTGCCTCACATCGCTCCGGAACCCCAATCCCAGCCAGTTTCTCGACCGTGAGGGCATAGGCCACGTTGTTGGCCAAAGGCGCCAGGTAGTCGAGACGGTCCGTGTAGGGAACGAACTGGTTGTAAGTCATGTTTTCCGCTATCTTCTCGTCCCCCCGGTGAAGATAGCCCAAGACGGGATCGCATTTCGCAATGACGTCACCGTCCAATTCCATGATCAAGCGGAGCACGCCGTGAGTGGTTGGGTGAGAAGGGCCAACGTTGAGAGCCATGCGGGAGCCTTCGGCCTGCTCGGATGCAATTGCTCCCTGGGTACCGACGTCACCGATTGAGACTTCCCTTGAAACGGTCTTGCTCATTGGGGCTTCTCGCTTTCCTCCGTCCAACTCTCATCAAGGGCTCGGGGCTCCGAATCGCTCATCGGGCCTTCGCCGGCGGACACGAAAGGACCTCCCATCATGGGAGCTGGTTCGACCGATGCTTTGGTAACCTCGGCCACGTCATCCGCGGGCAAGGGAGTATCGATGCCGGCTAGGGGAAACTCCTTGCGCAACGGAAAATAAGGGTAATCATCCCACATCAGAATACGCCTTAAATCGGGATGCCCCGAAAACTCGACCCCGAACATGTCGTATGCCTCCCGCTCATGCCAGTTCGCGGCCGGAAAAGTCTCGCTAATCGAAGGAATGACCGGCTTCTCATTATCGGGGCAAGCGACGTGCACCCGCAGGTAACCGCGACGAACGAGGGAATAAAAGTGATAGACGGAGGAAAATCGGGGCTCCTCATCTTCGCCATGATCAATTCCGCTTAGGTCTACGAGCATATCGAACCCATCCTCGTCCCGTAAGGAAAGCACAAGCTCTTTGAGACGGTCTGGCGGACAATCGACGGTCAGGCAATCAATGCTTTCCCTTTTGGACAAAAAGCCGTGCTTTTCAAGCAAGGCTACGTTGAATTCCTCATCGATCATTAGTTCAGCCTGCGCAGGCGCCGCGGGGTTTGCGAAGGTTGCTAAGTGAAGACTCCCTGCCAATTTTATCCTGCAACTTAATCATGGCATCGAGAAGAGCCTCCGGGCGAGGCGGACAACCGCTAACGTAAACGTCCACGGGGACTATCGTGTCAACGCCCTGCATGACGGCATAGGACCTGTACATACCTCCCGTAGAAGCACACGCCCCCATCGCAACCACCCATTTGGGGTCTCCCATCTGATCGTAAATTCGTCGAACCACCTCGGCCATCTTGTAGGTGACGGTGCCGGCCACAATCATGCAGTCTGATTGGCGGGGGGAAAACCTCATCACCTCCATGCCGAAGCGAGATATGTCATAGCGGGATGCCGCCGATGCCATCAACTCGATGGCGCAGCACGCCAACCCCATAGGCATGGGCCAAACCGAGTGGCTGCGTATCCAGTTGATTACCGCGTCTGCCTTGGTAACTATTACATCTCCTTCTACTTTCCCGTTGTAGGCAACTTCATCGGAAATCATGAGTAATTTTTATATTTAAATGTTACCAAACTGGCAAACCTCAAAAAAGAATGTTCTAAGTAAAAGAGAAACTTATCACATCCCACAAATTGGGCTTCTTCTTTTGATCATTGACGAGACGGGGCATCATCGGCATGAAGTGATGCGACCAATCGACTAGGAGAGGTGACAGAGTGGCCGATTGTGCAGCATTGGAAATGCTGTGTACCGCAAGGTACCGCGGGTTCGAATCCCGCCCTCTCCGCCATTTTGGGGTCAGGCCTCCCGTATGAAAACCTTGGCCTTCTCGGAAAATTCGGCCGAAGCCAAATCCAGAAAAGCTGGAGCGAGAGAGGGTTCCTTGGCTCCAGGGGAAGACGCTTGACCCGCGACAAGCACCGCAACCTTACCGTAGAGATCTAGCGACTCACCGTCCGCGGGTGCAAGAACGTCGCCCTCGATCAGCCAACGACGGAGCCTCATTTGGTCCCATTGGTTGTATGGAGCCTTCGAACCAAGAAGATTCTCCGCAAACCGCATGGCGGCGGTTTTCCAAAGACTTCCCGAGAGTTCGGGAGACTCGGCCATGATCTTTTGCATCGATTCGGTGTCGAGCCAAAGAGCTGTAACGGGCGAATCCGCGGTCACGTTCGCAGTCCGCTTGATACCGGCCAGAACGGCCATCTCTCCAATGACGGACCCACGACCCATGATATCGACGACCAGATCGCCAATGGAAACCTTTACGCTGCCTCTGGTTATAACGATCATTCCATCACCTTCGTCACCCTGTTTCATGATCGAATCACCCGAACCGTAGGACCTTTCCATAGAAACGGAAATGATCTTGGCTATTAGCTCCTCGGGCATTCCCTTGAGCCAATTGACTTCCCGCAGGACTTCACTGGGCTCCGGAAGCCTGAGCTCAAGCGGACTGTCCATAACCTCCTTCATCCGCTCCTCGACAGCGGTGATGAGGCGTGAAGCCTCGTCCGCCTCGAGCATTCCCTCTGCCTTGAGCTTGCGGATGGTGTTTCGCTCATGATTGAGAACCGAGCGGATGGCGTCCTTGGTCTCGATGCCGACAGTGGCCTCCGGATAACTCTCGTGCATGTCTCGGATGAACTGCAGGCCCTTCAGCCGATTTTGCCTGATCTCATCCTTGAGCAAACGCGTGTTCTGCTGAAACTTCTTTGGATCCCCGGTCTCATCAAGTTCCTTAGCCAAACTGTCGACCATCTTGGCAATGTCCTGCTGGGCGACGACGAAGGCCTTGGCCGAGTCGTAACTCACCGTAATGCGGTCGGAAAAGAAATTCTTAAGGAATGGAACGTCTCGAAAAGCATCGGCGAGCTTGCTCACTCCACAGACTTTCTCGAGGTAATCGCGGTCGGTCATCGGAACCTTGCCTTGCAAGTCGAGAAACTCACTCAAGTTGTTATCCAACTGGGCAACGGCCCGAGCGCTCAGCAAACCCGCCCGAAACTGGGACCAGTAAATACTCCTCTCCCGCTCCAGAAGGCGGCGGCGGATTTCAGAAAGAGTATCCATTTCCGAAAGCTCCTCTGAGGTCAAAGGATAGGCAACCGGTTCGGGAAGGTAATTCCTCACTTCTCCCCAGTTAGCTCCGCTTAGAAACCTGTCGTCCTTGAGCAGATCCATCTCCTGCTCACAGCCTTGGGCCACGTTACCCGAGGCGTTGGAGAACATAAGCTTTTTGACTGCGGGAAGCTTGGTCAGTCCAAGCGCGTTTACCAAGGCCCCCACGGTGGTGGCGTTGACGAGCAGAGTGAGCAGAACGATGCCCGAGATCAGAAAAAGGAATTGTCCCCGCACGACCGCGGAAATTCCAACCAGCGAGATGCCCGCGGTCTTGGGATCCTTGCCCGCATGAATCAAACAGCCCTGCCCTTCGCCAAAAACAACGACTTTTCGCTTTCCGCTCAGCAGGTCCTCTCTCATGACCGCAACCTCCTGGGAGGTCATTTTACCAAGAAACCTTTCAGCCTGCTCGGGGGTCTGAGTAATGCCGGTGATCCGACCCCCTGAAATGGTCGGGGTCGCTATGGACTGGGTAGCCACGATTTCATACCAGGGAACGGATTTCCCGGAGACTTTCGCCCTCTCCAGGGCATCCTTGTAGCGTGACTGGCCCGCATCATCAAGCAAAAGGACGGATGTGGTTCCTACCTTATAGTCACTCCCTTGGTCATCTTTCTTGACGTCGAACTTATACTCAAGGTGAGCCGAGTAGACAACTAAGGCCAGCGCCAAGCCGATTGCCCCGCGAAGAGCTCCCCAAAGCACCACAAGAGCATCTTTTGGAGGCAGACCGTAGCCGGCGTTCTTCATAAACTTGTAGAAGATGCCCATGTTGGTCGCCCGGACCAGGTGTATGAGCAAATATACCAAGCCAAGAATGGCAAAATCCATACCCGAAGGATTCACGTTCTGGGCAATCACGACTCCTACGACGAGGAAGATAATGACGTTCGCTACGAAAGCCACCAACTCCCAGAACTCGTGCATGAAATGCTCGACCTCGGGACTTATTCTGGTCTTGCCCACTCCGGCCATTACGATTCCCAGGGCAACCAGACCCAGAACTCCCGATACGTGGAAGAAATGCTCGCAAATAAAGAAGACGGCATAGGAAGTCACCAAGACCACCGTTATCTCGATCATGGGATCATTGAAAACCTTGCGCACCCAGAGAATGGCAACCAATCCCAGCAAAACTCCGATTAGACCTCCTGCGGCGCCGATCTGTCCAAAGCCGAGGGCGGCGGTTCCTAGAAAATCGCCGGTGGAGACGAAGGCTTCAGCCCCGGTCACCACACCAAAGAGCAGGACGAAGGCAACGATTGCCGTTCCGTCGTTGAGCAAGGATTCACCTTCGATCAAGGTACCCAATTTCTTGCTGGCGCCAAGCTCCTTGAGCAAGGCCACCACGGCAACGGGATCGGTAGCGCTTACGACCGCCCCGAATAGCATGGAGGCCAGCATGACGAAAGCCCCCGCCTCCACGTTCCATTCAGCCAAAGCCCCTCCCTCTTCCCCGAAAAACACCACGAGGCCGTAAAAGGAAAGCCCCGTCATGACGGTTGCGGTCACGATGCCCGGACCGGCTAGGTAAAAGGCGTTTAGAAAGGACTTCTTAAAGGTGTGCACGTCCAGGGCGAAACCGGCCTCGAAAATGAGTATTGGGAGAAAAACGTAAAGGATGAGGTGACCATCTAGATTTCCTCCCCAAGTGATGGCCCCACTGGTCGTGTCGATAATCTTGGCCCACAATTCGGCGAAAAAACCGGAAGCATGACCGGAATGGTCAGAATCACCATGGCCAGCATGCCCGCCATGGGGGCCATAGAGGCGGTTGAGCGCTCCCATCGCCAAACCAATGAGAAGAAGAAGGACGGTGAAGGGAAGGGGCACTTTCTGCAGAAAGTTACGCGTAGCCGCTCCGATGACGAGGGCCATGATTAGAAAAAAGAGGCCGTATAGGTAATCGTGACCCCCACCGGAAGCCAAGAATTGTGGTGCGAGTGAATTAATCATGATCGAGATGAAAAAAGGTTGAGATCATTCGGGGCGCAAGAGTCGGGTGGGAAAAGGTCTGGGAGCCTGTCCCTGCCGAATCCTCAAGTCCTCCTTTTCGGGAAGACGCTTGGGCGAACGGCCCAATAACTCTGAGAGAGGATCGGCATTGGGGATCTTATAGCTGGGAGGCTTGGGAGCGGAGGGGAAATCATCCTCGGGCACTGCATCCGGAATAGGCAGGATTTCGAAGGTATTGCTTCCCTTGGCCTGCCCCACTTCAGCACGGTAAGTCCTTCCGATGGAGGTCTTTTGGGCCCGCACTACGTTCCGGAGGGAGTTCTTGAGGGAGTCGGCATTGGGGAAGCCGGATAGGAGGTAGGAACTCGTCACCACGGTCTCAAGGTTGACGTTGATCCTGTCGCCCAATCCACGGGCGCCCGGTTTTGCAAAGACCAATTCCCCAGGGAGCAATTCCAGTCGGGTTTTCGGTTGCCCGGAGCCAACCAGGATGCGGCCAAGGACGCAGAGCAACTTAAGCCCTCCGTTCGGTTCGACCTCCATCATGCAAGTACCGATGCCGGCAAGGACGACTTGTGTCTCGGGGCTCTTTATGATCAGTTCGCTTCCCATCTTCCTCGAAAGGACCATGATGGAACCGTCATGAATCCCGATAGCCTTGCCATCCAGCGTGAAACTAGTGTCCGAACCGAAACGAAACTGGTAGCCGGCGCCTATGGTCTCTATCCCGCTTCTGGGACGAACCGTGATCCTTTGGCCTTGAGGAAGAAAACTGGCTCTTTTAACAGGCTCCGCTTTTTGCTCCGAACTCCTGAAGACGGCTCCGTCACCCTGACTCCTCAATACCAAATGTGAAATTTCTCCAAAAGCCGAAACGCAACAGGCCGAGGCGACCAAGAAGGTAAGGACGGTTTTCATGGGTGGAATAAAAAAGGTGATGATCAATAAGGTCAAACCTACAGTTTTCATTCCTTTTGCCAGAAAAAACCCCGCTAGGGTTTGCTAAGAAGCTAGGCGTTGCTTAACTTTCACACGATTGATTTAGTAATGAACCGATTAAACAAATCCTTGCTTGCAACGTTATTGTTCGTTTTCCACTTTGCGAAAGCCACGGAACCGGATGGTCTGTCCGTAGCCATACAGGATGCGGGTTCCTCCCGTTTCGACGTAATCGCAAGCACGACCGTGAACTCCCAGTTCAGCGTTCTGATCTCGCTAACCCTGAACAACCTAACCGCCAGCTCTTCTCAGACTCTCTTTAATCTATCGGGCATAGGCAATACCACCTTGCTCACTCTCTCGAGGATAGACTCTAATGCAGGCTACTCCTACGGCTTCACCTACCAGTGGAACTTCGGCTATTCGGGAAACTCGCATAATGACGACTATCCCTACCGCATTCCTTATTCGGTTAACGATACCTTCCGAGTCGGACAGGAATATTTTGGGTCATTCAGCCACCAGAACACCCACGCCATCGACTGGACCATGCCCGAGGGCACGAAAATCCACGCCGCGAGGGGAGGAACGGTTATAGATTTGAGGGAAGACTCCAACGAAGCCGGCACAGAGCAGCGGCACCTTGACCTGTCCAACTACGTAACTATCGGTCATGACGACGGCAGCCAAGCCAACTACGCCCACCTCCAACAAAACGGAGCTCTCGTGGAGCTCGGGGACTCAGTGGCGGCCGGTCAATTGATCGGCCTTTCCGGAAATACCGGTTTCTCAACCGGCCCGCACCTGCATTTCGTTGTGAGGCAGCAAAAGAGTCCCGCAGACGTATCGAGCGTAGCCACGCTCTTCGTGGACAAGGACGGGCAGTCCGTAAACTCCGATGGGAACGGCACCCTTTCCAGTCTAGTCGAGGGTCGTGAATATCAAGGTAGCGCGGATTCGAACCAGACCGCAACGGCTCAATCCATCCGATCCTACACGATTCTCGACGGTTCCTCCAAGTGGAGAACCGGGTCCTGGCTGGGAACTTTCTACGACCCAGGGCAGTCTTGGCTTTTTCATCCAGATCTGGGATGGCTTTATCCGATTGACTCAGATACTTCCTCGGCTTGGCTTTACCATACGACCCGCGGATGGATTTGGACTAACAAGTCGAGCTATCCTTGGCTTTATTTCCACTCCTCTGCTGGATGGAAATACCTTTTTCCCGAGCTAGGTCTTTACGATAGCTCGAGCGACAAGTGGGAAACCCCTTCCCCCTAGGCGGTCAAACGGCAATCTTGACACCTCTGCGGAGGTAAGCCGGAACGTCCAGGTCCTCTCCCTCATACAGGTTGCGGGAGGGAAGGTCGTCGAAGATCCCCCTCTGGTTTCCGTCCTCCATGAAGTCGAAGGTGTTCTGGTCGATGGAATCCTTGGCCTTGCTCCTCTTTCTAGAGGATGATGAGCGTGCGACTGGCTTTGTCGATGCCAGTTTCGATTCATGGGCTTTCCTCGCCTTTGGGGAAGCGGCCATCACGTGTTCCGATGCAGGCGTAACGTCGGCCTTAGCCGAACCGGCCCCAATGTCAGTGGCCCCGAGAACGGTAATCTGCACGCAGTCCCCCATATTCTCGTCGACGTGCGCTCCAAAGACGACATGCTGCCCTGCCTTGAATTCGGCACGAATTTCCGTTGATGCTTGCTGCAGGGCCTTCATGCTCATCCCGGTTCCACCCGTTATCAGGATGAGAAGGGCATCCGCCGCCTTGGAGACGTCCGGCAAATGAAGCATGGGACAGACCATAAGTTCGCGGAGGGCATGACGGATGGCATCCGGACCCTCCCCTTCTCCATAACCAAAAAGTGTCCTGCCGGCCCTGCGGTTAAAGGCCTTTTTCAGGTGGGCGAAGTCGACGTCGATCATACCTCGACGAAAAATAAGCGAACAAATGGCTGAAATGCCCTTGCCGACGTTTCTTCCCGCCTCTGCGAAACATTCCAGAGCGGTAGCATCAGGCCCTCCCATCTGAATAAGCGAGTCGTTGGGTAGCGGGACCACGGCATTGGCATGCTTGCGAAGCTCCGCCAAGCATTCCTCCGCCTGCGCATGCCTGCCTTTTTCCCAACTGAAGGGCAAGGGAGTAAAGGCAAAAACAAGCGCTCCAGCATCCCTTGCCAGCCTAGCCACGACCGGAACGGCTCCTCCACCGGTACCGCCCCCAAGTCCGGCGAGCAGAAAAACAACGTCGATTCCCTCCAGTTTTTGACGGACAAGGTCCTTTTCCTCCTCGATCGCCTTGCGGGCAAGGACGAATTCGCCTCCCGTCCCCATGCCCCGCGTGTGCCTTCTGCCAAAGGCCAGCTTCTCAGAGGCGATGGAGTCACTCAGGGCCCTCCCATCGACGTCCATGACCAAATGATCCACCCCTTGAAAATCATCGAAACGCAAACCATCCACAAGAGACATGCCCGCACCCCCAATCCCAATGATCTTGGCCCGGATGCCGGTGTTTTCATTGGCTGGTGAAAAGGAGGTGTCTTGATCGAGAAAATTTTCTTGGCTCATTGTCTTTGGCTGGTTGAAGGGTTACTTTTAGTTCATGCCGATTCCGACTAAGCCGGCTATCTTGCTCATGATGGTTTGGGATTCGCCTGCCTTCCTCCCGGGGAGCCCGTGATCCTGGAGACCATAGTGAAGCAAACCCAGTACGGTTGCATTTTCGGGTTGGGCAAGCTCCGGAGCAATCCCCGGAGGGAAGCTTGCACGGCGCACGGGCAACCCAAGAACCTTTCCGGCGATCTCCTCAATGCCCGGCAAAAGGGATCCTCCACCAGTAAGAAGAACTCCGCCCTTAAGTTCATCCGGATCCAAAAGACCGCCCAGTTCCTTGCTGATGATCTCGAAAAGCTCGACCACCCGGACGTGAATGACGTCCGAAATGGCTTTTCGCGGAACCGAGCGGTCCCCAATGGTCTTGTTTCCAATAATCCATACCTCTTCCTTGTCGTCACTGGAGCGAGAAGATGCCGTGCCGTGCTCGATCTTGAGTTTTTCGGCGTAGGGTTCGAGAATTCTCAAGCCCATGCTCAAGTCTCCCGTGACGTGATCACCACCAACCGGAACAACCCCAGTGAAGGCGACGTATCCTTGACGGTAGAGGGCCAAATCAGTTACCCCCGCTCCCATGTCGATGACCAGCGTTCCCGCCCGTCTAAGATCAGGGCCAGCCATCATTGTAGAAGAGGCAATGGAGGAAAGAATTAGATCGGCGACCTCCAGGCTGTAGTTGGAAATGACGTGAAGGGCTAGTCGGATGGCCTGATCGTCGCCATCGATCGACCAGTATCCCAAGTCTATCTTGTCGCCCAGCATCCCAACCGGATCCTCAACCACCTTTTCGTCCAGTATGATCGGCGTACGGATGTGATGCACGTAGGAGCGACCTGTCTCCGGTTGCCTCCTCTTGGCTTCCTTGGAAGCCCGCTCCAGATCGGAAACGGAAACCCGGTTGTCAGAGGACGAGACGGAAGCGGAGCCTCTCAGCATTTGCCCCCGGAGATGCGCCCCGGTCTGGGCAAGGTATACCGAGTCGACGGTAGTCCCGGACATTTTCTCAGCCTCCTCCAACGCGGCATGGACGGCTGTAGCGGCCTTGCGATAATCCACGATTTCCCCTTTCCGTACTCCTTCGTTGGGTCGTGACGCCATACCGACTATGCTTAATCCACCCTCTGCCGTAACTTCTCCCACCAGGGCCTTGGCTTTCGACGTCCCGATTTCAACGGCTCCTATGATTTTGCTCATGATAATGATCCTCGCGTTTCGATGGTTGGGTTAAGCCTTTCCTAAAGTTTTGCGAAAACGGACCTGCCGTGGGAGAGGTCGATCGAATGAATGGACGGTCGTCTCCTTATGTCCGGTTCCAGGAGGAGATAATTTAGCCTCTTGAGCTGGGCGGCATAGTTACCGGGTGAAAAGCGGAGGTTGCGGACTTTGCCGGATCGTACCCGAACGTGAGCACCCGGGTCATCTTCATCCGGCCTCTCATAGGATACCACCTTCCAGTCACGGTAGATCCCGGGATACTCCCTCCTCACCAGATCCAAAAGAGGAGCGACGGAAGATACACCCTCCAGCCTCTCAAATCCACTTCCATCCTCTCTGCCCTTGATCAAAGTCCGATCTACATCAAGCCATGGAAGAAGTGAAACCGTCTTGGCGGGATATCCCGTACCCAGATAGAGAGTACCATCAGAAGAAACCAACCATTTCCGCATTCCTTCATTATCGGAAATGAGATGAAGGACGAGGATTGGCTGACGCTCCCTGATCTCGATGGAAAGCGTTTCCGGGAATTCCCTCGAGATCGTCGCCGAGGCAACCTGATCCTCCTTCAGGAGTTCCCGATGCAGTCTCGCTATGTCCAAATCCATAAGGGATCGGCCACGCAAGGGACCAAACCAATTGTGAAACCATTTTTCGGACAAAACCCCATCCGTCTGGAAGGAAACCTCGGAAATGGGAACCCCCGGACCAGTAAGGTCCAAGGTCCCGGAACCCGAGCGGGTTGACTTTTCAAGCCACCATCCCCCATAGCCCAGGGCCCCGAGAGCAATGATTAGGAGAAAGAATTTTCCGGACGACGAGAGTCTTTTCCTGAGGGCCGCAGAGGTAACCGGACGACGGGAGGACTTGGGCGCTAGCTTCTTCCAGCCAGCACTTGCAGATGACTTGTTTTTTGCTTTCTTTTTCATGGCTTGAGGGGTTGGGCGGATAGAAGGCATCCACTGAAAAATCGTTCAAGGGCTGGCTCAACGAGCCGGAGGGTCAATTCATCGAAGCCAAGGCCGCAACAGGCAGCGCTCTTGGGTAGAAGACTGGTGCCTGTTAGCCCGGGCAGTGTATTAACCTCCAAGAAGTGGGCCTTGCCTCTCTCGCAGACGATGAAATCGACTCGGGCGAAGTCCCTGCAACCGCAAGCCTCGAATGCCTGTACGGAAAATTGCCTCAATTCTTCCTCGATCGATGACTCAAGCTCCGCTGGATAGCGATAATCGGTGGACCCGGGTGAATATTTCCTTTCATAGTCATAGACTCCTCCGGAGGGAATCACCTCAACCGCACCAAGGGGTTCCCCTCCCAGCACGCCAAGCGTCAGCTCCCGACCGAACACCCTACGCTCGATCATCCAATTGCCTGACGACAGAGAGGAGAGCGCCGTCGCCAACTCCTCACTCCCCTTCACTACGAAAAGGGCAAAGCTACTGCCTTGGTCCGTGGGCTTGATGACAAGATCCCCGCCTAATTCAGAAAGAGTTTCATCCAGATCCACTTCCGTCGGGTCGGAAAAGGAAAAACCCTTTGCCACTCGAACCCCGGCACCCTCGACCACCTCCTTGCAAAGGGTTTTGTCCATGCAAAGCCTGCTGGCATCGGGACCACTTCCGCAATAGGAAAACCCGCCTTGCTCAAGTAGGTTCTGCAACGTCCCATCCTCGCCAAAGGTACCATGGATAGCGGGAAATACAACGGTCTCCTCGGGTTTGATTTCCTCCGGCAGGGAAGGCTCGGTCAAGTCGATCATTTCGGCTTGGAATCTCCGGGCAAGTGATTCCGTCAAGGCCTGTCCGGTGGCGAGCGAAATTTCCCTTTCCGGACCAATCCCTCCCGTCAAAACCGATATGCTCGCTCGTTCCTTCATTCTTTGGCTTCAGGAAAGATATTCGCTCCATGATTTGCCCATGAGCGTGACCTCTGGTTCCAGAAGCAAACCATTGGTTTCCTTCACGCGCTCACGGACTCGCTTGATCAGGGAGATTACCTCCTCAGCCGAAGCATCCCCATCGTTAACGATGAAATTAGCGTGAAGGTCGGAAACGACGGCTCCTCCCTCACGTTCGCCCTTCAGACCCACCTGGTCGATCAGCAACCCGGCGGGAACGTCGTCGGGATTTCTGAAAATGCAACCGGAACTTGCCTTGTTCGGCTGGCTCGCTCTCCTTTTACGGGCCAGTTTGTCGATCGCCTTTCGAATGGCGCGGTGATCGGAACGACCCTCGGAGCGAAGTTTAGCCCGCAGGGCTATCCCCTCAAAAGCCTCCTTGCAATAGCGGTAGCCAACGTTCAGGTCGGTTCCGGGAATTTCCCGAATGGATCCATCCGGCAGAAGAAAAGATACCCATTCCACCAGGTCGAAGGTTTCCCAACCCATGGCTCCAGCATTCATGCGTAAGGCTCCACCGAGGGTGCCCGGAATTCCTTCCAAAAACTCAAAGCCCTTGAGGCCGCTACGGCATGCGACCTTGCAGATTTCCTTTAGTGAAGCCCCCGCCCCTACGATAAGGGAATCCTCAGTCCTGGAACTGATTTCCTTCCAATAGGGCCCTTTGAATCGAATGACCAGTCCGCCGAAACCTTCATCTGGGACGATCAAGTTTGAACCGCGGCCTATCATGACTCTCTGTAATCCGAAAAGATTACAGGCCTCGACGATAGTCCGAAGATCTTCGGAGTTTTCCGGTTCGCAATACCATCGCGATGATCCTCCTACCCCTATGGTCGTCTTGGATGCAAGGGGTTCGTCGGCTCGGAGGATGGTGGAGGGCGAAAGACGATTAGACAGGTAATCCGAAAAACAGGCATGCTTGTCCCCTCCAGCCCTTTCCCAGGAAGCAAGCGCCCGGGCCCAGCGATCCAAATCTCCAGCACCGACGAAAAGAACCTGATCCTTGTCCGAATTGGAAATAGGCCCGATCGCATCTCGTAAATCCGAGAACTCCGAAAAGACTCGAGTCCTCTCCCTGAGACGCGGCGGAAGATAACCCATCACGGTCTCTACGGAACCAGCGGCGTCGAAAGTCTCGAATGCCCCATAGGTCGGCATGAGGTGAAGATCGTCCGATTGAGACAATTCCTCAGCGAACCTCTCGGCCAAAGCCTTTGTCCTTGAATAACGATGGGGCTGAAAAACGACTTTCAGAAGATGGTCGGGAAGAAGTAGGCGTCTTTCGCTCAGGAAGGCACGGATTTCCGTCGGATGGTGGGCATAGTCCTCGACCACCGATCTTTGGGAGGACTGGTAAAGTACCGTCTGCCTCCGGTTGATCCCGGGAAAGGCGCTAAAGTCCACACCCGACAAGTCGGTGCCCAAGGCAAGGCCGCAAGCGATGACGGCTCTCCTGTTGCTTTCCATATAGCCTGCGGGGTCATCAACCGGATCGAACTCGACCAACTTGGCTTTAATCCCTTCCGAACAGCCATGCTCTAGGTTTTGCCCCCTTGGAAGGATGAGGCTTTCCTTGGTACGGATAAAAAGTTCCTGAAAGGATTTCCCGAGGGACTCCCGCGACTCGTACCGATCCATGTGGTCCCAGTCACAGTTCAAGGCCAGAGTGGCGTTAGGTGAGAAAGCCTCAATAGTACCGTCGCTCTCATCGATTTCAAGCACTACCCATGAATTCCGAACGAACTTCCCAGGAGGAAGTTCATCATTCTCGAAGCGCCCGCCGACCAAATAGGAGCAGGGAAAACCGACTTGCGACAACCCCCAGACCAGCATACCCGTTGTGGTGGTCTTTCCATGGCTTCCCACGACGCCCAATATTCTCTTCCGTTTCAGGAACTTGGCTAGAAACTCTCCCCTGCGGTAAATGGGGGTTTTCTTCTCAATCCAATTGGCGACCCGGGAAGCCTCGGCGGGAATGGCGCTTGAGTGGATTACGCAATCCGGCTCAATTTTCGGATGAGCCTCGCTCAGGACCTCGATTCCAGCCTCCGCAAGCTTCGAGCGCAAAGGTTCCGTAAAACGAGCGTCATAGGCCTCGACCTCGACTCCTGCTTCCCGGAGATAGAAAGCCAAAGGCGCCATACCCATGCCTCCCGCACCGAGCAAAAAAACTCTCCTTGGTTTCCTCATCCTACCATTCTCAGGATTCCTCCCTGAAGAGGATCTCCGGCTGGACGATCCTTCAGGCAATCGATCACGTCACCAGCCAATCGCCCGGCGACGTCGCCACTATCAAGGGCAAAGAGGTTCCGTCTAAGGATGGCCCGAAACTCTTCGTTGAACATAACTTCCCTAACCTCCTCGAGAAGGTTTTTCTCGAGTTTCTCCTCCAGGCAAACGATCCCTCCTCCCTTGCGCTCCAAGTAGTTCGCGTTGAGGTGCTGGTGGTTGTCCGCGGCATAGGGATAAGGAACGAGGATCGATGGAACCCTGCATCGGACGATCTCTGAGATTGCTCCTGCCCCGGCTCTGGACAGAACGAGGTCGGCAGCCGAAAGAACTACGTTCATTTCATCGGTAAAGGGAACGAACCGGCTATTGATGGTCTGCCCCATGGGCCCTGCCAGTTGAACGACCCCTGAACTCTCGTTGTTCATTCCAGTAAGGCAATAAGTTGAGATACCCTCCAAGGCCAAAGCCTCTATGTTTCCCTTCACCCAGCGGTTCAAGGACACCGCTCCCTGGCTGCCTCCCAAGACGACGAGCAATCGATCGCCCTGTGGAATCCCAAGATGCTTGCGGGCTCGTTCCCTGGGCATTCTTCGAAACTCCTGGCGCAAGGGGTAGCCGACGTTTCGTATGATTTCAGGAGAAATGCCTTCCAGTTGCATGCCCTCGGGAAGGTACAGCCTAGTGGACCGCCTCGCTAGGAATCGAACGGCTTTTCCAACCGCCCGATTAGCCTCATGAATGAAAACCGGCATGCCTCTTGCCCGTGCCGCCATGGCCGGACCAAAGGAGGAGAAGCCTCCGAAGCCAACGAGTCCATCGGCCCCAATTTTCTTGTAAAAGCGGTAGGACCTCAAAAAGGAAAACAAAAACCCGTGTCCAAAACGCGCCAACCCCATGGGAGACTTGATCAGTGGGGCACCCGGCATAGACACGAAGGAAAGTTTGGGATACTTGCTGGAAAGCCTCGAATCAACGGCCTTCTGACTAATGAAGAGCCATGAAGGACAGCCTTTTTCCTCGAGGCTTTGGGCAAGAGCGATTCCAGGAGTAAGATGCCCCCCGGTACCCCCGCATGCGATGACGATGTTCCTCACAGTATTCTCGGCTCCAGCGACTTCGGGTTGTCCATCCGCCGAAACACATTGATGATCAAACCTATGAAGATGAAGGTAACCATGAGGTTGGATCCTCCATAGCTTATGAAGGGCAAGGACATGCCCTTGGTCGGCAGGCAACCCGTCACGACCCCCATGTTGATGATGGCCTGCAGGGTAATGAACAGGAGGGACCCCATCGCGAGCAGGTACTGGTAGAGATCGGGAGTCCGGCGCAACCTCCAGGAAACGGCCAGAAACATGAAAAGGAAACAGACTACGATTGCCAAGGTACAGACCAGTCCCAGTTCTTCACCAATTACGGGGAAGATGAAATCCGTATGAGCCTCGGGGAGAAAATGCATTTGTTGTCGCCCCAAGCCCAACCCTACGCCATTGTACCCCCCTACCCCGAATGCGAGCATGCCTTGCCAAAGCTGATAGGAACTGTCGTTGGCGTTTGCCTCCACGTCCAGGAAGGAGGTCACCCTACGAATACGGACGGGATCGAAATAGACCAAGAGCGAGAATGCCAGAATGGCCAGGCCGCCGACGGGGAAGAGCCAGCGCAGGCTGGTTCCCGCCTGGAACATCATGGTTGCCGCCACGGCGCCGCAAAGGAAGCTAGTGCCGAAATCGGGCTGAAGCAGAATTAGGCAGCAAGTGCTGCCCATGAGAAGAGAGGGAAAAGCGAATCCATTCTTGAAGCTCTTGATTTTTCGCTGCTCGGAGGAAAAGTAAAACGCCAAGGCCAAAACGAGCCCTATTTTGGCGAATTCCGAAGGCTGTATTCGCAATGGTCCTATGCCTATCCACCGTTGGGCCCCATTTACCTTGACGCCGATCCCAGGAACTAAGGTCAAGACGAGTCCGAGCATGCAAAGCCCGAAAATAAGCCAAGTCCGCCTTTTGAGCCATTCGATATTCATAAGGGCGGCATATAGTCCGACCAAGAGAGACAACCCCAGCCAGATGATTTGCTTGGTCAGGAGCCCGTGCGGTCCGTGGCGAGCCGCTACCCCGGCGCTGAAAAGCATCACCAGCCCCAAGGTAGTCAATCCCAAGGCGACCGCGATCAGGTAGATCGTGATCAAGTTGCCGGGTTTTGACGTCGTTCCCTCTAACTTTTCCTCCGCCACCCTTTAATTTATCCCTGCACCCGAATTGGACTCCCTGAGTTGATCAGGGTTTGTCTTCCCGTAGGTCAATGACCGGTCTGTCCTCGACTTTCCCCTTGAAGAAGTCCTGCACACTGGAATCCTGATCTTCAGGATCCGGGTCGGCGGACGCTTTCGGAACCACGGGAGAGGGGGAATCGGAGCCCGACACGACCAAGCTCTGGCCAACGCTTATCTTGCCGGCATCCACGAGTCCGTTCCACTCCATGATCTGCTTGACCGTAGTGCCGTAAAGCGCGGCAATTCGGGTAAGGTTGTCACCCTTCTTGACTACGTGAGTGAGGGCCCCGGCCGGTACGATTACAGTAGGCTTGAGAGGAGTGGAAACGGAAGGAGAACCTCCTCCGGCAGGAATGACCAATGATTGCCCGGGTTGAATGACCGAATCCTCGGCAAGACCATTTGCAGAGAGAAGGGATGGTAGATTCACGCCTTGGGAAAGGGCGATTTTGTAAAGGCTATCACCCTGCTTGACTACATATGTCGCGCCTCCTGGCGCAGGTGTTGTCGTGGGTGCCGCCGGAACTGGGTCGGAAACCGCGGGTGCGGATCCTGAGGGAAGAAGAATCTGCTGATCGATGGATAGTTTCGAGTTCTTGTTCAGGCTGGGGTTGGCGGAGAGGAGGTTACTGAAACTGATACCCTGTTTCTCCGCAATTCCCCAAAGAGTGTCTCCTCTCATAACCTTGTACACAGTGACGTCGGCTGGGGTCAGGCCCAAACCAGTCGCCGGCTCGGGATCCTCCGGAACCGGAGTCAAACCGGGAACGATCAAGCCTCCCGGCTCGGGTCGAGTAGGCTCCGATAGCGCGGAGCCATTGCCTCCCGATCCTTCCTCGGGCGAGGGAGCAGGGTCCACGACTCCCTGGTTGAAGGACGACTGGTCTGCCGACTGACTGTCCGCGGGAGAAGAGTTGTTGCCTTCCTCCTGTTGGTTTTTTTCCACCGTTTGGCAACCCGGTTGGAACATGACGAGAAGAATCACCACGACGTGAAGTGATAATACGATGCCGAATATCTTGGTTAGTTTCATGTTTGCCTTCCTTGCTTGAGTACGATCAGTTAATGCTTTCTTGAGTAGTTGCGGAAGCGAGTTTCTTCAAATCGAAAACGGAATCTACGAAAGATTTCCCTCGTTCCTCAAAATTCGAATAGCCATCGAAGCTCGCAAATCCCGGGCTGAAAAGAATGTTCGTCGCCTCGGTCACTTCTTCGAATGCACCCTTTACAGCCTCGCCCAGGGAAGCACAGAAATCAGACAAGATTCCTTGCTGGCGAAAAAGCTCCAGCAGACAGCCTCCCATTTCACCAATAAGGAACGCTCTGTTCACCATGGGCTTGAGCAAGCGTGGAAGCATGCTCGAATCCTCACCCTTGGAACGCCCTCCCCCGATCCAGAAGAGGCTACCTGAAAAATTCAAGCAGGCCGCAACTGCAGCCGACGCATTTGTTGCCTTTGAGTCGTTCCAGAAGGTGGCTTTTCCTACGGTCGCCACCTTTTGCAGACGATGGGCCGACGGCGCGCAGGAAAGAACCGCCCGATCAAACGAGCCTTCGTTAATTCCCCGGCTTTTGCAAAACGCCTTCGCAATCGCTATGTTCTCCCGTTGAGGATAGGACTGCAAAAAATGGTCCGCGGGCAACCCGGGACTCGCTTGGGCAGTGCGGTCCACCGTGACCGTGTCGGCCGGAAGGACGTATCCGACTTTAGCGGCTTTTTCGAGCACGCTCCTTCCCACCCACGTACCCTTTGGCGGAACCCTTTCCAGCAGACGAGCCTTTGCGGAGAAGTATTCCTCTCGATTCTTGTGATGATCGAGGTGATCATCTTCGAAATTCGTCCATAATACGCTCTCTGGGCGCAGGTTCGATAGGCTCTGTGACTGAAAGGAACTGACCTCAAGAAAGACCTCGGTTTCCGGCTCGACTCCCCTCGCCACTAATTCGCACAAAGACAGGCCCACGTTGCCGGCGGCTACCGCCTTCCTCCCGCAGAAATTCCAGACTTGCTCGAGCATCTTGACGAGCGAGGTCTTTCCGTTCGTCCCGGTAACCGCGGTGATCTTGTTGGAAAGAAAATAGGATCCGAAATCCACCTCTCCAACAAGGGGCAGATTATTCGATCTCGCGAGCTCCAGCCACTCGTGATCGAGGGTGAAACCCGGACTAAAAACGACGAGCGAGCATGAGCGCGCCTCGGTTGTCCCGAAGGCGCGGCCCTGCTCGTCGTACGTTTCGTATTCCCACTCAATGCGATCCAACAGGGCACCCACCCCGCGGCCGCTGACACCCGCGCCTAGGATTGCGACGGGCTTCCGCCGCAATTTTTCCCAATCTTGCGAATTAAACTTCATGCTATCTCAACTTGAGGGTCGCCAACCCCAAAATGGCAAAAACCAAAGACATGATCCAAAACCTGATCACCACTTTCGTCTCCTTCCATCCCTTGAGCTCGAAATGATGGTGAATGGGAGACATGCGGAAGATTCTCCTTCCACGTGTCTTGAAGAAAAAAACCTGCAGAATGACTGAACCCGCCTCCATTACGAAAATGCCACCGACAATAATAAGAGTGAGCGGTTGGTGAACCATCAAGGCAATGATTCCCACCAGTCCGCCGATTGCGAGTGACCCTGTATCCCCCATGAATACTTCCGCCGGGTGACAATTGAACCAAAGAAAAGCGAGGCTTCCGCCAAGCAAAGCCGCGCACACGACCGTAAGCTCACCCGTCCCCGGCACCCAACTGACCCGCAGATATTCCGCGATCAAGAAATTTCCCGATGCATACGCCATGATTCCATAGGTCAAGGCGACCGTCACGGTACAGCCAATGGCCAAGCCGTCCAGTCCATCGGTCAGGTTTATGGCATTGCTGGATCCGCAGAGGGTCAGCAGGAAAAGGATGAAAACAAGAAAGAGGTTCATCTCGTCCAGAAGAACGTCCTTGTAGAAAGGGGCCCATAGCTCCAGCATCTCGGACGAGCTTCCTACTGCCTTTCCCTGAACTCCGGTCAAGGTTTCGCCGAGTGGTCCGAACAAAAGGAACAGGGCTATGCCAACGGTGGCGGCTTGGCCGATCAACTTGTACCTGCCCGCCAGGCCCTTGCTGTTTTTTCTCGCTATTTTGAGGTAGTCGTCGGCAAATCCAAGGACCGTTAGCATCGCATATACCACCATAGCCGTAACGACGTAGATATTGGGCTCGGCCCACAATAAGGTCGAAAAAAGAACGCATGCGAAGATTAGCAAACCGCCCATGGTCGGTGTCTTGGCCTTTGCCTCGTGCAGTTCGGCCAACTCCCCTACTTCCTCCTTGTCCCGAAACGCTTGCCTCGCTCCAAAGGATTGCAACCCCCGAATAAGCCTCGGGCCTAATGCAAAGCCTATGAACATGGCAGTGATTCCGGCCAAAATCGCCCGAACCGAAATAAATTGAAAAAGCCTTAACGGCCCGAACCATTCTTCTCCGGACTGCAGATAACTTAGCATTCAACTGCATCCTCCACTGCTTCCGCATCGACTGCCCACGCAGGCAAAAGCTCTTCCAGCCTGTTCAGCCGACTACCCTTGAAGAGAACTGAGCCGTCAAAATCTTCAATGATCGGCCTCGCGTCGTCGATTTCGTTCAAGACAATGACCTGCTCGTCACTGGCCCCTGCCTCAAGAATACCCTCTGCCATCCAGGAGGCTTTTTCCCCCATCAGAATGAAGGCATCCTTTTCCATGACCTCGATTTCCGCCCCTACGGCCCGATGAAGCGCGGGCCCTTCCTCCCCGAGTTCCTCCATGCCGCCCAGAACGTATAATTTGGCTTCATGCGGCCACTGGTTCTTGAAGAAGGACAAAGAATCCTTCATGGAGGCGGGGTTGGCATTGTAGCAATCAAGCAAATAGGTTCGCCCCCGGCCTTGGAAGCGTCTGCCTCGCAAGGCCGAGGGGCGATATTGGGGTAGGCGTTCAGAAATTTCTTGGACCGAAACACCCAATTCACAGGCCGCCATTACTGCCAGCGCCGCGTTCCTCGCCATCCCCGCAGTAACGGCGGGCAAGGAGAAGGAAAGAAACGGAGACCCGTGTCGCCAAAGCCCAAGCGACAACGAGCCTCCGTTCTTGTTTGTTTCAGTCCAAATGGAGTAAAAGGCTTCGGTGGCAAGCGGGGGGTGCGAAGGCTTTCCTTCTCGGAGGACGATGTGATTGACCCCCGATTCGCGCCTTTTGAGAAAATTTTCATAGGAAAGACAGTCCTCGGGAAACAGAACGAGCGGAGCGGAGGGAGAATCCTCGAAAAGGAGAGCCTTTTCCTTAGCTACGTTCTCAATGCTTCCAAGTCCCTCCAGATGGGAATGTCCGACAACCGTTACGATAACCAGATCGGGTGAGATTGTCCGAGCAAGTGTGCTCATCTCCCCAACTTGGTTAATGCCGGCCTCAACGATGGCATACCTGTGGAAATCGTTGTTCATCCTCAGAAGGGTCAACGGCACCCCGAGATGATTATTCAAGTTTCCTTCCGTGCACAAGGTATCGGCTCCCATCAACAAGCCTAGAGCGTCCTTAGTCGAAGTCTTGCCGCAACTCCCTGTAACGCCTACTACCTTGCCGGTGAAGTTGCCCCTGTGTTCACAAGCTATTCCCTGAAACGAGGCTAGGGTATCATCCACAACCAACTGGGGCAAAGGCACCGTAAGGTCAAGCCTCTCCACCAATCCGGCAACCGCTCCGCTCTCCTGCGCGCTCCTCAAAAAATCATGACCATCGCGCTCGGCCGAAACGGCAACGAACATGTCGCCTTTTGAAATCGTCCGGCTATCGATGGAAAAACCCGTTATCTCTTCGCCGGGTCTCTCCTTCCAGTCGCCCCGGGCCCATTTCGAAAGTAACTCTGGATCGAAAATAGGCATTAGGCTGACAACAATTTTGCGGCGAGCAACTCTCCCGCAACCAAGCGGTCGTCAAAAGGAATGGCGGTATACTGAACCTCTTGGAAAGTCTCATGGCCCTTGCCGGCAATTAAGACGATATCCTTTGCCTGGGCCGCATCCAAAGCCAAGCTTATAGCCCGTCTGCGATCCTCGACGAAGGAAATCTTCGCGCCCTTGGACAAACCCTTGCGCATATCGCGGAAAATATCGTTCTGCGATTCCGTGCGAGGGTTGTCGGCCGTTGCCCAGACCTTGTCCGCACCCGCACAGGCAACCTTCGTCATTTCCAACCGCTTGCCTTTGTCTCTGTCTCCACCGCAACCGAATACGAGATGCAATTTTCCTTCCGTGCATTCCCTCAGCATACCGAGAGCATTCCGCAAGGCGTCGGGCGTATGGGCATAGTCCACCACCACCTGATAGGATTGTCCACCCTCCACCGTTTCCATTCTTCCGTCCACACCCTCGAAGGCCCCGACCTTCCGAACCGCATCGGGAACCGAATGCCCCAGGGCATGCAGGATTGCAAAGGAGGCCAAGACGTTCATGACATTATAGCTGCCGATAAGCGGGCTGGTCACGACCATCGTGCCGGCGGGAGCTTCCAAGATAAATTCAGATCCGCCCGACTGCAGGCTAAGGTTCTTGGCTCGAAAGTGATTATCATTCTCCAGTCCGAAAGAGAGAACCTGAACCTGAGGGGGGAGCTCCTCGATCAGTCTTCTGCCATAAGGGCAATCTCCATTGATTACGGCAATCTTCGGAAGGCTTCCGTTCGCCCCATTGAAGATTTTTCTTTTCTCCCGAAAATAGCTTTCCATGTTCCCATGATAATCCAAGTGGTCCCGGGTAAGGTTTAGAAATGCCGCTACCTCCAAGCCCAAGCCGGCGACTCTAGCTTGATGAATTCCATGGGAACTCACTTCCATCACCGCTTCCGAGCATCCTGCCGCCAGCATGCCTCTCAAAAGAGCAAACAGGTCCGATGACTCTGGTGTCGTCTTAAATGAAGGGATTTCCCTGTCCCCCAAGTGATATCGTACGGTACCTATCAATCCGACCGGTCTCCCGGGCCGTTCCATCAAGTGTCTCGTCAGGGTACTTACGGTCGTCTTCCCGTTGGTTCCGGTAATACCTACTACGCGGAGGACGGAATCCGGAGTCCCATGATAACGCCTCGCGAATTCAGCTAGGGCAAGTCTCGGATCGTCCACCTTCAACCCAGTAACTCCCAACGGCAAATCGATCTCGTCCCTTCCGCTAATAATTACCTTGGCGCCCCGGTCCAGCGCTTCCTGCAAATGTTCGTTTCCATCAGTACGCAAACCGGGCAAAGCAAAGAATGCGGATCCGGGTACAACCCTTCGGCTATCGGTAACTAAGCTCGTTACGCGCGTTTTACCCGATCCCTGCACATACCGAGCCTGACTCCCGGCAAGATCACGCAAGGTCACTGCCCCATTGAATCTTTCGTGCACTCCGTCAATCGTTTCCTTAGTATTTTTTTGTGTATTCATTGCGATAGATGAAACTTACAAAGCCGAACGGCCGCCTGGGGGCCGATTGGCAAGGCTCTGTTGCCGGGAAGGTTTTGGCTTAAGGCCCATATAGCCGATGATTTTCCTTCCGATACTAGAGAATGCCGGGGCCGCCACGACTCCACCATATCCGGTTAAGCCATTTTTCATCTTGGGCTCGTCGACCACGACGGTCATTACGATCCGCGGATCCTCCGCGGGAAAGAATCCCACGAAGGAAGCTATGTGATGCCGATTCGAATACCTGCCCTCCACCAACTTCTTGGTTGTTCCGGTCTTGCCAGCAACGTCGAAACCGCTCAAGCGCGCTCTTCTTGCCGTCCCCTCTACTGAGACCACGCTTACCAGCATCTTCGTCAAGTCTTCGGAAACGGCCGAACTCACCACCCTGCGGACTGGCTTGGGCTTAAAGGGAACGACCGTCTTACCCTCCGCATCAAACACCCTCTTTATGAATTGCGGTCTCATCAGGATCCCTTGATTCGCTACGGATGAGATGGATGCATGAACCTGCATCGGCGTGGCGCTTACGGCATGCCCCATGGGCAAGCGAGTAATAGTCAGACCATCCCATCGCTTGGGATGATGAAGGACTCCGTTTCTCTCGCCTCCAATCCCAAAGTTGGTCGACGCACCGAAACCAAAAGCCTTGCAATATTCGTACAGCCTCTGAGATCCAAGCAGCAGTCCCAGTTGAGCGGCACCGCGATTGCTGGATTTCTGAACCACTTCGCTAACCGTTATCCGGCCCAAGGCATGATCGTCGCTCGGGAGTCTCATTATCCTTGAACCACGCTGAACGCTAGCCACTGAACAATCCACTATATCCGACGGGGCTACCAGTCCTTCGTTCATCGCCCCGCTGACGGCCACTATCTTGAAGGTTGAACCCGGTTCGTATACGTCGGACAAGGCCCTGTTGCGCTGATCTCCAAGCTCGGACTCGTAAAAAAGATTTGGGTCGAAATCCGGTGCATTGCCCAAGGCCAGCACATACCCGGTCCTCGGATCGCTCACGATAATGCTGGCGCTGACTGGTTCGTATTCCTCTACGATTGCTTTCAGTTCACTCTCGACCATGTCTTGAATCATTCGGTCAATGCTCAACTCGACGTTCAATCCGTCACGTTGCGAGACCTCAAAGGATCTGTGCTGAGGCATTTCCCTACGCCTTCCGTCTCTTTCGCTCTCCCTCCATCCGTCTTGCCCCTTCAAGTAGTAATCCGCATACCTCTCGACTCCCATCGCAGGAGTGCCTTCCTTGTTAACGAAGCCCAACAAATGTGACGCCATCCTCCTATTCGGATAAAGCCTGGAATGCTTGTAGTTACCGTAAACTCCCTTGATCTCGAGCTTTTGGATTTCCCTGTAGACGTCTTCGCTCACCTCCTCCTTAAGCTTGACCCATCTCACTTCACGGATCTCCTTGCCTTCCAGCCCTACCCTTCTGGTTAACTTTTCCGAAGCAGCCGTTACGTCTTTGACGGGGATGTCTAGCAGGTTGGCCAACTGGCCGAACTTCATGCGGGAACTCGGATTCACCGAGTGAGGATCTATCCCCACCTCGACGACCGATCTTGTGGTGGCCAAAAGGTTTCCCTTGGAGTCGACGACGTCGCCTCTCCTCGCCTTTACCTCAATAAAATTCTTGCGGGCGCCGTTTGCCAGCTTGGAGTAGCCGTCGGACTTGAAAACCTGAAGATATACGAGTCTTCCGCCCAAGGAGCAAAAGGCAAACGAGACAGCGAAAAAAATGAGGTAGAAACGAAAAGGAGAGATGAAGAGACTTTTCATCCTACCGTGTCCCGGCAAACTCTCCTTGTGATCCATACGATTTGCCTCGCCTGGCCCCTCTCCCGTCTCCGAGCCTTGCCGACATATCCGGAGCCGAAACGTAAATTGTCCGTGAATCAGGCAACATCGACAGGCGCCCGGAAACCATACTGGCCAGTGTAGATGGGCGAAGAGATCTTGACTTCTGCCCCCTCAGTTCCTGCACTTCCCTCGAAACGATTTCCCTTTCGTCCTCCAGTTTTCCACATTGCTTGGCAACGGTTGAGATTTCCATCCTGAGCCATACTATGCTCAAAGCACCAATCCCGAAAAAACTCATTGCAAGTACGCCCACAACCAGAGGCAAACGGTTTCCATTCTTTGTTAGAGCCATAAGACTACAGTCCGGGTTGAACGATCTTCTTGAGGACGCGAAGCCTGGCGGAACGGCTCTTGGAGTTACGCTCAACCTCCTCCTTGGTTGGGAAGATCGCCTTGGATTGAAAAAGTTCGGCGTAGACCGTGCGGTCCTGCTGAAACCTTGAGTCAGCCCTATGCTCGGGCCTTCCCGCCATCTTGCGCATGAAGCGCTTCACGATCCTATCCTCAAGGGAATGAAAAGAGATTACAACCAGAACACCACCTGCCCTGAGGGCGCTGAACGCCTTGGGCAAAGCGGTAGCAAGAGCCTCAAGTTCACCATTTATGGCAATCCTGATCCCCTGGAAGGTCTTGGTGGCGGGATGAATGCGTTGCCTAGACTTGATTCCCCCGACAGCTCGGGACACTATGCTTGCGGCACTAATAGTCCTCTCAAGAGCACCCGTTCCCCTTGCTTCAAGAATTGCATTAACTACTCGGTTCCATCTCCGCTCCTCGCCATATTCCCTAACCGCCCGAACCAAGCTCTCCCTGGACGCCGTTTCGAGGAATTCCGCAGCGCTTTGGCCCACCCTTGGGTTCAGTCGCATGTCGATGGGAGCATCCAAGCGAAAGGAAAAGCCCTTCTCGGGCTCCATCAACTGGAAGGAGGAGATACCTAAATCCATCAAGACCCCATCGAATTCGGCCGCCGAGGAAACTTGGTCCATATCCTGAAAGCCCAAGTCACAAAACTTGAAACGATCCTCAAAATCATTCTCCAACTCTCGGGCTCTTCCCCTGGCATCCGGATCACAATCCAGCGCCAACAGAGTATTTTCACGGTTTGCCTTAAGAATTTCCCTGCTGTGGCCACCTCCACCGAAGGTTAAGTCGGCGAATGACCCACCAGTCTCAGGTTTCAGATGCTCCATGCATTCGTCGAGCAGGACCGGTACGTGCCTTATCATCGCAGGCGAGCAGACGAACTCAATCGAACCGCAATACATCAACACACCCCCATGATCCCGAAACCCCTAAAGATGAAACGAGAGCGAGTGGGGCAATCTCCGCACATATTCCCCTTCGCTGGACGACCACCCTAAAAGTCGCCCTATGCTTGTGTCGAAGAATCATAACCCCAACTCACTCATCGCATCAAAAACATTCAGCGGTTTGCTCGACTCCCTTTCGTCGTATCGCTCCTCGGACCAGATGGAGAAATGCCGCAAACTGCCAGTAAAGACAGCCTTTCCACCTATACCCGCGTGCGCCCGCAGGCTTTCGCCCAAGTTGATCCTCCCCTGCTTGTCGCAACCGAAGGAATCGGCCTGCGAAAAAAGTTCCATTGCCTTGATCTGCTTCTCGTGGTCGCTCAACTTGATGGAAGCCACGATTTCCTCGAGCCTGGCAACCATCTTGGGAGGATAGACGTCTATGTAGCCGTTTGGATTTGGGAGAGCCAAGTAGGTATTCTCTCCCCCTGGTATGCGCCACTTGGAAGGAATCGTAACCCTCCCCTTGGCATCCAAGGTGTGAGTATACTTCCCCGCAAAAAAGGGTATGGCGATATCCTCCATAACTTATCAACGTTTTAACCACTTATTTCCACTTTAACCCACCTTCTGACATTTTAACCCACAACGGTCAATAGTTTTTTTAATTTTTTTCTTTCCGCGACATCGTTATCGACATTTCCGGGAATCCGGAATTGCACCAAGAATGAATTTCGGTTGATCTTCCCTTGTGAAAAAGGAAGGCAAGACTAGAGCGGATGAACTGTTGGTGGCCTTGGGACTGTGTGAAAGCAGATCCAAGGCCCAAGCCTACATCCTAGCTGGGAAGGTCAGGTTGGGTACTGAGCGCATAGACAAATCGGGAAGGATGCTCCCCTCCGGTTCAATCCTCACAGTAGAACAACCCATGCCCTACGTCGGAAGAGGCGGTCTCAAGATGGCAGGCTTCATTGAAGGACAAGCCATCGACCCTCAAGGCTTGGAAGTTCTCGATCTTGGAGCTTCCACGGGGGGATTCACGGACTGCCTACTACAGAAAGGGGCCGTCTCCGCAACTTGCGTAGACGTGGGACATGGACAACTTCACTACAAACTCAGGAGCGATGCTCGCATCACGAACCTCGAGAAAACCAACCTCAGGCAATTAAAGCCCGAAGATTTGCCTCAGCCTCTCTTCGGATTGGTAGTCATGGATCTCTCCTTCATCTCCCTGCGCAAGGTACTGGCCAAGGCATGGTCCTTCGTTTCCTCAGGCGGCATGCTGGTCGCCTTGGTGAAACCGCAGTTCGAATGCGCCAAAAAGGAAGCCGACCAAGGGCGCGGGGTAATCCGGGACCGAAAAGTTCAATGGAGGACTCTGCATGAAATCAAGCAGTTCGCAGGTCGCGAACTTGATGGAGCGGAACTATTTGCGGAATCGGAGTCCAATCCCCGGGGAGCAGATGGAAACCTCGAGTTTTTCCTCGGTTGGCGAAAGAGCAAGGGCTAGTCTTCCTCTTCCTCGGAGAGTTCCCGGTCCATCAGGTCCCGCAAAAGAAGATCACGCACCAGCTCGGCTCGGGCAAACTGGAGTTCACTACCCCTGTCGTCCCGTTCAGATGAATCCTTCCCAGGCCCCCTTGAGGTATAGACTCCCTTGAGACGAACGAAGGTTGCCGACTCGGCGGTTCGCTCAAGTTCCGTCCATTTACCATCGGGAATCAAGACGGGGCAGGCATCCGACAAGCGCTCGGCCTGGGCCCTTTCCTCATCGGCCTGGGCCTGTCTGGAACGAATATTCTCTATTTCCTCGTCAATAGCTCCTTTTCGGGCAAGTTGCAAGGGAGTCGCATTGGATTCCCTCTCTGCGGCTGAAATCACTCCCCTCTCCTCCTCAAGTTGCCGGAGCTTGGCTCCGATTCTGGCATTCAGCCCTTCGTAGTATCCCTCGAGCATACGGGAACCTCTTCTCTTGATCTCCACCAAATTCCCGATGGATGGAAAAGAGGCATTCTCATCGCCCTGCAAAGTGTCCAGCGTCTGGTCGACAAGCTCCGCAAAAGCATCTGATTTAAGCTCGGAAGCATAGCCTCCGTACAGGTCTGCAAAGGAAGCGTTTCCATAGATACCCGGTCCCGCCGGGGTTTTGCGGTCGAAAATAAACACCGTGTATCCGGCTCTGGACTTACGAACCGAACGGGTAAAGAAAAGTTTTTCATTGAGGGAGGCAACCTCCAGAAGAGGCTCCCGGTTACTCCTCTTCTCGCTTTCCCTTCTTTCCAGCCCCAGCCTCAAGGCCCTGGCTCCCATGTCCTTCTCGGAGAAATCGATCTTCTGGGAATGGGCTCCACTCTTGGCAAGTAACTCAAGCAACTCCGGGGATTTTCTTATTTTCTCATAGTTCGAATTGTACTTGCGCCCAAGTTTGTCACCCAGTTCGTTTATATCGACTAGGAATTCAAAGGCCGAATCACGGGCAAGGTCATTGGCAAGCCTCTCGGCATCAATCCTCCGTCCTTCAATGATTCTCTGGCGAACCTCCTCTCGCACGTCCTCAAAGCGGACTTCCTCAGCAACCGAACCATTGAGATCCAATGACGGGATGGAAAGGGGAGTTATGCCGGCAGGGTCACTTGCGTTAGCCTCGGGAGGACCAACGGGGCCTTGGGGCCCTGCGGGCAAGGCAGTTCCATTGCCATCCTGCGGCAAGGGGAGAGGCGATGGCGGGGGTGGTGGGGGCGGTGGTGGAGGTGGGGCGAAGATTGCCTTGTTGTCCTCGAAGTGGGTCCGCATAAAGGCTTCGCTTGGTTCCTCCGGCTCGGAACGAAAGTCCTCGGTGCGGAAGGTCAAGGCAACGGCAAAGGTACGTGCAGGCTCCGAAAAAGCCTCGTCGTTCTTCCTCTTCTCATGGAAACTCATAAGTTCCTCGGACAAGCGATCCTCCACCGATAGCGCGGAAGAAGAGGAACTGAGGACTGGAGAGTTTTGGGGCAGCCTGTCCTCCAGTGGCGTGATTTCAAGCTCCTCGGCCCCCTTTTGAGATACCGAAAAACCCAAGTCCTGCCTCTGAAGCGTGGAGGAGAGGTTCGCCAGGGCCTCGGAAGGACTTTTGCCGGCAGGAACCTGAATCCTGTCGGTTGCGTTGATCTCATCGAGCTGATCGACGAATACGAAAGTTTTCTTCTTTCCGTCGTAAGAGACTTGCAGGGATTCGCCCGCCTTGGGCATAGCTGCAACCTTGAGCCCGAAAAGCGGAGGAAAGGTAAAGTTCAGGTCGTCGGGGCTAACGACCAGGCTTTCCGCATCCCATGCGAAATCATTCATACGCAAATCGATGCGGGCCTCCTCATCGAGCACGTAACCAGCCTGATGATAGACGTCGTCGACCATGCTGGCCCTGAAATACGAGTACAACACAGTCTCGACCCCTCTAATTCCAAATCCACGGGCCCGGCCGACGTTCCGAAAGGCCTGGGTCCGGTTGTCGTCATCTTGCAGGAATGGATTCGAGTTCCCGAGAAACTTGAGAAAGAAATCATTGACGGCAGGAACGTTTTCCCCAAGAGGCAATAGCCCCCAAGCCTCCGCCTGTCCATCCATGACAAGCTTTGCCCGGAGGGAAGCCTGAAAAAACTCAGGGTCATAGGCCCCCGCCATGGCAATCCTGCGAACCTTCGTGCGCTTGGGCTGATAGGGCCAGGACTGGAGGGCTTGAAAGAGATACTGCAACTGGGTGGTACGGCTGGGATCCTGAGATCCGGAAGCAAACATTCTTTGCAGTTGGGCTTGCATGAATTGCTGATAATTGCGGTCCGCCTTTTCCATCACTTCGCCGGTCGGACCCACGAGCATGCCGAAATCGGAAGCCACCCTGTTCTGAGCCCCGAGGGACCTCATCTGGTCTGGGTCGTTCAGGTCGTAGCCATAGAACTCCTCGGTTTGCTTGTTCGGATTGGGCAACAGGTCGAAGACGGAGGACCCCTGAGCCAAGTAAAGAACGAAGGAGACGACTACCACAAAAAGAAGCAGGATGAAAAAAATCTTCCCCTTTCTGGAAATGAAGTTTTGAAGGGCTGTAATCATTGTACGGCTATATGCAAAAGGAGTTAATCATGGAGATAGGGAGAATAACGTCAAACCTTTGAAAGGGCCCGTCGCTTGAGGAATTTATCAGATTTTCCTCAGCCTTGGGCGTTCCTGCTTCTTAAAGATCAGGGAGCTCATCCAGCTCTGCCTCTTGGAACCGTCTTTCTTAAGGAATGGGCGAAGGACGACGATCTTCTCCAACTCAAGCTGGTCCGAGGCTCCCTCGGACCAGCTGAGGAAATAACGATAGGTTTCCTCATGACCCTCTTCGCCGGTCTCTATCCCATCGGCCGAGACGGGCATCTTCCCGGAAGACTTGACCGAGACGAGGATCTTGCCGGAGGCCAACTTCCAGTCACCGAAAAGTGAATTTTCCGAGACCCCGCCAACGACCTTAGCCTTGCCATCCTCCAAAAAGGAAATCCTTAGCGGATAGGATTCCTTGCGGGAAAGACCTTCGTTTCTCATCAGCAGGACAGGGGAACCGTCCTCATTGCTGATCCCTTCCTTGGTCTGAAAGGCAAAGCGCACGCCTCGTTTGATCAGGAAATATTCGGATGGTTCCTTGCCATCGGAAAAGCGCAGGACGCGCTCGCCGTCACCGACCTCCCAAACACCCGAGCGGAGGACGGGAGTCTTTCCGGGTTGGGCAAAGCTCATCTCGGCGGGCATGCCCTCCGGGGTTTGCCGAAACGTCAGGACGAGCTCGCAATCCATCCCCTCGGTGGTTAGGGTACCCGCGAATACCTCGTGGACCCAGTCCCTGATTTCTCCCTTGAAGGCTCCATCGGGAGATTCCACCGAACAGGAGCACGGAAAAACGAGGACCAACAAAAGGCAAAACCGGAAAAACTTCGAGTCAGCGTTCATCAGTCGACCATCCAAGTAAAAGACCGCGGGCTATTCAACACTTTTGACTTGTTCGGCCTTCAGCTTAATTACTTCGCGCCAATAGATGGAGCAGGCCAAAAGGAATCCCAAGCCGAAAAACATGGTCCAACTGACGCCCCCCTCATCCTCCCGAAAAAAGGCAATCTCAGCGGATTCGATCTTCCTGCCGCTTTTCTTGATGCTCTTCTCGGGATAGAGCATAACCGGACGCGTCCCTTCGCGGCCAGGTATAAAAACGTCGTCTTCATTGACTCGCTTGACAAGGATCAGGGCTTCCCTGGACCGATCGTAAAGGAGGTAATCATGCCAGACGACGTAGTCATCGGGGGTGGTGCTCCCGGTTCCGATGAACTGCCAGAGTTTCTTTCCGCTCTCTTTGTCGTTGATTTTCTTGAAACGGCGGAAGCTCAGCTTGAATAGCTCGTCTTCCCTTTCCCATTTGCCGACCACATCCTGTCCTCCCTCCCCCTTTTCATCGTAGGCAGAAGGTACGATTCCCCAGGCATCCCCACTCCATAAACCGGCACCTAGTTGATAACTATCGGCATTGTCTTCCAAGGAATACTCGGTCCAAGGAGCCGGTTGAAAGAATAGATAAATAGAAGAAAAAAGATACATGGAAAGGAACAGCAGACTGGCCAAGCCAGTCATGTTCCTGCGGAAACGAAGGTTTCCCAGTTTTTCGGACAAAGCCCACTCCCGCTCCCTCTTTGCCTTCAAGGCCTCCAAGTCCAACTTCAGTTCCTCGGAAATCTCCTCCATCTTTACGCCGTATTCCGAAATATCCCCGATACCCGGCAAGGCCTGCATGGAATGGGCAACGGAAGGAAATGCATCCGGTTGCCCGTTATCCGATGCCCGCTTCGCCCAAGCCTTCCATTCCGTCCAATTCTGGGAATTCTGATCCGCCAAACCTATTGCCCACTGAACGAGTTTACCAAAGGCGGATATATCCCATGAGCCTTCGGGCATGTCCCGCTCGGAAACACCAGCTGGCCTGTAGCGGGTACCCTCCTCGAGGGAGATCAGACCATCCTGGTTCAAGTGGGAGACCTCCGAACTTGAAGGCTCTTCCATTCCAATGGATCGAAACTTAACCAACCTCCAAAAACCGAGTTCGGTGACCCATGCTTCACCCCCACCCGCCTCGTTCAATCGAACCAAGACGTTGCTCGGCTTAAGGTTTCCATGTGCTATGCCGGACTGGTGGATTCGGTAAATGCCACGATGCAGGTCTATCATGAAGGCAAGCAAAAGTGATGGGGTTAACTTCTCAGGGGCAAGCTCCATGAGATCGGCCAAGGAACGTACACTTCTGACCTGGGAAGATTCGGCCTCCTCATCCTGATTCACGGGAGAACAAGAAACGCGATCGCCTTCAAGCCATTCGTAGGCAACCCAATGCTTCCATTTCATGATGCCGAAGGACATGATAGGCCAAATCCCGGGACCCTCCAACTGCTCAAGGGTCTGGCATTCCTGCTGAAAGAAGTCCTCGAACCCGTTCTTCTCGGAAATTTCCCGAGGGATCAGCTTGACGTAAAGGAGGGATCCGCGGTCCACACCCTCCGTCGCCTCACAGTGATAACTCTGCCCCGTGGATCCTTCCCCTAGCCAGGAAAGAATTCTGGTTGGCCCAATGCGAGTCCCGGACGAAAGCATAATAAGGAATCAATCAATTTCCAAAGGGGGCTTACCACTTTAGTTTGTTGCGCAAAAGATGAAAATGCGAATGACTCAACTCCTCAAGGAGGGGAAAAGTCTCCGAGGCAACCGTTATCTCAAGGGGGAAGTCAGGCGAATCACCAAACGCACTCTGTCCATCCGCCGAGACCAAGGGCTGGTCGGGATTCCTCTCCGGTTGAACCAGAAGAGTAACCCCGGAAGGGAAAACCACGCTTCGACTTGTCAAAGTATGGGCGGAGATGGGGGTCATCAGGACAACCTTAGCCTCAGGATGGGCGATGGGACCGCCAGCGGCCAAGTTATAGGCAGTAGAACCAGTGGGTGTGGAGAACACGATTCCGTCGCAGGCATATTCAGCTACCTGCTCTTGCTCCTCGAAAACCGAGAATCGCCCCAGCTTTCCGTTGGTCCCGCTTTTGATCACTAGGTCGTTCAAGGCTCGGTTCGAGCGTCCCTGTCCGTCGGAATAACTCAGCATGCTTCTCCTGCTAACCCGGTAGGATCCCTCTAGGAGGCTGGGAATCTTTTGGTGCATTTCCTCAGGGGAAAAGGTGGCGAGGAAGCCCAACTGGCCATGCCTGATGCCGGCAACGGGCACGTCGTAAAGGACCGCCTCCCGCATAACGTTGAGCAAAGTCCCGTCTCCGCCCACCACGAAACACGCATCCGCACCCTCAAGAAAACCGTCGGGAGGGGGAAATTCTACGGTAGTCGAAGCTTCCGCTCCATGAGCATCAGCGAGCTTCTTAAGGTCCAAGGCGGCTTTCTCCGCCCCATCCTTCGAGGCATTCGCGATGATGCGGATTGAATGAAGCGGCTTCATTGTCTATGATCGGTGGGCTAAGTAATGGGAGACTAGTCCCGAAGCCTAGGGCAACGAGACGAAAGGGTCAAGCGCCCGAACTCCATTTCAAGTCCGTCGTCGCGAGCTGGTAGCCCTCTTCGAGAAGAAGGCGTGATTCTCTGGGGAAAGCCTTGCGAAACCATTTTCTCTGCTTGGCGACGAGTTGGCGAGTTGACCTTGTGATGGATGGAGCAAGATCAGCCTCGGAAATTTCACCCCGCAGAAAGGCTGAGCACTCCCTGTAACCGACGGAAGAACAAGCCGAATGATTCTCAAGGAGTCCTTCGGCAACCAGAGCCTCGGTCTCCTTGACTAGTCCCCTACTGATCATCTCCTTCGTTCTCTCCTCTATTCTCGAGGAAAGATCGGCATCAGTCCTATCCAGCCAGATCCGTTTCTTTCCATAACCGGAGAAGGGAGTAGGTAGAGCTCGGAACCTGCTCCTCAATTCGGAAAGCCTTAAGCCCGAGCCCAAGCATCTCTCAAGGGCGCGGATTAGGCGCTGCGGGTTTTTGCGGTCCAACTCGAGGGGCTCCCCGGCATTGAACGAGTCGAGTTGCGCAAGCAAGCCCGTTATTCCTTCCTGGTCAAAAAGCTCCCGGACTTCGGTCCGGATCTCGTCGGTTACTTCTACCTCGTCGATGACCGGCTCGAAAAAGGACTGAAGATAAAACCCGCTTCCGCCTACCACCAGGAGTGAACGCCCCCGAGAGTAGACTTGCTCGACGACGGCCCGCGAATATTCCAAATAGCGCGAAACGTCATAGCCATCGCCAACGACGGTCAGGTCCAGCCCGTGATGAGCCACGCGCTCCCTTTCCTCACAGGTCGGCTTGGCCGACCCTAAATCCATTCCCCGGTAGATCGCGATCGAGTCGCAGGAGAGAATTTCCGCGTTGTTCTCCTCGGCCCACTTGAGGGCCAAACCCGATTTCCCGGATGCCGTGACTCCACCAAGAAAATAGAGAGTCGGTCCCAGAGCCATAGCCCTTTGCCACCCTCAACCAGGCCCCAAGCCGGCAACCAGAGAACCGGCGCGGGCACCGATGGCGGCGGGAATGGAACCGGGTTCGTCTAGATTCTCGGAAATGCAATTGACCAGAGCGCTCCCGACCACCACGCCATCCGCCACCCGACCCACGGCCCCAACCTGCTCGGGGCTGGAGATGCCAAAACCGACCACCACGGGCAGGTCGCTATACTTTCGGATGGCTTCAATTCTGCGGTCCAGGTCAGAGGCCAAATCCTTTCTCTCGCCGGTGACTCCTTCACGCGAAACGTAGTACAGAAAACCGGAAGCTTTTTCCACGATGGTAGGGATCCGGTCTTCGGGCGTGGTCGGCGCAATAATAAAGACGTTCTTCATACCCACCTTACTTGAGGAATCCACCAGTTCCCCAGCCTCCTCGGGAGGCAAATCCAAGGTGAGAAGGCCGTCCACCCCTGCATCCATGGCCCTGCCCACGTACTCCTCCACCCCCTGTGAGAAAATCAGGTTGTAGTATGTGTAGAAAACGATGGGCACTTCCGAAAAGGACCGGATCTCGGAAACAAGCCGGAAAACGTCGCTCTGGCGACAACCGGATTCAAGGGCCCGCTGGGCCGCCAACTGATTGGTCAGGCCATCGGCAAGGGGATCCGAAAAAGGAACCCCGAGCTCAAGCAAATCGACCCCGTTATCGATCAAGGATCGACTAATCTGCAGGGAAGTGTTGAAATCAGGATCACATGCGCACACGTAGCCAACGAAGGCGGCCCGCCCTTTTTCTTTGCAATCCGAGAAAAGCTTCGCGATTCGATCAGGAGTATCCATAAGGTTTCAAGTGTGAATGTTTCCCAAAGCAGGACCTTCTTGGCAACGGTAAAGCTCAATACGACGACTCTTTGATGGTGATTTGGATTTACCGAATACTGTACCCCGTTCTCTCCCTTCTCCTGGCCCCCTACTACCTGCGTCGCATGATCAGGCGTGGCGGGTACGGCAGAAAAGTCTCCTATCGGATCGGCCTCTGGCCCAAGCTCCCGCCTAAGAAAAAAGGGGTTCGCAGAATCTGGATCCAAGCGGTCAGCGTAGGGGAATTGTCATCCATCGGAAAACTGCTCGAAAACCTGCTTGCCGACCCCAAGTTGGAAATCGTCCTGAGTGGAACCACCAGCACCGGCTTGTCCATAGCGGAGGAAAAATATGGGGGCAAGGTTCTGGCGCAGGGTCCCTTTCCTCTCGATTGGCTGCCTTTCTCCAAGCTCGCCTGGTCGCGCATCCGGCCCGACATGGCCCTTACCGTCGACAGCGAACTCTGGCCAGAGCACATGAGACAGACGAAAACGTACGGCGTCCCCTTCGCCATCATCAATGCCCGTCTTTCCGACCGATCCCTCGGGAGACTCCAGCTCCTGAGATTCCTCCATCGTCTTCTCCTTCCTCCTCATGTTCGTATCCTCGCTTCATCCGAGAAGCAGCAGGAGCGATGGACTAGCCTCGGGCTCGGGTCTGGACAGGTCCGGGTCACGGGCAACCTCAAGGTGGACGCCATCCCTGACCTTCCATCCAGCGCCCAGGGGAAGGAGGAGCTCCTGGCTGAGTTCGGCTTCTCCAACGACTCTCTGGTCATAGTGGGAATTTCAACTTGGCCGGGTGAAGAGGAGGCCTTGCTGGATTCCGTTGAGAGCCTTAGGAAGGAAGGGCTCGACGCGCGTCTCTTGCTTGTGCCCAGACATGCGGAAAGGCGAGAGGAAATTTCCGCCACCCTGACCGCTTCCGGGCTTAGCTTCAACCTTCGCACCCATAAAAGGAAAGCCGAATCTGGAACCATCGTCTACCTAGCCGACACCACGGGTGAGTTGTTTCGCTTGATCCGGGTTGCCGATCTGGCCTTCGTTGGGAAGACACTCCCTCCCAACGGCGGCGGTCAGAATCCCATCGAGCCCGTTTCCCTTGGGATTCCCCTCGTCATCGGTCCGGCTTACCAAAACTTCAGGGAGACCTGCTCGGAGCTTTTTTCCCAAGGAGCCGCCCTAAGGGCCCGGGATACCGAGGAGACTCTCGATATGATCCGCAAGCTTGCCCTCAACGAAGAGCTCAGGCGCTCGGCCAGCTCTGCCGGCAGAGCCTGGATTGCGAAACAAGGCTCCCCCACCCAGACCACCCTAGACGTTCTTGCCGACCTTCTGGAAGAGACCTGAGCCAATCATCTGCCTTTGCTTGATCTTTTACCTGCGGACAGGGATTGACTTGCCATTGTTTCCACCTCGGGACAGAAACGAACGAATCCGTGAATAAATACCTTAAACCGACCACAACCTTAAGCGTTTTCCCCTTGGGGCTTATCGCCTCCCTTTGTCTTCTGACCTCTTCGTGTGGCTTGGATCAGGATGAAGAATCCTCCATACGCAAAGGCAACGAACTAAGTCTCAAGAAGGTCGTCCTTGCCCTCGAGCCAAGCGGTGACCCATCCGAATCTCTCGCTTACCGGGACGGTCTGGAGAGCTACCTCTCCGAAAAGCTTAAGCGAAAAGTAGAGGTCATCGTCCCTCGGCAGGGTATTGCGGTGGAACAGTCCCTCCTCTCGGGAGAAATCGATCTTGCCTGCCTCCCACTCGAAAACGCCATGCGCGAGGTCAAACGAGGAGCCTTGGCCATTCTTCTGGAAACCTACCGCGTCGAAGGCTCCTGCCCCAAGGGAGTATGGCTGTTCCGAGAGGATGGCAACTATTCCGGCATCGATCAACTCCGCGGCAAGGCCGTTGCCTTTTCCGGCAACTCAAGCCTCCCGGGTTATTTCCTTCCGGTCTCCGACTTAGCGGCTGGTAAATTGATCGGGCCAGAGGTTGCGCTTACCGATTACTTTTCCCAGACCGTCTTCGGAACCGGAGATCTATCGGCGGTTGAAAAACTCCTCCAAGGGGAAGTGGAAGCGGCGGCGGTAAGCGACGAAATCCTCGAATCGAACGGCAGCCTGAGCAAGGAGCAAAGGAACAGGCTGAGGATCCTTAAGAAATTGGGCCCGGTACCCGATAGCTTGCTCTGTGTCCGGGCATCGGTCCACGAGTCGGACCAGAGTCTGATCAAGCTTGCCATCCTCGAACTCAACGAGGATCAACCGAAGTTTAGCGAGAGGGCCTTCGGTGGCATGTTCGCTCCCCCGGGAAAGGAAATACACTCCGGTGGGGCTGTCGAGGCCCTCGCCACGGAGAAAGCCATCAAGCCCTGATCTCCCCGAAAACCTCTCAGCAGGTGATGGAGAGTTCGCCGCCTACCTCCGACTCCACATCCAGAGGAAGGCGCGCGACGACCTCGAAGCACTCCCCGACCAGCAGGATTTCCCGATGCCCTCCACGATCGTGGATTGACTTCACACGTCCCGTAAGGACGGGGGAATCGGAATCATGAGCGGGATCAACGACCCTCCATTCCCCGGGCCGTACTGAAACCAGTTCACCAACTCCCTCGGGATCTTCGAAGCGGTGTCGACCAGTTGCGACCAACTCCGCGGGAAGAAGGTTGGTTTTTCCAAAAAGTTTCGCCACATAGCTATTGGCCGGCTTTCGGTATGCCTCGGCCGGAGTTCCAACTTGCTCCGTTTTCCCATCCCTCAACACCACCACCTTGTCCGCCATGGCGAGAGCGTCCTCGGTATCGTGTGAGACGAAAAGAGTGGTAACTCCGGTTTCGCTCAAGAGGTCAAGCAGTTCCCTCCGCACGTTTTCCCTCAACTCCGGATCCAGGTGGCTTAGGGGTTCGTCGAGCAGTAACAGCAAGGGCTTCGTCGCCAAGGCTCGCACCAAGGCAACGCGCTGTTGCTGTCCTCCCGAAATCTCATGCGGATAACGGTCGCGCAGGTCTGAGATCTCCGCCATCGCCATCAATTTCTCAAGCCCCTCCGGATCCTCCGATGCGCCTTTCCCGAAAGTAACGTTTCGCCACACCGTCAGGTTGGGGAAAAGGGCAAAGTCCTGAAAAACCAAGGTACAGTCACGTTTCTCTGGCGGTTGGAAATTCGTCGGACCGTTGATTCGCTCGCCATCGAGCATGATCTCCCCCGAATCCGGAATCTCCAGTCCGGCGATGATCCGCAACAAGGTGGTCTTACCGCTTCCACTTCCTCCGACAATGGCCAAGATCTCCCCTTTGCGACAGTCAAAGCTTAGATGGTCGACGGCGGGGCAACCGCCCGAGTCAAAGGTTTTGGAAACCTCCCGCACTGTAAGTAATTCGCTCATCTGCGGGCTTCCATTTTCCGGTTAAGCCAAATGACCGGAAAGACCACGACGAGGATTATGCAAATTGCCGGGACGGACGATTCGGGAATTTGAGCTTGGCTGGTCAAGTCGTAGGTACGCGTTGAAAGGGTCTCGAAGTTAGTTGGACGAAGAATGAGAGTAAGGGGGAGTTCCTTCATTGTATCAACAAAAACGAGCAAGGCGGCTGCCCACATGGAACTCCTTATCAAGGGAAGGTTGATTTTGAACAGCGAAGAGATTGCAGAGGACTTGAGCGTTTTCGATGCCTCGTTGAGACGATCGCAATTCTTCTCCATTCCCGAGTCGATCGGTTGCCAGGCAACGGCCAGAAATCGGATCAAATAGGCAAAGATCAAGGTGAGGAAAGAACCGGTTAAAAGAACGTCGAAGGTCACGTTCAACTGGCCCGCGACCAACAGGATTCCCATCGCTACTACCGCGCCCGGAACCGAGTATCCGAGTATGGCCAAGCGGTTTGACGCGTGCACCCCAGCGCTCAGGTAATAACGGCCGACGAAGGCCAGAAACGTTGCAAAGGCTACGATGAGAACACCGGAACAAGCCGCCAAGGAAAGGCTGTTCGTCACGAGATTGACGAAGGTATAGTCAAGAATTTTCTCATAGGTCGCGCTGGCCCAAAAGCAAAAGCGGGATAAAGGAACGAGGAATCCAAAGGCAAGCGGGAGCAGGCAGCAAAGAATGGCCAGGATGGATCCGCCTACGCTCAAACGGTAGCGGCGGAAGGGACGGATGGCGTTCTTGACCTCATCGAATTTGGCCCCCGAGCGCAAGATCCTCTCAAGAAAAAGAAGGAACAGGATAAATAGCATGAGCATGGCGGCCAAACGGAGTGCGCCGGCCATATCGTTCAAGGCGAACCAAGTTCGGAAAATTCCGATCGTAAAGGTGGAAAGGCCGAAATGCTTGACCGCCCCGTAGTCGTTGAGCGTTTCCATGATAACCAGGCTGGCTCCAGCCACGACAGCAGGCCGGGCCAGGGGCAAGGCCACCCGGAAGAAAATGGATTTCGGGTTGTATCCGAGGGTTTGGGCGGCTTCGATCATTTGCCCCCCTTGCCTGGAGAATGATGCCCTGGCAAGAAGGTAGACGTATGGATAAAGAACGGAAGCCATGACCAGAGCCGTTACCGGGTAGACCAAGAAGTCGCCAAGAAAGATCATCACGTCGGGACCGACGTTGATTCGAACCCATATCAAAAGCGGCGTCAGCATATCCAACAGATCAAAATATGCGTAGGCGGCGATAAAGGTCGGAACGGCCAAGGGGAGAACCAAGGCCCATTCGAAAATCCTCCGTCCCGGAAATTCACAGCAGGTAACCAACCAGGCGCAGGACACCCCAGCCGCAACCGATAGAAAGACCGTTCCCGCGACGAGAATCAGGGAATCCTTCAAGTACCTGCCCAAGACAGTCTCCTTCAGGTGCTCCCAATTATCCGCCGGATCGGTCAGTTGCCAAAGGACCTCCCCCATGGGAATGAATACAAGCAGGCCAAGGACGAGGGCACTCAGCGTCCAAGCATTGAGCTTAAAACGAAACTCGCGCCCTAAGTTACGAAATAACTTTTTCGGAGAACTGAGTAAGGAGATCAATCCAGAGTGAGGTTACTCCCACCCGGCCCGATCAAAGATTTTGACCGCTTCGGAATTCTTCGATCCAAGGATGGACAGGTTTACCTTATCCGCCTTGAATGGCCCCCAGCTTTCGAGCAACTCCGAACGGTTGGCCTCAATCTTGACCGGGTATTCGTAACTTTGTTCACCGAAGGTATTTTGGGATTTTGGGCTTGTGAGGAATTCAAGAAATTGGATCGCTTCCTTTTTATTTTTCGAGCTGCTGGTGACGCCTCCTCCACTAACGTTCACATGTGCTCCCCGACCTTTCTGGTTGGGAAAGAATACGGAAACTTTCTTGGCTACTTCCCGGTCCTCGGCTACCTCGGAATTGGCGAGGATGCCAAGGTAATAAGTATTCATGATGGCCACATCGGCCAAACCGGCGGCCACTGCCCGGGCTTGGTCGCGATCACTTCCCCGAGGAGCGCGGACCATGTTTTTGCGAACGGCCTTCGCCCATGAGAGCGCTTTGTCGGGACCATTTGCCGCAATGATGGAGGCAAGCAGAGATTGGTTGTAAATGTTGCTCGAGGAGCGAACGGCTATGCGGCCTCTCCAACTTGGCTTGGCAAGATCCTCATAAGTCGTCAGTTCGCTCGGCTTGACCCTCTCCTTCGAGTATACGATAACGCGGGCCCGAACCGTCATTCCATACCAATGACCTTGCGGATCGGACATGTGAGCGGGCACGTTTTGTCGCAACTTCTTAGATTGGACCGGTTGCAGAATCCCCGCCTCCTTAGCCCGGTGCAAACGGCCGGCGTCGACAGTGAGAAGAACGTCGGCGGGGGAATTCTTTCCCTCGCTGATTAAGCGCTGAATCAACTGGTCGGCACTACCCTTGACGACGTTTACCTTGATTCCGGTCTCCTTGGTGAACCGGTCGAACAAAACCGCATCGGAATCGTAATGACGGTGGGAATAGACGTTCAATTCGGCGGCGAAGGCCGAGAAACCGGCCAAGAGACCGAGAATAAGAGATGTAAGAATAAGCTTCATGTCGAGAATAGGAACAAAAGTACAAGAAGTTGAGACAGAGTCTCAATAAAGTCAATCGAAGACTGAAAAATACGCTATGTATTCTTGCAGGAAGAGGGCGACGCTTCAAGGATCTTCTCCGGGCGATGCAATCTGTGTAGACGAGGCGGAGGAAGGATCTTCCTTCTTGGAATCAGATTCCCCATGAGTTTCGACGAACTCCAGTACGTCCCTGAGTAAAGGTTGGGGCCAAAGGTGCCAGGAAGTGGTCCTGCGGATCAGGGAAAAGTGCCCGTGCGAGGCATAAACCTTGTTGAGGGCAATCCCTCCCGACTCCCGGACCGCATTGGCAAATGCCTCGCTCAATTCGTATCGGATGAGAGGGTCGAACCGACCGTGCATGAGGAAAAAAGGAGGAGCTTCCCTCCGTCCGACCCGGTAGGCGGGCATGGTTGAATTTCTATCTAGTGAGTCGGGAAAAACGGACCGATAGAGAAACTCTTTTTCGGGATCGAACTTGTAGGGCGCGGACATCGCGATAACGCCGCGGATCCACGAGAGATTCCCTTTCCATTTCGCGAGATAAATGGGATCCAACGCGACCATACAGGCACTGTGAGCCCCCGCGGAATGCCCCATCAGGAACAAATTCTCGCCATCTCCCCCATGCGAATCGATTTCCTTGCGCACCCAAGACGCGGCCCGTGCCGCATCCTCGGGGAAAGAGGGAAAAGTGACCTCTGGATGGAGGCGATAGTTCGCGGTCGCGAAGACAACCCCCTTCTTGGCGAATTGCCTTCCGATTTCGCGGTGGTAGTCCTTTTGGCCCCAGCGCCAGCTCCCACCATGAAAAAAAAGGATCACGGGAGCATTGCGACAAGCGTCCGAGGTAACGACGTCCAGAACGTGTCGCGGATGCGGGCCGTAGGAAAAACCCAGCTTCTCGGAGACCTTCGGATGCGAGGCCTCAAGGTCTACCCAAAAAAGAAGAAAAAAAAGCAAAAGATGGGGCGATAGACCGGATTCGAACCGGCGACCCCCGGCACCACAAGCCGGTGCTCTAACCAACTGAGCTACTATCGCCACAAAAGGAACTACGCTAAAGATGAACGGACTTCCGTCAACGAGAAAGGGATGGCTAGGACGCCGACCATCCTTGACCATTTCTGCTTATTCATTCATTTTCCATCTTTATACACACATCATGCTACAAGCAGGAATCGTAGGCCTACCCAACGTCGGCAAGAGCACCTTGTTCAATGCCCTTACCAAGTCGCGTAAAGCCGAGGCCGCCAATTACCCTTTTTGCACCATTGACCCCAACATCGGTGTCGTGCAGGTCCCGGATGCCCGGCTCGGACCCTTGGCCGAGTCGGCGGGAACCTCCACCATCATTCCCGCCGCCATCGAGATGGTCGACATAGCGGGGCTGGTTGCAGGGGCCAGTCAAGGCGAGGGTCTCGGGAACAAGTTCTTGGCCAACGTGCGAGAGGTTGATGCGATCGTTCACGTCGTGCGCTGTTTCGAGGATGAGGACGTCGTACACAACATGGGCCGCGTCGATCCCGTGGGTGATGCCGAGGTCATAATGACCGAACTGGTACTGGCCGATGCCGAGTCGGTAGCCAGCCAGCTCCAGAAGAACCTCAAAAAGGCCCGCGGACAGGATAAGGACGCCGCCGCCAACGTCGCTCTGCTGGAACGGCTCGTCCCCCATCTGGACGAAGGCAAGCCTGCCAACCTCTTGGATATGGACGAGGACGAAAGGGAACGCATGAAGGGCTTCTTCCTGCTCAGTGGAAAACCCATGCTCTATGCCTGCAACCTAAAGGAAGAGGAAATAGCCAGCCCCTCCTCTAACCCCAACCTCCATCTCTTCCGGGAATGGGCGGACGGGCAGCAGGACGCCAAGTGTTGCGTAATCTCGGCCAAGATGGAGGAGGAATTATCGGAGCTGTCCGATGAGGATACCCTCGAATACCTGGACGCCATGGGCGTCGCCGACTCGGGCGTGAGCTCGCTCATTAAGGCTACCTACGACCTGCTTGGACTGGCCAGCTTTCTTACCGCAGGGGAAAAGGAAGCCCGGGCCTGGACCTTCTGCAAGGGAATGACCGCCCCCCAGTGCGCCGGGGTCATCCACACTGATTTCGAGAACTCCTTCATCAAAGCCGAGGTAGTCTCCTACGACGACTTGATCGCATCGGGTTCCATGCAAAAGGCACGGGACGCCGGCAAGCTAAGGCTCGAGGGCAAGGAGTATCTTTTCTCGGATGGGGATGTCGTTCTTTTCAAATGCAATGCCTGAAAACGCGCTTGTCGGGTTGCCTGTTCCTGCATCCGGCCATAGAACTATCTCAATCCCATTCATGATTCTTTTCCGTTTCTCAATCTTTGCCCAAGGACTACGAGTTGCGCTTACGGCGCTTATTCTCTCGTGCACCCCCTCGTGCTCCGAGAATCACGCTATCGAGGCTTACCCCATCGAGCCCGAATACGAGGGCCCCGTGGTGGCCTGGGATCTGCCCGAAAACTGGGCAGAGAACCCCGATCTCTCCGGGCCCATGGCGGGCTCCTTTCACATCAAGACGGAGGAGGGACCGAAGGGCAGGATCGGCGTTATGCCATTCCGGGAATCGGTCTCCATCCTCGAGGTAGCCAACATGTTCGCAAGAGAAATCGGATACGGTATCCTCACTGAACGAAGCCTCGCTCCACTGCTCGAGCGAAAGACTCTCGGGGACAGGGTCTTCGAGTGGGTCCGTATGGAGGAACGGGGAGGCACCGGCACCGGAAGATCCATCCTGTTGGCCCTTTTCCGCCAAGATTCCGAGACTTGGCTGTTCCCTTTCATTGCGGAAAAGGAACTTGTCGAAACCGAATTGGAAAACTTTTCCGCCTTTTTGGAGTCCACCGTCCTTCGCCCGGGGAAAGCCACCATTCAAGCCCGTCCCCCTGAGCCCGCGCCCTCTCCCCCACCCTCACCCGCTGAACTTGAGGGTGTTCCGTCATGGGACGTCCCCTCGCACTGGGTTACCGGCAAGTCATCCTCTATGAGATTGGCCAGCCACAAGGTCTATGATGAGGAAGGCAACGAAATCGATTTCTCCATTACTTCCTTTCCCGGGGACGTGGGAGGGTTGCTCGCCAACGTGAACCGCTGGCTTGGCCAAATCGGCCTTCCTCCCACCGATCAGGAAAACCTCCCCAATTTCGTTAGCCGGGTCGAAGTCGCGGGCTTGCCCGCCCAGCTGGTGGAAGCCTCATCCGAGGACCAGGCTCTGTATGCCGCCATCCTCTTCAAGGACGACCGGTCCTGGTTCTTCAAGATGACGGGCAGTGCTTCCCTAGCCGCCAAGGAGAAGGAAGGCTTCCTACACCTTCTCGATTCCGTGTCCTTCCCCAAGCCCTGACCACCCGCAAGCCATGAGCTCCACGGATCACAAAGACTCGTACAAGGCAAGAAATGCTTTCTTCTGGCTGGCTCCCTTGGCTTCGGTGCGCCTGACCCTCGTCCTCCTGAGCCTTTCCATGATCCTCGTGTTCGTGGCTACCTTGGAGCAGGTCAGAATCGGAATACGCGGGGCCTTGAGCGAATATTTCGAGTCCCTCGTTGGGATTTGGCACTACCCCGAGCAATTTTGGGGCGGTGAATTCCTGCATCATATTCCCCTACCCATCCCCGGGGGCTACCTGCTCGGCGGACTCCTCATCCTGAACCTCGTTGCCGCCTTCCTCACACGCTTCCAGTGGACCTTTAAGAAGGTCGGTATCCAGCTAATCCACTTGGGCATCATTGCACTCCTGGTCGGTCAGCTCGTCACCCAAGCCACCCAAGAGGAGTCTCGTATGCAGATCAACAAGGGGGAGTCGGTCAATTACTTGGAGCGCTTCCATGGCGTCGAGCTCGCCCTCATCGACGTCACCGACCCCGAACGCGAAACCGTCGTAGCCATACCCCAGGAACTCCTAGAGGAAGGACAGAGACTGCGGCACGACTCTCTTCCTTTCGACCTCATCGTCAAGAGCTTCGGCGTAAACTGCGACTTCAACGTTTCCCCGAGCGGCTCTACCCGCGAAGGCTTGACCGAGGAAGTGGACCGAGGCGTCGGACTGACGGCCAACCTTGCCATTACTGACAAGGAGGAAGACTTCAGCAGCGATGCCATGAATTTCGGCTACCTGGTTTTCGAGCTGACGCACAAGGATGGCAGTCTCGGAACCTGGCTTTCCCTATCCCATCCGGCGGGTAACCACTGGTGGAAAGAGAGCGAGAAGCTGGCCGACTTCGCTTTCCAGCCGATCAGGCACGAGGGCAGACTCTGGGGAGCCTCTCTTCGGCCCAAGAGGGAATACCTGCCCTACTCCATCGAGTTGCTTGGAATCGAGAATGAATTCTACCAAGGCACGGAAATTCCTTTCAACTTCGAGAGCGACGTCGTCCTCAACATGGACGACAATCAAACCCGCCGGGCTCTCGTCTACATGAACACACCCCTTCGCCACGACGGAAAGACTTTTTATCAGTATCAGATGAACAACGCAGCCGATTATACCGTATTCCAAGTCATCCGTAACCCAAGCTGGCTGGTCCCCTATCTGGCCTGCATCATCATTTCCATAGGATTGCTCTGGCAGTTCCTCTGGCATCTCGTCGCCTTTTTGCAGAAGAACTCCTCCAAGTCGCCCAAGGGGGCATGAATAAAATGACTATCGGACAACGGATCGTGTTTCTGGGGCTCCTCCTTCTTGGTGGATATATTTGCCTACTCCCCTTTGGTCGAGGCCCCTCCTTTCTCGATTTCCTCAAAGACGAGCCACCTCCATCTCCCGAGGGCTTCGACTTGGAGGGGTTCTCCCGCATCCCGGTCCTGCGCGGGGGTCGCGTCAAACCCCTCGACAGCGTGGCCCGCAACACCCTCCTGGTCCTGCGAAACAAGCGCACCGCCCTCGACGCGGAGGAAAAGAAGGTTTCATCCATTGATTGGCTGGCTCAGGTTCTCTTTGAGCCCGAGCGGGCAGACCAGCTCAAGACCTTCCTCATTGATCACGATCAACTGCTGGGACTCATCGGTAAGAAGCTCGCCGAGGACGGCAAACATTACTCTTACTCCCAGCTCGAGCCTTTCCTTTCCCAAATCGAGACGACCGCTCGCGAGGCTGGAAAGACCGAGCAGGAAAAGCGCGACAGCTTCGACCAAAACGTGCTCGATCTCTATCGGGGGCTCCTTCTATACCGGAAGCTCAAGCACACTCTGGCCCCTCCCCCCGTGCCTCCCGATAGCATGGAAAGTCTGCGGGAAATGGGTGTTGAGCAATATTTCTTCGACCCGCAGAATGATCCCGATCGGACGGCCGAATACCGACGCTTCAAGGAGTTGACCCAATCCGTTTCGGCGGACCCCGCGAAGATTAGGATGGGAGGCCCCGACTTCTCCAAGGTTGTCTTTTTCGTGGACCATTATTCGCGGGCCAACCTCTGGTCCGAGTTTTTTCCCGTTCCTCCCCAGGCGGGAGACCTGAAGCGCAAATGGCTCACCGTAGGGCAGTCCTTAGTTGGGGAAGAACCTCTGGAATCCAGTGAAAAGCGCAAGATGGATCCCGTCGTCTTCATGGACACCCTCAGAGAGCTTATAGAGCTGCCAACCGATCAACTGAAAAACCGCATCGCATCCATCCGGGCAAACCAGAAGATGAACCCGACCGCCCTCTTTGCCACTCAATACGCCGAGGCCATCAAGCTGAGGACCGAAGTCGACCCGGTTCTTGGACTCTACGAAAACCTCGGTATCGCTTACCGCACGAAGGATTTCACCGGCTTCAACAATACGGTCGCCGAGCTTAGGGAAATTGGGGTCGAGCGGGCCGGAGAGGAAGCATCCACCCTCTCTTTCGAGAAGGCCTACAATGGATTCGAGCCCTTTTACCGAAGTTCCATCGCCTATGTGTTCATCCTCTTCATTGCGTGCGCATCATGGCTCTTCTCAACAACTTCCAGTTCCACCCAAAAGAACGGAGGGACCGCCGCTATGCTTCGGGACTCCGCCTTCTACTTGACTGCCATCGTTCTCCTTACTCACACCTTCGGCTTGGCGGGCAGGATGTACATCGAGGGCCGCCCTCCTGTCACCAATCTCTACAGTTCAGCCCTCTTCATCGGCTGGGGATCGGTCCTGCTCTGTCTTGCGACGGAGAAATTCCTACGGCTGGGAATCGCCTCCTCGATGGGGTCCCTGATTGGCTTCGGAAGCCTCGTCATCGCCCATAACCTCAGCCTGGACTCATCCCTTAACCCTAGTGGGGACACCATGGAAATGATGCGGGCCGTCCTCGACTCGAACTTCTGGCTTGCCACCCATGTTGTGGCCATCACCATCGGGTATTCCACCACCTTTCTTGCAGGCTTCCTCGGCATCGCCTTCGTCTGCGTCCATCTCTTCGGCTCCATCTCAGGCAAAAAGACCAGGAAACTGGACAGGACGCTCGGCTCGATGATCTACGGCATCACCTGCTTCTCCCTTTTCTTCAGCTTGGTCGGGACCGTCCTGGGAGGGATTTGGGCGGACCAGTCCTGGGGGCGATTCTGGGGTTGGGACGCAAAGGAGAACGGAGCCCTCCTAATCGTCATCTGGAACGCCATCCTTCTGCATGCCCGCTGGTCGGGAATCGCCAGGGTAAGAGGGATAGCCGCCATCGCCATCTTCGGCAACGTGGTCACCGCCTGGTCTTGGTTCGGGACCAACATGCTGGGCGTGGGCCTTCACTCCTACGGGTTCATGGACAAGGCCTTCAACCCACTGATGTGGTTTATCGTTTCCCAGTTGTTCTTCATTGCAGTGGTCTACCTGCCCGCGTTGGTTACCCGGTTCTCCGGCAGGAACAATCAGTTCCCACAGTCCCCAACCAAAGCCTAGTCCCTCCGCTTGGCCCGAGGGGTGCGGTCGAGATTAAGTTTCAGGACTTCCATGACCTGATCGAACGGACGCCCGAATGTGCAGGGGAAGGGAACTCCTTCATCCGGAAGGCCTCTGGACTGAAGCGCTTTCCCACTAAGATGGACAACAACCAGTTGGCGTCCGGCATATTTCTGGGAGGAGAATCTCTTGATTTCCTCATGCCCAAAGCGTTGCCTCCGGAACCAGCCGCGCAGGTCGTAGCCATCCTGGTCTATCTTCAGGCGGGACCATTGGAAAACCTGGTCGAGCAGGCTTAGCAGAGAGGCAAGGGCAAGGAGCAGGGTGCCCGCCCAGCTCGCAAGGGGGCCGAGGTAATCAATAACCGCAAAAAAGCAGGCGCATACGAAGAGGAAAAGGGTGAATCCAGCCTGCCTCCAGCCAATCGGCTTGATGACCACGGCCTCGCCCAGCTCCCTAGGACTTCCCACCACCCCCTCCTCGGTTTTTCAGGCCCCTTCGGTGGAAGGGCGAAGTGTGGGGAAAAGGATGGTATCGCGAATATTGGAAGCCCCAGTTAGGAAGATGACCAGGCGGTCGATGCCCAAGCCCATGCCACCGGCCGGAGGCATCCCGTGCTCGAGAGCGAGCAGAAAATCGTCGTCCAGTTCCTGAGTCTCCTCCCCCACTTGCCTCATAAACGCTTCCCGCTGGACGAAGGGATCGTTCTGCTCCGAGTACGCAGGGGCGATTTCCTGCCCGTTGATGCAAAGCTCGAAGACGTCGATGGTGCTTTCGTCGTCCTCGGTGATCTTGGCCAGAGGGCAAAGCTCACGCGGAATGTGGGTCACGAAGGTCGGCTGAATCAGGGTCTGTTCGATCACTTTCTCGAAAACGTCGTTGGTAACCTCGAAATCTTCCAGCTCAGGATCCACCTCGATGCCCAGATCCTTGGTTTTCTCAAGCTTCCGTTCCTTGGGCAACTCAAACCAGTCGTCTCGGCCGACCGCCTCCAGAATCAAGTCCTTGTACTTGACTTCCCTCCACTCCCCCGAAAGATCAATTGGATCCCCCTCCTCCCTTTCCATCTGCAATTTACCCAAGGCCTTCTCGGCCACCTGTTGAATGAGGGAACGCGTCAGTTCCATCATCCCACGGTAGTCGGTATAGGCTTGGTAGGCCTCGAGCATGGTAAACTCCGGGTTGTGCCGGCGGGAAAGTCCCTCATTGCGGAAGACCCGCCCGACCTCAAAGACCCGGTCGAACCCACCCACAAGCAAGCGCTTGAGGTGAAGTTCCAGGGCAATGCGCAGGTTGAAGTCGCAATCGAGGGCATTGAAGTGAGTCCGGAAGGGACGGGCCGCCGCACCTCCGGAAACGGCTTGAAGCATTGGGGTCTCCACCTCCAGAAAACCACGTTCCCAGAAAAACTCTCTGATTTCCCTGATTACCCGGCTCCTGTCCTGGAAGCGTTTACGGGATTCCTCGTTGACGATCAGGTCAAGGTAGCGCTGACGGTAGATCTGGTCGTTATCGGTAAGGCCGTGCCATTTCTCTGGCAAGGGACGTAGGGCCTTGGAGACCAACCCGTACTCCTTTGCCCGGATCGTGACCTCCCCGGTCTTGGTCCGGAAAAGGGGACCGCGAATCCCGATGAAGTCTCCCAAGTCGAGCTTCTTGAAACGGGCGTACTCCTCTTCACCGATCTCATCCTTGCGGACGTAGGATTGAATTTTACCGTCACGGTCGATGATCTTAAGGAAAGAGGCCTTGCCCATAAGGCGGAAGGCTACGATCCTCCCGGCGACCGAAACCTCCGGTCCTTCCTCGGCGTCCTCCGACAATAACTCCAGAGCCTCCCCTGAGGTATGGGTCTGGGCCCAGTTCGAACGATATGGATCCTGACCGGCTTCGCGCAATTGATCGAGCTTGGCCTGACGCACCGCAAACTGGTCGCTTCCGTCAAGCGAGACGCTCGAATCGTTTTCCTGGAACTGTTCCTGGCTCATGTCAAAAGTGGAAAAATGTCATAAAAGGCGACGATGACAACGGCAAAGCCCAAATTAATTCGAGTAGTAGAGGCTTCCTCACAGGTTGGGAGGGCCGGACAAGGCCACTCGGAAACCAAGGTTCCTGTAGCGGTGGAAAAGGGATTGCGTATCCCTGGACGAGGATTTGCAACCGACGGCCTTTTTCATATAACTTCCTCCCCGGCATATCCTGAATTCATCCTGCTCGCTTTCGTCCAGGAGGGTATTCACGAAGGAATTGCCCACCCATTCGCGAACGTTCCCGTAAAGATCGTAGAGCCCCCACGGGTTGGGCGACTTCATCTTGACGGGGTGTATCCTCCGCAGGCTGTTGACGACGTACCAGGCATGCTCGTGAAGTTCAGTCGGGTCGTCGCCAAAGTAATAGTCGGTAGTGGTTCCCGCTCGGCAGGCGTATTCCCATTCCACCTCCGTGGGAAGGCGGAACTCATGGTTTTCGGGCAATTGGCCGCTAATTTTGGCAAGAGCCGTCAGGGCCTTGCAGAACTCAACCGCATCCAGCCAGGAAACCCGGTTTACGGGAAGGTTGAAGACCTCATCGCCGGTATCGGTATCTGTATGACTGGGGTTGGTTCCCATAACCTCGGTATAAGCTTCCTGGGTAACCAAAACTTGGCCGAGCCAGAAACCGTTCTTCACATGGACCAACCGCTTTTCCTCGGAATAGGGAACCTTGATTGCAATCCTGCCGGAGGGAATCCATGAAAACTCACCTAGGTAGGGATCCGTAAAGGACGCCTTTCTCTCCTTCGCTTTCTTGGGATCGGGTTTATCCACCATGACCCCGACGGCAAAAGGATGACGGGTTCTTCCCGAGGGACGAGAAGGCACCTTGGGTACGGGGATTGATGGAACCGTCTCGGAAGAAACCTTTTCGTCAAGAAGAGAGGCTTCTTCAGTCTCTCTCTGGGTCTTTAGGCGCATGCGACGGGTAATTTGGGCATTATAGATCTGATCCATGATCTTCCAGAGGCCTTCGCTCTCGTCGACGAATTCTTCCTCGGTTTCCTTTTTGCGGGGCCGGGCGCTGGGGTCGATTTTGTCGGAGTCTTCAAGAGCCTTGCGGATCACCTCGATGGCTCGCTTTTGCCAGTCCAGCTTGAAGCAGAAGCAGGACTGAAACTGCTGCAGGCAGAGCTTCAGGCTCGGAGTAAGAGTAATCTTCTCGAGGAAAATCGGGAGGATGGGCTTGTTCTCGCTGAGGGCGAACTGAATCTCCCTGTTGACGTGTGAAGAAGCGCAGGCGCTGGCGGAAAGAAACACCGTGAACATATCTGCTCCCATTATCTTCTGGGCGATTTCACTTTGCCACTCCTCCGCCGGTGGAATCCCGTCGTCGTACCAGATGTTCAAGTTCGCCTCGTGGAAATAGCGCATGGCGCTGTAGACGAGCACCTTGTCCGCATGTGCATAGCTCACGAAGGCAAAGGGCTTGTTCCCTGAATAGGACTCGAAGGGAATCGGTATCTCGGTTTCGGTGTTCAAGTGAGGTGGGTAAAGGGGCTAGATGCTATCCTTATAACCCGTCCGCTGGAGGATGTAAATCGGATGGCTTCCATAATTCTTGGCCAATTCCAGATTGCCGACGTATTCGAAATCGAAATCATCGTGGCCGAACGAAAGAAGCGCCGCCATGATCTCGGAAACGAAAACGGAACCGGGCAGTACGATAGGCTCGATCCTGGCGGCCTGATTGACGTGCTGGCCGAAGAAGTTTCTTCTCTGTAGGACGGGGTCGAACTCCTCGTATACCGGACCGGCATGCATGGATATCCTTACCTCCAGCCCATCCCTGAGATCCAGCTCGCTCCAGTCCCCCTTGGAAAAATAATCCCTCAGCTGCATAGCCAGATTGAGAGCATCGTCCAAGTCGTCGAAGACGGCAAAGAAACTGTCACCCCATGTATTGACGAAGGCGGGTGGCTTGGAAAGAGACTCGATCATGCCCGATACGCCCCCGAGAAACTTTTCCACGAAGACGGGAGTGAGCGCCTCGGGTACCTTGCTGAATCCCTCGACGTCGGCAAAAATCATAACCTTGACTGCCCGGGAAACCTGTTTCCCCCTCTTGTCCTCGGCAGGTGGTGAGGCAGGAGAAACTCCCCCAGTCGACGAGGAGGACGAGCCTGCGCCCGCGAGCGATGAAAGAACCTCGTTGGCGCAGATCACAACGGGTTCGTTGAAGTTTGCCCGCCATCTGTCAACCAACTCACCAGTGCCCCCGGTCGATCCCCTTTGCCCATCCCAAAAGGTCAGGAGCTTGGGCGTCTCGTCCAGTCCCCTGCCCCGCATGGCGGTGAAACCGAGCATTATCTCATTGCAGAAGGAAAAGAGGGAATCCTCCCCGTTGTATCCCTCCCTGGTGACGTAGTGAACGGAAGTCGCCTGATCGAGTACCTTCTCGAATCGGTCGACCCAATTGCCGTCCGAACGGCGAACGCTCGTCTCGATGAACTCCTGCTTGGCGAAAGGGAGAAAAACGTGGGTCTCCCCTCCCCGCTCGGCCATGGTCTCCAGAAAGAGGATGTCGGTACCGCAGGCCGCGGAACTGTATCCGCAGTTGGCATCCATCTCCTCCAACGCCTCCTCGATCTTTCGCTTCGCCTCGGCTTCCGCCTCCGGTGGGAAGCGTCGGGAATCTCCTGGGCCATCGATGAGGTGCCCCGAGCAAGCTACGATGCCGAGCTTCGGAAAGGCCAGGGAAATCTTCTCCCTCACCTCCGCATCCTCATAAACGCCCGCAATCTGAAGAGCCTGTTTACGGGTGCTCGCGATCTGGGAGGTCTGCGCTTCTTTGCTGGAGGCGGCTTCCATGTAGACGCCCGCCGCCTCATCGATCGATCCGAGGAGCAGGTGGGCCTCGGCCTCCGTGACCTGAATCCAATAGTGGTAGGTGCCCCGTTCCTTCAGTTTCTCACAAATCTGCCGGGCTTTATCGGCACTTTCCCTACCTTTTTCAACGTCGCCCGACATAAAGTGCATGAAGGCAATGTTGATGCACGGGTAGTACTGTGTCTCCAAGTCCTGTTGCTGACTCGTGCGGAGGTTGTCGAAGCTGTTGGTGGAGTACGCTTCCTCATAGCGGGCAATGGCCAATTCTCCATATTTTTTCTTGCTCTGCAGATCGGTCGAGTATTCCCATAAGTCCTTGTAGGCACTGGCGAGCAGGCTATGCGTTTCCACTCCCCGGTCTCCTCCAGCCACCAGTTCCTCGAGGATTTTGGTGGCCATCATCGGCGAACCGGCCTTGCTGAGGGCATGAGCCGCCTTTTGGCTTAGCTTGCGGTCCTTCTTGTGTTTAGCAAGTCCCGCCTTTGCGACGTCGTGGGCGAGAAGAAACTCGCCTACCTCGATCATTTTTTCACACAAGCTCAGAAACTCGATCGAGGAAGCCTTCTGCTGGTTCAGGAGCTTCCATTCAAGCCGCAAGTTGGGGCTGAGTCTTTTTTCTAGCTGCGACATAGATGCGATGAAAGGATCTATTAATGCGCAAGGCCCACCCCCTTGACGAGGAAATCCTCCTGTGGAGGCTACATCTTTTCGTAACGGGTACGGAGCATCTGGGTGAATGCTGCTACCTTTCGGGCCTTCCTCCTTTTGTCGGAAGGCTTCTCGAAATAGCGCTTGGCCCTTACGTCGCGAATGACGCCCTCTCTGTCGAGGCGTTTCTTCAAGCGACGAATGGCCCGGTCCATGGGCTCGCCCTTACGTAGTTTGATTTCAATCGTCATAAGAAAAACGGATCAACATAGGGTGATCGAAACCTTAGGTCAAGGAGGATTGAGCAGGGTAAGCTAGGACCAGTGCCTCTCTGGCGGAGGCTCCGGTTCGCGCACGACGACACGCGCTCCCCGAACCGGGTCGCGTTCTCGCCACTCCCTAAAGGCGTCGGGGGTCAAGCGCATGGTAAACCTGGCATCGGGCTCGGCCACCAGCCCGTCTTTTTCTCTTGAGCCGGCAAAGGCCAACCGAACCAAGGTTCTGCCCTCGCCCTTGTCGCAAAGAGCGAACAATTCCTCGGTGAAGGCCTGGGCATCCTCATGCTCGGGATCGATCAGCCATGTCACTTCCTCGGCCAGTTCCCTGATCGCCGTCTCCGCCCGGCTGATGCCGGTCACGTTCATGCGGGTCTCCCCGTCACGGCGGGAGACGATCCCCTCCACTACCATAATGGAGCCTTCCTCAAGGACCTGTCCATAAGTCTCGTAGGCCTCGGTAAACATGGGTAGCGAGAAATCCCTCTCCTTGGCGAGGAGGTTGAAGCGCGCCCAAGGCTTGGCGTCCTTCTTGGTGTATCTTCTCTCCACGTCTGAAACGACGCCGCAAAGTCGGAAGGAACGCCTGTCCTCGATCTTCTCTAGGTCTTCGCCGCAAATACTATCGAGAAGAGACCCCAGTCCGCCGAGGGTATCAACGGGATGACCGGAGAGGAAGAAGCCGAGCAATTCCTTCTCCAGTTTGAGCTTCTCCAGTTCGTCCATCTCCGGGACCTCGGGCCGCCCGTTGGCGGATGTGGATTCGTCGCCGTTTGCGGAAGCAACGTCCTCCTCTTCCCCACCCATAAGGTCGAACATGTTGGACTGGCCCGCCTCGCGGTCCTTCCTGAGCAACTGGGCCTCCCCAATGGCCCGGTCCAGATCGGCAAGGAGGAAGGATCGGCTCGGTTCCACCGAGTCGAACCCACCCGCCTTTACGAGGCACTCCAGCACCCGCTTGTTGACCGCCTTGCCGTCTATGCGCTCGATCAGGTCCGAAAAACTCTCGTAGGGTCCACTCCTCTCCCTTTCATCCACGATCAACCGGGCCGCCGCGTCCCCCACTCCCTTGACCGCAGCGAGGCCGAATCGGATGGAGTCGCCCGCCCCCTCCTTGCCCTCGACCGGGGTAAAGCTGTCTCCCGACTCATTGACGTCCGGGCCGAGCACCCGAATCTCCATCTCCGAGCATTCCGCAATGAAGTGGGAAAGCTTGTCCGAATTGCCCAGCTCGCAGGAAAGGACCCCCGCCATGAAGGCAACCGGATGGTTGGCCTTCAGGTAAGCGGTCTGGTAGCTGATGATGCCATAGGCCGCGGAGTGCGACTTGTTGAAGCCATAGCCCGCAAATTTTTCCAGGATGTTGAAGATCTCGTCCGCCTTCTTCTTGTCGATCTCGTTGACCTCCTTAGCCCCCTTCACGAAAATTTCCCGCTGCTTGGCCATTTCCTCGGGCTTCTTCTTGCCCATGGCCCGCCTCAGGATGTCGGCTCCGCCAAGCGTATAACCTGCAATCCTACGGGCCGCCTCCATGACCTGCTCCTGATAGACCATGACCCCGTAGGTCTCCTCGCAGACATCCTCGAGCAAAGGATGAGGAAACTTGATGGTGGAGGGATCCTCCTTGCCCTTGATGTAGTCGGGAATCCACTCCATGGGGCCCGGGCGGTAGAGGGCGATGAGGGCGATCACCTCGTCGACGTTGGAAATGGTCATCTGCCGGCAAAGTCGGCGCATGCCCTCCGACTCCAGCTGAAAGACTCCGATCGTACGGGCCTCGTTGAGTAGCTTGAAGGTCTCCTCGTCCTCGAGGGGTGCATCGGTTACCCGGAATTCCTTCAGGCCCGGCTTGCGGCGGATGTGGTCCTCCGCCTCCGCGATCACAGTAAGGGTCTTCAGGCCCAGAAAGTCCATCTTCAAAAGGCCCAGGTCCTCCACCGGGTCCTTGGGGAACTGGGTGGTCAGGATCCCGTCCTGGGTGGTCAGGGGGACCAGTTCCTTGAGAGGGCGGTCGGCAATGATGACCCCTGCGGCATGGGTCCCCACGTTGCGGACCATGCCCTCGATGACCTTGCCCGTATCCACGATCTGCTTGGCGACCGGGTTCTTCTCGTATTCGGAGGCGAACTCCGGGCTTTTGGCAAGGGCGTCCTCAAGCGAAATGTTGAGGTCGTCCGGGACCATCTTGGCCAGCTTGTCCGCCTCCGCATACGGAAGATCACGCACCCGGGCCACGTCTCGTACCACCATCTTGGCCCCGAAGGTCCCAAAAGTAATGATGTTCGCCACGCAGTCGCGCCCGTACTTTTCTCGAACGTACTCGATGACTTCCCCTCTTCTGCGCATGCAGAAATCTATGTCGAAATCGGGGGGCGAGACCCGCTCTGGGTTAAGGAAACGCTCGAAGAGCAAGCCGAAGCGCAAGGGATCGATATCGGTAATTCCCAGAACGTAGGCCACCAGGCAACCCGCTCCCGAGCCCCGGCCCGGACCCACGGGGATTCCCTGTTCGCGAGCCCATTTCATGAAGTCGGCCACGATTAGGAAGTAATCGTTGAAGCCCGTCTTTGCAATGACCTCCAGCTCGTAATCGATCCGCTCGCTCAGGACGCGGGCCTGGTCATCGGCATCCTCCGATCGCTTGCCCTCTTCCCGGTAATCCGAATCGTACCTCTCCTTGAGCCCCTCGACGCAAAGGCGCTTCAGGTAGGCGACGTTGTCCGCGACCTCCGACTTGATCTCGGGCGGCATGGAGAAGACGGGATAGTTGTTGTCCCCGAAGGGAAGCTTCACCTCGCACATCTCCGCCACCGCAAAGGTATTCGTGATCGCCTCGGGCGCCTCCTTGAAAAGCTCCTCCATCTCCTGCCGCGACTTCAGGTAGAACTCGCGGGCCTCGTACCTCATCCTCTTGGGATCGTCCAGCTTGGACCCGGTCTGGATGCAGAGCAACGCATCGTGGGGTTCCCAGTCCTCGCCCCGCACGTAGTGGACGTCGTTGGAGGCCACCGTCTTGAGGTCGAACTTCTTGGCCAGCCTGAGCAGCTCCGGGACCAGCCTGACCTGCTCCTCGATCCCATGGTTGTGGAGCTCCACGAAATAGTTCTCCTTGCCGAAGATCTCGATCATCTGCCCCATCGCATTCTCGGCCTCCTTCTCCTCCCCCCGGAGGATGAGCTGGGGGATCCAGCCCTGCATGCAGCCGGTGAACCCGATAAGCCCCTCCGAGAACTCGGCCAGCGTCTCCAGGTCCGTCCTCGGGCGGTAGTAGAAGCCGTCGACGTGGGCGTCCGAGACCACCTTGGAAAGGTTCTGGTAGCCCTCGTAGGTCTTGGCCAGCATCCCGATATGGTACGACTTGTGGTTCTCGCGCCCGGGCTTCTCATCGTTCTTGTGGTCGGTCACCATGTAGCCCTCGCACCCGATGATGGGCTTGATCCCGCGCTTCTCCGCCTGCTTGATGAAATTGATCGTCCCGAACAAGTTGCCATGGTCGGTCAGGGCCATGGCCGACTGCCCCAGCTCCACCGCCCGATCCATCAGGCGGTCCATCCGGCAGCACCCGTCCAGCAAGCTGAAGTCTGAATGCACGTGCAGGTGCACGAAATCTTTATCCTTGTCGGTCATCTCGGGAAGTCAAAAAGGTCATTCTCTTAGCGAGCTCCACCCCTTTCAAGGCAATCTTGCGCACATTCATCATCCATCGCCCGACTCCTTACTGAAAAGGGGAACGATCCAAGTGTTCGCGCATGGACCTGCGGCTGAGGAATACGGCGTAAATCATGACGGGCAAGACCAACAGCAGGAGCAGGAGGGAGACGTCCTGAAAAAGGAAGAAGTCATAGCCACCGTGAAAGACCGCCGCCACGAGCAAGCCCTTCCTGCAAGTGCCGGCGCGCGCACCGGGATGCTGAAACCGGGCCAGCCCGACGTAATACCCCATAAGAACCCCGTATGCGGCATGCATAGGCACCGCCGTCACCATGCGCAGGAAGGCCACCTCCACACCCCCTTGCATGACGTATTGGACGTTCTCGAGGCTTGCGAATCCAAGGCTGATCATTACCGAGTACACGATCCCATCGAACGGCTCGTTAAAGCTGGGCTTTTTGAACGGATACTTGACCAAGACGAGGTACTTGCAGAATTCCTCGCCGAACCCCACTACGAAGAAGGCCATACAGAAGGAAACGACGAGCCCGTTCGAGCCCATCAAGTCGAAATCGAACAGGGAGAATGCGGACGTATTCCAGATTGCCGCGGGAAAACACATGAGCGCCCCAAGCAAAAAACAAAGGATCAAAAGCCCGGCAGGTTCCTTCTCGTGCTTGTCCCGCCAGTAGAAGTACAAAGCCAGAGCGAGCCCCGGAGCCAAGGCAAGATAAAGAAGCAACCAATCCACAGTAAGGAGCCTATTCGCCCAGGAGGTTGATGGGTGTCAGCTCGAACTTGCGGAATTCCACCTCCGATCCCTCCGCCTGGATGGCCAGCTTCCCCTTCTTGGCAGTGCAGTCGAAGCCATGGTTGACCAGATCCCCGTTGACCCAGACCTTGACCTCGTCCCCCACGCACTCGATCCGCATGCTGTTCCATTCCCCGACCGGCTTTTCCGAATCGTCGGTCAGGTTGGCAATCCGGCGGGCCTTGCCCTCGACGATCCCCCAGTTCTTTTCCGGCCCGCGCCTCTTGACCATGTCGGGCACCGCGATGTTCTCCACGATGCACCAGAAGTCCCCCGCGTGCTTGTGGTTCATCTGCACCTCGATCGACTTGGGGAACATCTTGTAGAGGTTGCGCAGCTTGGAGGCATGGACCAGCACCCCGCAGTTGCCGGGCTTGCCCGCAAAGCGGTACTCCGCGACCACCCGGTAGTTCTCGAACTTCTCATCGGTCAGTAGGTGTCCGCCAGGCGAACCTAGGCTGACCAGCATCCCGTTGCGGGCAACGAAGGGCTTCTTGCCCTCCGGTTTTTTGTCGAGGGCGGGCACGTCCATCGACCACCCGCTCAGGTCCTTTCCGTTGAACAGGCTGCGCGAATGGGGCGAGGACAAGCCGTGCTTGTCGTAGAGCCGGTGCCAGAAAACCTTCCAGTACTCGTCGTAGTAATCGAGGGCCGCGGTATCGATATGGGGCAAATCCTCGGTCACCGGAGCCTTTGCGGGGTCGTAACCCTTCAAGTGCCCCTTGCCCGCCCGCTCGCGCGGGGAAACGAAGCGCCATTCCCCTTCTCCGAGTACCTCCGAGCACAGCTTGGCCAGCTCGACGTCGTACTCCTTCAACTGCTTGCGGGTATGGATGTGGTTATGATCATGATCCATCGTGCGGTTGGTGTTGTACCAGCACTGAACCCCCTCCGCCCAGTACTCCGCCCGGTTGCGCGAGGCATAGCATCGCTTGGGCCCGCCAAAGACGACCAGTACCTTGTCCTCCCCGTTCACCTTGACCGAAGGATTGGCCTTCTTCCCGTTCACCAGCACGTCTCCCTCCTGCAGGCACTTCTTCAAGAGCTCTTCCGATTCTTTGGGGAACCATTTTTTCAAAGCCCCCAAAAGAGAAACCTTCTTCTTTCCTTTTACGCGCCGAAATCGCTGAGCCGCCCGCCCGTCGTTCCAGATTTCCAATTCTCTTGCCTTCTCGAAGGCCGCCGTCAACCGCTTCTGCTGATCCTCATCGAAACCCGCCCCATGGACGACGTGTCCGAACTCATGGATGAGGATGCTCTCCAGCCTCATCCCTCCCTCGTATTCCATGACGTCCTCCTCGGCAAAGACGACCACCGGGCGAGGCCCGAACCAGCGCAGAAAGCCCCGGCTGCGCCAGTTGTAAAAATCCAATTCCTTGCCCTTCTTGTCGGTCCTGAACTGGGGAACCTCGGAAGTGAGCTCGTCATGCCCGATCAGGATGCACAAGAGGCGCTTCTCACGTATTCTCTCCGCCACCTTCTTGTCGATCGACTGCATGATCTTCCCGAACAAGTAGGCCGACTCCGCATGGGCGTAATCCGACACCCTCTCCGAAGTCGCGATGAGGATGCCTTCCACTTCCGTCCCCTTCTTGAAGAACTTCCCGTCCAGTTTGTGGGCCTTGAGCTGATCCTCGCTCAGGGGCTTGGTCTCATGGGCGGCCTGCAGGACGACGCCAAGGATCAGGGACGGGAAAAGGACAAACAAGGGAAGCTTCATGGAAAAACAATAAGATTAGGGTTGAAGAGTCATCACCCTTACGCTTGCGCCCCCGAACGTCCACCAAGGAATGGGGATACAGGGCAAAAAAGGGCTACTGCCCCAGGTCGTGGAGGGCCTTGACCTCGACGGCGCTCAGGACGCGGTCGTAGATGCGCAGGTCGTCGAGGGAGCCTTGGAAATAGTTGATGCCTCCAAAGGTACGGCCCAAATTGAGGGTGGCTCCTGTGGAAGGCTGAGTATTGCGTCCGATGCCTTGGTCGAGGGAGCCGTTGACGAAGATGGAATAGCTCCCATGAGAGCCCGCTCCATTATCCCTTCTTGCGGCAAGGTGCATCCAGGACCCCAGGTTGATTTGAGCATTGGATTCCTGTACCATCGAGGTGCTGCCCAGGGCCCAGAACTTGAATTTGGAGTTTCGGTGCATGAGGCCGTAGGTACCGGTGGGCCCGGTCAGGATAGCGACGTGATCTTCCCAGCCCGCACCGGTGCTCCCCCGGGCGTCGGTCGACTTGAGCCACAGGGCGATGGTGAAGTCGGGCCCCAGGCTGTAGGGGATGGTGCCCCAGTCGTTCACGCCGTCGAACTGGATGGCGTTTCCGATCTTGCCGGGCACCCAGGTGGTCTGGTTGGACGCGAACCCCACGAGGATGGCGGGCCGGTTGTTTCCGGAGACGTCCGCGGTTTGGTTGCCGTCGGGAGCGTCGAAAGGGAGGTGAACCATCAACCCACCGGTTAGGTCGACCCCGATTTGGTCGCCTACGGCAATACCCCACTTGGAACCAAGGTACGCCTCGACCGTCTCGATTTCGCTTTCCGACAAGGCCCGGTCGTAGACGAGGATTTCGCCAACGTTGCCGGTGAAGTAATACTGGTTGTTTTTTCGGCCGATAGTATCTGATTCAACAAATCCAGTCGTTCTAAATGAAAAAACATGCAATTGAGCTGGATTCATTGCTCCAGTATTACTGAAGCCGATCTGATGACCATTTTTACGACCGAGACCATCGGAAATGAAAGTCTTGCTTGTAAAGAAGTATTTTCCGTTATGGTTACTCCCCCATTCTTCCTGTGAATTCGTCCAGAATTGAGCCTCTGCCAAACTTTCTGGATTCCTGGTTAAGACTCAAAAACATGTCCTTGTTTGCTCGATCTTGGGGAAGGTTAGCGACTGGTTGCCGTCGAAAAACAAGAGGCTGAGAGCGGGGTGCTCGGGGAGTTGACCGGAACGAATGGTGGGCTGGCGAAAGGGGGTTCCTTGGGTGGCGTTGTGGTCCTTGCCCGCCTTGTCCGCCCAGTCGGCGACCTTCGTCTGGTCCGTTCCGGAGTCGGCCACCCCGTCGGCGTCGACGTCGTTGGCGTCGAGCCAGAGAACGAGCCCGTTGGAGGGAACTTGGCTGGAGTTTCCTTCCGAGGTATTGGGCCCCGGAGCCCCCACCGCCTGGTGAAGGGAAACGGTCTGGCTGGAGACCTCCCCGAGCGAGTTGGTCAGGCGGACCAAGTAGGTGGCGCTGTCGGCGAGGTTGGCGTTGGCAATTTCAAGGATGGGTCCGGTGGCCCCGGAAATGGGCTGGCCGTTGCGGAACCACTGGTAGCCGAGGTTATGCCCGCGCCCGACCACCTCGAAGAGAACCGTCCCGCTATCCGGGTCGTAGCGGGCGAAGGGCTGGGTGGAGACGGACGGGGTCACCCCGAGGGCGGAAAGGACCTGAGGAGACAGGAGGTCGAGGGTGACGGCCCCAGGAGGAAGCGTCCGGGCCAAGTCGGCGGCCAGGGCATAGGGGGTGGCGGTTATCCTCCGGTCGGGGCCGAGTAAGCGAAGACCCTGGCCGTCGCCCGGGTCAAAGCGGACCTTCAGGTAGAGCTCCTCATGGGCAAGAAAGAGATCGGACGGAAGCGGGTTCATCCCCTGCCCGCCCAAGTGAACGAGTTAACGGCCGTTGGCGACGGATACCGAGATCGTATCGTTGGGGGTTGCCCCGTTGCGCCAGTGGGCGGTTCCCTGAGCGTCCCGGATTTCAAAGGCGAAGGCGGCCGAGCCGTTAAAGTTCACCCCGTCGATGGATACCTTGCCCGCATAGGGGACGGGGACGGCCGACTGCAGGGAGGCCGCGAGGAGGGCGAGAAGCAAGAACGAGCGGAGAAAAATCATGGGGGAAGCCGGGTCATCAATGCGAACCATCCCCATTATTAAGCGGGGGAATGGCTTGGCAAGGCATAAGCGGTCAGGCTTCCGCGGGGGCGCAAAAGTTGCGGTTGAAGTACTTGCGGCAAAGCAGGCGCCAGGCGATGATGATGAAGGCGGTCAGGGGAATGCCGAAAATCATGCCGAGAATGCCCCCTAGGGCGGTCCCCCAGAAGAAGATGGAAACGATCACGACGACGGGATGAAGACCGGTCTGCTGGCCCATGATCTTGGGGGTCAGGTAGTAGCTCTCGATCAACTGAACAACGAGGAAGGAAATTCCGCAGCCCAATAGGACGGTCCATTCCCCGGTCTCCGCAATGCCCCCGGGCTGGAGGTAGGCGACGAGCACGGCCGTGACGATCCCCACGATGGACCCGAGGTAGGGCACGATGTTGAGCAGGCCGAAGAGCAGGCCGAGGGCGATCCCGAACTTCAGGCCGCTGATGGTGAAGCCGATGGCATAGCCCACGCCCATGAGAAGCCCGATCAGCAGCTGGCCCCGGAAGAAGGCGACCATGATGCCCACGAACTCGCGGATCAGAAAGACCACGTCCTCCTTGACCGATGCGCTCAGAAAGCCAAGCTCTTCTTCCAGGTCTTCAAGGAGGTTGCGGTTGGAGCTGAGGAAATAGAAGAGGTAGATGGGAATGACGGCAAGAAAGGTAACCTGGGCGAAGAACCCGAGCAGGCCCGCCCAAGCGGACTTGATGACCTCGGCCGACTTCTGGGCGATTTCCTCGCCCTGCTGGCCGATCGTCTCCATGGCCCGGTTGCGCATTTCGAGGCCCTTGCGGGAGAGGTAGTCCGCCCGCTCTTCACCGCCCTCGATCTCGAAAAAGGCCTTTTGTTCCTCCTGGTCGAGATCACGGAAGGTTTGCCTCTGCTCTACGTCGAGGCCGTCGTATACGGCCTTCTGGTCGGCAGGAAGGACAATGGAAAGGGAAACCTCCTCGTTCCCGACCAGTTCCTTCCAGTATTTCTTGAAGGCATCGACCTGGCCGGATATCGCTTCCCAGGTGTCGGGCGAAACGGATCCCTTGACCTTGCGCTCGATGCGCTCGGGCCATTCCGCCGCCGTCCCGGCGAACTCCTTGGCCTGCCCGATGACCTTGCCCCCCAGGTACCAGGTGGCCGAGCCGGCGACCGCAACCACGAGCAGGTAGAGCAAAAGAATGGAGGCAAAGCGCCCGAGCCCAAGCTTCTCGTCGAAGAAGGTGACGATGGGCCGGAGCATGATGGCGAGCATGCCCGATACGGCAAGCGACCAGATGACTCCGCCGAACATGTCGAAGGCCCGGTTGAGGATGACCACCAGAACGGCAATGAGTACGCCGAGCAGGAGAACGCCGGCGCAACAGAGGACGAAACCGAGAAACTTACGCTGTCGATCGCTCAGGATGGAAGGGGCTCCTTCGTTTTCGGTCATCTGCCTTTTTCTTTTGTTTGCTTGCCAAGTCTTTCGTGAAAGGGATAAGAAATTCATGCCCGTTGCAGTACGCGGAGTCAAACGAAACAACTGCCCGGCGACGCCCTATAACAAACATGAAAACGTTTTTTTCCTTACCCTGCCTGCTCCTCGGCTTTCTCACCGCCCATCTTTCGGCCACGGCCGATGAGCCCACTGCCGACCCCAAACTAAGCAAGGCCGTCAATTCCGTATATCCCGCCATCGTCCGTATCGAGGTCGTTTCCGAAAAGGGATCGTCGGGCAGGCTGATGAAGTCGAGGGCCACCGGAAGCGGGGTCATCATCGCGGCGGAGGGCCTGGTCGTGACCAACCACCACGTCGCCGGCAAAGCGACCCGCATCACCTGCCGACTCTACGACGGCGAGGAGCTTTCCGCGGACTTGCTAGGGGCCGACCCCATGACCGACCTGGCGGTGCTCAGGCTGCGCCTCGCCGATCGTCCCAAGGGGAGCCAAGCCCTGGCCACGGCCAAATTCGGGAACTCCGACCTGGTAAAGGTCGGGGACACCTGTTTCGCGATGGGCAGCCCGGCCGGCCTGTCGCAATCGGTGACGCGGGGAATCATTTCCAACGTCGCCATGATCTCGCCCCGCTCGGGATCCTTCCGGCTCGATGGGGAGAACGTGGGCGAACTCGTGCGCTGGCTAGGGCACGATGCCGTCATCTTCCCGGGCAACAGCGGAGGCCCCCTGGTCGACGAGGCGGGCCGGATCATCGGGATCAACGAGGTCGGGATCGGCAGCCTGGGCGGGGCCATCCCGGCAAACCTGGCCAAGGAGGTCTCGGCCGAATTGGCCCAAAAGGGATTCGTCTCCCGTTGCTGGACGGGCTTGGAATGTCAGCCCGTGCTCAACCCTCGCGAACGGGGAATCCTCGTCGCCGGCGTAATCAAGAATTCCCCCGCCCAGAAGGCAGGCATCGAGCCGGGGGACCTGATCCGGACCTATGCCGGCAAGGAAGTGGACGCTAAGATTGCGGAAGACCTGCCCTTGTTCAACCAGCTCGCCTACGGAATGAAGGTAGGGAGCATGGTCAAGGTGACCGGCATGCGCGACAAGAAGAAGATGAGCTGGTCCCTCAAGACGATTTCACGTGAAGCGGCCTTTGCCAAGGAGCGCGAGCTCAAGAACTGGGGCATGACCGCCCGGGACTTCACGCTCATGTCATCCCTTGAGGCCAGACGCTCAAACAAAAGGGGGGCCCAGATTCATTCCGTTAGCCGAGGCGGTCCCAGTTCCAGCGCCAAGCCCAACCTGATCCCCCGGGACGTCGTAACCGAGATCAACGGCAAGCCCGTGCGCAACGTGGCCGACCTGGTTCGCCTTTCGAAGGAAATCACCAAGGGCAAGAAGGAACCCGTTCCTACCCTCGTAAGCTTCGAACGGGACCTCGCCAAGCTGTTGACGGTTATCAAAATCGGGCCCGAGGCGGATGAAAACCGCCCCTTGCAGGCCTGGAAGCCTTGGGTCGGGATCGCCAACCAAGTCCTGACCAGGGAACTGTCCGCTGCCCTCGGCCTGCCGGCTACGACAAGAGGAATCCGGGTGGCCCAAGTCTATCCGGACACCCCCGCCGAGAAAGGCGGGCTCAAGCCCGGCGACCTTATGTTCCGCATAGACGGGCAGATCATCAATGCCTACCGTAGCGAGGACACGGAGATTTTCGGAAACATGGTCAAGGAATACAAGACGGGGTCCGTCATCCGCATAACCGGCCTGCGCGGCAAGGAGCGCCTCGACCTTAACGTGACCCTCGAAAAGAGACCCGACCCGCCCAACGAGCTGCCCGAGTACGAGGAGGAGACCTTCGAGTTTACGCTCCGCGAGCTTTCCTTCGGCGACCGCGTGGCCAAGAGGCTGGAAAAAAACCATCCCGGACTTCTCATCCATAACGTCGAGCAGGCGGGATGGGCGGCATTGGCGGGTCTGCGTCAGGGAGACTTGCTCCTGAAAGTGAACGGGGCCAGCCACAGCAGGGTGAAGGCTTTCGAGCAGAAGATGAACGAGCTGATCGAGCAAAAACCCCCCAGGATCGTCTTTTTCGTGCGCCGCGGCATCCACACCCTTTTTCTCGAGCTGGAGCCGGACTGGGACCAAAGCTGACAACCCCCTAAGAAAGATGAAACGCCACTTTCCACTCCTTTTGCTGCTCGCCTTCTCCAATCCTTCGTTCCTCGAGGCCAAGAGGCCCGAATTAACTTGGAGAAAGCTTCTTCAGGATCATGCCGACTGCGTAACCTGGGTTTCCGCCACTGTCCGCGTCGAGGTCAGCGCAGGGGGGCGCAGCATGCCTCCGCAGGAACAGAAACTGGAGGCCTTGGGAACCATCATCGCGGAGGATGGGCTGACCGTCCTTTCCCTCAGCCGGGTCGACCCGACGGCAACCCTCCTTTCGAGGATGCGCGGAGGCGGAAGTACCGTAAACGTCAACTACACCGAGGTCCTCATCCTGATGCAGGACGGCACCGAGGTGCCGGCCAGGCTTGTGCTCAAGGACAGCGACCTGGACCTTGCCTTCGTCCTTCCGCTCAAGGGAGGAAAGAGTCAAGCGGACAAAATCTCCTTTCCTTACGTACCACGGCCGGCAAAAGACACCGATGTCAAGACCAGAGCCTTGGACGAAGTGGTTTCCCTCGGCAAGCTGGGCCGGAACCTCTACCGCCAATCCACCCTCCGAAAAGGCTGGGTCAGCGCCGTGATCGAGAAACCGCGCAAGTATCTGGTGATCGACAACACCTCGCCCGGGACTCCCGTCTTCGATCGCGAGGGAAACTGGCTGGGCATCGTCGTCTACAAGATGGACCGAGGGCGGCCCACCAGCATCGTTACCCTCCCTGCCGAGGATATCGATGAGATTGCGGAACAGGTCCGCTCGAGGAACAAATAAGTTTTCCGTTGCGAAACCCGTTTTTTACGGATTATTGTGGCATGTTCGGTCATGCTAGAAATTTCCTATATCCGCAGGTTTGCACCCTTGACGACCTTGGTTGCCGCCTTGGCGTTTCTGGGAGCCTGCGCCGAGGAGCGCCTTCACCCCGACGACGTCGAATACCGTAAGGACGAGAACGGCTCCGAGCTTCTCTACAAGATCGGGGAAGACATGCCCTTCGGCAATGGAGAGAGGGCCTTCGTGTACGAATATCACCCCAAATCCGGTAGTTTCATCGAGAAGACCTTTTCGACGAGAAAAAAGCACTTCGAGGTTGGATTTCTCAATGGGCTGCGCGACGGAAACTTTACTTTCTGGCAGAAGAACGGGATTAAGCTCCTGACCGGCTCATACAGCAAAGGCCTGCGCAACGGCACCTTTACCTTCTACGGCAAGACGGGCGAACTGGTCTACGAGAAGAACTTCAGCAACGGCGAACTGGACGGCAACTTCACCCTCTATTATCCGGCTTCCAACAACGATCTCCTGCGCTACAACGAAAAACTGGCTGAGGAAGACAAGGATCCGGGCGAACTCACGGTTAAGAACCACCTCCGCCTCCAGGTCAAGTTTCAAGACGGCAACCCCGTTGGTTCCTACCGGGCCTACTATCATCCCGGAAGCCGCTCGCTTTCAGAGGAGGAACTCCTCAAGGAGGAAGGGAACTTCAGCGACTCGGGACTCCTCCAGGAGGACCAGTTGTCCTATTACCCCAAGACTCATTCCCTAGTGGTAGTCCTGCCGGACAAGAAACGCCCCTACCCTCCGCACCCACCCACGCCCAATGGTTTCTCGAGGGCGATCGACGAGGCCGCCAAGGCTATTCTGGCCATTCCCAAGTACCGCAACCCGGACAACTCGCCCGCCGAGGTCTACACCCTTGACGAGCAAGGCAATGAGATCGTTCCCATTTGGTCCTCTCACATCAGCCGGATTGCCATCCGAAACGAGACCGGGTATCTGGAGGACGCGAAATTCGAGCCCAACTACGAGTCTTACGGGGAGGCCGAGAAATACGCCATTGAGATGGGAGGGTTTCCGCTCGAGGTAGTCGGGCTCGACAAAAAGGGCGAGATCATCGACGTATTATGGGCCGGAGGCCAGCATAGTGAAGCAATCCCCCTTCCCGAAAGAATCAAGGTCAGGAGGGTCAAGGTTCGGCGTTCTTGGAAAAAGGGCTATGCCAGCGAGGCCCTTTGGCTGCTCACCAACGGCTCCAAAATCTCCATTAGGGAAGACGTCCTGCGCTAGGCATCGGGTGCCTCAAGGCTATCGAACGGGTTGCCCGGCAAGGGAGCTTGATCGAAGGGATTCTTGGGCAACTCCGGAGAAGGCGCCGAATCGAAAGGGTTTTCGGGCGGCGGCGTGGAAGGTGCTTGTTCCCCACCCCCATCGAAGGGGTTGGCGGGAGGCTTACCGGAAGCCTCGTCGAAGGGGTTCGCAGGAGACGTGGGCGGAATCGAGTCAAAGGGGTTGGCGGGCTTGACCTGGTCGAAAGGGTTGCCTGCGGGCGGGTTCGCTGAATCAAAGGGGTTGACCGGATTCGCCTGGTCGAAAGGGTTCTTCACCGGGCTGGAGGAAGGCTTGTTGAGGTAGGGCTTTGGGAGCCTTTTGCCTTCGTAAAAAGGAACGAATTCTTCTTCATCATCGTCATCGATCAGCTTGTCGAAACGGGGCCTTAGGTCATAACTCCAGGAAAACCGCAGGGGAAGATCCGGATCCACTTCCTCGAGAAACTCAAGGCTCTTGGAATCGTAGCCACCGCCATTCTCAGGCAGGCCACCTATCCAATGGGCGTAGAACCTCCAGGGAAGCTTGCCTTCACTGGTCTTGGCATCGAACCAATTGTCCCCCGTTTCCAGGAGGTATCCCTCAAAAACACCGTTTTTTTTGCGGGGCATGACCACCCTGATCCTATCGGTCCTTAGATGCCCGTCCCAATACCAGGAAAGCCAAATACGGTTTCCCACTACCAGCTTGTCGAAAGTCTCGATGATCTTCCGGTCGAAGCCCCCGCCATTGGTGGGAGCTCCGCCCCGCCAAGGGGAGAGATAACGGTGAGTGAACCCTTCGTCCTCCTTGACTTCAATCCAAGCCTTTCCCTTGGAGGACAGGATTCCAAAGATTTCCCCCGATTTCAGAACCGGAAACTCGGATGCGAAAAGGAAAGGAGCGAAAAAAAACAGAAGAAGCGCAGGCTTACCGAACATGGCCTCAGAAATCAACCGGGGCGTCAATAGACGTAGCGGTAGTAAACCTCCAGCATCAAGGTACAGAGTGCCGTCCTGTAGATATCGGCATCTCCTCCGGAACGCTTCTTGGTAAGCCCGCTGCCCTCTGCCGGCCAGCTTCCGTCCTCGGACTGGGCCTTCAGCAAAAGGGGTTCGATACGACGGTTCCAGGAGGACCAATAAGCTCCGCCGTAATTGTAGAGGGCTTGCGTATCGTAATACCAGGAATACAGGTTACAGTCGGCGCTGTTGTAGTCCATGGCTTGGTTGTTCTTGAGGATGTGCTGCACGGCGCTCTTCAAGGTCTGCTTCTTTTGCTCACCGGAAGGGTGTCCCTTGTTCCAGGACTGAAGACCGAGAGAACCCACCCCGGTCAGCTTGTGCTTGATGTTGGAGGCATCGGACGCCTTCCTGTAGCCAAAGCCTCCGTTCTTAGGGGAGTATACCCGGTAGAAATTCTTTACCGCCGCCTCCAGGGCAGGCTCGAGACCGGGAAAAACGACACCCGTGTTGTAGGCCGCCTTGAGGGCCTGAAACTGCCAACCGCTGACGGAGGTATCACTGGCCATCTTCTCGTTCTTTCCGAAATCGTCGAAACGCATGTCCCCTGGGCCTTTCCTGGTCTCCAGGTAGTACCAGCCACCATCCTGCTTTTGGCCGGCGACAATGCGGTGAATCACCTTCTGCAGGACGGGCAGGATGAAATCCTTTTCCGTCATCCCATAGGCTTCGGCCAAGGCATACGCGGCGATGCCTTGGGCATAGGCGCCACCGTGCTTGTTGTTGGTAACGTAGAGCCAGCCGTCCTTTTGGTCACCCAGTTCGACCAAGTAATTGATGCCCTTGGATACGGCTTCCCCATATTCGGGCGAATCAGTCAGGTCGCAGTGCCCGAGGTAGCAAAGAAGTGCAAAGCCCGTCATGGCACCTTTGTAGGATTTGCCCCAGGAGCCGTCCGCATTCTGGTCTGCCGTAATCCAGTCCAAGGCCTTCACGACCGACTTCTCAACGAGAGCGGGGTTGCTCACGCCGGCCCGGGTCAGACGGCTGTTGCGACCGAGCTTGTCGCACCTGCCGCTCATCGACTTGGGAACCGCCACACCTAGGGAATTCAGAGCCGCCGCAGGGTTGGTGTTCTTAACGCCGCGAACCTTCGGAAGGTCCGGGGTGGGCTCCTCCTTACCACGGAAAACGGTGTTGTCGAAGGCCAGGGTCTTGTCATCCGGATTCTCGAAGACGAGGGCGCTGGGATCCCCCACGAATTTGTTCTCGTCGTCGGTCCCCACCCTTTCAAAGGCGTTGTCGGGGGAATCGGTCAAGCTGAGGTCTTCTTGGCCCGGTTCGAGCAATTCCTCGACATTCTGGGCGGAAACCTTGGTCTGATCGGAAATCCCTCCATCGGCGCCGGCTATAGGCGGATCGAAAACTTGGGCTTCCCGCATCGCATTCTGGTTGTCCTCGTTGGCGCCGCCGAGGGTTTCCTCCCCTTCCCCGCGTCCCGCGCTGCCGAGGCGGGCGGTTTCTCCACCCGAATCGACGTTGGTGCGCTCGCTTAGGGGAACCTTCGATCCATCGGTTTCGTCCCCGGCCACTTGGCCGGCCTTGGCAATGGTGCTCTCCAAGTCGTCCTCAGGATTGATCAGGAAGTAGAGAAAACAAACCAAGCTCATCAAAAGAACCCCATAGGACATGGCCAAGTTCAGCCAGGGAATGGGCCCGATGGCTCTCTTCTTCTTTTTCTCCTCGAAAAAGGCGAGGTGGGAAAGAACCCCTATCCCGAGAACCGCAAAGACCAAGGCGGCAGCCAGAAGCAGGCTACCCGCAAATAGGTTCCCAATAACGGCCAAGCCTAAGGTAGCCGTTAACAAAAGGGAGAGCATGGTCTTGGTACTCATGCTCTCCTTTTTTTAAAACTTAATTCCCTTTTCATATCGGCAGGAAAAGGGATATCGCAGTGGATGCTAAGATCTAAGATCAATCGGCCGCTACAAATTTATTCTTACAACCCTTGCAGCAAAAGGCTACGGTTTGCCCTCTGGAATCCCTTGCGGTTATTGCAGGGTTTGCCTTGCGGTCGGGCTTAACAGGGCACATTTCGTTGAGGGCGGAAGGTTTGTCGGAGGAAGAACTGCTACCGCTGCGAGCCTTGGGGTTGTGGCGAGCGTCGAGCTCTTCACCACCGTAGCGTCCGATATCGAGCCCGACCTTCTTGGATGCTTCCATGATCAGGTTCATGTAGTAGGCGGGGTCTCCTTCCGAATCGACGTGATACTCATCGCTGAATACCACCCCGTTGCGGTTGCGGATGTGATCCCGATTCTCCTTCCAGTAGAAAGGCTTGAGGTTTTGGCCGGCACCATCAAGGTAGCCTTCGCCCTGCCAGGCATTCTGAACGAATTCCTTGAAGGACTTGGCAAAGGTCTTGCCACGGTCGACTTGGAACATGATCCCGCGATAGACGCCACCAAAGCCGTTCAAGTTGCTACGGAGTTTCTTGAGGTCGTCCATATAGAACTCTTCGGGCTTTTTGTTGAAGTTGGGAAGGTGGTAATCGGGCTGCGCCTCGTCTTGGAAGACGAGGGCCAAGACATTCTCCTTTTTGGCCGCTTGGGCAAAGAACTTGAGGGTGCGTTCACCTTCGCCGTCGACGACCATGACCCGCTTGTTATAGAGGGCTTCATCGTTTTTATAGTAAGGCAGAAGGGATTGCTTGAGCAAAGTATCCTTCATCTCCTCGAGAGCCTTGCGGGTACTGAGGATGGAACCGCTTCCATCCACGTGCATCATGATGTAAAGGTTGCCGTCTTTGGGAAGATGGTCGTAGTCCCATTCCCTGTGACCACCCTTACCGTAACCTCCGGGGCCTCCGATGCCGGGGCCTCCGATGCCAGGTCCGGGTTCAGCCACGCCCAAGCCAAGAGGATGGGAAACGCGACCGGAGACCAAGCCGGCTGCGGCTCCCGCTCCTGCACCGGATACAAGACCCGCAACGCCGCCGGCGACTCCAGGGGCAACCGCCAAGGCGGGTCCGCCCATTTCACCGGGACTGCTTGTCGAGCTCTTGGGGTTGGTCATGGCGGCAAGTTCCTCACCGTCGGAGAAACCATCACCATCGGTATCGGAATTGGCCGGATTCAAACCGTACAGGGCTTCCAGGGACTCGGGCACCCCATCGCCATCGGCATCAGCACCAGGAGCGGGCGTACCAGGCTTGCTAGTGGGGTTGAGCGGGTTGGACATGCCCTTGATCTCGTCCGCGTCGGAAACACCGTCGTTGTCGGTGTCGTTGGACTTGGGGTTGGTCTTGAAATAAGGCTCCATGGCATCGGGCACGCCATCGGAATCGGTATCAGGTCCGGCAGGCTTGGAGGGAGCGGGGGGAGCGTAGGTACCGATCCCGCCGAGTGCCGGAACAGCCTGACCATCGAGTACGGCTTCGCCGATTCCCGCGCCAAGTCCGGCAAAACCTGCAGCTGCGCCAAGTGCGGGACTGCCGACACCAGCGCCAAGACCACGCGAGGGGAAATTATAGGCGTACACTTCGGAACCTTTGCCCACTCCGGGCATGGATCCCTTTCCAAAACCGTCACCGTCTTCCTTGAAGTCGCCGACCTTACCGAGTTCGCCATCCTCGTTTCCACCGCGTTCCGGTGCAAAGTTGTTCAGATCGACCCCATTGTTTCCACCACGACCAAGACCGATGTCATCGCGATCGAGCTTAGCCACGACATTGTCGTCGTCTTCAATGATCACCAATTCGTCCTCGCGCACGGCGCTGTCGAAAGTGATTAAATCGTCGCCGTCATCGTCTCGGACGCCACCATTGCCGCGACCGTGTCCACCATGACCACCACCGCCATTACCGCCCGCGCCAATATGCGTCTCGGAAATTCCATCGCCAAGGGTAACCCCGGCGTTACGGAGATGATGAGCGTTATCCACGAAGAGGGGTCCGTCAACCGGGTCGCCGACCGTGGAAACGATTGTACGATCGTCCACTATATGGCCGTCGAGACGATCGGCGTATGCCACTTGGCCTCCGTGGATGAACCCACCCTCGTTCACCGTCACGAAACGCTCCAAGGATTCGAGAACCTCACCGTTATCGGGATCCTTTACCGTATAGACGACCTTGTATTGGCCGGGCTGGGTTACGTCCACGAAACTAGAAACCTCAACGAAGGAAGTGAAGTCCTCTCCATCAATATTCGCGGTGTAGCCGGGCTCCTGCCATTGCTCACCAAGCTTCCAAGGGATGCTGCCTCCACCGACGAGAGAAATGATCTCGCCCTCGTCCTGTGGAACGACCGCTGCGGAAGCCATCTCGCCTTCCTCGATCTGCTCGTCGCCGGCGAGTTCACCAGCAGAATCTTCGCTCATGCCAAATACCAGCAGGATGCCGAACCCGAGGGCCAAGGCATAACCCGCTACCAAGTTTGCCAAGGCCGGGGTGCGGTGCTTGGGGTCAAGTTGAGTTTCCTGTTCTTCGGACTCCAAAAGGGCTTCTTCCTCTTCAGTCGTCGAATCCGTCTGCGGATCGTTCTTCTCCTCGGTCATTTTCTTCTCCTTCGTTAGGTGTTTGAGTGGAAAGGTTCTTATACTGATTAAAGGCTAAGTGGGCGCTTACGACCTGCCCCACCACGCAGACCAAGCCTGTGATAAGGAAGAAGGGATCGGGTCCGCTAAGGACGGCGGGGTTCACAATGCCCCAAGCGAAGACCAGAAGAATGGCCACTCCGAAGGACATCGAAATCATAAGCTCCTTAGACACTCTTATAATTAAGTCGAAATGACGCAATTTCACAAGTTAAATCTGAGCTTTTTCGGCAAACTTTTGGATAAGTTATCATATTTGCATATTTGCATCGGATTATTCTCGCTATACTCATACGGCTGCAACGCATTATAAGGTTACGGAAAATAGTTTCAATTACTGGATTTTCCATGGAACGTTGTCGGCCTTCATCATGAGCGGAAGCTCGGAAATGGGCAGCCAGTTGTAGTCCAGATCCCTCAAGACCGCCTCATCGCGGATTTTGTTGAAAACCCCAAAACTTTCCGAGTCAGAGAAGACCCAGAGGTTGAGGAAAAAGCTCTGGCGGACCTTCTTGGGAGCGTCCTTGACGGATGAAAGGAAGCGCTCCAGGACCTGATCGTCGCTCGGGTCCACCCCGAGGGCCGGGTCGACCTCGATCCGGAACCGGTTCTCGGGAGCCGTATTCCAAGTCAGCCCGTCCTCATTCTTGGAGGTTTTGCCAATCCCGAACTTGACCAGCGGGTACATCTTGCCGTGGGCAACGATGACGGGCAGGGGCTTCTTGTCGGTATCCTTCTGCTGAGGGAGGCTCACCTTGCGGTAAGGCTTCTTCTTGAGCTCCTGGGATAGTTCCTGGTGCTCCAGGATGGTCTCGAGCCGGGCTACCTCTTCTTCCGCGCTGAGCCGCTCCTCCTCCACCTTAAGTTCCGTCTCCTTGAGATCCTCCACCTTCTCGCGTTCCCGCTTGGCCAGTTCCTCGACCGCCGAGGCATCACTGTTGAGGTCATCGAGGTCGTCCTTGGTCTCCTCGATTTCCTCCCTCATCCGGTCGGCTTCGTCCTCCAGGTCCTGAATGACCTCGACCTGCTCGTCCTTCAAGTCGAGGAGGGAATTCTTGAGTTGTTCGCGTTCCCTGATGAGCTCCGACTTGTTGTCGTCGGTCTGGACCAGCTTCTCATAGAGCTCGACGCTCTTCTTGTTTACGCTGAGGGCAAGCAAGAGGGCAATCAGGATGATCCCCCCGAAGGTGTTGCAGAGGGTATCGAGCAACATGTCCAGGCTTCCGCCTTCTCCTTCTTCCCTAGCCATTGTAACTCGCGTTCATCACGGGACGGAAAAAAGTTCGTCGAATACGTCGGGACTCTTGTCGGTAAAGAGCACCGCCGCCTCCTCGTGGATGGGCTCGGAGCCAAAACGGTAGCCGAGCCGGCTGTTGAGGTTGCCCTTGGGGGAGCACAGCAGGTCGAAGAGGTTCATCTCGATGGCCCCGTCCCTGCCCGGGACGTTTCCGACCACCGTCTCACAGGCCGAGGGCCTGAAGAAATAGACGAAGAAATACTTCGCCCTGTCATAGGAGGTAAGGGCGGCCCCCAGTTGGCGGTAGTAGGTAAGAGGGCCAACCTGCACGGTCCGTTGCTCACCGTTGAAAATCCCGATGGTAAATTCATTGGCCCCAAGGATCACCAGCACGGGCTTCCTGCCCACGTTGCTCTCCCTCGGGATGACGCGGACCTCGTTCTCGATCTGGTTGGTCAACTGTTCCACCTGGGTATTGAGCTGGGTGTCGAGCTCGGTGAGCTCGAGCTCACTCATATCAGCCACCTCCCTGAGGATTCGGGCGTTAATCTTGTCCTCAAGTCCCTTCTTGCGGTCATCCAATTCCTTTTGCTGGACCTTGGCGAGATCGATGGTCAACTGGAGGGACTTGAGGGCCTTTTTCATTTCCTCGGACTCGTTCGAATCCTCGATCCCCAGCTTCTTCTTGAAAAGATCAAGCTCCAGGTTGACCCGCTTGAGCTCCTTCGCCAGCTCCTCGATTTCACTGTTTTTCTCGTCGCGCTCGACGAGGAACTCCCTTTCCTCATCCGAGATCTCCTGGTGCAGTTGGGCGATTTCCTCGATCACCTCGGAAGCATTGAACTCGCTGTCCACCACGATGGTGGCGTTCCCTCCCCCATCGTTCGGTCCTTCGATCAACTCTACCGGAGCGGTGTTGTTCCCAGGACTTTCCCCCTCCTTCTCGCGCTTGGGGTTGACCTGAAGGGCTAGGATCAAAGCGATGAGAACGAGAATTCCGATCACCGCGGTAATAATGTCCTGAAAGGCGAAAAAGCTCACCTTTTCCTCGCTGTTTCGACTGCTTCTACCCATGGCTTGAGGTCGTCAAGGGTTGAACGGCAAGGATGAGGTCACCCTCACTGCCTCTGGGAAAATATTCAGCATGCTAACCAAATGAATAAGCCAAACCTTCAGTATTTGCAATAAATACTTATTTGTTTATTTAGTTCAAAAATATCGGGTTGCAAGCCGGAAGAATCAGCCGCCCCTCCCTCTTCCGCTCTTCTCCAGCTTCAGCTTGGCCAGGACATAGGTCTGGCAATACTCGTTGCACTCGTCCAGAAGGAGAAACTCCTGGCGTTTCCTGAAGGTCATGAGCATCTGGACCATAATCGAGGCCACCAGTCCCAGGAGAGTGGTATCGAAGGCGGTGGATAGTCCCCCCGTGACGTCGGTGAGCGAATTCTTGAGCTTGTCCACGTCGTCGGCAAGCTGGATGGTCACTCCGAACTCTCCAATAGCCGCGCCCAGGCCCAAGACCGTCCCGATAAACCCGAGAACGGGAATGGCCCAATTGAATCCGTTAATCAGGCTGTAGCTGGCGGAAACCTGGTCCTCGTCGATCGACGCCTGGGCATTGGTCAGGCTGGCCACCTCGCTGATTTCACCAATGTTCTGGAGGTTGGAAAGAGCAACGTCGATACGGTTAAGCAACAGGAAGTGCTTGGGATCGTCCACCTGGCCCCGGATGCGTAGAAGGGCATCCCGGGCGGTGGCATTGTTAAGAAAGAAATTCGGGTCCTGAGGAATGAGGTTAAGGGCGAGAATCTTTCTCTGGAAACTCACTTTCCGGCCCTTGATGATCAGGATCGTGACGGCCCAGAAAAAGAGCAGGGTAATCCCAGCCGCCATAAGGTAGCCACCGACGCCCCGGTTGATGAATTTGTCCGAGAAGGCTATGTGTATGGGAATGGCCTTTACCTGCTCTTCTTGGACTTGAGTACCGTCCTCCTGTGTGACGGTTACCATTTCCTTGTTGTTCTCGTTCCATTCCTTGGCCGTCCCCGAGTCACCGATGACGAATTCCAGGACCAGAAAGAAAAGGGTGGACATGATCAACCCCACCAAAAAGGTAAAAAAGGCGTTCGTGTCCGTGTAGCGTCCCCCGGTGAAGCCGATCTTCTGCTCGACATCCTGGGTCGCCCAGCTCAGTTCCGGTTCGTCGAATCCTACTCCTCCGTCCATATGTTTACCTTTCCTTAAGTTATAGTTGGTAAGCGCCTAGCCAAGTGTGATCCTTATTCGTCTCTTGCATAGGACTCGACCAGGGTGCCGCAGGCCAAGTCGTGAAGGCCCTGCCTGCGAGGCGTAAGCAGGGCGACGAAGGGAAGAATGATGGTGAATGAAAACAAGATCTTGAGCAAGCTCCGCATGCTGACGGCGGCGAATCCGGGCGCCCGGCCATCCGCCTTAATTACCCGGAGCTTTGACATTCGCTTGCCCAGGCCTCCACCCGCCTTGGATGATTCCGTAAGCCCATAGTACAGCCAGCCAAGAACCAAATACCCAACGCCACCACCAAGAAGAAGCTTGGAATTGAATTCCGTGACGAGACCCGCAACACCGATCAGAATACCCATCACGGCAACGACGATCAGCCCGTCCACCAAGGCAGCCATGACTCTGGGCCCATGGGGGGCCAAATTGGTTGAGGCTTCGGCATCCTCCTCGTCCATAGCTACCTCAAAATCCTCTTCATCCTCTTCGTCTTCCTCGTCGTCGGACTGCACGCTGGGCGAAGGCTTGGGGGGAGCTGCTTGCCGCATGGGCGGTGGCGCCGCAGGGGCGGCCGGAGCGGGAGGAGGCTTGGGGGGAGGGGGGGCGGCCGAACCAAGGGAGTCGATCCCATCGGCCACGCCGGGTATGCTCGAGAGCTGAACCCATTCGGGCAAGCCCTCGAACCAGACCATATCGCTGAAGCGGAGGTTTCCCGCCTTGAGGTAATCCTTAAGCTCCTTGAAAAGGTAGGGGCCGAACTGGGTACCGGAACGGTTGACGTGAATCTCGACCGCCGGGCCAGGCTCGGGAACCTCGATGGGCTCGGGTTCAGGCTCGGGCTCGGGTTCCTCCACGGCTTCCTCTGACTCCGCGGCTTCCTCCTCTTCCATAGCGGCTTCCTCGGCGTCTTCGAAGCTCTTCTCGAGGTTTTGCTCGGGCAGTTCGCCCTTTTCGAACAGGTCGATGAAATCGGGAACCACCATCCAGTCCGCGCCTACCTTGACCTTATGGATCGTGCTAAGTTCCTTCATCCTCAAGAGATCGATGATCTCCGCGGCGGCGTAGGGACCCTCTTCCTTCCCTCGCTTCGAAACGGTATATTTTTCGACGTAGCTCATCAGTTCCGGGTAAAATCAATCGGCAAGAGATCGGCCACCGATCCATACTTTCCCACTTGAACCTTTGCCTCGGAATAACTCCGGGCCAAAACTTCGTCAAGGGAAGGGTCGGTCGCGATGAGCGGACTATGGGGCTGAAAATTAGGGGCCGAGCGGGCCGAGGCCTGAGCCAAATCGAGTTGACTGCCCGCCCCCTTCTGGAGCCCCCAGTACATAGGGGGAGGATTGGCGGCGATCCTATTCTTGCCCTCTCCATCCACATATCCGACGTAGGTGAATTGAATCTTCTGCAGTTGACCGAGAAGATCCAGGGTAAAGCGGGACTCGGGAAAATAATCCCGCTTGCCGATACCCTTATAGAAAGCGGCCAACGCAGCGGAGAGGTCCTTGTAAGCCTGCTCGTCCATCCAGTCCGTGGGTCGGATCCTGACCTTAGTTCGGGCAAGCAGATCCTGGTAGTCCTGAATCAATTGAGCGCTCAAGGCCACCCCCCAGGCAGCCGGTTTTTTCTTCATGAGCTCGACGATTTCCATATGTAGGTAAGCCTTCAATAAGGGAGAAATGGAGGGCTCGGCAATCACAACTTCGAGCAACTCCATGAGAGGACCGACAAGCGACCTCGTATTGGGATCCATCCTGCGGTCAAGATGGAGACGAAGAAACTGCGACTCGGGGGAAATCTTGGGAGTGTCAACCATGAGCCCGCGGATGCCTCCCCCGAAATGAGTCGACTCGAACACCCTGCCCTGAACTTCACCGTTCCAATGAAACCTGCCGCTCTGGATGAGCTTTGAACTGGGGTTGGAGATGGGGTTGCCTTGGTCGTCGAAGTTCTTCCTGGTCGTATCCTCTTCCACCTCGCCATAGGAAACCAGGGACGGGAGAACGACTTTCTTGTTCGTGTTGTATACCCCGGACCTACCAGTCGGTAACGGCGAGCACTCGACGAGGCGGTAGGACCAGAGGTTGAGTAGAGAATATTTCTCGAGAAGAGCCTTAAGGTAGTCGTATTCCGCCTTGGAATCATCCGGAATCAAGGCAATCTCCCCCTTCTCAAGCTTGTCCCATATCTCCGAAGGCCCCTTTAGGAAAAGTTTCTTGCTCAGTTCGCCCTTATCGTTCGAGAACTTGTTCCGGTGGGACAACACCGTCCGGACGTAATTAACCTCGTCTCCGGAGAAAGCATCCGCATCCAGGCCTTGTTCGAGGGAAAAGAAATAGTCCTTGAGGCTGCCCGCCGAGCCGGCGCTTTCCTTGGCCTCGCCGGCCTTCTTGATCTTGGCCAGTGTCTCGTTTCTCAATTCGAGCAAAGCCCTTAGCCTTCTCTCCTGGCCAGGGCTCATCTTAAGTTCGTCGCTCGCGGCCTTCTTGTCGATTTCCGTGACCTGGGCCAAGAGCTCACCCATCTCCTTGAGCTTGGCGGCCTTTTCCGAAGCATCGGCGCGGGCGAGCGATGTGGCCATTTGTTCGGCCCCGTCAAGAAGGGTATCAATACGGGATCCCGACTTGCTCTCGACCTCCTTGGAGAAACTCCTCCAGCGTTTTCGCAGTTCCCTCAGGGCATCACGGATTTCGCGATAATCGTTGGGATCGATGGCTTCCTTTCCGGAAAACTCACGAGTCTCGGCATCGAGACCGTCCAAGTACTTCTCCTGAGCAAGGATTCCGTGATCGACCTCACCGGTCTCCCTGAATTTCTTCCAGGCGGCCATGACCTCGTCCTGGAACCCTTTGATTTTTCGCTCGAGGGAGGAAAAGCGTTGCTGCATACGGTCGTTGGTATCCTCCATACGGGCCATGGCGACGGCGATCTGCTGGAGTTTAGGCATGACGAACTTGTTCTCCTGGAACCGGTAATAGTCGACCTCCTTGAGGGGAAGCTGCTTGCCGTCCTCGTCCTTGGCGATCCGGGGAGCCTCCTCGAAAAGCTCGAGGAAATCGCGACCGGTTCGCATTTCGAAATCGGGGTTGTCATCGATCGCGGAAAGGACCCGGTCGCACATCTTGACCACGACGCCGGCCCGTCTTCTTTCAACCTCGTCCTTATCGATAAAGGGCAAGGCTTTGTCCTGGGTCTTCAGCAGGAATGCGTCCTGGCTTTCCTGAACCAGGTTTTCGGCGGCCCCGGCAAAGACGTTTTCGATCGCCTGATCAAGGAACGCGCTCACCTTGTCGTCTTCAAGGTAGTTTCCATAGTCGGCGGAATAGGCAGAGAGCTTTTCCCACTGCTGGATCGGCGTTGAGGAGGCGTCGGTGGCAATCCTCTCGGCCTCATTGCGGGCATTCCAGAATCCACTCAGCCACCAAAGCCCGGCCACCGCCCCGACGGCAACCAGCAGGAAAGCGAAAACCCCCGCAATCCACAGCCGCTTGGTTCGTCCCTGTAACCGGAGAATCCGGTTCTTGACCTGATTCTCGGCTTTCTGCAGGTCCATCATGATCTCGGCGGAAAGGGATTTGCCCAAGTCCTGGAAGTCCTGCCTGAACTTTCTCAGCTCGTTTTGTTCCTCCAGGTAGACCTCCAGAGTCTTCCCCCCAGCCGTTTCAGCCTGCCGAATCTCCGCCAAACGATTCTTGAACCGGGAAACCAGGCCTTCCAGCTCTCTCTCCGCCTTGGCTTCGTCCGCCAGTTCCTCGGCCCACTCCTTGTATTCGTTGTAGACGTTGATGTCGTCGGCCTCTAGCTCTCCCTCAAGAGCGTGCTCTTGGGCAAGGTTGAAAAATTCACCAACCAGGGAAAGGGATCCCTTCCAGTCGTCGGCGGCACGGAAAGACGCCAGCTCAACGAGGATTTCCTCGAGCCTCAGCTTCGCGATCCTTCGCTCGACCCCCTCCCGAACGGCCAGCGCATTCTCCCACAAGTCCCCCTTGGGCTGGACGACCCAGTCGGTCTCCTCGATCTCGAGCATAAGATCGAGAAACTCCGCTTCCCGCCCGGCCTGGATAAGTTCCCCAAGCTCGGTGATCTTGTTTTCCTGAATCTTGACGCTAAGCTGACCGAAATGTCTCTTAGCCGCCCCATGGTCGGGGTTGGCCTTGAGGATCATCTTAAGAATCTTGAAGGTCTTTTCCTCGTCCCTGCTGCGGGCAGCCGTACGGTATTCCCTGAAGAGAGGACTGTCCTCGGTAATCTCCTTGTCGTAGAGGCCATTGAGCAGATCGACGTGCTCTTCGGCCCAATTGGGACCGAGGTAAAGACCTTTTTCCTCGCAAGCGCTCCTCCACTTGCCATCGTTGGCGAAAGAGAGCTTTTCCATGAGGGTAAGGACGTCGGGCGGTTGCTCCGCCAGTTCACGGGCTGCGAAGTCCTTGCCCGAGCGAATGAGCGTGACGCAATGCTCGAGACGCTCGTCGATCTGGGTCCTGTATTTGGCGTATTCCTTGGCCAAGGCGTGGAAAACCGGATCCGTGGTGGAATCCTCGCGCAGGGCCTTTTCGATTCGGTCGATGAGTCGGTCGATATTCACGGCTTATAGGGTGTTTATTGAATTTGAGGGGGGGCCAGTCGCAAAAAATCGCTCTGCTTCTCGTAGAAGCCGGCTGAATTCTTGCGAAAGACGGATAAAGTCCAGGGCACGCCATTGACGAAGGCCGCCCGCTGCGAGACCTTCAGGCTGGGCGAGGAAACTCTCTTTTCAACCTTTCCAAGCAACTCGTCGAGCCGGGCGTTGCCACCACTCGCGTTATTGAAGTAATGGAGGAATTGCTTGTATTTTGTGGGATCCGACAGGATACCCGAAAAAAGCTCGAGGTCGCCGGTCTTGAGCTGGGCATAGCGACGAAGAGTTCTCTCCATGCCCTGAAACTCCCTCAGCCGGTTGGCAAAGAGCGTCCTCACGGCATCGGAATTGGTTCTTTGCAGCTGGGCCTGCAACCTGCGGATGGTTGACTTCTCATTCGTCGAAAGGGAGAGGGTATTCCTGTATTCCTGCATCAAGTCATAGAGCCCCTCGCTGTCGGAAAAGCCAAAAGCCATCTCAGCGTGAAGCATTTGACGAAGAAAGGCGAACAAGCGATCGACGTCCCGGGCCGCGATTTCGTCGTCGTAGTTCCTCGGAAGGTCTATGCTGTTCTCGATTTGGTCCTTTACCGCCGTCGCGATCTCCATCCAGAAAGTCTTGGCAAATCGGACCTCGTAGGCAAGGGCATCAACCCGGTAGAAATCAGGCGGGAGCTTGCTCTGCAGGAGCTTAAGGCGCACTTCCTCCAAGACTTTCCTCCTCAGGTTATCGAAAGTTGACTCGTAGAGGTATTCACCGAGCTTCTGGTACTTGAAGGCAAAACCGTTCTTCCGGGAATAAGTCATGTATTGAAAGACGGGATGCCATGCTTCCCGCGGACCGAATTTCTTTAGGTTGCCGGTACTTGTATCATCCTGCCTTCTCTTTTGCAGTACGAGCTTGTCCAGCACCTTGTTGGCGTACTCCTGGTCCGAGAGAAGGGTTGCCCTCATGGGATCCTGAGAGGATACCGTAAGAAAAGCCATGGGCAGCGGCTCCGCGTCGGAACCCGACCAACCCAGATCCTCGGGAGCGCGGTCGATCAGACTCCTGATCTTTTCACTCCCCACAGACGAGGCAACCGAGAGGCCCATGAGAAAGGACTCTGAAGTCCCCTTGGGGGTGAGAAGATGAAATTTCCTGCCAGGGGCAAGCCAAGGGGGAGAAAGCTCCAGACTTCCTAGTCTGAAGCTGAAGTATTCCCCGAGCTTTTGCGGCTTGAGCAGGTCGGCATGCTTGTTGGACAGGAAAAACAAATCGAGGCAGGAACCTTCCTTCTCAAGGTTCGGAATCCGGATAAGCTGGCCGTTCCTAATGGCGTTACGGGAGGACTCCGTCTCGGAATCCACCTCGATGGACGAGCCCTTGGTGACCTTGAAGGTAAAGGAATAGAAATTCTTGCCGTTGACCTTTTGGGCGAAGGGAAAGCTGGTAATCCTTTCGTCCCCGAGGGGATCCGGTTCACGAGCGTAGGCAAAGGACTCGAAATCGAATCCACCGATCATCCCCCTCTCCATGAGGAGCCTGGGTTCGAAATCGGACATCCAAGCCTTGCCCGTGCCGCTTGAAGCGCCTGAGTTCATGAGGTTGGCAAGATAATCCGGCAAGGTGGCGTCATGAAAAGAGTAATTGTCCCTCGGGTCCAGGTTCCAGCTTTCGTTGATCTTGACTCCGGGAATCCAGAACACGATCGTCTTTTCCGGAATAAGCTTGTCCGGATCGATCTCTCCCGTGTCCTGGATAGGGTCGATCGAAAGCAGGGCTGGCAGTTCGAACTCGAGGGAAGTGATCTGCTCTCCGTCACGCCTGATCTTTAGATCGACTTCCTGCTCACCCTTCTCGAGGAAACGAGCCAGCGCCATGATCCGGTCACGCTCGTCCTCCGAAAAGACGTAGGGCAATTTGGTTCTGGTGACCTTATCCACAAGAAGAAAGATTTGCCTTTGCTTCTCGGCGATCTCGAAGAAGTCATCGCCTTTTGCCGCAGACAGGGTGACCGGCTTGCCGGCAGGCGGTCGGACGGGAACCTCCTCGGTCGGGTCCTTGACGGGGTCTCCACTTGGATCGGGCAAATCAAAAGGCTGGTAATGAACGATCCTGCCGCCTTCCAACCGGGGCTTGAAGAGAATGGGTGAATCGGAGCCGGACTGGATCAACTGATAGAGTTTGCGCATCTTCCTCCTCTCGGACGGTTCCAGAAGGGAAAGGGACAAGGGATAAGTCTTTTCCCCCGAGCGGAAGTGGATGGTTTGCTCGTCCTCGGATAGAGAGACCGATTCTTTTTCGTTGAGGTCGAATGATTGGAGGATTCCTCTTTCCTCGGGCTCAGGGGCCATTTCTATGGTCTCGAATACCAGTTTGTCCTGTTCCTCGTCATCCCTCTGGATAACGACCCGCAGTTCCTCCCCTGGCTTCATCTGCTGCAAATCCTTGCCGATCAAATCCTGCTGCATCTCATTAAGGTTGATTCTGAGGGGCTCGTCCCCCCCCCCATCAAGCTCGACCCAGCGCAGGGCGAAATGAGTCTGGACCAGCTTGAGGTATTCCGCCCGGTCGACTTGAACGGGAGAATCGGGAGCAACCGAGCGAGCCCTCTCTTCCGGAGAAGGAGCAGGTGGTTTTTCTGTTTCGACGGGGCCGGCCTTGTTGCTTGGGTCCTCTTCTTCGCGGAACCAGTCGCCCAAGTTATAGGCCAGTCCCACGATAAGGGCAACGAGCAGACACAGAGCGGTTGAAATGACGGCCAACTGGAGAAGCCACGGACGCTTCTTCTTCTTGGTTGATGCCGTTGCCGCCTGGGGCTCGACCGAGGAACCCGCGGGGAGCGCGGCCTGAGCAGGTGCCGAAGCCCGGGCCCTCTGAAGCTCCTGTTCCGTAAAGGCCGCCTTGGCCACGGTAGAGGGCTTCTTCTTCGCTGGAGCCTTGGTCGGTCCCTTGCGGGCCAAGTGCTCGAGGTTGGGATCGATCGGATCGGAAAGGACGGAAGCCGACCAGTTTCTGAGATCAATATGATTGCGCAATCCTCCCTGTTTCAACCTTTCTGCGGCCGGTTGGCCCTGTATCCCGATCCAGGCGAAGGTCTTCGAGTCGTCATTACCCTGCAGGAAAGTGGTGAAGGAGAAGTCCCAGGCATCAAGCGAAATCTTCAGCAGGGCGCAGGATTCGGCAAAAAGAGTCAGGAGGGTGTTCGGGTTGCCCGGGTTTCCTTCAACCACGACCGGCTTGACCATGTCAGGGGAAATGAGGCTGGCCGCATTCCCCGGGTCGTTCGTGACCTGCAACCAGGCTTGGCACGGAACCAGCCCCGAAGATTTGAAGGAGGACAAGGTAACCGCGTCCTCCTCTCCCAGGAACCTGGGACCATCCGTCCAGGAACTGAGCCAACCGTTCCAGTTCAGGAAGATTTCCGCAGGAGATGGACAAGTCGCGATCTCGAAGCCATCGAGAACAAGGTGATGTGCAAGGTAATTGGTGCGATTGGTATAATCGAGCCCGGCATCGCAGATCTTCGTCAGGACATAGAACTCCTCCGAGCCCAAGGGAATTTTCCTAAAGATACATATATCCGACTTGGTGGCACCCGTTTGCTGGCCAAAGTCGTAGACGCTCAGCCGCTCGAGCTCGCGGACGAGCCTATGCCTGAGGTCCTTGTGTCGGGCTACTGTGCAGTAACCGGTCCTCCCCGGCTCCAAGCCTTGTGGCGTGCTCGTAAAGATTAGTTGCTGAGCCATCGATGAGGGAGGATCCCCTTCAGGAACCATTCATGATCGGGAACAATTCGGGTTCCACGAAGGAAAGCGTCCAAAGGGTAGGAATCTCCACCATCACTGGATCAAGCTTGTCGGGATCGGGAGCAATGAACTTTTGTCCCTCGATCTCGACCTTTTCCGGGCTGTGGCCGAAGGGGCTGACAGGAAAATACCTCACGTTCGTGGACAGGGCCTCGGAATTGGCCACGATCGACGGGTGCATGTCCATCATGTATTCCCGCAGGACTTCCGAATTCTTTTCCACGATCTCCATATCCAACTGCTTGTCGACGATGGGCCAGTGAATCCTCTCCCAGTCGAGCTCGTCGCGAAGAATATCGCATTTGCCGATCATAACCGCAACCGGAGTGTCAATTTTATCCGCAATGCTTATGTTCTTATTTTGCTTAACGCGCACCTCCAGCTCGGCCATAATTACATCCTGCTGGTCGAGCCGCTTTTCGGCCCCCTCCATACTGAACTGAGGGTCTTCGTGGCCACGTAGGGCCCGGCGGAACTCCGGGCTGGCAATGGGGTCGAAAAGAAAGAAGATAGCCGATGAACTGGCTACGTGAAGAGTCCCGGGCGATTCCTCGTTGGCGATACCGGGCTCGAAATGCTCGCCTGCATTGTCATAGAAGATGAGGGAGCAGTCATGACCCGTCCCGCGGGGATCGGAAAGGCTGAAGACGAAGGGACGAGGAAGAGCCACAACCCTATCGTGCCTCTGGAGCCTCTCGTACATCTCGCCTTCCAGCTGCGTCTTGATGAGCATGGCGTCGGTGGCGCTGCTTCCCGCAAAAAGACGGTTCTTCATCGAGTTGATGATGGCGTTGCAAGTCGGGTCGGCATCCCTGAAAGCCACACCGAATTCCTTGAAAAGAGTACGCTGAAGCTGCCTGACCAGGACCGAAAGGTAGTAGGACTTGCCCGCGCTTGGCGCCCCCACGATGGAGAAAATATGGTGGGGAACGTCCATGAAGCCGGGAGGAAGCTTGCGGTGACAATGGGCGCACGCGACGTCGGTGGTGGGCAGGCCCATGGCATCCATGGCCTGACCCTTGGAATTGAATTCGGTCGGAACGAAGCGGAGCATGGCGTCCTCGCCGAGCTTGCGGTCTCCCCGCAAGTCCTCGTGCACGGCGATGCTGAGGACGTCGGCCCGGTCGAACTTGAGCCAGCAGGTCGGGCAAGTGAATTCTCCCCGGTCGGGGTCTACCACGACCTGCTCTTCGATCAGGCCTTCTTCCTCTTCCTCCTCGTCCTCGGGGGGCTGCAGGAACTCGACCAGGTGAACGACCCAGAAGGGAACGTCCAGCCCCACCGGCTTGATGGCGCATTCCGAAAGGTCAGCCCCCATTTCGCGGATTTTTTCAAGGACCTCGTAGCGGGAGCACTGGGCGTAGTCCGTGCCGGTCCTGCCGTTGGTCAGGATCCACTGGCCCTTCTGAATCTGATCGGCCCATGCCTTGGGATCCTTGCCGGCGAAGACGATGAGCGGGTATCCCAGAAACTGGAGCGTGCAAACCTCGTCGTCCTCGACGTTGAAAGGCTCGGCGAATGGGCCTCCGTTGACGAGCAACCGCTCGTCGCCTTTCTTGTTGGGAACAATGCGGAAGGCGTTGCCCGACTTCTTGACCATACAGGCCCCCTCCCAGTCCTCTCCCCCGGGAACCTGCCAGTCCGCATTTCCCATGCAGCCCACGATGAAGGGGAACTTTTCGAGCATGCGGAACTGCCCTTCCAGGCAATCGAAGATCCCAATGGTGCTTTTCTTACCTAGCATCTTGCGTGCGGAGTCGTAGGAAAGTGAGGAAAATCATCATAATTGAACGGAAAGTTCTACGATTGTATGGGCGGGAATGGCAAAACAAATTTTCTGGCTCTGCCGGGGCGAAAAGGATCAGGCTTCGGTCCTCTCGATTTGCATTGGGTTGGCATCCTTCAGCTCGTCGGGCAACAGCTCCTCGGGAAAACCCTGATAGCAAACCGGGCGGGCAAAGCGGAGGATGGCTCCCGTACCCACGGAGGTCGACCGGCCGTCCGTGGTTGCGGGGTAAGGCCCACCATGCACCACCGCGCCACATACCTCCACACCAGTGGGGAACTCGTTGAAGAGGAGACGCCCCGCCTTGGTCTCGAGAATATCGAGCAAAGGGCCGTAAGACGGCAGGTTCTCTTCCTTTCCGAAAACACTCGCCGTGAGCTGGCCCTCGAGGGCGTCGGCCACTTCATTCAACTCGCTTGAATCCTCATACGAGACGAGGAGGGTGGAAGGTCCGAAGACCTCTTCCAGCAGGCTTTCGTCGGAGAGAAAACTCCGGGCATCGCTGGTCAGGACGCAAGCCGTGGCATGGCACCGTCCATCCCCTGCGGTCTCCTCCGGAGCAAGCAGCAGATCCACCCCTTCCCTGCCCGCAAGGGTTTCCACGCCTTGTCCATAGGCTTTGCGTATGCCCTCGTGCAGCATAGGCGCCGCTGCAGTCTCCCTCATCTTGGACAGGAAGGATTCCACGAAACGCTCCCCCTGCTCCCCCGCCGGGAACAGGACGATCCCGGGGTTGGTGCAAAACTGTCCGGCGCCAAGGGTTGCCGAGCCATGAAGCCCGGTTGCTATCTCATCCATCTTGGCGTCTCCGAGGCCCGGCATCACGAAGATCGGGTTGACGCTGCTCATCTCCGCGAAAACGGGGATGGGCTCCGGACGCTGCGAAGCGAGGTCGAACAATGCCCGACCGCCTGCCCTCGAGCCGGTAAACCCAACCGCCTTCACGGCAGGATGCGCCACCAAGGCTTGGCCAACGGTCCGTCCCTCCCCGAAAATCAAAGAAAAAGCCCCTTCGGGCAGCCCGCAGGCCCGGACCGATTCCACCACCGCGCGACCCACAATCAAGGCGGTCGCAGGGTGGGCGTGATGAGCCTTGACGATGACAGGGCAACCGGCCGCCCAGGCCGAGGCCGAATCGCCGCCTGCGACCGAGAAGGCCAAGGGAAAGTTGCTCGCGCAGAAGACCGCCACCGGACCGACGGGACGGAGCATGGAACGCAAATCCGGCTTAGGGAGCGGTTGTCGCTCGGGCTGGGCCCGGTCGATCCTCGCGTCAACCCAGTTTCCCGCCTCGACCAAGCCGGCGAACATTCTCAACTGGGCCGAGGTGCGACCCGTCTCGCCGCGGACGCGGGGCTCGGGAAGCCCGGTTTCGGCGGTCATGCTCCCGACCAGTTCATCCACCACCCCGTCGATCCGTTCCGCAAGGTCGCGCAGAAACTCGGCCTTCTTGGCCCCGCTTAGGCCAGCCATTACTGGAGCGGCTCCGGCCGCCAGGTCGCAAGCCTTGGCCAGATCCTCTTCGGAGGCGTGGCAAAAGGCCGGTTCCAGGGAATCGCCGGAGGACGGGTTGCGCGCAGTGAAGGTGGAATCGGTCGCGATTCCCCTCGAGAAGCCTATCAGGGATGACTCAGTCATGACTTGTGATCTTGGGTGGTGGGAAGGATAAAGCGCTAGCCTAACGTACAGTGTTGGTCAACACTCCGATTGAATCGATGCGGATGGAAACCTCATCCCCTCCCTTGAGGGTGAAATCGTTGCCCGGAACGATGCCCGTTCCAGTCATTAGGAAGACACCTTGTCGGAAGCTGGTTTCCCGGAAGAGGAAGCCGACCAGTTCCTCAGGGGAACGCTTCATTTGCTCAAGGGAAGTCGAGCCGGAGAAAACTTCCTCGCCATCCCGGGCAATGGTAAGCCCGACCCCGGTATCCGGCCCCAGGGGCTCTTCGGGAACGTAGAGGCCCGGTCCCAGGCAGGCGCACTCGTCGAAAGTCTTGGCCTGGGGCAAATAAAGCGGGTTTTCCCCCTCGATACTCCGGGAGGACACGTCGTTGCCGATGGTGTAGCCCACGATCTTGCCCGAGGAGGTGGCGAAAAGAGTAAGCTCGGGCTCCGGCACGTCCCACTCGGAGTCCTTGCGGATGCGAAAAGGAGCGTTCGGGCCCACCACCCGGGCCGGGGTTGCCTTCATGAAGATTTCGGGCCTCTCGGCCTGATACACCCGGCTGTAGAAGTCCCCTCCGCCGGCATCCTGGGATTCCTCCATCCTAGCCAAGCGACTCGAATAATAGGTAACCCCAGCCGCCCAGACCTCCTGGGAACCGATCGGAGCCAGAAGGTCGGCGCCATTCTCCGCGACACTCCGTTCAAGCGGGTGCGCCTCCTCCCACTCGCTTTCGAGGCAAGAGCGCAGGTCGTCCCGGTTGATCAATTCATCCCAGCCTATGCTCAAGGCGAGCTTTCGGGACTCCCCATCCCTTTCCAGGACATGGGCTTGTGATTTTTTATACAAATGCATAAGGGTAATTCTTCGAGGGTTAGGATCTAGCCAGCGGATGGGAGGAACAGGTTGGTGGAGCCGAGCAGATTCGAACTGCCGACCTCGTCATTGCGAACGACGCGCTCTTCCAACTGAGCTACGGCCCCGTGAGGCGTCGATTTTTCCACAACCGACCCGAAGGTCAACCAAATCCCGTCAGGTCAGGTGATGAGAGGAGGAAGGACTATGTTCGGGAAAACCCGTTGCTTCTTCAGACACGGGATCTTCATGGGGCTTCGAGGGGGAAACCAGCTCTCCTTCCGCGACGCCCTCGGGCGATGAGGGGGACGAGGAACCCAACTCCACTTCGATCTTCTCGACGTCCAAACCGATCACCTTCAAACCGACCTTGTTCAAGGCTTCCTCCACCTTCTTCCCAAGGTCGTCGATAAGATGATTCGGAGCGGACTTGATGCTCGCCGCCTTCATGGACCGAATGGTGGAGCGCATGCATCCAAGCGACAATTCATGAGCCAATTCATGAATCGAATTACGATCCCAGCCAAGCAAGCGCTCGGCTGCGTTTTCCATAACGCCGGATTGCGTGGAAATCCCCGTAATCAGCCTGGAGATTACGCCGACACCGGCATTATCCTCCGAAAAAAAACCTTTTTCTCCCAGATCAACCTCAATGGGTGAAAGGTCCAGCCAGGCGAAGTCCTGAATGACCGGCCAGACGAAAGCGGCTCCTCCATGGATGCAAAGGGATGCTCGTCTGCCACCGGTTTTTCCATAGATGACCAAGACCTTATCGGACGGGCATCGCTTGTAGCGTTGTACCCAAAATAAGAACGTGCCAAAGACTATTATCAGTACAACGACCAAAAACAAGATCAGCACGGGAGGCATGACTCGATCAATTACCCAATGGTGGCTTTTTTCAATAAAAAATTTACAATATCCGCCAATTCAATTCGGGAGGAGTGAAAAGTTTCATTTCTCGAGTTGCTGATCGATTTCCCGGATTTCCAGTTCCAGATCGCCAATGATTGCCTCGAGTTCCTCGGCCTCCCCCTCGTCTCCCTCGGAGCTTACGAAAACGAGCTCCCGGCGGAGGCTCGAAATTTCGTTATGGAGATGAAACTTTTCCTCGGAAAGATGATATTGCTCCATCAATTCCTCCTTTTGTTCCCCTTGGGCTTCCTTCATGCGGGCCTTTAGCTTCGTCCACTCGGCGGCCCGATCCTGGGCACGTAGGTGCATCTCCCGGGAGACGCTAAGGATTTCCCCGAGCATGTCGGCTTCCCTGCGCAGCTGATCGACGTTTCTTCTGGTTTCCTCGATTTCCAGCTTTCTGTGCTCAAGCTGGACGCTTACCTCGAGATCCCGCTCGCGAATCCATAAGCTTTGCCCAAGTCGCTCCGCCTTGTCGTGCTGTTGGGCCTTCCTGGCAACGGCTACTTCCTCCCATTGGCTGTGGATGGCTTTGGTTTTCTCGATCCTGGCGTTCAGCCGGTCAAGCCTATTCTCCAAGCGGTCCGCGGCGTCCTCGTCGTCATCCTGCTGGTGAAGTTCCAGCTCGACCTCCAGGCGATGGCTTTCCGACTCCAGTTCGAGGAGTCCAACCATACGGTGATGCCTCTCCAGCGCCCACGCGAAGGCGGATTCCCTTTGCTCTGCGTCGAGGTCCTTCGAGTCGATGATGCCTCTGAGACGACCGAGAGATTCGGTGCTTCGCTCGATCGAATTGGCTATGCCATCGACCTCCGCCTCGAGCATTTTCAAGTGAAACTCATCCTCTTCAGCCTCCGCTCCCTCAAACTCGGCCTCAAGTTCCTGCAGGGTGAATTTCCTTTCCTCGAGCTGCTCGGTGAGCTCGAAGAGGGTTTCCTCGAGTTCCGCCTTGAGCTCGTCTTGGCCGAGGGCAAGTAAGGTAGAAGCTAATAAAAGGGCAGTGAGTGGCAAAGGATTTTTCATGGGGATGGTGAGCTTGGGGGTGGAAAAGTTGTTTGCGTTATTTTTTCGAAAAGCAGGGATGGTGCAAAGTTTGCCGCAAACATGCAACCGTTTCATGAGATCCGGCAAAACCTTATTCGTCCAGCGGCAACTCATAGCAAACCAGTTCACGGTCGCTGCGGGCATAGACGCGATTCCCTGCATAGGCAGGATGAGCCCAGGTCTTGCCCACCAGTTGCTCGCGCCAATGCTCCCGGTAGCCCTCTTTGCTCAAGTTCAGAAAAACCAGTTCTCCCTCGGCGTTCAGGGAGAGGGCATTGCCACCATCCCCCGCCCATACCAGGCTCGCCTGCGGGTTTCGTCCCGCCGCAGTTAGACGGTGATCGTCGGTCCAAAGGATTTTGCCCGTCTTAAGCTCAAAGCAAGTGAGCCCGTTTCGACGCTCAACAAGATAGCAAAGACCTTTTCTATAAAGGGGTTGCGACATTAACCCGCACAGTTTTTCCTCATCTTTCCAAAGCAATTTCGCATCACCTGGATTCTCGCCCAACCGGATGGCCCGAGACCCATTCCAGTAGCCGCAGACCAAGGCGATTCCCTCCCTGTAGATGGGCATGGCAATGGATACTCCATATTTCACTTCGTAGGGTATTTCCCAGAGGTTTCCACCGCCACCCATAGGCAGGCCCATAATGCGGTTGGGTCCCCAGCAGATCAATTCCCGCCTTCCACCTCTGAAAATAGGCAGGGGCGGGGCATAGCCGGCCTTTTTGTCCGACCCCACCTGCCAACGAGTCTTTCCCGTCTCCAGATCGAGGGCAAGAATGCTCCCGGAAGGCCGAGCTCCTACGTGCAGAAGGATCTCTTTATCGACAACTTCAGGAGAACTTGAGAAACCCCAGATCGGCCGGGACGCATTCGCTTCCTTGGCCAAGTCCCGAAACCATAGCCTCTTCCCGCTCCCCGCATCGAGGGCAAAGGCGTGCCCCATGGCCCCAAATCCCAAGACCTTCCCCCTGTGAAGTGTCAGGGAAGCCCGAGGACCTTTGCCATAGCTTAGGTCACCGTACTCGGAAGGGAATGAGAATCTCCACATCTCATTGCCGCTCAATGCATTAACACAAACAACCCTTTCCGTTTCCCCAAACTTGTCGGTGGGTGGACGGTCCATCGTGTAAACGCGGTCCCTGATGCACGTGACCCCAGAGTAACCGGGATTCAGGTCATATTTCCAGATCCGCTCCAGTCCCTTTTCGGGAAGCCTCTCGGAAACCTTGGGCCCGTTCCAGCTTCCATCCCCGCGCGGCCCCCGCCAACGAGGCCAGTCCTCCGCCGCCACAGGCTGTAGAAAAACGCAAATCAAGGGAAAGAAAAGCATCCTCATGGCTTTAGAAGAAATTCTGGGTCACGTAGACGTGTTCGCGCACGATGGCAATGCCCACGCCGAAATACGCCTTGGAAGGATCGAGCAGGTTTTCCCGGTGGGCCGGGCTATCAAGGAAGCCCTGTACGACTTGGCGGGCGATCATGGCTTCCGTCTGCCACCGGATGGTTCTTCCCACCACCTTTTCATTCCTTTTTCCCTGCCTGATGGAAAGGTAGCGCCCCACCCTGCCGATGTTCTCGGAGAATCCGGGACGAGGTTTTCCGTCCGGGCTCTTCACGAGTCCGGAAAAACCGGCTTTGCGGGCCCTTGCAGTGGGATCGTCGCCATCAGGGTTGTAGTGGGAGAAAAAACCCCTCGAGCCCATATCCAGGCTGTGGGCACGGGCAATGCCTGCGATCTCCTTAATATCACGCAACTCACTGATTTTATGGGCTTTACGAACTTCATTCGCTAGGGATACAACGGCTTTTTCGAGGAGTTCTACGGAGATGGGAGGAGCGGCCGCAAGCTCCTTGTCGGAGAGGATGGGAAACTTTCCCTGCAGAGACGGGGATAGGGCCTTTCGGGGCTCTTCCCGACCCCGGATTTTCTCAAGGTGTTCCCGATCGGCTGGGCTCAGTCGCAAAAGAGGAAAGGAATACTCCCTTCCGTCCTTCAGAAGGATGACTTCCTGCCCCTTCACCGCCTTAAGGAGAGCCCTCGTCTCACGCCCGTCCACGTCCCTCCAGATACGAGCCTCCGCACCCGCGGCAATGGCATGACCAAAAGCCCAAAAAACAACAAAGGCCGGAAAGCGAGGAATCCCCATGTCTTTCAAGGCCTGATTTTGCCGTCGGCGAGGAAAAGCTTGAGACGGGAGGCGATCATGGGACCGATTCCCTCGACCTCGCGCAGCTCGCGCTCCTCCGCCTTCTTTAGCTTCCCTATGCTCCCGAAATGTTCCAGCAGAGCCTTTTTACGGATTTTGCCCAACCCCGGGAAATCGTCCAGGATCGATTCCCTGATTTTCTTGCTCCTGAGATCGGCGTTGAACTTGTTGGCGAAGCGATGAGCCTCGTTCCTGACCCGCTGGAGCAGGCGCAGACCGGGATCCCTCCGTCCAAGCTTGAGCTCAGCCCGGCCGTCGGGGAAAAAGATGGTTTCCTCTCTCTTGGCCAAGCCAATCAAGGGAGGGGGCCGGCACCCCAAAGACTCGAAGGCCAGGGCCGCCGCCGTCACTTGAGCGGCTCCGCCGTCCACCACGACGAGATCGGGAAACCGGGAATTCTCGCGCAGGAGACGGCCATAGCGACGCCCGATGATTTCCTCCATGGCCCTAAAGTCGTCATTTCCCTCAAAACCACGGATCTTGAACCGGAGATAGCCGCGCTTATGGGGCTTTCCCGAGAGGAACTTGACCATGGAGGCAACCACGAAGGTTCCCGACACGTGAGAGACGTCGAAGCACTCGATCGAGCAAGGAGGATGCTCGAGGCCGAGCGACTCCTGAAGGTTGGTCATTTCATCCCCGGGTCGGCCTCGCCCTTCGGACCAGTGCCTGGTGAAGCGGCGGGCCTTCTCGATAGTCTTGGCCATGGAGTCGGTAATGTCGCGCAATTGGGCCGCCCGCTCAAAATCCATCTTCTCAGCCCGAACCTGCATCTCCCGTCTCAATTCCTCCAGCCATCCCTTGGCCTTTCCCTCCAGAAAGAAACGGGCCCGTTCAACGCGCTCGCGGTATTCCTCAACCGTGGTCTCATTGTGCTTGGCGAAGATTTCAGCCCTGGCATCGTCGTAAAGCCTCACTCGGCCATCGCAAAGCCGGACGGGCTTGGCATCGGCCAGCAGAATACCGAAATTCTTGCGCATCTCGGACAGGGTGGTCCTAATGAAGTGGGGCTGCACGAAAGGACCGTAGTAGCAGGCGCCATCCGACTTGCGGTTGCGGCAAAGTCGAAAGCGCGGGAGATCGTTCTGGAGGTCGACCCGCACCAGCATAAACTGTTTGTCATCGGTGAAAAGGGTGTTGTACTTGGGCTTATACTCCTTGATCAGCTTACCCTCCAGCAGGAGTGCCTCGGTCTCGGTATCGGTCTGGTGAGCACTGACCTCGCGGACCATCTCGACCATGGCGGCAATTTTTGGCTGGCTCTTGACGAAACGACGGGAACCCTGAAAATAGCTACCTACGCGACGCCTCAGGTTTTTGGCCTTCCCAACGTAAATTACGCGGCCAAGGCGGTCCTTCATCAGGTACACCCCGGAAGACTGAGGCAGCGCCCGAGCGACTTTGCGCAACTCGATGATCTGATTTTGCATTGGCAATCCTTAAAATCTTGAGTATCTTCATCGTTGGCAAGAACACAAATTCTCAAATCCAAACCTTTTGCAAACCTGACCATGAGTTCGACCCCGCGCGTCGAGACCATCACCATCGGTGACGAGCTTCTGCTCGGCATTCGCGAGAATGCCCACTTAACCTATCTTGGGTCCCAGCTGGCTCATCACGGCCTTGAGCCCGCCGCCAACCTCGTAATCCGCGACGATCCTGAGGACATCCGTCTTTTCTTCGCCGAATCGTGGCGGCGTTCCGACCTAGTCATAACGACCGGCGGGCTTGGTCCCACTACGGACGACATAACCAGAGAATCAATTGCGAAGGCACTCGAGGAGGAACTAATCTTCGATCCGGCCATCGAGGCGGCCCTCAAGGAAAGGTTCGGCCAACTCGAGAAACCCATGCCGGAAATCAACCTAAGGCAATGCTACCGTCCAAGCAGCGCCGAGGTCCTCAAGAATCCCTATGGGACAGCGCCGGGGCTACTTCTCAAGAAGGATGGGAAGATCCTCGCCATGCTCCCAGGGCCGTCCCGGGAAATGCATCCGATGTTTGAGGAAGTGATCGTTCCCCGCCTTCAGAAAGAGGGCATTTTTCCCGAAATCGACTGCTACCTCCAGATTCGTACCGCAGGCATTGGTGAGAGCGCCCTGGCCGAGAAGATCGAACATCTCCTTGACGGCAAAGAAGCACTCGTGGTCGGCTATTGCGCCCATGCAGGCATGGTCGACGTGCGCCTGAGCTCACTGGATGGAGACGTACTTACCGAACAGGGCCTGCACGACTTGGCCGACGCCTGCAGGGAAGCCATCGGGGAAGATTTCGTATGCTTTGGCGAGCGAACCCTCGCGGAGGTGATTTTCCGGGATCTGCGGTCACTCAACAAGACGCTTGCCGTGGCGGAATCCTGCACCGGGGGGCTGCTCTCCTCGTCCTTCACTGAGATTGCGGGGATTTCCAAAGTCTTCCATGGAGGCGCGGTGTGTTACCACAACGACGCCAAGGTTCAGATGCTGGACGTACCGGAGAGCATGCTCGAGCAGCATGGGGCCGTCAGCGAGGAGGTTGCAATCGCCATGGCAACTGGAGCTTGCGAGTGTTATGGGGCCGACTATGGGCTGAGCGTAACCGGATTTGCCGGTCCGACCGGAGGAACGCAAGTCCTTCCCGTAGGGTCCATCTTTCTGGGCTACTCTTCTCCAGTGGGTGTCTGGGCCAAAAAAATCCAGCTCAGGGGAGACCGGGCATCCAACCGCAGACGGGCCGCCACCTCCGCCCTTGACTGGATGAGAAGGAAATTGAGGAAGTACAAGCTCGAGGAAGTCTTCGCCGCTTCCGAAACCGTGGATTTTAACGTTTAGCCTCCCTTCATGGCCTCCCCTTCCCTCTACGCCATCCTGGGTGATGATGACTACATCGTCCGCGAAAAGGCCTTGAAAATCTTTGAGGGTCTCGCTCCCGAGTTTCCCGACGACCTCTCGAGGGAGATTATAGACGGTAGGGCAGACAGGGTTGAGGACGTGGAGAGAATCCTTGTCGATGCCAAGTCGGCCTGCCAAACCCTTTCCCTCTTCGGTGGCGGCAAACTTGTCTGGATCAACGAAGCCAACTTCCTCAACCAGTCTAAGACCGGAGCCGCCCAAGGTTCTAAGGATGCCCTTGAGTCCACCAAGCAATGGCTGGGGGAACTCGGCGACTCGAAGCTCCTGTTGTCCGCCTGCCCCGTTCATCGTAACCACCCATTCATTAAATGGTTGAAACAGAACTCAGACTACGAGGACGTAGCCAAGCAAGAAAAGGAGGAAGCCTCCTTTCGTCGTCTGGTCGAGAGCGCGGCCCACGAATGCGGGATACGGTTCTCCCCTGGAGCCGTAGAGTTTCTCTCTCAAAAGATCGGAGGCCATTCCAGGCTGGGCGTCGAGGAAACCCGCAAACTGGCCGCTTACTTGGGACCGGATCCCGAACCGGTCACCGAACAGCTCGTTCTGGAACTCGTCCCTGATTTCGGCGAAAGCGATTTCTTCGAAGCCTCGGAGGCCTTCTTCTCCAACAATCTGGAGTGGGCCCTTGATGCAATCGACCGCCATTTTTTTCATGCCAAGGACGCCCGTCCGCTGCTTGCATCCATGCAAAATCGAAACCGCCTGCTCATCCAGCTGCGCGTACTGGCCGACGGCGGTGAACTGGACGCGAATCAGGGAATGAATAAGTCGACACTCGAACAGTTGGGCCGCAAGCATGCCCATCACTTTTCCGAATCCGGAGAAAAGTCATCCCTCAATCTCTTCTCGCAGCACCCCTTCTTTCTAAGCCGACTCCTCAAGGCGCTCGAGAAATTCGACACCCGCAGGCTGATTGACCTGCAGGCAGCCCTCATAGAAACATTCGAAAAGCTCTTGAGCCACCCGAGAGAAGAACAGGTCAAGCTCTTCAGGGACCTAGCCGTCCGCACCCTCTCGGCCAAATAGGCTCAACCAGTTGGAAGATCTGCTCTTTTCATAGTCAACCGGTGGCTTTTACCTTGCATATGACCACCCCTTCAAACAATAAATTGATCATGAAAATCTTCTTATTCACGACCTTCCTGGGAGCCTCAATCATCCTCCAAGGCCAAGAATCGGTCTCCAACGCAGATCTTTCCCGCAAGCTCGATCTCATTCTTGGCAAGATCAATGGTCTCGAAGAACGGGTTGCCAAGCTCGAAAACGAGAATTCCGAGGTAAAAAAAGAGATCCAAGCGGCGCAAAAAACCGCCAACGAGGCAAAAACAGCCAGCCAGGTCGTAGCCATCCCCCAAGACGAGGAGGAGAAGAAATCCTTCATGTCCCGACTCCGGCTTGAACTCAAGAGCGAGGACGACAAAGCCGCCGGTGCCTGGACCGAGGAGGAAACATGGGTTGGGATGAGGAGAAACCTAACCATGTTCAAAGTTCGCAAGTTGCTTGGCAACCCAACGCGGATGACCCTCAGCCTGGATCCTCGCATCGACCGGGTTTACCACTATGAAGGCGATCTCGATGCAGATGGGACGGAAGAGGTGGGAAGGGTGAGCTTTTTTCGGGACCGGGTGGTTTCTTTCTCCTCCCCCTTTGGGAGATAAATTGCTTCACGACCCCGGCAAACCCCATGTAACAAAGGTTTCGGGCATCGATAGACCCTATCAGGTTGGTTTGTACAAAGAGCGTCTCGTTTTCACAAAGCGATTGACTTTCGGCTACCATTTACTATGATTCAACTTGTTTATTCTTATGAATAGACGCTTAGGTTAACCTAAAACAACAAACAAACAAACTAGACTACAATGAAAAACAAAATACTAGCTATGCTGGTTGCTTTCGGTTTGGTGGGATCCGTTTCCGCTATCGAAATCAACGAAAACCTCTCCATCAATGGTTTCATTGACGGATCGATCACCAAGACTGACTCTGAAACAGCAGGTAATGACACTGCAAACTGGGGCCTCGACGAAATCGAAGTTGATTTTCTCTTCAACGTTGGTTCCGTTTCCGGTGAGGTTCACGTCGACACCAACAATGGTTCTGGAACTGGCGACCTTGACATAGAGCAGGCTCACTTCACTTACAGCCTTGAGAATGGCGTCTCCCTTACCTTGGGTAGATATGGCTCCAACCTCGGTTTCGAGCGTGAAGACCCAGCCGGTCTCTACACCTACAGTCGTGCCTATGGAACCACAGCCTTCAATCTTGGTAATGTTGATGCTTCGGCTGCCGAAGGTCTTGTCGTTTCCTACGCCGCCGAAGCTTGGAGCTTGGCCGTTTCGATCGACAACGCCAACGGAACTATTCGTACTGCTGGAGCTTCCAAGGACGACCTCGACTTCGAAGTTGCTCTCAGCTTCACGGGTATCGAGAATCTCAGTGTTGGAGTCGGACATCGCAAGCAAAACCTTGCCACCGCAGCCAATGAGGTTGACGTAACCAACGTACATGCTGCCTACTCCGCAGGCAAGGCTCTGCTTGCTGCCGAGTACACTGAACTTAGTGGTAGTGCGGTTGACTTGGCCGCTCACATGTTCCTCGTTGACTACGACGTTTCTGATAAACTCGGTATTGCCGTTCGTTACAGCACTTGGGAAACCTCCGCTACAGCCGACGACAGCATGATCACGATTGCACCTAATTATGCAATCACCGAGTCGTTGGGTGCTATCCTCGAGTACAGCGACGTCAGTTCCGACACCGCCGGTGCCGATTCTGACACGATTGCTCTCGAGCTCACCTACACTTTCTAAGTTTAAGTCTTAGTAAAAGTTTTACTGAGGGGTCGCTCGTTTGCGAGCGACCCCTTTTTTTGCTTCACACAACTTTTCTCCATGATCAACCTTTCCGAAGGGTTCGGAGGAGATGAATCTCCCGAGCTAAAGATAGGTCAAGTGGTCGCACACCTCCTCTACGATTATCGTGGGCTCATAGTGGCAATCGACGAATCCTGCCAGGCACCGCAATCCTGGTACGAGAGTAACCAAACGCAACCCGAACGCAGACAACCTTGGCACCACGTTCTTGTCGATGGATCTCATCAAGTGACTTACGTCGCCCAGTCCAACCTCAAGCCGGACCTTACCGGCAGGCCAGTCGTACACCCTATGCTGAACCTCTTCTTCAATGGGATCGACGAAGAAAACAACCGTTATTTAAGAAACGAAGTTCCATGGAACCCTGGCGACCCGCCAGATGCACCTCCGTCCACTCCGCCAGAGGGAATGCCTCCTCTACCTCCCGGTAACTAGATTTTCGTCTCAACTACCGTCGGTCAGAGCGAGGAGCTCGCGGTAGAGCCTCTCAAGCTCGGGCATAGGTACCTTTTTTGACAAACCACGTCGTAAGGGTTCACCCCATATTGCTTCCACTTCGACTGGTTTTTTATCTAAATAATCGATCAAGCTGGAAGGCTTGTACGGGCCCATGGGCTCGGTCAGTTCAAGCTGCCGATCGAGGAAGGAATCCTCGATTGAGATTTCATGGGCCTTGGCCCCTGCTTGGATTTCATCCATTATAAAACGAGCACGGGCCCGCAAGACGGCATCCGAGAGAATGCGGTCGGTGGTAATTCCGCCGCCCGCAATCGACAAACCATTAAAGGGAACGTTCCAGCACAATTTCCTCCAGAGGGCCTCGTCCAACGATTCGGCCCGCCTCACCTTGACGCCCGCATTTTCAAAAGCTTCAATCATGCCCTCGGCCTTTGGGCTTGGAGATGAGCCGTATTGCCCGAACTGGACGTACCCGGGAAAAATGCTTTCGATGCGATTGGGTTCGGTCCGGTTGATGCAGGTAAAGCATAGACCGGCCAAGATGATCCGTTCCCGACCGAAAAAACGAGCCAAGTTCTCGACGTTCCCCATCCCGTTCTGAAGGGTTAGCAAGCTTGTTCGCTCATCGACCAAAGGCTCCAGAATCGAACCCAATTCATCATTAGCGGTAGATTTCACCGCCACGATTACCCAGTCGCAAGGACCGATCTCTGAAGCGTTCCGGTAAGCCTTCAAAGACTTTACCGGTTCTTTTCTTCCTCCATCGGCATGGTGGATCAGGTGAAGCCCTTCACTGCTGACAAACTCGTAAGTGCTGCGCAGAAGGAAATGCAGGTCAACGCCGGCGTTGGCAAGCATGCCGCCGTAGAAGCCACCGACTGCCCCCGGTCCGACCAGTCCGACCTTTCCGAGTTCGCCCCCCACCCTCTTATCTCCTTGCTGGTCGGACAAGCGTGTCCTCAGCCGTTTCGGCCAGGTCAGGATAGTCCAGGGTGTAGTGGAGCCCGCGACTTTCCTTTCTGCGCAGAGCCGAACGGACGATCAGTTCAGCCACGCAAACAAGGTTTCGTACCTCCAGCAACGAGAGGTCCACCTTTGCATTCCAGTAATACTCGTTGATTTCCCGAACCAGATTCCTGATCCTGGACTGAGCGCGCTGGAGCCTCTTGGTAGAGCGCACGATGCCGACGTAGTCCCACATCGTCCGCTTCAACTCGTCGAGGTTGTGCGAAAGGACCACCCGCTCATCAGAGGCAGGGACGTCCCCGTCCACCCATACGGGCAGTTGGATTTTTTCCTTTTTGCGGGCATCAAGAAAGGAGCAAACTGCTTCCGCTCCCCGGTGGGCCATGACCACCGCCTCGAGGAGTGAATTGCTGGCCAAGCGGTTAGCCCCATGCAAGCCCGTGCAGGCTACCTCACCACAGGCATAGAGACCGGCCAGGCCGGTGGAGCAATCCAGCTTGGTGGGAATGCCTCCACAGGAATAATGGGCCGCCGGTACCACCGGGATCGGGGTTTCCACCGGGTTTACCCCTCGCTTGAGGCAATTCTCGTAGACGTTGGGAAAACGCCCGGGAAAATCGACCTTCATGTCGGGTGTAGCGAGCCTGACGAAGGGGGAGCCGGAACGTTTCATTTCCCGGTCTATGGCTCTTGCAACTACGTCTCGAGGAGCAAGGTCGGCCAGAGGATGATGCTTTTTAAGAAAAGGATACCCCTTCACGTCGATCAGTTTGGCTCCCTCTCCGCGCACCGCCTCGGTAATGAGAAAGCGGTCGTTATCAAGGGAGTGGAAGGTAGTGGGGTGAAACTGGATGAACTCCAGGTTCATGGCCGAAAGACCGACCCTAGAGGCCATGGCCACGCCATCGCCGGTTGCGATGGAGGGGTTGGTGGTATAGAGGTAGGTTTGGCCGGCTCCACCGGTTGCAAGAAGAACGACCGGGGCCCCCACGGTAACGACCTTTTCCTTGTTCGCATCGTAGAGGTATAGACCGAGAACGCGGTCTTGCGGTCCCGGAACCTTTACCCCGAGCTTGCTGGCCTTGGTGGCCGTGATCAAGTCGATTGCGAAGAAATGCTCGAACAAGTCCACCCCCTGCTCGGCGATATTGGCGAGGAGGGCATCTTCGATCGCCTTTCCGGTAACGTCCTTGACGTGGAGCACGCGTCGCTCGCTGTGACCGCCCTCCTTGCCAAGAGACGGACGACCGTCCTCCAAGCTGGAGAAGGCAACGCCCAAGTCGACCAGATCCTTGATCCGGTCGGGTCCGTCACGAAGAATCTCCTCAACAACCTTCGGGTCGCAGAGGCCGTCTCCGGCTTCAAGGGTGTCGTTGACGTGCTTGTCAAGATCATCACCCGCAGAGGTAACGGCAGCGATGCCTCCCTGAGCATAATTGGTGTTGGACTCCGCCTTATCCTTCTTTGTGAAGATAGCGACCCGAAAACCCGCTTGGGCCACTTTTAGGGCAAAGCTCAAGCCGGCAATTCCGCTCCCAATAATTACTAGGTCATACTGGTTGGATCTTTTTCTGCTCATAGCTCGCCCTCAAAGTCGAATGTTATCGATCAGCCTTACCTCGTCCAGCCAACCGGCTACCAGGATGGCGGAGCGACCCATTTCGACGTCCCGTTCCGGCCTCATCGTTTCGCGGTCGACGATTTCAACGTAATTGACCCGAATCAAGGCACTCTCATTCAAAACGCCCATAACCTCGGCTTTGACCCGCTCGACGTTACGGACCTCCTTTTCTTCTACTACCCTTTTACCCGCAAGAAGAGACTGGTAAAGCAAGGCGGCATGCTCCCTCTGCCTTGGTTCGAGGTAGGAGTTTCGGGAACTCATGGCCAAACCATCCGCTTCCCGGATAATCGGACCGACCAGCACCTCGATGGGGAAGTTCAAGTCACGGATCATTTTCTCCAGTACCACCGCCTGCTGGGCGTCCTTACGACCAAGGGCGAGAAAGTCGGGCAGGCAAACGTTGAAGAGCTTTGCGCAAACCGTCGTAACGCCGCGAAAATGAGTGGGTCTGGAGACTCCGCAAAGACCTTTGCCCGCCTCTTCCTCTTCCACAAAGGTGGAGTAACCGGAGGGATACATCTCCGAGTCCGTAGGGGCGAAAACGAAATCAACCCTTCTTTGCCCGCAAAGCTCGAGATCACCCTCCAGGTTGCGGGGATAATCATCCAGGTCTTCCCCAATACCGAACTGTGTAGGGTTAACGAAAATGGTCAGGACGATGAAATCGCAACGATCCGCGAGAAGATCAACCAGGGAAAGGTGTCCCTCGTGAAGGAAGCCCATAGTGGGGACCAAGCCTATTCTCTTCCCTTCCCGCCTTAGGGATTGGGCCGCGGAGCGCATCTCTTGGATGGAGGAAACAACTTGCATGGCTTATTCGGGAATAATGGCAGGGAACTTTTAGTAGGATTTGGCCAGAACCACGCGACCAGGGCTTTTTTCGCCGCTGAAGATACAGGTCCCCTCTTCACCCGGCTCCTCTGGGATGCAGCGCACGGAGACCTTTAGATCGTTCTTGAGCGCTTCCTCCCACTTCGGGTCCCGGTCCCAGTGAACGAGGGCAAACCCTCCGTGGATCTCGGGTTTTGATGCATTCTCGGGCGTAAAGTAGGAGTAGAGCTCTTCCTTGGAATCTATTTCCAGCGTGTTTGCCTCGCGAAAAGCCAGGGCCCGATCGAAAAGGTTTTTCTGCATTTCCTCCAAAATCCCCGGGGAAGCCTCCACGAATTCGTCCAAGCCCATGGACTCCCTTTGGGAACCCTGATCCCTGCGTCCGAAGAAAACGGTTCCGTTTTCCAGGTCCCTCGGTCCAACCTCCACGGTCAAAGGCACGCCCTTCTTCACCCACTGCCAATACTTCTCCCCTCCACGAAGGTCTCGGTCATCCAGCTCGACGCGGATCGGGTTTCCCGCAAAATCGGCTGAACCCAACCGTTCGGACAGTTTGTCGCAAGCCTCGAGCACCTTTCTCCTGGACTCCTCCTTAGGAGTTACCGGCAGAACGGCAACGTGAGTGGGCGCTACTTTGGGGGGAACCACAAGCCCATCGTCATCGGAATGAGTCATGATCATCCCGCCTATCAGGCGGGTCGATACTCCCCAAGAGGTCGTCCAGCCAAACTCTTCCTTGCCCTCGATTCCCTGGAACTTGATCCCGCAGGCCTTGGAAAAATTTTGTCCGAGGAAATGGGAAGTTCCCGCCTGAAGAGCCTTGCGGTCCTGCATCATGGCTTCGATGCAAAGGGTGGACTCGGCCCCAGGAAAGCGTTCCGCCTCCGTCTTCTCGCCACGTAGAACCGGCATAGCCAACCAGTCCTCGGCGAAGGTGGCGTAGGTGTGGAGCATAAGCCTGGTTTCCTCGATTGCCTCCTCGGCGCTTGCATGAACCGTGTGACCCTCTTGCCAGAGGAACTCGGCGGTCCGTAAAAAAAGACGGGGCCTCATTTCCCACCGCACCACGTTGGCCCACTGGTTGATTAGGAGTGGAAGATCCCGGTAAGACTGGACCCAGCGGGCAAATAGTTCTCCGATAATAGTCTCGGAAGTCGGACGTACGATCAAGGGTTCCTCCAGCTCTCCGGCAGGCTGAAGGATGCCGTTTTCGTCAGCCTCCAAGCGGGAGTGGGTGACCACGGCGCATTCCTTGGCGAATCCGTCGACGTGCTCGGCCTCACGCTGAAGGAAGCTCTTGGGTATAAAAAGTGGGAAATAGGCGTTCTTGTGGCCCGTGCTCTTGAACATCTCGTCCAGGGCATCGCGAATATTTTCCCAGACGCCGTATCCCCAGGGCTTGATGACCATACATCCCCGCACTGGGGTATTCTCCGCCAAGTCGGCTGACTTGACTACTTGTTGATACCACTCAGGATAATTTTCTTCCCGAGTCGGTGAAATCGCATTCCGTGGTTTTCCCATCATAAGCTAAGGCTTTCCCTCTAACTAAATACGGAACCGAAAGCGAGAATCAAGCTGAACAGCGAGCTCTCTTTTGAATTTTGACAATCATATGCAGTGCGGACATCATAGCTGGCTTTGCCAATTCAAACACGGACTTATTTACCATGACTCAGATTATCGAAGTGCACGGACGCGAAATCATCGACTCGAGGGGAAACCCCACCGTTGAGGTCGAAGTCGAACTCAGTAGCGGAGCCTTCGGGCGGGCGGCGGTCCCATCCGGGGCAAGTACGGGGGAGCACGAAGCCATTGAGCTTCGGGACGGAGATGTAGACCGCTACCTCGGAAAAGGAGTCACCCAGGCGGTTGAAAACGTCAATGCCAAGATTGCCGAGACCCTGATCGGACTGGACGCGACCGATCAGACTGCGGTGGACCAAGCCATGCTTTTCGCCGACGGCACTCCGAACAAATCCGTCTTGGGGGCAAACGCAATTTTGGGAGCATCCATGGCGACGGCTCACGCCGCCGCCAGCGCCTGCGGATTACCCCTTTACAAATACTTGGGCGGACCAAACTCAAAGGTCCTCCCAGTCCCCATGATGAACGTTCTCAATGGCGGGTCCCATTCGGATGCCCCCATCGACATCCAGGAGTTCATGATCATGCCAGTTGGGGCTGAGTCTTTCCGCGAATCCATGAGGATGGGATGCGAAATTTTTCACGCCTTGAAAAAGGTTCTCAGGGACCAGGGGCTTTCCACTGCGGTAGGCGACGAGGGTGGGTTTGCTCCCAATTTGGCCAGTAACGAGGCCGCCCTTGAATCCTTGGCCGTAGCCGTTGAAAAGGCCGGCTACAAGCTTGGGGACGAGATTCAATTCGCCCTCGACGTAGCCTCCTCGGAGTTCTTCGACGCCGAAAAGGGCAAATACGTCTTCGACAAGAGCGATGGCTCGGAGAGAGACTCGGACGAAATGGTGGCTTTTTACACCGACTTGGTCGACAAGTTTCCAATTCGGTCCATCGAGGACGGTTGCGACGAGAACGATTGGGACGGGTGGAAGAAACTGACCGACGCCATAGGCGACCGGGTTCAGCTTGTTGGGGATGATCTTTTCGTAACCAACGTCGACTTCCTCAAGAAGGGAATCGACCAAGGCGTTGCAAATTCAATTTTGGTCAAGGTCAACCAGATAGGCTCCCTTACCGAAACCTTCGACGCCGTGGAAATGGCAAAGGAAGCGACCTACACTTCCGTCATCTCACACAGGTCGGGAGAAACCGAGGACGTCACCATTGCCGACATCGCCGTGGCAACCAATGCGGGGCAGATCAAGACCGGTTCCCTCTCGCGTACCGATCGGATCTGCAAATACAATCAATTGCTCAGGATCGAGGAGCAACTGGGCGAACAAGCCATTTACGGCGGGAAGCTATAGTCAACCGACGGGAAACGACGTTCCATGCGCCTAGCGTTCGCAGCGTCTCCTTAATTATTCGCCATGAGGTTGCCCCCCTACCCCCGTGAACTGGAAGTTTGGTGGTGGGAACAGGCAAGGTCCAAATGGCCTGACTGGGAGAAGGAAAAGCTTCTCAATTCAATTCGAAGAGAAGTCGTTGAGCAAAGTGACCGCTTCAACAAGACCCGGAGCTTTGTACCCAGTTCATATGGATCCAGGGAATTATCCATTTTATCCTATGGCAATTTCTTCTTTCCGCGAACTTGGCAGGCCACTCAATATGGATTGGCCGAGGCTTATAGCCTTAGGAACTGGAGGGTGCCCACAAAGGGACCGCTGAGGATTCTGGACTTGGGATCGGGAAGTGGAGCCGGAGGGCTGTCCGTTATTCATCTGCTGAGGTCTCTCGGAGTTCCAAACCCTATAATGCTAGAGGCGTTCGATTACTCCGGCAAAAGTTTGGCCATGATGAAGAACGTCCATCAAGCGTGTCGCGTCCTTTGGCCAAAGAGCAGCATAAAAACCCGCAGACAAGACTTGCGGGATGCTTGGCCGGAATTGAAACCGGGCAGTTTCGACTTGGTCCTGCTTGGCTTTTCCCTCAATGAACTGAGCGAGGGCGACAGCCCGGCCAACCACTTGGATTGGCTGATGGGAGTCGCAAGGCACCTAAAACCGAGTGGAGTCCTTCTGATCCTGGAACCAGCCGATTCGCGAACCTGCTCAAACCTTCAGCAGAAAAGTTCCGCCCTGACCTCTGAGAAACCGGCTTTGCACCAGCATGCTCCATATTTCAACGGCCTTCCCTGCCCATTCATCAGCGGAAAAGCCAAATACTACAGCCACGAGGTAAGGAAAATCATCCCCACCGGCATAGTCGATAAAATCAATGCCCCGCTCCACCTCGAAACCAGAGTGGTCAAGTTCGGGCTTTCGATCCTCGGCAAGCGGAAGGCGGACCCAGTTCCGGGCGGGGCAGGCGTTTGCCGCTTGGTTTCCCCAGTCAAGAAGACCAAGGGAACCCTATCATTCGTGGGCATTGGCGCGGATGGAAAGGAATATCGCTACGAATTCCAGCGGAGGGACTTGCAAAGGGAAGAGAAAAACCAACTCATGGCTCTGGAACGAGGCGACGTCATCCGGCTTCCCGAATCCCTACAACACATGGAGGACAACAGAATGCGTGTTTCCTCAACCTTGGGAATGGAGTTTCTTTTCGTTCCCAGAGTATCCGGTGAAATTGCCGCTTAAAAGCCGATCGAGTCTCTTCGTCCTTGCTTGCTTATCAGCTCCCTGCCGAACCAAACCCCGGTCCCCGAAGCAACCTCGGTCAAGGTCATCAGGAAGTAAAAGTCCTTCTGGGTGACCTTCTCAACCCTGGAAGTTTCCTCGATGATCTTTCCAGAGAGTGAAAAATGAGGGCGAGCCCGAGTCACGGCGAAAGGATCTCTTGCCTCAACGCTTGCCCTCACCTCCTTGGCATACTGGTCGGTAGGCTTGCCGAAGCCGTCCGTAGTGGAAATTCTGACTCGGTTGCTGGCCAGCAAATCCCTCTTGATGGCCTGAAGCAATAAGTCGGTATCGAAATAAGTCTGCGTATCGTTCCTGACTTCGCCAACGTGCAGGATCGCGGGCTGGTCGGGAGCCTTGGTAAGCGCTCCCTTGACAAAAAGATCCTGAAGCAACTTGTTCGCGGCGCGAGTGAAGTCCTGGGAATTGATCTTCCCTATGTTTACCAAACCCTTTTCGCTACTGTCCTCGATGTATCGCGCATCGGCTTTTCGCCCGATGGGCCTGCGTTCACTGCACGAGAAAAGTACGCAAAGGGCCAATAGAAAGGGGATACGTAGGAATGTTGTTTTCATAGTGTTAGGTAAAGTTATTTGGCTTTCTGCAACTTGAGCCAAAAGTTCTTGGCCCGTGGGGTGGATGCAACCGATTGCACGGCTACATTCTCGGCTCCACGGACGTAAAGAGGCTGCCAACCTGCCGACGAGTCGTTGATGACGATTCCGGCTTCGTCCATCCACTCGACCTTGTAATTAAGGTTCATGGACTTTTTAGTAAGGTTCTCCAGGTTGACTTGAATCTGGATGAGGTCTCCGTTAACGGTTTCCTGGTTTACGCTGACGACGTTTATGTTCCTAGCCAACTCACTGGGCATGTAGACCTTTTTCAATTCGGGCAAGGAACTCCGGTCGGCGGGGTCCTTTTTGGTCGTCTGGTGAACCGGATTGGTACTGCATCCGCTCAAAAGCGAAACCAAGCAAGCAACGAAAAGGGCAAATCTCAGTCTAGGTAAATTCTTAATAATCATAAGAGCTAGGGATCAAGGGAAAGAACGCCCACTACCCTAATGGGAGTATGTGAAGAAATTCTCCTTACCCATACCAAGTTGGTGGTGGAATCATTCAAGGTGACTAGTTCTCTAAATGTTGCGCCTCCCCCTGAGAGAGTCAATTTTTTATCCGCCGGAGTTGAAAGTTTGCAAACCTCGATCCGTCTGGGCAGAGTTGCCCATGCCCGAAGATCGGTACGCGTAGTAACTTGGGCAAGCAAGCCCGCTCCAATGCCGACGACAGCACGAGTAACGTCATCCTCATCGCGTACCGCATCAGTCGCCAAGTACTGAAGCCCACCCTTGGCAAGAGACCCTGCTATGGCCCTGGACAGCTCAAGCGGATAGTCTTTCTCAAACTCCTTGGCTATGATGGCGTCCATGTCCGCGAGAAGGCTGGTGCTGAGGGGTTCCTCCAATCCATTGGCTCCAACACGAAGAGGCGAGAGAATCTCTCCAGTGGTCTGGAGGCTAGGGAGGGCGAGGCCAAGATAGGGGATTCTGGCATTGGTGGCGAAAAATACGACGGGCAGGTCGAAACGCTTCTCGACCCTGACGGGAGCTCTCCCGGATTCATAGAAGACGTAGGTCTTTGGCCGTGAGTCTATTTTAAAGCTCATCGCTTCTCCAAGATCCTCCCGAATCCATTGGTTTTCAGGGAACAGGGCAGCCAATCGACGCAGGGAAAAGGAGGCTTTCTCAAAGTCCTCACGTTGCGTGCCGCCACGGAGGAAATACAGAGCCTCAAGATAAATCGCGGCCGGGTTTAGGTAATTGGGCAAATTCGGTGGAATCATGCTACGGATTCTGCTTATTTCCCGTTGAAGGGAGCTCCCGTCCTTCTCGTTCATTCCGCGATTCAGGTTAATACCCTTACGGTTCATTTCCTCTTGGGCAGCGAGCAATTCCTTGCTCCAAATCTGTCTTGCATCCTCAATCGCCTGCCTCGACTTGAAGATTTCGGCCCGAGCCCTGCCCTTTTCCTCGAGTTGCAAATAGTTGAGAGCCTGATACATCCTCATCATCACCCGCTCGTAAACCCTCGACTTGTAGGGCTTCCATTCGGCCGAGCCAAGGACGGAAGAAACTTGATCCGAAACCCGGGCGTCTGCCTCGAGATGAACCCCGAACCAGCGCTCATACTCTTTCGAGGCTTCTCCCAAAGCCCGCACGCTTCCCTCCAGATCGCCGGACAAGCGTTTGGTTGATCCCTCTTCAAGCTTATACAGCAAACGATCCTTCTTGGGACCACTTTCCGAAAGCTTCTCTGCCTCCACGGCGGCAGTCTTCAGGTCGCCGATCTTCCAGGAAAAAAGGAAGTTCTCCGTCTGGTCGTAGTGGCTGCTGACACAACTACTGAAAAGAACGGCAAACAGAACCAAGACTTTCTTGATAGAGTAATTCCCCAGTCGGGTAGCAAAAGTCTTCAAGGGGAATTATTCCACAGGCTATTAGGGTCCCTCGGGCTTCAAAACCCTGATCTCGAAATCGTCACTGTTCTTGGCGTCCCCCACCACCGCCTTGTACCGTTTTTTGGTACGCAGGGCCTGAATCATGGCCTGCTGCCTCAATTTCTTGTGGTAAACGGGGGGATCATCGAAGCCGGTCATGAGCTTAGAGGTTACCAACAAGGTACTCAACTCGACGCTCATTTTCCGACTGAATCCTTCGGGAAGGATGAAAACAAGTTCGCCCGGTTTCAAGGTCGAGGAACCTGCATCCGGTTGTTCCAAGATGCAGTCTCCCATTAAGCCAATGACTTTCAGCCCTCCATTGGTCGTGGTTCCGACCATGACGGCAAAAGTCTTGGGACAACTCAACTTGAGGGAGGACAGAGGGCTTTTGATGGTGCAGGAACTGCCATCCTTGGAGGAAGAGATTGCGAATGCACCCGAATGCAGATCAAAAACTCCAGCTTCCGGCAAAGCCAAACTGGCGGCATCAACACTTCTCACGCTGAAGTTCCTCTCCTTGCCGACAAAGAGTTCAACTCCACCCTTGGGCAAAATCGTAAGCCTTCTTCCAAGACCAAGGAATTCCCCAGAGCCTTTTATTTCCCTAGGCGACCAGACTTGCCTTGCTAAAATGGTCCCAAAACATTGGTTCACGAGAACTTCCTCAGGTTCCTGATCCAAGGGAAGAGGTTCGTCCTTGCGATGAATCTTCAGTCCCGACCGGTTCTGAAACCTTGCCACCAAAGAACGCCCCTTGGTTATTTTGATTTCCCTGCGGACAATTTCGTTGAGGGGGTGACTGGGAGACGCTTGCTTCAAATAGCCCATGGCCTTGTTAAAGTGGCCCAAGGCTTTTGCAAAATCTCCCCTATCAGCTTCCTTGCGACCTGCATCGAGAAGCTTTTCAACTTCCGCCGTCGTCGACTGACCGTGTAGACAAGTTACCCAACCTATAAGGAAAACGAACGCAACCCAGCGAAGACCTATTAAGAGGAAGCTCGAGGCGGAGATCCCCACCGTCAAGAACTAGAAGGAGTGATTAATCGCAAGGGACAAACCACTCGTGAAATCGCGGAATTCAACCACGTCCCCACGATTGCCATCCTTGGCCGTGTAATTTGCCATACCGGTCAAATTGATCGTTTCCGTAATAGGATAGGAACCACTCAGTCCGAGGACGTAAGTCACATCTGCCCTCCCGACGTTCCCACCCTTCTTGTAGTACATTTTGGAAATCGAGAAGGAGGGGATGAGGGTAAGCTTATCTGTGACGGGCTTGATGTAGGACAGGTTTAAATTGTAGGAAGCCCCAGTCTGAAGATCGGCAACGGTATCAGTGAGGCCCGCATCAAGAAGAGCTTCAGTCGTTGTCTTTAGGGTTTCCGAAAGGGTATCACCATTTGAAATGGCATAACTCAAACCTCCGGTAACCGTAAGAATATCACCATTTTCAAGGGGAAGGGTCTTGGTCAACGAGATACTGGGGGTATTGGAATACATTACCACGTCTCCTCTCATCTGAAGGTTGGGGTAACCCTGATCGTTCCTGAAACTGATCGCGCGAACGTAGGTATTTCCAACCGAGAGAGAATAATCGTTGGGCAGAACAAATGGTATCGTAAGACCGGCTATCTGAATATCCATATCCAATCCCCTAAGATCGGTCCCATAGTCTTTGACCGGATCATTGTAGGTCCTCATGTGCATAAGCATCATGGAGGGTGCGCTCAATATGTCTTCGCCTATGCCGTACTCACCCAAGCCCATCATCATCATCAGGCTAAGATCAAGGATCGTGCCATCCTCGGACTGATCAGCCGTGTTGGCCTTAGTTGGATTGGACGTATACTTGAACGAGGAACTTAGGCTCAAGGAGGGGGTAAGCTCGCTACTCTTAACGTCTACCAGTCGTTGGGTTCCCATGGCATCGTCCCCAGACTTAGCCTTTTCCAAGGCATCCGCAAAGAAGTCGGAAGGAAGCCCAGCTTGCCCTGCTCCGGGAGCAGGTTCTGCCTTTGAGCCATTCCCATCTTGCCCAAAAAGCGACGAGGATAAACTAAGCGTCAAGCTTACTACGAGCATCAGTATTTGTTTCATATCAAGTATATTTTTAATTCGCCTCTTTCTTTAGAAGGAATAATTGCACGCACCTAGGACCCCCTCGGAATTCGCCTTGGGCATGCCGTGTGATTACAGTTTATTTGCTTGTACCAATCGTTATGTTACCGCCGTGAGCGTCAAAGGCAGCCCGATCCATGATCAGATGGTTGCCGGACTTCACCTGTTGAATAAAGTTCACTCGGCCATACATGATGGTATTGAAGTTCGGGTACTTGCCGTCAATCCCACCGTAAAGACTCTTCAAGCTTACCGAGGAGGCTGAAGGGAAAGTGACGTTGCTCAGGTTTATGGTCATGGCCTCCATTGCAACCTGCTTGACGGATTCGGAGAAGCGCAGGTTGTTAACTTGCAGCTCATTTGCGGCGAGGAGATGAACGAAGTCGGCACCCTTGCCCGTAGTCTGCATTTCGACGTTGTCGATAACGACACTGTCAAGCGAGCGGAGGGATATTTCACCAGCGCTCAGGCTCACATTCTTGACGTCGAGCTGATTGAAAGAACCGATTCCCAGCTCATCCCCACCAAAGAAAACGGAACTGGCTCCGGACAAGTCCAAGGTTCCCGCCGACATAAGAATCAAGTCAGAAGCCGTTGATGATGGGCTGAATACTACGTTTCCAGTCAAGGTAAGCTTGTCCGTTGATGCAACGAGGAAGTCAATTGCTCCGGCTGATGCCAAAGGATAATTGCCCGAGCCAATGGAGATTTGCCTCCCACCCAGGATGAGTTCGTCAAGATCGGCACCGCCCGAATCTTGCCCATCGGAAGGGGAATGGCTCTTGTCCAAGTCACTAAGGGCCGTGTAGGCATCGTTCGCTTCCGTAAAGAAGACACTGGCAAGAACTTGCTGCGAAGCTACGAATAGGGATGGATCCAAGGTCCCGTTCATGAAGGAATAGTTATCCAACAGACCAAGCATACCAGCCTCTCCTTGAAGAGAAAGCTGGGCAACTTGGCTCGGAGGGCTACCCGGAGGAGTTGCCTGTGGTCCTTTTTGGATATCAGCGAGCACCGTGGTCAATTCGGAAGAGCTCAAGTTGAGCTTATTGAGTTCCACGAACAACTGGGAGGGCAGTTGCGGATTAGCCTTAAGCACAGGCATGACAGACTTAAAGAAGTTCGGATCACTGACCAGTAGATTGGCAAATCCGTCGTCAAGCTGACTCCCCATTACCTCGTTGGCAGGGTCAAGGAAGACTTCAAGGACACCCGGTTTGAAGATGTCCGTCGCCTTGGCGGTGTCAACCATTCTGGCAAGATCCAGAATCTGCTGAGCGTTCTCCTTGTTCGCGTCGATGATGGTTCCATACTCAGGGAACTGGGCCTTGAGATCGACCAATAGCAAGGCCTTTGGATCAGTGAAGTCGACATTGGCAATCTCATCGGCCTTCTCGGCGTTCTTAATGAGGTTCTTCTGGAAACTGGTGTCCATTGCGGAACCAGTAGCGGTAGCCTTGGCAAAGGTCTCGGCGACCTTGTCTATGTTCTGAACGAAACCAGTAACGTCTGCCGCACTGAACTCTCCACTTTCAAGGCCTTTTTGCGTCTCGGACATGAGTTTGTCCGCAGCAAGAAGCTCTTCCATGGAACCACCTATTGAAATATTCGTCATCTTTTCAATTTCGGCTTGATCGATTCCGGCTGCCTTCATGTCTTTTCTCATCTTGGAGACCGAACCCTCTTCGAGGTCGAATATACCAAGGAAGCCTTCCATTGCGGCATCACCACCAAGGGCATCCGCACTGACGGTACCTTTCTCCACGAACGCACTTGCAAGAGCAGCATCTTCGGGTCGATCAACCTTGATCCCCTTCTGAGTGGCCTTGATCACCGGATTTGACTCCATCAATGCAGTCTGGTCAACCGGAGGAGCCTCAACTGGCGGTGGCGGGGGCGGTGGGGGAGCCTCCGGTGCTGGGCCAGGCGGAGGAGCGACCGGTTCGGCAGCGGGAGGTGCGCCAGGATCCGCTGGAGGTGCAGTGGGCTCACCCGGTGCAGGGGGTGCAGGCTCGGTGGGTTCACTTGGGGGAGGAGGCCCAGGCTCGGTCGGCTCGGTGGGAGCAGGATCGGTCGGTTCAGTGGGAGCAGGATCGGTCGGTTCAGTGGGAGCAGGCTCGGTCGGCTCGGTCGGCTCG
>DLRY01000025.1:181615-225653 GCA_002500665.1 Opitutia bacterium UBA7876
CTCGGTCGGCTCGGTCGGCTCGGTTGGCTCGGTCGGTTCGGTTGGCTCGGTTGGCTCGGTTGGCTCCGGCTCGGTTGGCTCATCCGGTTCGGTGGGCTCAGTAGGCTCGGTGGGCTCATCCGGTTCGGTGGGCTCCTCCGGCTCGGTGGGAGGGGGAGCATCGGGCGGCGGAGCGACTTCCGCCACCGTTTCTACGGCTGTCGCAACTTCGGCCACGGTAATTTCAGCTGTACCGGCAACAGCAACGTCCAAGTCGGCATTGACCGCAGCCAAGTCGGCAGGGGGGGCCGGCGCGGCTACAACGGGTGCGGCTACGTTCCCAGTAGCCGTAACTTGAGGTGTTACTGCTTGGCCGGCCGGTACGATTACAGGTTCAGGGGGAGGAGGGGGAGGAGTTCCAGGAGGAGGAGGGGGAGGAGGAGGAGGGGTAAAGGCAATAGTACCCTCCGGTACGGTGACCTTACTTGTAAAACCACCCCCGGGAGCCTGCTGGATGTTCATTCCTACCCGCGTCCCACGAATCCCAGCGGTACCGACGGGGGAAGAGATGTTGAAGTTCGACTGCTTGTCGAGTTTCTTGATGTCGACGACCATGTCGCCGATCTGCAGGTCAATGAGAGTATCGGAGGAACTGGGCTCGCCCTCGAGCTGGGAAAGCTTGGCGCCGGCTGCCTCGAATTTGGCTTGAGTAAACTTTTTAATGTTAAGGGTGGAGTCGGCCTTGAGCGTGGTGACAGTACCGTTTGAGAGAAGCAAGACTACCTTGGAATCCTTGCCCACGGTCTTTACGGTATGCCCATCGAAGAGAATCTTGCCGGCTTGAACCGCCTCCTTGGCCAGAGGCTGACCTGTAGCGTTGTTGACGACGGTGACGTCACCCTTGATATCGGCTATAATGATTGCCCCCTTAGGATCTGCAATTTCCTTGGCTTCATTCTGCGAGAAAAGGAAATGGGTGAACAAAAATGAAAACAGGACTAGCGAAACGAGTTTCTTCATGATCGTAGTTGATATACTGGTTAGCGTATTAAAATGCTCGATGTTATAATGGTTAGCAAGGATATAATTGCACTATTGGGAGAGGTATTGACCAGAGAGGTAAGCAACTGCCAACCCCGCCGACAATTACTTCATAACTTTGTAGACTTTGCCCCATGGAGAAGCAACAACCTTCTCGAATAGTGAGGGGTCCAGATCCTCCATAAGAAAGCCTTGAATGAGGAGACTCTCAAAAGCTTCGTCATCCATGAAGAACCAAGACTGGAAAAGATCGTATCCCTTGGAGGGAATCTTGATCTTTTGTCCCTCCTCGAACTGATGGTTTTCCTCGACACCGAGAAAAGAACCCAGGCTCTGGGCTGAAAGGCCATACATGGCCGCTATTCGGTCAACGGAAAGAGCCTGAGCATTGACATGGTGCATGGGTTGACCACGGAAGGAGGGTAGGTTCGACTGGATTAGATGGAAACGGGCTTGCGGGGTCACGATACTGGGCAACTTGTTCAAATTCCCGGAAAGAGGGTCGTGCAGGCGACGATGAAAGGAAAAGGGCACCGGATCCTTGGAACCTGGCAACTTGGCAAGCCTTGAGGCAAGATCCGCCTCTATGGCGTAGCCCCCCCGCATTCTCAGCACGATTTTCTTCCCAGCATTCATAACCTGTACACCGTCCGCCTTGACCATGAAGGGTGCGCTTCGGGGCTGGGCCGCCGAAGAAAATAGAGGGTGCGCAAAAGATTTCGCATCAAAACTTTCCAAGAAAAAACGCTTGGCGAAAGTAGACTTGAGGGTGCTAGGAGAAAGAATCACGAGATCCGAAGATTCTCGAATAAAGATGAGCGTCCTAAGCCCCCCTCGGTTTGGTCTGGAAGGAATGTTCAGACCATCAACGTTGATGCCCTTTACCCGGAGGGTGGGCTTGCCGTCGCCAACAACCTCCATGAAATCACCATAGGTAATCACACCACCCTTGTCTCCGTCCTTTTTCAAGGTTCCTCTGGGGTCCAGACGATATCCCCCATCGAAGACGACCGAGCTGCCCTGTCGCTTTCCATTTCGAAGAATGGCCATCGGAGGATCCTTTCCCTTGATGGAGTTAGTAGAAGGAAAGTAGAGGTTTCTTGAGCTGAAGCTCAGAATAGTAGGAAAAATCCTCAATATTTCGTAGGGCATGAAAAGGAATACATCCCTCGATTTTGGTGGCAGTGAGGCATTGGCGTCATCCATATCTGACAGAAGTCCTTGGTAAAAAGCGAGATCGGAGGATCCATCCTTGAAGATTTCCTGGACGGCAGTATCATAAACCGTCTTTCCCTCATCCCGTTCTTTCTGAAGGCGTACAAAAGTCTCCGCCTTCAGTCGCGATAGGTTCGCCGCTCGGTAGGGGGAAGTTGACCGGAGAATTTCCGAGGTCAGGTAGTTGTCGAAAGTCTGGTGAGCTGGGGAAGTAAAGGTTCGCGTATCCCCGTAAAACCAACACCCCGAACCGTAATCCCACCAAGTTACTACGAAATCATCTGGGTCGGAAGCCTCGTTAAGCTCCTCCAGCACCTTAATCGTATTGACCGGGTATACGACATGGGAATAATAGCCTTTTGCATGCTCGATGTTGGGCCAGGCGAATAGGATCATCAAGATAGCCACCGAACCCCATGAACCGAATCTCCAGCCCCTGCCGACATCCTCGCTTTTACTCAAGCGAGAGGAGATCCACCGGAAGAGAGCCCAGGCAAGTACCAATAGAAGGAAAACCAGGCCAATGGAGGCGACGTTCCCTACGTGCACTGTGAAGCGCAGCCCCAAAGGGCGATCCACAAAGTGGGAAAAGCAGTTGAAGGCTATGCCCCAAAACGGCGCCCCTAGGCAAAATTCCCAGTAGCGGAGGCACAAGAGCAGGTATCCGACAAACGCAAGCAAGGCCGTCTTGAGACTGAGATCGCCGGCGTACTTGGGGTACCCTTTCTCGAAAGGGTTGAACCAGCGGTACTTTTTGCCTTTGGGTACGGTCGCCAATTCAGGAGCCTCTTCCGAATCGGACCATTCACCCCGCCATAGGGGCAGATCCTCGAGAATGCGTTTGCGCATCCGTATGTTATTGATCCTTTGACTGTTCTGATCCAGCGAGCCGGCTTCGCGAATGGTGCTCTTAACGTCTAGAAAATTAAGGGTGTAGCCCGTGGAACCTGATATGGTGGCTCCGGCAGCCCGGGCGCTTGAGTAACTCTGAAGCTTACCCGTAAGCTTGGCCCAAGTTCCGGAGAACGGTCCCAAGTCCGTCAAGGGAAACACCCCGAGACCAACCAAGCTAAGGACAACGGCCGCCAGACCGGCGAGAACCGAGGTGGGAAGAAGAGGGAAGGTTGTGCGCAAAGGCCCCCTTTTGTTAACCTCCTCCGGGTCGGAATCTGATTCCTTATGATCATTGCCTGATTTTCGGGGCGAAGGATCATCGTCTCTTTTGGACAGCCTAAATTTAGCCATACCATAAAGGAGAACCAGAATGAACAACCCCAACCAAAACCTACCCAAATTATCCTCGATTACCTTACCGCTCGACCAGGATTCGGCATACAGGGCCCAGCCAATGAAAAGCATGCTCAGGCAAGTAAACCTTGTAGAGGGATGGGAAAGGGCTCGCTTAACCGGGCTCAAGCCATCGCCCTCCGAGAGAAAAAGCCATTCCAGGAGAAAGAGGATCAAACGGTAACCTATGAAGGATAGGCAGAGTGCGCAGGTGATGGCTTGGGTGGAGCCGTAGAAGAATCTCCCCAGGTACAAGGCGAGGGCTCCAACTGCCAGATAACCAACCGATTCCCGACGGGAGGCGGTGAGCAGAAAACATAACGCGAACGCCGGAACCGTAATGGAAAACATATCCGTGTCGTAGTAGCCGGCCAAGGTACGGTTGTAGTAGCTATGAGCGACTACGGCCAGGCAAGCGGCGAAAAAGCCCCACAGTGAGCTCCCGTAAAGTCGGCCGATTAGAACGATGGGAATGCACACCAAACCAGCCACCCAGACCGGCAATTTAAGAAGAAGCTCCTCGATCGTCCAGTTATCGGGAAAGGTCTTGAGCAAAAGATAGGGAAGATAAGTAATCATCCCGTTTGTAAATACGCTCGGGATTAGATGGTTTTCCCGATGCTTGTCGTAAAGGGCTTTCTGCAGAATGCTGCCGAAGTAGAAACTGTCGTGCGTGTTGGGCAAAGCCACCCCATTCCTCACCATCTGCGGCCTGAAGAACTTTTCTTCGCCGGACTGCGTTACGTAGCTCGCCTGCGCGAAGTTTATCCAGGTATAGCGAACGTGAACGCTCAGTGCATAGGCCAAGAGAATGAAAAGGAGCGTAACCAGCCAGTGCGAACGGTCCTTGGGTAACTCGATGCGACGGGAGAGAAACCCCCGCTCGAGGATGGCGCCAGCCAAACCGTGCTTACGGACCGCCTTGCCTTCGGTATTTTCCGAGCCAGACCGTGCTTCTTTATCAAGGTTTTCAGGCACGTTTCAAGAGGTATTGGATGAAACCCACAACCCCTACCTGAATTTGTCATTCAAGCCAAATAATTTTTTCTTCAGGGAGACGGTGAGCTGGTTGGTCTTGGACGCGTCGAAGGTTCCCCCCAAGGACGTCCTCGAACCACCGTGGATCCGGGCGCCCAAGTTCTTGACGTGAAAGGCGTAATCTCGATTGACCATGATTCCGAGCACCTCGCCCTTCTGGGAAAAGACCAAGTCTCCCTTGCCCGGGTCGAAGGCTCCGGTCACGAAAGCGAACCTCGTGTGCCTGACCTTGATGTATCGGGCATCGCGCTCATCGCGCACAAAGTCGGTTTGCCCGAACCTCTGCTCCTTGGCATCCACCACCACCGCCTCCGAAAAGAGATAGGGGTTCCCGGGGGACTGGAAAAGCTCGATGGTGGAAGATTTCCTCAACTCGACCGGATTGACGTAGAGTGGAACGATGAGGATTCGCGGATCGTCCATAAATGCGATCTCCTTGACTTGGATCGGAGCCTTGAGCTTCGGGCTTGTGATCTCACCGGAAACGGAGATAAGTTTGCGCGTCTGCGGGTGCAACCGGAAAGGGCTTTCCTTGGCGTGAACAAGGGTATAAGCAAAGGAACCGTCAACCATGATGATCGAGTCCATGCTGAAATTTTCCTTCTTTTCCGAGCCGAGAAAACCCCCGAGGTAGGAAAAGCTGAAGCTTAGCTTGATCTTGTTATCCTGGTACTTGGAGTAAATCTCGTTGACCGACTTGGTCTGCCTCTCCGAAAGCTTGCGAAAGTTCTCCTGTTGCTCGGCCGCAGTCTCGGCCACCTCCTGCTGGATGGTCTCCACCCTGGACCCGACCCCGGCAACCTCCTCACTGACGTCCGAAACCGTTTCCCTTACCCCCTGCACTTCCTGCCCGACTTTCGTTACGTCCTCCTTGACGCTGGTCACGTCCTGCCTGACGCTGGAAACCTCATCGGTAACGGAGGCAATCTTGTCCCCAACACCGGCCAAGCCCTCTCCAACTTGCTTGAGGTCCTGGCCCACGCCCTGCAAACCTTGGTTCAGGTTTTCGATTTTTTCGTCGATCTTGGTCGTGGAAGCCACCAGGGCATCGGATCTCTTCTTTTCCTCGAGAAGGAGAGCCTTGGCCTCGGCGGCCCGCTGTTCTTCGGCCTTGGCCTTTTCCTGGGTAGCGGCCAACTGCACCTTCATGGACTCGGTCTCGCGCTCCTTTTGCTCCTTGAGGGCGGCCAGTTCGTCGGAACGCTTCTTGGCATCCGCAAGGTTCTTGGCCAAGAGCTCGAGCTCCTTTTTGGAGGCGGCGTTGTTCTGGAGGAGCTCCTCACGCTTCTTCTCGATCTCTCTGCGTTGAGCCTCCAGTTTCTCGGACTCCTCCCTTGCTGTCTGAATGTCGGCCTCGTTCTGGGCAATGGTTGCATCACGCGAGGCAATCTGTTCCTCCTTCTCGGCCAGCTCTCGCCTCCGCTGAGCGATTTGCTCTTCAAGATCTTCCTTCTGTTTGACCAGGTCATCTTTGTCGCTGCTCAAGTTCTCCAGCAAGGTCTCGTTGGTGGCCTCCAGCTCGGCCACCACGTCGTCATAGCTCTCGCCGTCTGAGATTCTCGCCACAACTTCCTTGTCCACAAGCTTCTTGTCTCCCTTCACCCATTCCGCGTCCTTGGGCACGTCGAAGCGCGCCAGAGCAAGGATGCTAAGGAGAAGAAAGTCGCAGACTACGAGCAGAAGGCTACGATTCATACCTCTTCTCGTCGGCCTGCTGAACCAGAAGGTGGTTCCGGTAAGGCCGGACGATGAATATCTTGAGGGCGGCGACGAACAGGATGCCGAATAGGGTCGAGGTGTAGGCCCCTATGAGGGCATCCTGCTTGACCTGCAGAACCAGCAGCAGGATCAGGGAAAGCACGGTCCCGCCAAGCCCCACGTAGAGGCCCAAGTCAAAAAGGTTCTCCTCATTGTCTAGGAGCTTCAGCTTGAGCCCGGCCTTAACCTCTTCGTTCTTCACCTGGGAAATCCGAGAGAGGCATATCACGAATATGACGATCTGAACAAGCAGGAACCCCCCTGCCACGATCGCCGTTACAATTGTTATTTCATCATCCATCTGATTTTGGTCATTGGCGTAGGCAAGGAGATTCGCAAGCGCAAAATCAAAACCGGCTACCGAAACCTGTTCCCGCGGGGTCTGCAGGAGAGTCGGCTCGAGGGCAAGAACGGTGATCAATCCACACAAGGAAGCAAGTAGAAACCTCCTTATCCAACGCAGTAAAAAGTGACCTTCGGCCCGCCTGAATTCAGGCGGCGGCATGACCTTTGCCAGAAAAATGATAAGGGCGAAGAAGGCGGAGCCCAAGAGAGTGAGCTTGAGAAAAAGAGCAAGGGATCGACTGGTATGGGAAAGAGTGGTCAGGAAATTTCCTCCAAGAAGAGGAAAAACGGAGGAAGCCAATTGGAGAATCGGTCCCTTTCGGTGGATGGGCTGTTTGCGGGCAAGCAGGTGCTTGAGAGCGCCACTTCCGTACTCCATGGCAAGCTTGACGTCCCCGAGCGCCGCGTCCGTGGCATTCTTGTCCCCATCCTTGGAATAAACGGGATAGCTCTCCACGAATCCACGCAACCCGGTTGGATCCTCCGAGAGAAGGGTTGCTGCGTAGATGATGCGCATATCCTCCTCGAATTTCTTTTCCGCTCTTGTCCGGTTGTTCTCAAGCCCCACTATTGTCTCCCGCTCGAGCTCACGCTGCTCGGGAGGGAGCAGGGCCGTCCTGCGCTGATGGGACTTGATTTTCCCTATCGCCTCGGAAAGAGGCTCATTGCGCAGGCGGACTAAGGCCGACAAGTCGAAAACGGCCTGAAGATCCGAACAGCTTCGGGTCAACTCCGCCATCTGCATGAAATTCATCTTCCTGGCCAACTGGTGAGCGGCCCAGTAAAAGGACCTGATCCGCTCCTTGGAGGCAAGATCCCCCTGGAGCATCTGCTGAGAAAGCCGGCCTATGTCAAAGGCGGCGTCGGAAGAATAGTAATCTTTTTCTACGGACATCGCGGTCCCCACCATCATAGGGACCAGCATTGGGTAAGGGAGCCAGCGCCCGTGGTTTTCCAGTTTTCCATCGTCCCCGATCACCCCCCCAATGATGACGGAATACCCCCCATCCCCGGTCTTGCCCATCTTGAGGGTAGCGGCCCGGATGGAATACTCCTGGGTCTTGAGGTTTCGGAGGGAACGGTTGTGGTCCGACTTGACCACCTCCGAGTCCGAACCCTTTTTCGTGACCAGAAAGGTCTCGGCCTTGCCGACGTAGCGCCCGAATCCAGCCTTGGCATCGCTCAAGCAGGCATCGCGTATCTGCGCCTCCGTCGCATTACCCTCCATCTCGCCCGCCGTTCGCACTCCGACAGAAAGAACGACTCTGCGGTCGGGAAAGAAGGAGAAACCTTCAAGAACGGCAACCTTTACACCCGGAAAAGCGGATACCATGGGGTCGGACAGCAAGGGTGTCCAGAAGTTGCCGGGCCGGCCCTCGGTGGGGATGCTCCGCAGGATCGCCTGAACGTTGTCGTTCGAGCTGTTGCCCTTGAGCCTTTCCCAGAGGTCTCCCCGCGTGGTGGCCCGGTTGTAGACGAAAAAAGCCTCGAATCGTCCGCGACCCAAGTTGAAGCGATCCAATCCGCCAAAGTAGTCGTTAAAAGTGAGCATGTCGAAAATGCTCCCACCACCGGAAATCGCAAGCTCCGGGTGTTGTTTCTTTTTTTCCTGAATTTCGGTTTCAAACTTCTTGCGCTTGGAAAGGGAAGTCAGCGGCAGCAACATCTCGGCCGGGCCCAAGTTATTCTGGCGAAGCTGACGGAGCGTTTCCTCATCGATGGTTTTGCTCTTTTCCCCAACGTCCCGCAGAGTGTCCTCGGAGACGGTTCCGAAATAGACTGGAGAAGCAAACCCCAGAATCCCGAAGACCACGAAGAACGGAAGAAAGAAAAAACTCCCGATCCGACCCCTGTTAATTGAACTCACCTTAAGCAATCTGCTCCCCTTTTCGTTGAATCGTACCGCCTTTGCAAACGATTTTTGTTCACGTTCGATACATCGTAGTTTAGAGCATTCATCATTCCCATTTTCGGCCAATGCCGGACATTGGTTGAAATTCATCCACACTCATGACCATGCGTATCACGCAGTACGGGGAAAGTATCCTCCACAGGAAGGGAAAAGCCGTCACCGACTTCTCCCCCGAGCTCGCCGGGTTGGTCGACGAAATGATCGCCGCCATGCGCCGGGCCGACGGCATCGGACTGGCAGCCCAGCAAGTTGGCGAAGCCCTCCGCCTGTGCGTCCTCGAGGTTCCCGATCACCCCGACTACCCGATAGCTTGTATTCTGGACGGTAAGCCCCTCTCCCCTGCCCTCCTAATGCCCATGCCCATGGCCAACCCGAAAATCGAGTTTCTTCCCGGGGACGAGTTCTACTACGAAGAAGGTTGCCTCTCCTTCCCCGAGATCCGGGGGGATGTGGCCCGACCGGAACGGATCCGAGTCGAGTACCAAGACCAAGACGGCGCCCCGCATGTCCTCGAGTGCGATGGGTTGCTCGCTCGCTGCATCCAGCATGAGGTCGACCACCTGGATGGAATCCTCTTCATAGACCGTATGGAAAAGGCCCACTTCGCTCAAATCAGGGAGGAGGTCCAAGCCCTCGGCAAACGAACGGAGTCTTCCCTGCGCGCCGGCAAGCCACCGGTCGCCTACCCGTAATGAAGAGAAAAACCCGGCAGGGGGAAGTCATTCTCGAGGTCATCCGCTCCGCCGGGCGCCCCCTCACCCCCATGGAAATTCATCGCCGAGCCAGTCGCCGGAGCCCCCGCATCGGAATCGCCACCACCTACCGCCACCTTAAGGACCTTGGCCAGAGCCAGCAGGTGGTTGGGGTCGATTACCCCGGACAACCTCATCGGTACGAGTGGGCGGACGGTAAGGACAAGGTCCATTTCGCCTGCCGGGCCTGTGATAAATTATTCGCCTTGGAGGACACCACCGAAAATACTCCTCCCGCCAAGGCCCCGAAAGGCTTTGAAGTACAAGGATTCGAGGTCATGCTCTATGGAACCTGCCCGGAGTGCGAATAACAAAAGCAGGCTTAGAACGAGATGCGTGCCCCTACTCTCACCTTTCTGCCCTCTCCGGGATACAAACCGGTTCCAAAAGCGGTAGATAAATACTCTTTATCCAATAAGTTCTCCACGCCACCAAAAAGAGTGGCCCTTTCCGAAAATTCATAATTTATAGTCAGATCATATAGCCAATAATCTTCCATTTTGGTCTGGGCATTTGAAAAATCACTTCCGCGGAAGCTTTCCCCCACGAAGGACCCTCCGAAGCTTAGCAATAATGAATCAACGGGATGAAATTCCAGAAACAACCTTAGTAACCCTTCGGGAACCAAGGGAACTTTTGATCCTGAATAGTTGCCTTCTTCGAAGGTGGCTTTGACGTACTCGTAGCTTACGCCTGAACGGATCGAATCGGTTATGTCCCAATCCATGGAGAGATCCAAACCCAAACGGCGATTTTTCGGTAAATTTACATTGGCGCCCCATAAGCCTACGAGGGGGTCATAAACAATTTCATCCTTCATCCATTGACGAAAGATTCGGCCACTTAAGAAAACCTGGTCCATGCTCCAATCCCCTCCAAGTTCCACTTCATACCCATTTTCGGGCTCTAGGCTTTGATTAATTGCCGGAGTACCGAAATCCATATATTCATCCGTTGCCGGATATCGATAAAACCGGCGAATGGTCACGTAGACTCGATTATCCTCTCTTAGTTCACGAATAAGACCAACCCCTCCTGCCCATTCGTCCTTGTTTACTTCATTCAACTGGATGCCTCCGTAAACTCCAGAGTTTTCTGCCCTCTCCACCCTGAAGTTAGCGAGCCAATTCCATTGGTCCGAAATTGGTAATCCGGTCGAGGTAAAAAAGGCCAAAGTTTTCCTTTCGTAATCTCTACTACCCCAATTCGTTTTTTCCTCCAAAACGTCCTTGGAGAAATCCAGTCCAAACATCCAAACAGCTTTGTTTGAATCGTAATGCAAGGCTGGGCTGTAGGAAAAAGTTTCATAAACTTTATCTGCAACCCAAAACTGACTTGGCATAGTAACGCTCACTTCACGATCCTGATATCCCAATCTATTTTCCAAAGACCATTCATCGTTGATTTCGTAGCTCAGTCCTGCCCGTCCATAGGAAGACTTTTCCTCTCCTCGATCATTGGGATCGGTGGTTTGCCTCCTGTCGGCAAGCAAAGCACTGGCATTCAAATCTCCCGGGAAACCAAAATCGGTATTCGACAAACTCCAGGAAAAGTAACCCTTGATCTCGGATTCGCCTCCCCAGTCCAGTCTCACACCTCCTGTATCCGCCATGTGATCCCCGTTAACCCTGTATCCTTCAGACTCTGCCCGCTCCCCAAAAATCGTAAGTCCGATTTCTCCAATCCTCTGGGAATAGGCACCTCTGGTATTCAAGGCGTCAAAACTTCCTGCACTGGCTTCTAGGGAACCGAATGGGGTTTCCTCGGGCAGCTTGGTATTTATCTTGATTACTCCGCCAACTGCATGATTGCCAAAGGTACCAGACTGCCCACCGCGAATCACCTCGATCGACTCGACTAGCGCGAGAGGTATGGAATACCAGTTGATAGCGGACATATCGATCGAATTTAATCGATGCCCATCCAAAAGAACCAAAGTACGCAGGGCTCCGTTTTCTCCATAACCTCCTATGGAAACAGTGGATCTTGCTGAATTCCCGGAGGTAGAACGCACTTGGAGGTTAGCTCCTTTTCTTAGTAATTCAACTATATCAAAAGCACCCGACTTTTCAATCTCGGTTTGATCAATCACCTGAATTCGCGAAGGTAACTTCTTGGAGGTAGTTTCTAGACGTAGAGCGGATACCTCCATAGGATCCAAAGCGTCGGCATCTCCGTACAAAAAAGAGCCCGTGATCAATACGATCACTATCGTTAACCAGCGTAAGAAAAAAGTATAAGCGAACACGCACCTATTGATAATTGATTCTCACATACAAGCAAGACTCATCCGATCAATTTTCGAATTACCAGACCAACTCAGTAGACGTCCTTGAGGTAGCGCTTTTCCCTTTGCAGGGAACGAACCCACTTAGTCGCTTCCTCCTCGTCCAGATTGCCCTCCCTGGAGGCAATCTCGCGCAGAGCCTGATCGACGTCCTTGGCCATGCGGAAAGCATCCCCGCAAACATAGAAGACCGCCCCCTCCTGCAGCCAGGACCAAAGCTCCGCCCCGCGCTCGAGCATCTTGTGCTGGACGTATACCTTTTCGTCCTGATCACGGGACCATGCCAGGTCGAGCTCGCTGAGAATACCGTCCTTTCGGTAGCCTTCCCACTCCTCGCCATAGAGGTAGTCGTGGGCTTGAGTACGGTCGCCGAAGAAAAGCCAATTTTTTCCCGTGGCCCCCGTGGCGATACGCTCCTCGATAAAGGCCCGGAAGGGTGCGATCCCGGTGCCTGGACCGACCATGATGATGGGCGTGTCCGGATCCTCGGGAAGCTTGAAGTTCTTGTTCGCGTGCATGTAGCAGGGAACGGAATCCTCTACGCGGTTGGCCAGAAAGGACGAGCAGACGCCCTGGCGCTTGCGGCCGTGGGACTCGTAGCGCACGATGGCCACGGTCAGGTGGACCTCGTTGGGGTGGGCGCTCAAACTGGATGCAATGGAATAGAGCCGGGGGGCAAGGGGACGCAACAGATCGGCAAAATCGGCGGCCTCCAAGCCTTGCTGGGGGAACTCGAGAAAGAGATCGATCAGCTCGCGTCCCCAAAGGAAGTCGGCGAGTGCCTCCTTGTTCTCCGACTTGAGGAGGTCCTCGAGCTTGGGGACCTGTGCGATCTCGTTGAACTTCTTGACCTGCATCCGGCTCAGCACGGTACAGGCGAGGTGGCGGGACAGGGCATCCTGGAGGCAGAGGGTTTCCTCTCCAAGGTCAATTTCCTCGGAACCGGAGTAACCGGTGGCGCCGAGAAGATCGGAAACTGCCTCCGGGCAATTGAGGGGATGGACGCCGAGGGAATCGCCGGGAAGGTAGTCGATACCGCTGTCCTTAAGGCAGAGTTCGAAATGGCGGGTCTCCTTGTCGGAGCCTTCGGTCATCAGACGATTGACCAGAAGCGTTGAATGATAGGGTTTTTCCTTGGAGGGTCCGTTGGGCGAGTCAGACATATTGGCTATAAGATGAGATGCCTCCTTTCTTGGCAAATCCGATCCCATTGTCCAAGCGAAATATTTTTCAAATTTGCATGCTTAAATGAAATTGCCTGCAAACCGGGTCGAGGATAAGCTCGGAAAATGAGCAACTGGTTGTCCGAAACGAGCCCCGAGGAAGCAACGGCATGGGAATCCGCCATCCTCGATCATCCCTTTGGGGAGGACGAGTGGGCGGAGGCTCGCACTCGCTTAAAAAACCTTTTGCATCAGGACGCCAGGGAAGCCGGCGAGGAATCGATGCTTGCCTACCTTTGCTGCTGCGCGGAATCTACCGCGGGGTCTCATCCCCTCCCCTCCCTCGCCTCCGTGGCGGAGGAATTCTACCGGGAGCACGGGATGGAAGGGTCGCAGGAAGCGGAATCCTAACTGCGGAGGCGTTCGCGGTGCGCCTTGGCCACCTCGAGGTACTTCTCGGCCCAGGCCCGGATCCCTTCGCGCCGGTCCCTCGACAGGGGCTTGCGGATGGTTGCGGGGACGCCGGCCACAAGGGATCCGTCGGGAATCTGCATGCCTTCCGGAACCACTGACCCTGCAGCCACTATGGACTGACTACCGATGACGGCTCCGTCGAGGACGGTCGCATTCATTCCGATGAGGCACTCGTCCCCGATCGCGCAGGCATGAATCACGGCGGCGTGACCGATGGTCGCGTACTGGCCTATCTCGAGAGGAAAATCATCCGCAAGGTGACCGATTACCCCGTCCTGAAGGTTCGATCCTTCCCCGATGGAAATAAAGTTGATGTCTGCCCTCAGAACGGCGCCGTACCACACGCTTACCCCGTCGCCAAGCCTTACGTCTCCCACGACCGTAGCCGTGGGGGCAACAAAGGCATTTTCACCAAGGGTGGGTTCCTTACCCAGGAACGCGCAAAGACGGTCGGTTACCTTCAAGTCCGCCCTACTGGCAGGCTTCGCACTCCTCGCCGTTCATCATAGCCTCTATGCTGCAGGCCTTTTTCTCCGCTTCCGTGTATTCCTTCTTGGCCGAGGGCTCATCCGAGACCTCGCCGAGGGGCTTGCCCTGCTTGAGGTCCACGGTCGCTTTCTCGATGTTGGAGGCACCCAGGGTGCGAAGGTAGTAAGTGGTCTTCAGACCCTGCCTCCAAGCCGCACGGTACATGTGCGAAAGGGCCTTGAGGTCAGGCTGACCGAGGAAAAGGTTGACGGACTGGGACTGATCGATCCACTTCTGGCGACGGGCGGCGGCCGCGATAACGAACTCGTAGGAAACGTCGAAGGCGGTGAGGTACTTCTTCTTGATCCAGTCCGGAATGCCGGGGATGTCGGAGAGTTCGCCGTCGAAATACTTGAGCTGGTCGGAAACCTCCTTGTTCCAGAGGCCTTCCTTCTTCAAGTCATTGACCAGAAATCGGTTAAGCACCATGAAGTCGCCCGAGAGGTTGCTCTTCACGAAAAGGTTCTTGTAGGTGGGCTCGATGCAGGGGGAAGAGCCCATGATGTTGGAAATGGTCGCAGTGGGAGCGATTGCAATGACGTTGCTGTTGCGCATGCCGTTCTTGGCGATCTTTTCGCGCACCACGGACCAGTCCATCTTTCCTTCCTTGGGCACCTCGACCGCATTGCCCCGCTCCTTCTCGAGAAGCTCGAGCGAATCTTGGGGAAGAATACCGCGGTCCCATTTCGAGCCCTTGTAACTGGAATAGGCCCCCCGCTCCCCGGCCAAGTCGCTGGAAGCCTCGTAGGCATAGTAGCAGATCGCCTCCATGAACTCATCATTGAATTCGACCGCCTCCTCGGAACAGAAAGATATGTCCTTGACGAAAAGGGAGTTCTGCAAACCCATGACCCCAAGGCCCACCGGACGGTGCCGCATGTTGGAGGTCTTGGCCGCCTCGGTGGGGTAGAAATTGACGTCGATGACGTTGTCGAGGGCGCGCACCGCGATGCGTATGGTCTCGCGAAGCTTGTCGTGATCGATGGAGCCATCGGCCTTTAGGTGGGAGTCGAGAACGACTGAACCGAGGTTACAGACCGCAGTCTCGTCCGCACCAGTGTTGAGTGTGATCTCGGTACATAGGTTCGAACTGTGAATGACTCCCGTATGGTCCTGAGGGCTTCGGACGTTGCAGGTGTCCTTAAAGGTAATCCATGGATGACCGGTCTCAAAAAGCATCTTCAGCATCTGCTTCCAGAGGTCCAGAGCGGGCATGGTATGCCCCCACACTTCCCTTTTCTCCACCTTGGCCTCGTACTCGACGTACTTTTCCTCGAAAGCACGTCCGTAGAGATCATGCAACTCTGGAACCTCGTTGCTTCGGAAAAGGGTCCAGCTCTGGCGGGCCTCCATTCGTTTCATGAAGAGGTCAGGAATCCAGTTGGCGGTATTCATGTCGTGGGTACGACGGCGATCGTCTCCCGTGTTCTTGCGTAGCTCGAGAAACTCGAGAACGTCGCAGTGCCAGGACTCCAAGTAAGCGCAACCCGATCCCTTTCTCTTGCCCCCTTGGTTGACGGCGCAAAGCTGGTCGTTGTGCATCTTGAGGAAGGGTATGACCCCTTGGCTCTCACCGTTTGTGCCCGCAATATAGCTACCCGTACCGCGAACCGAAGTCCAGCTCCCGCCAAGGCCTCCGGCCCACTTCGACAGAAAGGCGTTCTCCGCAATACCTCGGTACATGATGGACTCAATGGTATCGTCCACCTTGTAGAGGTAGCAGGAGGAAAGCTGGGAATGCGGGGTTCCCGAGTTGAAGAGCGTCGGCGTGGAGGAGCAGAAGCGACGGCTTTTGTAGAGGTTGTAGAGGGAGATGATACGATCTTCGGGGTTTTCCTCATGGGCGAAGACGCCCATCGCTACACGCATCCAGAACAGTTGGGGGGTCTCGATGCGCTTGGGATCGTCTATCGTCTTGTCCACTACCAGATAACGGTCGAAAAGAGTCTGAATTCCAAGGTAATCGAAATCCAAGTCGGCCGAGGGATCGAGGGCATCGGCCAACTTGCCGACGTCCAGCTTGAGGAGCTTCTCGTCCAGTCTCTTGATCTCCACCCCGTACTTGAGGTATTGCTTGAGGCCGTTTGCATGGAAGGTCTTGAGTTCATCGATGCTGTTGACCGCGATATCCCAACCGAGTACCTCCTCGTAGACGTAGGTAAGAAGAATGCGGGCGGCGAACTTGGCGAAATCCCCGTCCCTCTCGATCAACGTCTTGGCGTTAAGGATGATGGTCTTTCGCAAATCATCCTCGCTGATCTCGGAAAAAACGGAGCGACGCAGAGCCTCCTCGATCTGCTCCGAGGTCATGCAAAGATCGAGACCGATGGAAGCAAAGGATATTCTCTTCTTGAGATCGATCCCATCCCAGAAGAAGGTGCTCCCGTCCTTCTTCTGGACCACGATCATGGAGTCCTGCTTAACCTCATCCTCATCCGTCCCGGACTCACGCTCAATGCGGCGGCGCGCTCGATAGAGGATATAGGATTCGGCCACTTTGTAGTGGCCTTGCCTCATCAGCTCGTTCTGGACCAGGTCCTGAACGTCCTCAATGTTGATGAAAGCCTGGCCCGTCGAGATAGCCTCTCGCGTCACCTGCTTGGCCAGTTCGACCGCCGGCTCGGAATCGAGCTGGAGGGACAGAAAGGCCTTCCGCACCGCAACCTCGATCTTGGAGGAATTCCACGGTACGACCTGCCCGCTTCTGCGGATGAGACGGATTTGCCCGGTTTCCTCCTCGAACTCTTCGGTTTCCACGTGCCTGCCGTTTCCATCGTTGGAACGGGAAATGACGAGGCTCTTGGCCACATCGTAGGCATCGTTTTCGACGAGAGCCTTCTCGATCAGGCGATACAACTCGTCAAAGGAGAGGCGGGGGGCTCCGCCTTCATCCTCTTCAGCCATCCGCTCGATCAAGCGGTCGGCGACGATCCGGGCAGACTCCACCACGAGTTCCCGGTTCTGTTGGGTATATATTTCGTTTTCTTCCCTTGAAATCATCAGGTTGGTCAATGCCTCCCCGATGACCTCAGCCACCTCGGCGATGTGGAAATCACGATCACCCGCGCCATCGGTAATGCGCACCTTCGGAATTTCGAAGCGATTGTCTCCCAATGCTTCGGCCCAGTCAAAGCGAGGTTTGTTCTCGCTCGGCGTACCCGCCGCCTTGGCCAACAACCTGTCTTCCTCGAAAATCGTATTACGCATAAAAATCACACTCCCATTCAAGATTAAACAAACACCCTCAGAAACAACCGACGGGCTCAGAGCTCGTCGTCCGACACCTCGGCCAACGAAGATGACTTTTGATACTCGGTCACCCGGCCCTCGAAGAAGTTCTGCTCCTTCTTTACGTCAATAGTCTCGGCAAGCCAAGGGAACGGATTCTCCAAGCCGGGATGAAGCACCTCGAGACCAATGCCATTGAGCCTACGGTCCGAAATGTAATCGATGTAGTGACAGAATTCATCCGCACTCAGCCCGACGGCATTGACGGGCAGGCAATCTCGAATGAATTCCTTCTCCAACTGGACCGCCTCCTTCATAAGGGCATGGAGGTTTTCCTTGAATTCGTCGGTCCAAATATCAGGGTTTTCCTCTATCAGGACCCGGAATAGATTGCGGAAAAGCTCGATATGGTTGGATTCGTCCCTCAACGTATAACGGAACATTTGGCCTATACCAGGAAACTTGTTCTGGCGGGCCAAGCTCAAGATCATGCCGAACAGACCGTAAAACTGGGTGCCTTCCATGCACTGTCCGAAAACAAATATATTCTTGGCTAACTCCTGTTTGTTAACGGTTTGCGTAAGATCTAGATCCCTCCTCAAGTTCTTGGAAACACGGGTCACGAACTCGTTCTTGCGATGGATGGTTTCGATCTGTTCGAACATGGCTTCGCACTCGTGCGGGTTTATCCCCAGCGAACTGATCATATAGAGAAGGCTGTCGGCATGAATGTTCTCCTCATGGGCATGCCGGCCCAAGACCAACTTGAGTTCGGGCGCCGTAACCAACTCTCTGACCACATGCTGAATATTATCACCCACGATGCCTTCGGCGGCTGAGAAATAACCGATTCCCATCATAATGATCCATCGTTCGCCTTCGCTAAGCTCGACCGTGTTCTTCCACTGCTCGATGTCCTTGCCCATGGGAACGTCCTCCGGCTCCCAGTGGTTGGCCTTCATTTTGCGATACAAGTCGTAAGCCCATTGGTATTTCAGTGGAAGCAGGTTGAAGGCCTCGGATTGCCTACCATTGATTACCTGCTTCTCCTGGTAGGCACGGACCGCCTTTTCCTCATCAAGAACGAATGATTTATCACCAATTTTGTATGTTTTTTCCATCAGTTTACCTAATTTCCCGCGTTTTTTTTGTCGTAGTTTTGTTAAAAGATTGAAGTGGTTTCATAAGCACCGGAGGAAGCGAAGACAATTTGTTCTTTGTTTCACGCCAGTCATGACCAGACTTTGCCTATTGCCGAAGAAAAGAAAAGAAAAAAATGAAAAACCATAAATTTTTTTATCTTCCTGAACACAATATGTAGGGCAAAAAGAGGTTTAGTGCCCCCATATATAGGTATGTGAATAAGTTTTCCTTCAATTCTCATGAAGTAAGATAAAATCTTTCAAAGTCATCGGCATATAGAGTATTGAACCCATAAACCGTTTCTTTTCCAAGCCAAAGTTGTTCAAAGTTATGAGCGGTTTTTCAGACACTTGTTCACATCGTCCAAAAAGATCAAAAAGACAAAATCCCAAGACATCTTTTATTGGCATTTAACTTAGTATAATAACACTATAATACTAAATGACGCTATCTAACGAATAAAGTTTTCCTTTGAGATACTTTAGGTTTTGGGAAACGGGCTTAGGTAAATGAGCTCCCCTTTTAACCCAATCGTTACGTAATATCCTGAAGTTCGTTCCCCCAGCCTTCTCTGGAGTTCTTAACAAACCCAAGAATTTCTCCAATCAAGTACAGTGAACCAGTCACCAGGATGATTCGGTCGTCACCTTCGGAAGCCAGGTACTCGGACACTTTGACAGCTTCTCCTTTCGAGACGGTTCCTCGAAAGTCCTGCGGAATCATTTCCAGGAGAGCATCAAGGGAACAGGCTCTTGGCTGGCGCGGCCGAAAAAGTCTCAGGGAATCCGCAAAGGGCAGTACCTGTTCCAGAACCTCTCCCGCCCTATCCTCGCCAAGGGAGCCGAACCAGACTTCCACCTTTCGATCAAGGATAGCGAGGTTTCCCTTAAGAGCTCGAGCTCCTTCCGCATTGTGACAAGCATCCAGAATGATTCTTGGTGGACCGAGTATTTCCTGCCACCTCCCCTCGAGGCGAACTTGACCAAGCCCCAGGGCGGTTTTCTTCGGCTCGATGGGAAATGCAGACGACAAGAGGTCCGCCGCCCGTTCGGCCAAGGCCGCGTTTCTGCGCTGGTATGCCCCATGCAGATTGGTCTCCGGGAGTTGATCTTCCCCAAGACCGGATGACGCCATGGTCTCGAATGGGGCTTCGAGTTCCCGCGCAACTTGCTCCACGACCTGGTTGGCGACAGGTTCGAGCCAGCCCGTGAGAACCGGCTTGCCCGGTTTGACGATCCCCGCTTTTTCCCTTGCTATTTGCTCGATTTCATGACCCAGAATTGAGCAATGATCACGCGAAATCGTGGTGATCACGGATAACTCGGGAATAACTATATTGGTCGAATCAAGGCGCCCACCCAACCCCGTCTCCACAATGGCCAAGTCAACCTCTGCTTCCTTGAACTTGACGAAGGCCATAGCCGTCATGAATTCGAAAAAAGTAGGGTGAAGTCCGGGATTCATTTTCTCAAGGCGAGCAGCCATCCTCCTAAGGTCCACCGTCATCGATTGAATCTCTCCCGGAGAAATCGGTTTCCCGTTTATCCTCACGCGTTCCCCCAGTTCCACCAAATGAGGAGAAGTGAAAAGGCCGACCTTATAGCCATTAGCCCGATAAACTGAATCGAGCATCGAGCAGACGGATCCTTTGCCGTTGGTTCCCGCCACGTGAACAACGGGATAGGACTCGTCGGGCCTGCCCAGTATAGAAGCGAATGCGGACATGCGCTCTAACCCAAAGGAAGAACCCTGGTTACGCAGGGAATAAAGGTAGTCCAAGGTATCCTTCACTAAAGCTTCGGCTTAGTGAACCGACCGGCTACCCTCTAGTCTTCTTGGCGGAGGAAGCCTTCTTGCCGGGCCTGACGGGCGACGCTTTCGCCTTGGTCGGCTTTCTCCTCTTGGCCGGTGCCTTGGCTTTGCCGGGAGGAGTGGGATCTTTCGGCTCAAGAGCATGCCCGAGATGATCCATGAGGGTGATCAATCGATCCCGCATTTCCTGACGAGGAACGATCTGGTCGATCAGCCCATGCTCGAGAAGAAACTCCGAAGTCTGGAAACCCTCCGGCAGATCGGCATGGGTGGTTTCCTTAATCACCCGCCTCCCGGCGAAACCGATCAGGGCCTTGGGCTCGGCAAGGATGACGTCCCCAAGAGACGCGTAACTGGCCATCACCCCAGCCATGGTCGGGTTGGTGAGCACTGAAAAATAAGGGATGCCCCTGGCCGAAAGCTTGGCCAAGGCGGCGCTTGTCTTGGCCATTTGCATGAGGCTGAGAATACCCTCGTACATGCGCGCTCCTCCGGAAGCTGAAACAATGATGACGGGGATGGAGTTTTCCAGTCCACGCTCAATCGCCCGTGTAATTTTCTCCCCTACCACGGAACCCATGCTCCCTCCGAGGAACCGAAAATCCATAACAGCGAGACTGACCCATCTCCCACCCATCTTAGCCACACCGGAAACGACCGCATCGGTCAGCCCGCACTTCTCCTTGTTCTGATCGAGCTTCTCCTTGTAGGAAGCAAGGCCCTTGAAGTCGAGCGGGTCGGTAGACTGCAACTCGGAATCGTGCTCCACGAAGCTCCCCTCGTCCGCCAGCGAGGCGATGCGCTCGGGAGCGGAAAGAGGAAAATGGTAACCGCTCTTGGGTACCACCATGAGGTTGTTCTTCAATTCCTTGGCAAAGACCATTTCTCCAGTCTCGGGACACTTTGTGAAGACGCCCTTGGGTACCCCTTCGCGGGACTTGACGTTTACCTTGGAATATTTCGGTTTACTGAACAAGGCCATGAGTTGAAAATCGTTTATCCACGGCCGAGGGCGAGGAATTTCACCACCCGACAGCCTCCTTCTACTAAAACCCGGGCACAGGAGTCAAGAGTCGCTCCGGTGGTATAGACGTCGTCCACGAGAACGATGGGGCTCAGTTCATGAATGGGTCTGCGAGAGCACAGAGCAAAGGCATCTTTGACGTTCGCTTTCCTCGTTTTCCTATCAAGGCTGGTTTGGGTGGGGGTATCGCTTGTCCTTCGCAGTGCCTCGCGAACCCTCGGCTTGCCTCCGGCAGCTTCGCTCAAGGCACGAGCAATCCAGACGCTCTGGTTGAAGCCCCTTGCCCTGAGCCTCTTGCGGTGAAGAGGAACCGGAACCAAATCGCACCCCTCCAGAAACTCCAGCGTTCCCGGAGTCCTTTCAAGCCAATTGGGCAAGTCCCGCAAAACCGGACGCACGCCATGGTACTTGATTTCATGAATTACTTTCTTGCCGGTCTCATCGAGATGGAAAAGACAACGGCCCGACTGGAAGACCGGTGGATCCTCCCGGCAAGCCCGACAAGTCAACCCACCAAACCCCATACCCCACATCGGAAGACCACAGATCCTGCATCCGTTTCCACGAATCCATGCAATCCGATCCATGCACTCTCTGCAGGCATATGATCCCGGGTCCGCGAAGGGGGCGTCCCCGCAAACCGGACAGTTCCCGGGAAAAAGAAAATCCCCCATCAGGTTGAGCCACCTGGATATCAAAGGTTTCACCATCACCTTATTTCGTCGATGGCGTCCGGTAGAAAACCTTATCAAGGCAAAGACCCTTGGCAGGGGCGCTGACCACCTTTTCGGTCCGCTTTCTACGCTCGAGAATACGCTTGAGTTCAAGCGGTTGAATCTTGCCCATGCCGACGTCTAGCAAGGCACCCGCCATGCTCCTAACCATCTTGTAGAGAAAGCCTCCTCCTTCGACCTCTATCTTGAGGCTTCGACCCCGACGAGTAATTGCGATCTTCCACACCGATCGGACGGCGCTTTCCTCCGCATCGTTTCCCCGCGAGGCGCAAAAGGAGGAGAAGTCATGGGTTCCGATCAGGTATCGGGAAGCCTCCTGCATGCGGACAAGATCGGGCTTGCGGTTCTTCAGGGAAAGGACGAAGCGGTTTTCCTCGGGCATGGCCCAGCCTTCAACCGCTCGGTAGAGGTAGCGCTTCCCCTTGGCCGAGATAAGCGCATGAAAGCGGGGACCGACCGGTTTTAGGGCACGGGGGCTAATGCCTTCGGGAAAGGAAACCCTCATGGCTTGGAGCATCTTTTCAGGGCCGTGACTCCAGTCCGCATCAAAATGAAAAACCTGGCCCTTGGCGTGGACTCCGGCGTCCGTCCGGCCAGCCCCGATGGTACGAACCGGCGATTGAAAGATTTTCCCGAGGGCATCTTCGATCCCATCCTGCACCGCCCCTCCCGAGGGCTGTTTTTGCCAACCGGCAAAACTCGTCCCATCATAGGCGCAGACGCATCGCCACCTAGAAGTCATTAGATCACTTTTCCTCCTTCGAGAAAATCCTGCAGGATAAGGCTCGCTGCAACCGCGTCAACCTTCCCATCCTTTTCGACCGTCCCTTTGGCCGAATGGGCGAGGGCCTCCTCGGCGGCCAGAGTGGTAAGCCTTTCGTCGACCTTTCGCACAGGCAAGCCGAACCTCTCACTCAGCTTTTTTGAGAACTGATCGACCTCCTTAGCCCTCTTTCCCACGGCGCCATCCATGTGCAGAGGATAGCCGATCACAAACTCCGTAACGGACCTTTCCCTAACGACCTCGGCCAGGTCGTCCAGGCATCGCGCGCAACCAGTCCCTGCCACCATCCCGAGGGGAAGAGCGATCCGCAACTCATCGGCCCAAGCCAAGCCCATCCGCTTGGTCCCGTAGTCGATCCCAAGGTATACCGACACCGCCCTCAGCCCAGTTCGGGATGAGCCTCTGAAACCAGACGGGCAAGATCCTTGACCTGCTGGGCATGCTCCTTGTGGCAAACCAGGGTCGCATCACCCGACTGAACCACGATCAAATCCTTGACTCCCAGCAGGGCAATGCAATGCCCATCCTCCGAAAAAGCGAGGTTTCCGATGGAGTCCACTCCTACTCCGGAACCCTTGAACACGTTGCCTTCCTGATCCGACGGGTAATGGCGGGCAATAGCGGGCCACTCCCCGACGTCGTCCCAGTCGAAAGCCGATTCCAGCATAACTACTCCCTCTGCCTTTTCCATGACCGCGAAGTCGATGGAGATTCTATCAAGGGAGGGGTAAACAAAAGACATGGCTTCTTCAAGTTGGCCATGCGACTTCCATCTCTCCCTCAATTCATCGAGCCCGCAAGAGATGGACGGCGCATGTTCACGGATGGAGGAAAGGATAACCGAAGGTCTCCAGACGAACATGCCTGCATTCCAAAAATAATTGCCCGCGTGGAGGTATTCCTCTGCCTTGTGAAAATTCGGTTTTTCCACGAAGCTGTCCACTTGAGAAACGGGTCGTCCGTCGGCTTCCTCAATATCCTTACCACGGCAAAGATACCCGTAGGCTGTCGAGGGAAAAGTTGGCTTGATCCCGATAGTCACCAAATTCCCGCTCCCCTCGGCGACCTCGAAAGCGCTACCTAGAACCGACCGAAAGCCCTCGCCATCCTCGATGACGTGATCCGCCGGCAACAAGGCAAAAGCCGCATCCCCCGCCTCCTCCTGGACCAACAGGGCAGCAAGACCCACCGCCGCCGCCGTGTCGCGGCCTTCGGGCTCGCCGATGACCTTCTCTGGCAGCAGGGCCGGACAACTTTCCAGAACGGCTTCCCTTTGCTCCGCGTTGGTAATGACGAAAACCCTTTCCGGGGGAACGAGGCCATGCAAGCGAGCGACCGTCTGTGAGAGCATGGGCGAGTCACCCACTATTGGGAGAAGGTGCTTGGGACGCTTCAGCCGGCTCTGGGGCCAGAAGCGTTCCCCCCTACCGCCTGCCATGATGACTACGTAACGACCACTCATATCGAATGCATACCCAAAATCGCTTCGCGTCGCGAAGGCGAGTATAAAATTCTCGGCCGGGGCTTCCATGCTCATCCCGCTTGCCTTCACGGTTCCATTCAAGTATGGTATCCCCTTTTTTATCAAAGGCATGAAACGAAGCCATCACTGCAATCAACTTCGAAAGGAAAACGCCGGATCCCCCGCCATCCTGATCGGCTGGATCGACTCGCTGCGCGACCACGGAGGCGTGTTCTTTCTCGACCTGAGGGACCGCGAAGGTAAAACCCAAGTTGTTCTCGACCCCGAAAACAAGGAACTGTCGGAGCTATTTCCAAGGCTTAAGCCGGAAAGCGTCATCGAGGTATCGGGCGAGGTCCGCAAACGTGAGGGAAGCACCATCAACCCCAGCCTGGACACGGGCGAGATAGAGGTTTTCGCCTCCTCGATTATAGTTCACAACCAATCCAAGACTCCACCCTTCCCTCTCGATGAGTCCGCAGACAAAGTAGGGGAGGATCTCCGCCTGACATACCGCTACCTCGATCTTCGGCGCCCCCCCAACCTGCAAGCCCTCAAACTCAGGCACGAGGCCTCCATGGCCGTACGCACCTTTTTCGACGAGCAGGGATTCCTCGAGATCGAGACGCCCGTTCTCTTCAAGAGCACGCCCGAGGGAGCTAGGGAGTTTCTCGCCCCCAGCCGCCTTAACCCTGGCAAGTTCTACGCCCTTCCCCAATCCCCCCAACAATACAAGCAAATGCTCATGGTGGCCGGGGTGGAAAAGTATTATCAGCTCGCTCGCTGCTTCCGTGACGAGGACCTGCGGGCCGATCGCCAGCCTGAATTCACCCAGATCGACATAGAAATGTCCTTCATCGACCGAGAGGATATGTACGCCTTGATCGAGGGTCTCCTCAAAGAAGTATGGAGCAAGACCTTGGCAATTGAAATCGAAACGCCTTTCCTGCGCATGCCCTTCGAGGAAGCGATGAACCGCTTCGGTAGTGATAAGCCGGATCTGCGCTTTGGGCTCGAAATCCAAGACTTCTCGGAAGACTTCCGCGACTCGGACTTCAAGGTATTTGGCGGCGCCGTCTCAGCGGGCGGAGCGGTAAAGGCCTTCAACGCAAAAGGATTGGCCGACCTCACCCAAGGCGAACTCAAGCACCTCGAGGAAACCGCCAAGTCACTCGGCGCCAAAGGCTTGGCCTTCATCAAGTCGGAAGAAGGCGAGTGGAAGTCTCCCATCCTCAAATTCCTCTCCGATGAGGAAAAGGAAACCTTGAAAAACAGGCTCGCCGTCGAGGATGGGGATATCGTCTTTTTTGCCGCCGGCCCCTGGGAGAGTTCCTGCAACATACTGGGGAGAACTCGGCTAGAGGCCGCCACCCTGCTCGAGAAGCGCGGGCAAGTCCTGCGCGATCCCCGGGACTGGAAATTCCTTTGGGTCGTGGACTTTCCCCTCATGACCCACGATGAGGAGGAAGGGCGCTACGTGGCATCCCACCACCCCTTTACGGCACCCTTGGAGGAGGACATAACCCTTCTCGAGACCGAACCCAAGAAAGTCAGAGGACAGCACTACGACATTGTTCTCAACGGTGTCGAACTGGGCGGAGGAAGCATCCGGATCCACCAACCCGATCTTCAGAAAAAAGTCTTCGAGGAAATTCTCCAGATCCCCCCCGAGGTCGTTGAAAGCCGTTTCGGCTATATGCTGGAAGCCTTTACCTACGGCGCCCCCCCTCACGGGGGTATCGCCCTCGGTCTGGACCGCATGGTTGCCATTCTCGCAGGGCGAGAAAGCATCAGGGACGTCATTGCATTTCCCAAGACCCAGAAGGGACAGGACTTGATGACCGATAGCCCCGGAAGCGCTTCCGAGAAGCAGTTGCGGGACCTCAGCATCAAGTCGCTCGAGGAAGAAGCCTGATTTTCTCCCAGCCCTTGTTGCCCGCCGATTTCGGGCAACCATCCCGCCGCTGTGCGTTGAGGCGAACCGGGGCTTGTTCGTATTCGAAACCTACCTCTTGAACAGAGTCATCCCACCTGTTCAAAACCTGCTCATTTTCGGAGAATTTTCTTTCTTTTTTCTTTTCTCAATAACCTTGGCGCGGGTTCTGCAACCTCCCCTCTCAAACACTTGCAAACAATTGTGCAAGCTATTGATAACCAAAACAAAAACCCATGAATGCCAAACTCGCAAAAACAACAATCCTACGCACGGTACCCTTCAAGTTCCTGCTTTTGGTCGTTGTTCTTTTCTTCTCTTACTCAAGCCCTTCTTTTGCCGAAGACCAGGAGGAGACTCCTCCGACCTTTGACGTCGCAGCTGAAATGCAAGCCCTACAAGCCTCTCTTTCTACCGCCAAAGATGATGAAAAGGAGGGAATCGAAGAAAAAATCGACACTCTCCGGTATGCGATCGACAAGGGCATTACACTCTCTTCGGGCTTCACCAAAGACGAAGACGGAGCCGCGGATATTCTTAGCGGTTACGTCGGTCTGTCGGGTGGCGTCAACACGGAGTTCGAGTACGGGTTTGACTTCTACACAACCTCCACCCTATGGACCTGCGTGGCTGCGGCCTTGGTATTTCTTATGCACCTTGGATTCGCCACATTGGAATCCGGGCTTTGCCAGAAGAAGAACGTCGTCAACGTACTTTTCAAAAACGTTTTCATAATCTCCATAGGCGTGGTTTCATACGCTTTGATTGGTTTCAATACCCACTATCCACTGGGTGATTGGAGTATCGTTGAGAATTGGCTGTCCATCGGGGGGCCATTCAACCCTGAAGATGGTGACTTCGGTGGTTCCGATCTCTCCTATGGTCCCGGCGTCGGGTTATGCATGACCGGGTTTGGAGATTTTATCTTTCAAGCAATGTTTGCCGCAACTGGAGCAACGATCGTATCTGGTGCAGTTGCAGAAAGAGTAAAGCTTTCAAGCTTTATGATCTTCGCGGTTGTTTTCGTCGCAATCGCATACCCTATCGCTGGTTCCTGGCACTGGGGCGGAGGTTTCCTCGCCAACCTTGAATTTAAGGATTTTGCAGGTTCGACTGTAGTCCATGCCTTCGGTGGTTTCGGAGCCTTGGCCTGCGTCCTCGTGCTCGGGCCGAGGAAAGGCAAGTACACCTCGAATGGCATTAAGCCAATTCCCGCTCACAACTTCCCTTTAGCCGCCATTGGTGTGTTCCTTCTCATGTTTGGGTGGTATGGATTCAACGGAGGCTCCGTACTCTCTGCTGACCCCGGTCCCGTTTCCTTAGTCTTTACAACGACTACCATGGCCGCCGGCGGAGGTGCCCTTGGAGCAATTCTCGCATCTTGGTTCCTGTTGAAAAAGCCCGACCTTTCGATGGGTTTGAATGGTATTTTGGCTGGCTTGGTTGGAATCACCGCCAATGCAGACATCGTTACCGTAAGCGACTCCATTTTGATCGGAGTCATCGCAGGCATAATCGTCGTTTTCTCCATCATCTATCTCGACAAAGCCAGGATAGACGATCCCGTGGGCGCTATTTCCGTTCACGGAGTTTGCGGGATCTGGGGTACTTTGGCTTGTGCGATCTTCGCGGACAGTGACTTCATGGTTCAACTTGGAGGCGCCGCGCTCGTAAGTGGCTTTGCATTCGTGTTTTCCTTCGTAGTATTTACCGCCCTGAAGGCAACCATCGGCGTTCGGGTCAGCAAAGAAGAGGAAGAGAGGGGACTCGACATCAGCGAGCACGGCCAAGAGGCATACAGTTCCTAAACACCCAGCGAATCATTGAAACAACTTAGAGAAAGGATTTAGCAATGAAACTAATCAAAGCCATAATCAAGCCCTTCAAGCTTGAGGAAGTAAAGGATGCCCTATCCGATATCGGCGTAGAGGGAATGACCGTATCCGAAGTGAAGGGGTTCGGCAGGCAGAAGGGGCATACCGAAATCTATCGTGGAAGCGAGTACACGGTGGACTTTCTGCCCAAGGTCAAACTGGAGATTGCGGTAAGCGACGACTTGCTGAACAAAGTCATCGACGCCATCGTAAACGCTTCACAGACCGGCAAAATTGGGGACGGAAAAGTTTTCGTTCTTCCCTTGGATGAAGCAGTTAGAATCCGAACCGGAGAGAAAGGAGATGACGTTCTGTAGCTTTTAAGGTTGGAAGGAACAAGCTTAAGGGCCCGGTTCAAATGGACCGGGCCCTTTTTTTTGCGCATCTTTGTAAAGCTGGGCAAAAGTAGAGCGCCTCATAGCTGGATTTGGGTTATTATTATTCATTTTTCAATGGATTTAATTCATGGCTTGATTCCTGCATGCATGAGCTCGAATGTGCCTGCAGGCACCCTAGCCTAATAACAAAATCAACCAGCTCATGAAAACCTTGCCTAGCATCAAAGTCGGCCTAGCCTTCTTTCTTTTCCTTGCCCTTAATGCCATCGGTTTCGCTCAGAATCAAGAAACCGACGATTCCGCCGCCGCTTCCGTGGCCGCTACTTCTGAAAATGAAGATTCGGGTGCAAGCGAGGGGGGAGAAGAAACCGTTAAACTCAGCCCCGGTAATACGGCTTGGATGATCACGGCCACGGCGCTCGTCCTTTTCATGACCCTGCCCGGCCTGGCCCTTTTCTACGGTGGACTAGTCCAGTCCAAGAACGTGCTGTCGGTCTTGATGCACTGCTTTGCCATCGCCTGCCTGGCCTCCATCATCTGGGTGGCTGTCGGCTACAGCTTGGCACTGACTCCTGGTGGATTGGATGATGATGCAAGGGGATGGATAGGCGGAAAAGGCTCCTTCTTTCTAGAAGGCCTTGGGGAAGACTCCATGAAGGATGATTTCCCCAAGTCCGTCTGGATCACTTTCCAGATGACCTTCGCCATCATTACTCCTGCTCTCGTCGTGGGAGCCTTCGTGGAGAGAATAAAATTTACCGCAGTCATGCTCTTCAGCGCCCTTTGGCTGGTCGTCGTCTACTGCCCGGTCTGCTACTGGGTATGGGGCGATGGTTGGCTCGCTGAAGCAGGAGTGATCGATTTCGCAGGAGGTATCGTGGTCCACGCCACCGCAGGAGCGTCCGCCCTGACGCTGGCTTGGATGCTGAAGCCCAGACAGGGCTTCCCCAGTAGCCTTAAGCCTCCTCACAGTCCGGGCATGGTGATGACGGGAGCCGCCATGCTCTGGGTCGGCTGGTTCGGCTTTAACGCCGGAAGCGCCGGAGCCGCTAACGGTGATGCCGGCATGGCCATGCTCGTGACCCATCTTTCCGCCGCCACCGCCAGCTTGGTCTGGATGTTCATCGAGTGGAAGAAGACGGGCAAGCCCGGTCTGGTAGGCATCGTCACGGGCACCATCGCCGGACTGGCCACCATCACCCCGGCATCCGGTGCCGTGGGGCCAATGGGAGCCATCGTAATCGGAGCCTGCGCCGGTCTGGTCTGCTACTTCGCCTGCGGATTCGTCAAGGAAAAGCTTGGCGTGGACGACTCCCTGGACGTCGCCGCGGTGCACGGCGTGGGCGGAATCATGGGAACGCTCCTGGTCTCCTACCTCGGTCAAACCGGAATCCTAGGCGGACAAGGAATCAGCCAGCATCGTCTGGAAAATGGAGAGGATGGCCAGTATTTCACCTGGTCCGAACAACTTTCCGTTCAGGCTCAAGGTTGTTTGGCTGCGGTTGCCCTCTCGGTCGTCGCCACCTTTGTCATCGTAAAACTCGTTTCCGTCCTCACCAATGGTATCCGGATTTCGGAAGACGACGAGACAAAGGGGCTTGACCAAGTCGAACATGGTGAGAATGGTTACACCCTCAACTAGAATCCTTTCAAAAATTCCGACAAAATGAAACTTATCAAATCCATTATCAAGCCCTTCAAGCTTGAAGACGTGAAGGACGCCCTCTCCGAGATCGGGGTCGAGGGAATGACGGTACTCGAGGCCAAGGGCTTCGGTCGACAGAAGGGACACACCGAAATTTACCGCGGAAGCGAGTACACCATTGATTTCCTTCCCAAGGTGGTCATTGAAATCGTGGTGCCGGACGAGCTCTGCGACAAGGTCATCGACGCCGTCGTTAAAGCCGCCAAGACCGAAAAGATTGGGGACGGCAAGATCTTCGTCCTTCCGGTAGAGCAAGCCGTCCGCATCAGGACCGGCGAGCAGGGGGAGGAAGCCCTCTAGTTTCCTATATTCAAAGCAGTCCCTGCAAAGTCCATATCAGCCAGGCCACGGTCGCGTAGAGCGGAAAGGCCATGGCCTGCTTGAAGGTGTCCATCCAAGCCCCCGGCTTAGGTAGCTTGCTCACCCAGGACGGAAATAGGGAAAGCGTCAGATAGGGCGATGCAAGACCGAGGGCAACCGAGGTAAAGACAGCGAAGGCGGGCAACAAATCCATCGAAAGAGCCGCCCCCACCGCAACCCCGAGAAAGGGGGCCATGCAGGGGGTGGCCACGACGGTAGCTAGAACCCCCGAGAAGAAAGAGCCTGCATAACCGGAGCCTTGGGAAAGCTTGGATCCTACCCCGGTCAGCGAAAGACCGATCTCGAAAACGCCGCTAAGACTCATGGCAAAGGCAAGCAGGAAGAGGGCAAGGACGAATACAAAAAGGGGTTCCTGCAACTGGAAGCCCCATCCCAAATCCTGCTCCAGTCTTTCCCGAAGGAAGAGAAGGACCCCCACCAGAAGCCAGAAGGAAAGCAGAACACCCAAGGTAAAGACCAGACCGTGGTTGGTGATTTTGGCCCGGTCTTCCCCCGCCTGCTTGACGAAGGCCATGATCTTGAGGCCCAGCACGGGAAAGACACAGGGCATGAGGTTGAGGATCATGCCGCCCAGAAAAGCGAAACCCACGATCGCCCAAAAGCCCTGACCCTCCGTTTCCCAGTAGGCCTCCTCGGTTTCCAAAACTTCGAGCAGCATATCCGGGCTCAGGATTTCGGGAAATACGATCGGCTCGTCTGCGCGAGCAGGTGGATAGTAGACGTTCAGGGGAACTCCTCCTCTATCGAAACCCTGAAGAGCCTCGAGAATGACGGCTCCCTCGTCGGTCCAATCGGCATAGAGAAAAACGACTCCGGCTTCCTTGAAGCCCTCAATCACCTCCTCGTCCTCATAAACGCGCTTGTTTACTTGGCACGAAAGGCACCACCTGGCGGTGAAGTCGACGTAGACGCCTTTGCCCTCGGCCAGGAGAGACTGCTCGAGTTCGGGCGTCCACGTTTTCCAGACGATTGAATCCTTTGTCCTTTCCTTTTCCTCTCTGGGATCGCCCAACCAAACCCCGAACAAAAGAAGGCCGAGGGCAAGACACTTGACGAGGAGACGGGAGTTCGGCGAGCGACCCGGGGAATGGTTCTTGCCGTACACCCAGACCGCCATTGCGACCAGAACTATCGAAAGCATCAACCAGAGGGAGCGGAAGCTCTGTCCTGCGGTCTCCTTGGGAACGCTCAGTGAGAGGTCCCCGAGGCCTTCCGTCGCCTCACCGTAGGAGGCCTCCTCGATCTCCAGGAGCACCTTCCATCCGCGATCCAAGTCGGGATGGGTCAAAACCCCTTCGACTGCTCCGACCGCACCTTCCGCTTCATCTGATTTCCTGAGCGTGGCGGTCAAGTTGCCTTTTTCGTTCAGTTTGAAGGTTGGGCGAAAGGAATGATCGAAAAAGTCGCCCACGGGAAAAAAATTGAACTGATCGAGGCCCAATTCCCTGAGAAGCGGGGATTGAAACTCAATCCCTATGGTCCGGTCTCTCACGACCATGGAGACGCTTGAGCCTTCGGGCGGATCGACGGATCTGTTCGCTTCAGAAGCTGAAATGCGCTCGCGCAGACCGGCCAAGAGCTCGGTCTTCTCCCCTGTCGAAATATCAAGGCTCATCTCCTTGCCATAGGGGAAACAGCCGGTTTCGCTACAAACAAGGCCGCTAAGTGAAGCGAGGACGGAAATCTTCCGTGGGAAAGGTTTTTCCTCAGGAGACCATTTAAGCTCAGCGATGAGCAGGAACTTCCCCTTCAAGGCATAACTGGCGGAGCCCTCGGACTCGTAATAATAGGGATCGGGGTAAAGAACGGGACCGATTTCCATTCCTTGCCCGGCGGTCCAGGTGATTTCAGTGGGCAAGCCTGTTGCCCCAGGGGATTTCCAGTACAGATGCCAACCTTCCTCGACATCGACCTCGACTACAAGCAAAGCCGAGTCTCCAGCCTTGATCACGCCGGTATCGGAAAAAAAGCGGGCGGAAACCAGTTCGTCCGGATTCTGGGCCGAAAGTACACTCACGGCACAGCATGCGAGAGAAGCGAACACCCTCAGGTTCAGAAACTTAAGGTTCATCGTCGGAAAGACAAAAACGGCCTACGGAAAAATTGGGTTCAAGGTAAAGCTTCCCTTAGAGCTTTCCGTAAACTCCCGCACCGAGTTGGTCAATTTGCTCGGCCATGCAGTATGCTGAGGAAGACAAACGAAAGCATGGGTTTTAGGTACCCGCTCAAAACCTACTTCCAGGCTGGAAAGAAAGATTTCGAATGACTTCTCCCAGGGAACCTCGATCATATGAGCTATGGAGGCGTTGCCGTCAAGAAGCCCCAGACGCCGAAGGGCTATCTGATCAATCGAATCGTCATCGGGAGGTAGGGAGGAAGGAGACTCGATTGATATCAGCCATTTGCGGGCGGTATCCTTGACCAAGTCGTCGACCGTAACTTCGTTCGTACGGATCCTTGAAAGACGTCTCGAATCTATCCCCAAGCCATCAAAATCGGAACGCGGAATCTCGCTGAGGTTGAAGGCGGGGGAATTTCCTGCAAAGACGAATAACAAGTCCGGATCGAAACTAATGGCAGTGCTAAGGCCATACCAAAGGCCTACGACGCCAGGCAACGGTTTGGAATAAAGCAATTCCTTGGGATAATATTGGTTCCGGTTCTCCTTGAGTTGATCCGTTTGCGTCCCCAAACCGGAAATCCAGTCGATCGCATATTTCTTGTTCTCTTGATTGGCTCTGAGGATGGTTCTGCCCAAGGCGGATGCTTCCCTGAGGTTCCAGAAAAGGACGAGGTTAAAGTAGGAGTTCGGGGAAAGGCTCGCGATGGAAGAAAGCAGCTCTCTCTTCATTTCCCCGAAAAACCTAGCCGAATCCCCGTCCTTGAGGACGTACGAACCCACGTCTAGAAGATAAACCACATGCTTGCCCGAGTAGTTGCCGCCCATGAAGAATATCTCCGTTGCAGGCTCGACCACGTTGACTGGGGGCAAGGCATTCGGCCGGGGAAGGGGAAAAGGGTTAACCGGAAAGTCATCGCGTCCATCGGGCAGGACGGAGGGGGAAGGAGAGGGTTCGGAAGCAGGAATTCGGACAACCTCCTCCGGGCGAGGCAAAGCTGGCTCTGGCGAGGGCGCCGGTTCGGAAACGGGTAAAGAGGAAGCCGTCTGGTTATCCGCGGGCTTACCATTCCCCTCCGGAACTGGATTAGGTTCGGAACCGGGATAGATATAGGAATAGATGCCCCAGACGAGAAGGACGGCAAGGTTTGAAAGGAGGCTGAGGGAGAGGACTAGCTTGGCCATGCCACCCATCCTCCTCACCTTCTTGACTCGGGTCCTGGAATCCCCGAAATCGGCATCGAAGATTTTCCCCCCATTGGAAATCAAATGGTCATGCCAGCTCTGGAACTCATCCTCGGAAATCCCGTACTTGTTACATTGCTCGCTCTTTGATACCTGCCTAATGATCGATTCCAGAACGATCCTCAACTTGTGTTCACCCGATAAATCTGAAGGCATATCGCTTGAAAACCTAGCCGAGAAAGCGCGACCGCGCAACCGCCAAAGCGCAAAGAGCAGCCGTCTCGGTTCGCAATATGTTTGGGCCCAGCGAGAAAAATTCCGCTCCTTTGGACCGAGCGAATTCTTCCTCTTGCTGGGTCCATCCTCCTTCTGGACCAACGACCAGACATATAACCGGAGCACTGGTTCCCAAGTCCACGAGGGGCTTGACCGATGAAGCTCGCAGACTGCCTAGGTAAAAAGAGTGATCCGCTGACCGAAGCAAGTCTTCCAGTTTCATTGGCGGATCAATAAGGGGAAGCCAAGGATTTCCAGACTGCTTGCAAGCCTCAATGGCTGATTTTTCCCACTTGGCGAGTTTTCTCGACTCCTTGTCCCTTGATACCTTCGACTCGGTACGATCACTGACGAGCGGCGTTAGCCGCCCGACGCCCATCTCGGTAAGAGGACGGATCAACTCCTCCCATCTTGCCGACTTGGTCATTGAGAAGGCTACCCTGAAGAAGGGATTAAGCCGGTCAACGGACTTCAGTTTGGAAATCTTCAAACGGGTCGCCTCGTGATCCGCTTTACAAACCACACCCTTGAAAATGGAACCCAAACCATCGAGCACCTCGACGACGGAACCCTTTCCAGCCCGGAGAACCTTGCAGAGGTGGCGACTTTCATCCTCCGGCAAGATAAGTTCCTCGTCGGCACAGGAATTACTCTGTGGCGAAAAAACCCTGAATTGACGGGTCATGAAAATTGAATCTGGAAAAACATGCTTGCTTCGCGATCTTAGGAAACTCTATGGAATCCTTAATGAGCAATCCTTTCTTATCAAACTCATTTGCACGTGAGAATTAGCGGAGGACGGGCCCGAGGGATAGGCTTGCGGGTCACCAAATCAAGCAAGCTAAGACCGGCCACCGATGCCAACAGAGAGCGACTTTTCTCCTCCATCGGCGATTTGGTCGCCGGAAAGACCTTTCTCGACCTTTTTGCGGGAACCGGTTCATACGGACTGGAGGCCTTGAGCCGGGGAGCAAGCGAGGGTGTTTTCGTGGAAGGCAACCGCAGGGTTTTCAAAGACCTTAGGCTAAACTTCGAGAAAACCTGCAAAAGCGCCGGCTTGCCCGACTCCTGCGGACAACTGGAAAATCGTGACGTACCTGCATTCCTAAGGTCCGGAGGAAAGTCCTTCGACCTAATCTTCCTTGATCCACCCTACGAGGATTTCACAAAAATAGGCTCCACTCTGTTTGGGCTTATGAGATCGGGTAATTTCGTCCATCAAGATACCTTGCTTATCCACGAGTCTCCACCGGAACTTGCCAACGCCTTTCCAGGATGGTCCGTCATCAGGAGCCTGGGAAAGGAAAAAAAAGGCTCTCCCGCCTACAGGCTCTACCAGCTTTCAGAATCTTCCCTCCAGTAGGAAGCCAGAACAATCCCCAAGGCCGCCACCGCAGCCGTTTCCAATCGCAGGACTCTTTCTCCAAGATGACGGAATTCAAAGTTCACGGACCTAAGAAGTTCGCGTTCCGCGGCCGACCATCCTCTTTCAGGCCCAAGTGCCAAGAGCACAGGTGAACCTCGTTCGATGCCGACGGCAGACAGGGGTTCGGGGGACTCGTAATTATCCAGTGCAAACTTTTGGGGGTTGCGGTCGGTCATTTCCGATACAAGGGTTTCCTCTAGGCTGGAGTAAACCGTGCAGGAAGGTATGAAACTCGAAAAGGACTGCTCGATGCCACGATCAATCCTCTCCATCCATTCATGGGTCTGCCAGAGACTGCTATGGGCATAGGAAGGTTCCCCTTTCTCTGCCTCGAAGAAAGCCATTCTCTCGACTCCGAGAGCAGATGCCTGCTCCAGTATTTTCCTGCAGGTCTGCGGCCTCGCCAAGCCAAGGATCAAACGTACGGGATGGAGGTCGCGGGGGTGTGGCTCCAACCAGCGAATTTCCAGTTTGATTGCCCCTTCCCCGGGCAGCGAGACAATTCCCTTGCCTTTGGGACCGTTTCGCACGGCGAGGTCGATTTCATCACCTTCTTGAACCTTCAGCACCTCCAGAAGATGAACCGTACGGGGATCGTCTTTGGCCAAGAAGAGACTGGAAAACCGTTTATCGAGGAGGAGAAGATTCAATGGGAAGAAAGCCAGAGGGCTTGGTAGGGACGCAGGGAAAAGGAAGCATCCTTGAATGGAATCTCTCCGCCGCTGATCAAGTCTCTGGCTTTGCCTTCGGAAAAAAACACCTCGATCCGGTCCGTGTTGGGAACCTTGGTCGACTTGCCTTGAAAATTAAACAGGCAGAGGACTGTCATACTCCCATCGACCGAGGTTCGCTCCACGGCAAAGATCGAAGGACCGAAATCTAGGATCGCCTGCGGGGCATCGGGATGGAAGGCCGGGCAGGCTGCCCGCCTCCTTAAGGTGCGGGCATACCACTCGAAAACCCCGAGCGTACGGCCATTCTCCTCTTCCAGCAACGCATCAAGCTCCGTGACCTTCCATTTTCTGCGGTTAACGGTTCGGTTGCGTCCCGTCTCTCGGACCCCCTTGAGGTCGTTCTCGGTCCCGCAGAGCGAATGAAAGTAAACGGCCGGAATTCCCCTCATGGCAAGGGCAACGGCTTGGGAACACAGAAAGCGGGCTTCTCCAAGCTCCTCGTCCTCCGGGTCGGATAAAGCCGAGTAATAGGTCGCATTGAGCTCGTAGGGGGTCTCGGAACCATCGCCGAGCTTGCGCATGGATACGAATCCGCCCTTGCTCTCGATCTCCTCCGCTAATACGTGGATTTCCTTGTTGGGGAGAATGCCCTCTAGAGGACGGACGCCTATGCCGTCATGGCTGGCCGTAAAATTCAGGAAATGACAGCCCTTGGGGGGAGGCTTCAATTGCTCCGCCCAGGAGGTCAAATGGGTCGCGGTTCCCCTCAGCAGGCCATGCAAAAGGAGAGGGGGAAGGGTAAACTGATAAACGGCATGGGCTTCGTCGCCCTTGCCGAAGTAAGAGACGTTTTCCTCATGAGGAACGTTCGTTTCAGTCAGGATAAGGACCTCCGGAGCCACGACTTCCAATAGATTCCTGATCAGCTTGACCACTTCATGGGTCTCGGGAAGGTGCAGGCAGGACGACCCGATTTTCTTCCAGAGGAAGGCGACGGCATCTAGCCTGAGAATACGGCATCCCATCGAAACGTAGAACAGGATGACGTCCAAAAACTCAAAAAGTAGATCGGGGCTAGTCCAGTCCAAGTCAACCTGGTCGGGGCTGAAGGTGGTCCACACACTCCGCTCTCCCCGAAGTGTTTGAAAGGAAGTCAACAAGGGAGAGGAGCGCGGCCGCACAACGGATGACAAATCCTCCTCTTCGTCTCCCTCGAGGATGTAGTTCATACCGGGCTCCACGGCGGATACGTACTCCTTGAACCAAGGGCTCTTGGCGGAACAGTGATTAAGTACGAGGTCGAACATAAGCTCGAACTCCCCGGCCATTCGGGAGACGTCCTCCCAAGTCCCGTAGGACTCCTCTACTTCCCGATAGTCCACGACGGAAAAGCCGTCATCGGAAGTCCATGGGTAGAAAGGAAGAAGATGAATGGCGGAAAACGCCCCTTTGAGACGGGCCGTGCAAAATTCCCTAAGAGTGACCAAGGGGCTCTTGCCGTCTTCCGAAACCATGTCGGCATAGGTGATGAGAAGGGCATCGCGCTGAGTTAAAGGCTTCGCGATCGACCCTCTGTGAGCCCCTACGCCATAGCGTCCGACGAGTTGATGGAACCTCTCCATAAGCGGGTCCGCCCGTTCCACTCCGTAGAGGGAGGACAACCTTCGTCTGATGATCTTCAGCTTGGCGCTGGAAACATGCCTTAGAGCTGAATGAGCAACTTGCGTCTTCATAGATTCAGTAACCCGTCAGGCTTGCAATGAAAGCCCGTAGGGTGCTTCGAACGACCGAGTAGGAATAAAACTGGCGGGCGACCTCATAATTGTGGCTGACGATTTCTTCCCTTAATTCTTCATCGTGCAGAATTTGCCTCACCCTTTCGGCCATGCCCGGTGTAACGAAGCCATCCATGGTCATTAGCCTGAATCCCTTTGGTTCGATATCCCGCACGAAAATCGAGTACCTGTTTATCAAAACTGGCTTGCGAAAATATATTGCTTCCAGCAAAGCGTTGCCAAAGCCCTCATAGAGACTTGGATAAGTCACGAAGTCGGCATGGAGATAGAGATCCCACAACGTATAAATTTTTCTCCCTTCCGAATCTCGATGGCGAACCTCCCCCACCCGATCCGCAACAACCCTCATGTCCACATTCTCTTCCTTAGCGAGTTGCTCGAGCATCCCAAGGTATTCGTATCCCTCGTCCCCGGCTTCATGGGAGATAACGAGCTTGCAACGCGGATCCTTCAATAGGCTGACCAGCTTGATCGCCTGCTCGATTCCCTTTCTGGGTACGACGCGAGTCGGTTGAAGAATGAAGAAGTCGTCTTCCTTAAGACCGATTTCCTTGCGGACGTCGGAAGCATATTCGTCCGCGGGGTCGGGCGGATTGGCAAAATCGAACACGTTGGGGATGACCAGGGAGGAAATCCCCTTGCGGAGGGCGAGCTGCTCTTGGGCCTCGTTGTTGATCACGACGTCCCTCATGTTGGACAGTTTGGGCGGAAAGCTCATATCAAGGTAATCCGGAACCGAATTGACCGAGAACCTCGTCCGCTCCCAGAAGAAATCGTGATGGTGGGCGATGGCAGGCATCCTTGTCTCGGAAAGGAATTCCGTAAGGGCTATCCCGAGGGGCAAATGCATAGGGATGGCGAGACAGTTTTGAGGGATCAGGATGTCTAGGTCAAATTTGTCGACAAACTGGTACAGTGTGGACTTGATGTAATCGGTCAGGTTCCGGATCCTCTCGGTGACGAAACGGTCTCGCTGATCCTTCCCCCAGATTCTCTCGTTGATCCATTTGTTTTCGGGAAAACCAAAATAGGCTTCCGGTACGACGTGACTGATACCGGGGTCACGATCGCTCTGGCCACTATACCAAAAGCTTACGTGCCGGTCCTCCCAAAGCACCTCGGCCCACTTTGCACTCTCGAGCGAAACTCCGTCCTGACCCGCAAAACGGGTGGAAACAAATCCGATGTTTTGTGCCATAAGCTATTGAAGAGGAGAATAAATTCGCTCGTAAAGTCGTCTTTGGCTTGATGCAGGAAGTATACCCTTTTTTCAACCAAGAAAAAAGAGTCTGCAGTTTGTCATGGCGTGACGTGCAATTATGGCTTAATGCGATAGCCAATGACTATTGAAACATCAACCAAGGAAGTTTCCCTGGAATCTCTGCTCAAGAAGATCCCGAAACAAAGGGAAAGGTTGCGTGAATTCCGCGAGACTTATCTGACGGACGCAGTTTTACTGGGAGAAATCCCCTCGCCCACCTTTGGTGAGCAGGACCGGATCCGTCTTGCAGTGGATCGCTTCCGTGAAAATGGCTTGGAGGATCCCGAAATCGATGAATTCGGCAATGCCTCGGGGATTTTGCCGGGTACGGAAGGAGGTTCCTCCATTCTGGTGATGGCGCACGCCGACACGGTATTCAGCCCAGAGACCCGTCACGTACTGAACGTGGGGGCCGACCACATCACCGGTCCCGGAATCGCCGACAACGCAATCGGGTTGGCGGCCGTAGTGGGATTGCCCAAGCTCCTTGACCAACTTGGAGTCCGGCTCAAGGACGACCTCCTTCTCCTGACAAACGTCCGTAGTTTAGGGAGGGGAAACCTAGAGGGAGCGCGCTCCTTTCTGGAAACCAAACAACGCCCGATCCGGGCAGGTATCTGCGTGGAGGGAGCAACACAGGGAAGGCTGAGCTATTCGGGAATCGGCGCCCTTCGCGGAGAAATTACTCTCCAGATCCCGAGCAGTTACGACTGGAATCGCTTCGGCGCCTCGGGAGCCATCAGCCACTTGACACGTTTCATCAATCAGATTCTTGAAATCCCCATGCCTAAGGAACCCATGACGAGAATGACTTTCGGTGGTCTAAGATGCGGATCGAGCTTCAACACAAGCCCCCGGCGCGGTTCCCTGAGGTTCGAGATTACCAGCGAGGGGGACGAGATTCTTAACGACATGGAAAAGCAGGTGAACGAGCTGTGCGAGCAGTTTTCGCTGGAGACGGGCACCCAACTGGAGCTTGAGGTCGTGGCCAAGAGACAGAACTGTGGAATCCCCTTTACGCACCCCTTGGTCAAGACAACTCGGGCGATCATGAACGAGTTGGGAATCACACCCAACGTCGATCCAAGCACAGGCGACCTTAACTCGCTCATCAGGGCGGGTCACCCGGGGGTGACCCTGGGACTCACCACTGCGGAAAATCTCCGTGATGAAAATGAGACCATTCACCTGGAACCTCTTTATGCGGGCATGGCCCAACTGGTTTCCCTGCTCCAGGCAATCGACATGGGGCTTTGCGAATCATGAGCAAGAAAAAGAAGCAATGGCTCGACCGTAACACCTTCCACCACGGAGAGTTTTGGGATATCCTCAAACTGGTCGAGGAAAAGGAAAAAAAGGGTCTGAGCATTTCCCTCTGCATCCCAACCCTCAACGAAGAAAAGACCATTGGGAAGGAGGTCCTTATCCTTCGCTCCGAACTCATGGAGAGGTATCCCTTGATAGACGAGTTCGCGGTCATCGACTCAGGTTCCTCCGACAAGACTCTTGAAGTCGCCGCCAGCTATGGAGCAGATGTTTATCTCGCCTCCGACATCCTTCCGGAAGTTGGGGACAAGCGGGGCAAAGGAGAAAACCTCTGGAAGGCCATCCACCAACTCAATGGCGACGTAATCTGCTATGTGGATGCGGATATCTCCAATATTCATCCGCGCTTCGTCTATGGTCTAGTTGCCCCCCTCATCCACCGTGAGGAAATTCATTACGTCAAGGCCTTCTACGATCGACCTCTGAACTACTCCTCCGGGCTCAGATCAACGGGTGGCGGGCGGGTAACCGAGATCCTGATCAGGCCTCTTTTCTCGCTCTTCTACCCTGAGTTGACGAACGTGATCCAGCCCCTTTCCGGCGAATACGCCGCCAGGCGTGAGGTGCTGGAAATCATTCCCTTTCCCATTGGATATGGCGTTGAGACCTCCCATTTGCTGGACCTCTACGAGAAATTCGGTCTCGATGCCTTTGCTCAGACCGACCTAGACCGGAGGGTACACCGCAACCAGACCACCAATGCTCTTGGGAAAATGAGTTTCGGCATTCTGCAGACCTTCTTCAACCGTCTCCATGCCCAAGGAAAAATCGACCAGATGCCTAACATGGAAACCTTTTACCGGCGCTTCGAGGTAGAGGACGGCGTATACAACCAGCTTGTTCAGGAAGTCGTGGAAGAGGAGCGGCCTCCCATGATCGAAATCGAGGAATACTTGAACCGGGTCGTTTCGCCCTAAGGCCTGGAGGCCGCAGAGAATGAAAGTCGCCATCGTACACTACCACCTGCAACCAGGTGGGGTCACGCGGGTGATTGAAAACACTCTCCGCAGCTGGGCCGAGAGCGGAAATGATATCGATGCCGTAACCCTAGCCGGAAGGCCTTACCCCGGCAGTGAAATCAAGCGTGTCGGGCTCGTCGAGGGCCTAGACTATTGCGATACTGCCGAAGCAATCGATGCCAAGGTTCTGGCCGAACGCCTAGTCACGGCGGCCAAGCAGACGCTCGGGGGAATGCCCGACCTCTGGCACGTGCACAACCACTCATTGGGAAAAAATCCCGCCCTCACCGGAGCCATTGCCTGCCTTGCAGAGGAAGGCCATCCCATCCTCCTCCATCCGCACGACTTCGCCGAGGACGGGAGGCCCGAAAACTTCAAGTCACTCAGGGAAGTATATGACCGGACTTATCCGGTCGCTCCAAGGATTCACTATGCAGCCCTCAACAAAAGGGACCATACCTTCCTCGAAAAACTAGTCTCCGGAACAGAAAGTCAAGTTCACCTTTTGGCCAACGCCATCCCGGAAAACCAAGCCTTCCAAGCCGAGGATACATGCCCCAAAGGCATTCCTTCCGACCTATACCTTTACCCCGTCCGAGCGGTTCGGAGAAAAAACCTCGGTGAGATGTCTCTTCTTGCCGCCGCCTATCCCGACCGATATTTCGCGAATAGCCTCGAACCGACTAACCCTGCCTTTCGCCCCCAATTCGAGAGATGGAAGTCGTTTTCGCGGGAACTGCAGCTCCCAGTAACCTTTGGCTTGGGACACCAAGTGGATTGTTCCTTCCATATAATGGTGGCTTTCTCCGAGGCCATCGTCACGACCAGCGTGGCCGAAGGCTTCGGCCTCGGTTTCCTCGAGCCGTGGGTTTTCGGAAAAAGCCTTTGCGGAAGGAACCTCCCTGAAATCACTGGGGACTTCACCGATCACCAGATTGACCTGACAAACCTCTACGAGCGACTTGAGGTTGATCTTGCCCTGCTCTCACAACCCTCCGAACTGCGCCCCCGAATTGCTTCCGTCCTCTCAAAGTTCTTTCTCGACTACGGAGTCGAAGAACCCGCCGGGTCATTGCAAATTGCCTATGATTCTCTGGTCAGGAATAATCGCGTCGACTTCGGAAGACTGGATGAAGGCCTCCAGGAGGAGCTCATCCTTGCCGCAACGGGTTCGGGCGAAATACGCAAATCGATTCGTAGCCAAGCCAAGATCGAAAGGCTGGATTCCTCGCTCATCGAAAAAAATGCCGGCTCCGTATGCAAAAGGTTTTCCCTTTCCACATACGGGACGAAGTTGGCCGGAATTTACCAAGACTTGCTAAAGGCTACACCAGGCAAGATCGAATTCGTCGATGGAGCAAACTTGCTCGGCGAATTCTTGTCCCCGAGCAGGCTCAATCTCTTGCGAACGACCTAGACCGGAAAGAGTCCCCTACCGGGGAGGATGGAGGCCTTAGCCCCTTCGCTTGGCCTCGTAAAGGCGTCTTTCCTTTACCTTGTTGGCTTCCTTGCCGATACGATCCCTCAAGTAGTACATGCGGGCCCGCATGGTAATGCTCTCACGATCGACCACGACCTTGTCGATGAGAGGAGAATGAACGGGGAAGACCCTCTCGACTCCAACGCCGGAAGCAATTCGGCGAACGGTAAAGGACTCGTGGATTCCCGATCCCTTCCGAGCTATGACGATACCCCCGAAAACCTGAATGCGTTCTTTGCCTCCCTCACGAACCTTGACGTGAACCTGTACCCCGTCACCAACCTTGAAATGGTCGCGCTCTTCCTGCAAATGCTCATTCGTAATCTCTTCCAACAGTTGATTGTTCATAGTTCTTCGCTTCTCTTACTTTGTTTATGCAATAGATCGGGCCTAAGCCTTTTGGTTTTGGCAAGCCTTTGCTCCTCTCTCCATTCCCTAATCTCGGCATGATTTCCAGAAATAAGCACTTCCGGAACGGTCATTCCGCGATACTCGTTCGGGCGGGTGTACTGAGGATAGGACAGTAACTTGCCTTCAAAGCTCTCGTCCTTGAGGGAATCCTCGTCCCCGAGGACACCGGGAACGTGCCGGGCAACTGAATCCACCAGCACTGAAGCCGCCAAGCTCCCATTGGTAAGGACGTAGTCTCCAATGCTAATTTCCCGGTCAACGAGCTTGTCCCTAACGCGCTGGTCAATACCCTCATAGTGTCCGCTGACCAGTAACAAGTGTTTTTCTGAAGCCAATTCCTTTGAGATTTCGGCATCCAGTTTTTCACCATCCGGGGCCATATAGATGACCTTCGTGTGTTCGCTATTGATTTCCTCAATAGCATCAAAAAGGGGTTCGGGCTTGAGCACCATACCTGCCCCACCGCCAAATGGGCGGTCGTCCGTCTCCCTGTGCCGCCCCTTGGCCCAGCGACGGAGATCAAGGGAATTAATCTCAATGATTCCTCTTTCGAGGGCCCGACCTATTATGCTTTCCCCGACAAAACCCTCGATCGTCCTCGGGAAGAGGGAAAGGACGTCGAAACGCAAAGCTGGCTCCATCATGCGAATCATTAGAAAAAGTGGCAGGCATACCGGATTGAGCAGGCAAAAGAACAGAGACTACTTCGATTCGTCCACTTTCTTTTCTCCCCCCTCGTCGGACTCTGTTTCATCCGCAACCGGCTTTTCCTCGGCCGATTCTTCCTCAGCGGCGGGTTCCTCCTCGGCGGCGGATTCCTCCTCGGCGGCGGGTTCCTCAGCTGATTCCTCAGCAGCGGCTTCATCTTCGGCAGCCGGTTCTTCCTCAGCGGCGGATTCCTCCTCGGCGGCAGGTTCTTCGGCGGCAG
>DLRY01000039.1 GCA_002500665.1 Opitutia bacterium UBA7876
TGAGGAATCACCTTCCGAGGAACCTGCCGAGAATGAAGGTGAAGAGGCGTCCGCAGAAGAAGAGTCCGCCGAGGAATCTGAGGAGAGCGTGCCGGAAGCCAAGACCGAAGAAGAACCTGCTGAGGAATCACCTTCCGAGGAACCGTCGGAGGAATCCTCAAGTGACGCTGATAGCGAGTCTGAAGAGGAAGAGAAACCTTCCAAGGGTTGAATAGCCCTAAATCTTTTCCTTTTCTTGATCACTTGCGGGAGCCGGAGGGCTTTCGGTATTTTACGTCTGGTGGGCGTGGAATTATCTGGTTTGTGTTGCAATGACATGAGCGACCCCTTTTTGTCGTTATTTTTCAGGAAGGTTCAGGGCGCGAGAAAAATCATTCATCATGGCACAAACAGTCGTAGTATTGGATTTCGGATCTCAGTATACCCAAGTGATCGCTCGTCGTATCAGGGAGGCGAGCGTTTACTCGAAAGTCTTGCCCTACGATACCCCGATCGGCGAAATCAAGAAGATTGATCCGGTTGGCCTGGTCTTGTCAGGTGGCCCCGCAAGCGTCTTGGCTAAGGGAGCCCCCAAGCCCCACCCCCGGCTGTTCGAATTGGGTATTCCAACTTTGGGAATCTGTTACGGCCTTCAGCTCATGGGCAAGATGCTGGGTGGCAGCGTAATGTCCAGTCAACACCGAGAATATGGTCGAGGCAAATTGACCATCAAAAAAAAGGGACCTCTTTTCAAGACCTTGCCGGGCGAGCTGACCGTATGGAATTCACACGGTGATTGTCTGACGAAACTCCCCAAGGGTTTTCATGCCCTTGCCCAGACCGAAAACTCTCCCTTCGCGGCCATTGAGGATCCCTCCAGAAAATTTTTTGGCCTGCAGTTTCACCCCGAAGTCGAGCATTCCGAAAAGGGTACGCAAATAATCAGAAATTTTCTGGTTGCGGTTTGCGGATGCAAGGGCGACTGGAGAATGGAGGACTTCACCGAGTCGGCGGTTCGCTCGATCCGCGCCCAAGTGGGCGACCGAAAAGTAATTTTGGGGCTTAGTGGTGGTGTCGACTCATCCGTCGCCGCCGCTCTCATTGATCGTGCTATTGGCAAACAGCTCACCTGCATTTTCGTAGACAATGGGCTTCTGCGACTCAACGAGCGCGAGCAGGTTCGGCAACTTTTTCGCAACCATATACCTGGAAAGCTGAAGGTAGCCTTGGCCGGACCTCTTTTTCTCGGTCGCCTCAAGGGCGTAACCAATCCGGAAACCAAGCGGAAAATCATCGGCAGGACCTTTATTGAGGTGTTCGACCAAGAGGTGAAGAAATTGGGGAAAGTGGATTTTCTTGCCCAAGGTACTCTTTATCCCGACGTCATTGAAAGCGTGCCCATAGGGGGAAACCCGGCGGCCTTGATCAAAAGCCATCACAACGTGGGAGGGCTACCGAAGCGAATGAAACTGGAACTGCTCGAACCCCTGCGCGAACTTTTCAAGGACGAGGTAAGAAACTTGGGCAGGTCACTTGGGTTGCCAAAGGAGGTCCTTATGCGCCACCCCTTCCCCGGACCTGGGCTAGGGGTAAGGGTCGTTGGTAACATTACTCGTGAAAGACTTCGCGTTCTCCGGGAGGCGGACGCAATTTTTATAGAGGAACTTTTTGCCCATCGCTACTACCACAAGCTTTGGCAGGCCTTTTGCGTATTTCTTCCCGTCCGCAGCGTGGGTGTAATGGGTGACGAGCGAACATACGAAAACGCCATAGCCCTGCGGGCCGTCACGAGCAGTGACGCCATGACGGCGGACTGGGCCCAGTTGCCCGACAAGCTTCTCAGAAAAGTCTCCAATCGAATCATCAACGAGGTCAAGGGAGCCAACCGGGTGGTTTACGACGTAAGCTCCAAGCCCCCGGGCACGATCGAGTGGGAATAACACCAAGTCACATGAATTCTCTCTCCTTTCTAACGGATTCGGACAAACTCCTTTCGTACTTGCAGGATTTTGCCTCCGTGTCCGTTCCGGATGCGCAAATCGTGGCAACGGTCTCGGAGATATTGACCGATCTCAAGCAGAATGGCGACAAGGCGCTGCTTGAGAGAACCAGGCTCTATGACGGGGTCTCGCTTGCCCCGGAAGACATTCCCGTTGCCGCCTCAGATTTGGAGATAGCCGAGTCAAGCCTGAGTTCGGAAGAAAGGTCAAGCATTGAGGAAGCCATTGGAAACGTAAGGTTCTTTCATGAAAAAAGCATTCCTTCGGATTGGGCCGCCCGTAACGATCACGGCGGCGAGGTCGGAGAGAAATACTTCCCCATCCGGCGGGTTGGGATCTACGTTCCGGGGGGTAACGTCCCTTTGGTTTCCACGGTCATCATGACGGTGACCTTGGCCAAGGTAGCTGGAGTTCCGGAAATCGCGGTCGTAACTCCCCCCGGTCCCGGAGGCGAAGTGGCGCTACCGCTCCTGGGTGCATTGAAAATGCTGGGGGTTACCGAGGTCTACCGGGTAGGAGGCGCCCAGGCCATAGGCGCTTTGGCCCATGGAACCGATTCAATTCCCGCAGTCGACAAAATTTTCGGCCCGGGCAATGCCTATGTGAACGAGGCCAAAAGACAGTCCTTCGGCATTGTCGGAATAGATCTTCTTCCTGGCCCGAGCGAGGTCATGGTCGTTGCGGACGAGACGGCAAACCCCATTTACGTTGCGGCCGCTCTGCTGGCTCAAGCCGAACATGGTTCCGGAAAGGAAAAGGTTTATCTCCTGTTTACAAAGGAAGAACTGCACGGCGAGGTACTGGCCCAACTCAAGACCCAAGTGCAGACGCTTTCTCACAAAGAATCGATCGAGAACGTACTTTCGAAGGGCTTCCTGTCAATTTTTTTGCCCGATCTAAACAGGTTGGCGGAAGTGGCTTCATTCATCGCTCCCGAGCATCTGGAGCTACAGGTGGGTGAGGAAAACCTTGCTCTGCTTAGCCGGAAGATCACGACCGCCGGAGCTTTTCTTCTGGGTCACCGAACCGCTACTTCCGTCGGTGACTTTGCCGCTGGCCCGAGCCATGTCTTGCCCACCGGCAGGTCGTCCCGCTTTTCCTCCGGGCTTAAAATAAGTGATTTTCTCAGGCGAACCAGTTTCATCCAGTACGACGCGGCTGCGGGGAAGAAAGCTTTGCCCGTGGTCTCGTCTTTCTCTCGGATGGAGAAACTCGATGCCCATGGCCGTGCCCTCGAGTTGCGTGTCGATGACGAGGGGTAGTTGAAATGTCCCGAAACGCCAAATATTTCTCCCGAAATATTGTTTCCCACAAACCCTACTTGCCGGGCATCCAACCCGCGGACGAGGAGGAGGTGATCAAGCTCAACACCAATGAGAACCCCTACCCTCCCAGTCCTCACGTCAAGGACGCTGTTCTAGCCGAACTGGAATCGCTCAGGCTCTACCCAAATCCACCCTCGGGACAACTTAGGAAGGCCCTATCCGACTTGCATGGGCTAAACCAGGATCAAGTCATCATTGGAAACGGATCCGATGACATCCTGAATCTTTGCACCCGTTGCTTTGCCGACGCAAGCCTGAGCGTCGGCATGCTGGAACCCAGCTATTCTCTCTACGAAGTCATCGCATCCCTACAGGGTGCCGCCCTCCATCGGATTCCCTTTGCCGACGATTCCTTTTCAATTGATCCCCAAGCGGTGATCGACTCTGGTGCAAACCTGTTTTTCATCACCAGCCCTCATGCGCCCAGCGGCCGTGAATACGACCAGAATTGCCTGCGTCGGGTCGTGGAATCGTTCGATGGAATTGTCGTAATCGACGAGGCTTATGCGGATTTTGCCACCCAGAACGCCATTGGCCTCCTCGATGAGTTCCATAACCTGATCATCACGCGCACCCTGTCCAAATCCTATTCCCTGGCCGGCATGCGGGTGGGCTATGGGCTGGGTTCACCCGAGCTCGTATCCGTTTTGGATGAGGCTCGCGAAGTCTACAACGTGGACCGCTTGGCTCAGGCGGGTGCTTGGGCCGCACTGACGGACCGAGCATATTTCAAGAGCACCTGCGCAAAAATCACCGAAGAAAGGGAGAAAATGCGCTCCCTTTTGCGGGAGTGGAGCTGGAAAACCTGTCCCAGTGGAGCCAATTTTCTTTTTACCCTGCCCGTTGACTCTCATGGCCGGACCGGTCAGGAGGTAGCGGTGAATCTTTATGAATACCTCGCTTCGAGGAAAATACTGACCCGACATTTCCCTCGACACGAGCTGACCTCTTCTTACCTCAGAATCAGTATTGGCAACTCGCGGGATATGGATATTCTCATTGAAAGGTTAATCGAATGGAAGACCCCAGAACAGCCGTAGTCAACCGGGACACCAAGGAAACCCAAATTACCATAAACCTATCTTTGGACGGGACTGGAAAAGGAGAGGTTTCAACGGGAATTCCCTTCCTCGACCACATGCTCACCCTGTTTTCGAGGCATGGGTTTTTCGATCTGTCCATCAAGGCCGAGGGCGACATTCAAATAGACTACCATCATTTGGTCGAGGACATGGGCATTAGTCTAGGCCAAGCCGTACGGGATGCCCTGGGAGACAAAGCCGGCATCAGGAGATACGGCTTCTTCGTCCTGCCCATGGACGAAACCCTCGTTACTGTGGCCTTGGATTTAAGCAACCGCGGCTTTTTGGTTTATGATGCGGATCCGTCCATTACCTTGGTTCGTGATTTCAATATCCAGCTATTCAAGGAATTTTTCCAAGCCTTCGCCAATGAGGTGGCTTGCAATCTGCACGTTCGGCTTGAGCATGGCGAGGAACCACATCATGTTGCGGAGGCCATCTTCAAGGCTTTTGCCAAGGCCCTCGATATAGCGACCCAAATTGAGCCGCGACTGGATGGCGAAATTCCCTCGACCAAGGGTACCCTCTCATCCTAGCTCACATGGAGTGAACGCTGCCCGCAAAATCGGGGTGATCGACTATGGCACCGGAAACCTCAGAAGCGTGGTCAAGGCTTTCGAGTTCCTAGGGGCCGAAGCCAGTATTCTTACGGACGCCACTCGGTTCGACCAGATAGAGGCCCTGGTCTTCCCGGGACAGGGAACCTTCGACCAATGCATGTCCTCCCTGCGTCGCTCTTCCCTGGACAAGGCCATCGTTGAGTGGATCGAGTGCGGCAAGCCCTATTTTGGCATTTGCCTCGGCCTGCAGGCCCTCTTCGAGAGGTCGGAGGAAGGAGACCAGAAGGGTCTCTCCGTGTTTCCCGGGCGAGTCAGGAAGTTCACGGTTTCCGATGGGCTCAAGATTCCGCACATGGGCTGGAACGGCGTAACCTGGAACCTGCCTCCCGATGACCCGATGAGAAGGGATTTGACCGATGGCGACCAATTTTATTTCGTACACAGCTATCACGTTGAGAATGAGGACGGGAGACTTTCCCTCATGAAAACCAATTACGGCTATCCCTTCACCAGTGGCCTTTCTCATGAAAATTGCTTTGCCACTCAGTTTCACCCCGAAAAAAGTCAGGCCAAGGGGTTGCAAATATACAGGAACTTTCTTGAAAAAATCCCCTAGCAGTGACAGAACTGTTTCCTACCCCTTTTTACCACCCCCGCTATGCCTGACACTGCAAACCTCGAAATTGGTGACGACAAGTATTCCCTCGAAATAATTACAGGGACCGAACAAGAGAAGGCTATAGACGTCAGCCGTCTTCGCAAGCAGAGCAACCACGTCACCTTTGACGACGGTTACGGTAACACCGGGTCATGCGAGAGTGCCATTACCTTTATCGATGGGGATAAGGGAATTCTGAGGTATCGAGGTTACGATATCGTTGAGCTTGCCGAAAAATCCACCTTTCTTGAGTCCGCCTATCTACTGCTTTACGGGGTGCTTCCCAGTCGCTCGGACCTTGAAGCTTTCAAGCAGCTCGTGGGGGGCTATTGCGATCTTCCCGAGGAAGTTGTGCAGGTAGTCCATGCACAACCGAAAAATGCTCACCCCATGGCGGTCCTGTCTTCCGGGCTGCAGGCCCTTGGCGGCGTCTATCCCCAGTTCTGCACCAATGACCGGAAGAAGGACTTGGAGGCCTTCGACCAGTCCGCCGCCCTCATCATCTCATCCGTCCGCAGCATTGCCGCTGCCCTCTATAGGCACGTTAACGGCCAAGCGTTGCCCAAAGCTCATTCCGATCGGAGCTATTGCGGAAATTTTCTTTCCATGATGTTTGCCCAAGGAGATGGAGGAGAAGAGGTTCCGGAATCGGTTCAGAACGCCCTCGACCTGATCTTTTTGCTACATGCCGACCACGAGCAGAATTGCTCGACGTCCACCTGCAGGATGATCGCTTCGGGGGGGGCGAATCCTTTTGCTTCCCTTGCCGGCGGAGTTTCCGCTCTCTGGGGGCCCCTCCATGGCGGTGCTAACATGGCCGTCATCATGATGCTTAACGAGATCCATGAATCCGGGGACGACGGGAGCAGGTTCGTGGAGTCCGCCAAGCAGGGTAAATCGAGGCTTATGGGTTTCGGGCATCGCGTTTACAGGAATTACGATCCTCGAGCCAAGATACTCAAGAGCGCATGCGACCAAGCCTTGGCCGCCCTGGGGGTATCCAGCCCTATTCTCGAGATTGCGAGGAAACTGGAGGAAGTGGCCCTAGAAGATTCCTATTTCATCGAGCGAAAACTCTACCCCAACGTCGACTTCTACAGTGGCATCATCCTGCAAGCCCTGGGCTTCCCGACCGATATGTTTACCGTCCTGTTTGCCATTGGAAGAACCCCGGGATGGCTTTCCCACTGGAAGGAAATTGCCGAGACTGGGAAGAAGATCCACCGCCCTCGGCAGATTTATCAGGGGGAGACTCTCCGCAGTTACCTTTCTCTGGAAAACCGGTAGGGTCTTTCTATTTAGCCGGGGTTTGCCCCTTCGGGGCCTGGGTCAGTATTTCGTCCAAAGATAAACCGGCAAGCTCTCGGATCCCCTTGATCAGAACCCAGAAGGCGTAGGCACTCACCACCATGCAGGGTATGCTGATGATGGGGAAACTCCACCCCAGCATTCTGCCTACTTCATCATTGAAAGCCGTCTTGTCCACGTAGGGCTCGGTCACCACGATGGAACGAGCCAAAAAATAATTGAGGGTGGCGCTGAGAATGAAGGTGCCCGCGATCAACCAAGTACATTTGAGCAAAAGCCCGTTAAAGGGCTTTTCAGTGTCTCTTTCCTTGAGGGCTTGGTCGATCAAGTCTACCCGAACTACCTCCGGGTTATAGAGAAAAAGGTGCACGAGGGGCCGTTTCGTGTTGAGGGTAAGGACGGTCAGGAGGCCGAGGATGGCGGGGAGGGCCGCTTCCTTGATGGCAAACATGGATACGGTGGCCCCGGGCAATAAACCGATGCCACCCGTCAACAGGGCGCTAAGGGCCCCGAGAATGGAAAGAAAATTCCATTTTCTCCTACGGGCAAAATCCCAAAGCCCGTATCCTACGGGAAAGGATATTGCGATCAGAAGCATGAAGGAACCAACGAGTGTTCCGTCTTCGGGAGAATCAAGCCAGTCGGCCAGGGTTTCCCCAAACCAATCCTCTCCCTTGCGCAGGAAGAGAATAGGGAACAAGAGGTTGAAACTCAGGTTGATCAACATGTTTTCCCTCTTGGGGGGATTGGACGGAAGAGAGTTTTCTGTCATTGGCAGATCATTCAAACATCAACATAAACTAAAGTCGCTCACAATTTTACCATGACCACTCAAATAAGATGCCTGATTTCCGCTGGCCCGACCCGCGAATGGATTGACCCCGTGCGGTTCATAAGCAACCCGTCCTCGGGAAAAATGGGCTATGCCTTGGCGGAGGAAGCGGTTTCTCGTGGCTTTGAGGTTTATTTGGTCAGTGGCCCTGTAAGCCTACAGCCCCCAACTGGAGCCGAAGTCATCAAGGTAGAGTCCGCTCAGGAGATGCAAGAGGCTATGTTCAGGTTGTTCGACCAGGCATCTCTGGTCATTATGGCGGCTGCGGTCAGTGATCATCGACCGAGCCATTGTTCCAGGCAAAAGATCAAGAAGAGTGATTTCCCCAACTCTCTGGAACTTGTTCCCAACAATGACGTCGTTGCTTCTCTGGTAGGAGGAAGACGGCCCGGGCAGACGATTGTCGGCTTTGCCGCCGAAACCGAAAATCTCCTTGAGCATGCCCGTCAAAAGCTCGAGGCCAAGGACTTGGATTGGATAGCCGCAAATGACGTCTCCTCGGATGAACATGGCTTTCAGTCTGACTTCAATGACGTAACCTTGCTTTCCAAAAGTGAAGAGACTATTCCCTTGGGAAGGAAATCAAAGAGCGAGATTGCAAAGAAAATCCTAGACTACGTATGGCCATGAAACCGATCAAAAGCCCACTGGACAAAGTATTGGGCAGAATCGACGACCTGGATCAGGTTAACCTCGGCATTCTGGTGCAGAGGCTGGCTCGCGAGAGAAAACTTCTCGAGACCGTGTTCGACGTCATCAGGGATGGCATCCTTGTTCTCGACGACGAGGGCGTGATCAACTATTCGAACCTTCAGGGTAAAAGGCTGATCGGTCTAAAGGAGGAACAAGCGGGCAAGGTCTCCCTCCATCGAGCTGCCCCGGAAATTGCCCGTGCCCTGGGCTTGGACCGCAAAAATAAAGACTTCCTTGCCGAAGTGGTGGTGAGGGAGATGAAAATTTCATACCCCGAGCACAGGTACGCCCGTATTTATGCCGTCCCTATTGAGGATCATTCATCAAAATTAAAAGACAAGAAAGCGGGGATCGCCATCATACTTACCGACGTCACGGAAGAAAAGGTGAGCTTGGAGGAACGGATCGAAAGCGAGAGAGTGGGTAGCATCATGGATTTGGCGGCAGGCGTGGCGCATGAACTGGGGAATCCCCTGAACTCTATTCATATCCACCTGCAGGTCTTGCATCGCAGCCTCAAGGATTGTGGCGAATTGAAAGAGAAATCAAAAAAATCCATGCAAACCTGCCTCAAGGAAGTCGAGAGATTGGATGGAATCATCGCTCATTTCCTAAAGGCAATCCGACCGACCGTTCCAGATTTTAAGAAAATCAACCTGCTTTCCGTAATAGAAGAAACAGTACGCCTAAGAGAGAGGGAATTAAGCGGTAAAAAAATCAAAATAAGGATGGAGGCAGGTGCTAGAGAGCCCATTGTAAATGGGGATCTTGGACAACTAAAGCAGGCCTTTTTCAATATTATCGGTAATGCTATTGACGCAGTTCCAAAAAATTCTGAAATACGAATTATTACTGGTATTGACAGCGATCACGTATTCGCTCAGGTAGTGGATGAAGGTGCAGGCATTGCCAAGGAAGACCTTTCCCATGTATTTGAACCCTATTTCACCACAAAAAAAGAAGGCCATGGCATTGGTATGATGATCGTCCATCGAATTGTTCGTGATCATGGCGGTGACGTAGGCATAGACAGCAAGAAGGATGCAGGTACCGTGGTAACGCTCCGTTTTCCTCGCAAATCCCCGCGACGCGGCCTGCTGGAAAGCAATGACGATGACCTTTACAGGAAGACTCAATGAAACCTAACCTACTCATCGTTGACGACGAGCAGCATACCCGTGAGGGGCTCGAGCTTGCTCTAGAGGATAAGTTCGAGGTTTTTCTGGCATCTTGTCCCGAGGAGGCCTTTAATGCCATGAATGCGGAAAAATTTGAGGTCGTTCTAACTGACTTGAGAATGTCGGGCCAATCAGGCATGAGCGTTATCGATTTTGCCATCAGTCATCCCTCATCCCCAATTTGCATCATGATGACGGCGTACGGTGAGGTCGACGTGGCAGTCGAGGCCATGAAGAGAGGAGCGTTCGATTTTCTCTCTAAGCCGGTAAACCTTGAGAAACTCGAACTGCTTATTAACAGAGGCTTGAAGGAGAAAGAGCTTAAGAAGGAAAATACCAATTTACATGAAAGGTTGGACAAGAAATACAGCTTTCACGGCATACTTGGAAAATCTCCCGCCCTTGAGAAGATTCTTGAAAAAATTCAGCTCGTCGGGCCATCAAGGGCTACCGTATTGCTGACTGGCGAAACCGGAACGGGCAAGGAACTGGTTGCCCAGTCCATTCACCAGAACAGTGATTGTGCCCGTGGTCCTTTCGTGCCCGTTCACTGTGCCGCCCTACCCGCCAACCTTCTGGAAAGCGAACTGTTCGGGCATGAGAAAGGCGCCTTTACCGGGGCTACCGAGAGAAGGATCGGACGCTTTGAATCTGCCGATGGAGGCACCTTGTTCCTCGATGAAATCGGGGAAATTGATGCCTCTACTCAGGTCAAGCTTCTCCGGTTTCTCGAGTCCAAGGCGATTGAGCGGCTGGGAAGCTCCAAGACAATCGAGATAGACACCCGTTTGGTATGTGCCACTAACCGGGACTTGCAGGCCATGACCCGCAAGGGAGAATTCAGAGACGATCTTTTCTACCGTCTCAACGTAGTTTCACTCGATCTGCCTCCCCTGCGCGAACGTGGCGACGACGTAGTCATTCTTATGGACCACTTCCTGGCCCTTTTTGCACAGGAGAACGGCTTTGAAAAACCAACCCTTACGATTGAGTCCGTCGAGGTACTCAAAAGCTATTCCTGGCCGGGGAACATTCGTGAACTTAGAAATTTCTGCGAAAACCTCGTCGTACTGAAGCGTGGAAGCGAGGTTACTCCCTACGATTTGGACCCCCGCTTCTCCCTCGATACGGAAGATGGCGATGATATGTCGAACCCCGCTCCCTCGTCTCTTTCGGTCGAGGAAAATGAAAAAAGACTCCTGCGCAATGCCTTGGTGAGAGCGAATGGCAACCGGACCAAGGCCGCCGAGCTTATGGGTATTAGCCGCAGGACGCTTCATCGAAAGCTGGCCAGGTGGCCAGAGCTGGACCTTAAGTTTTAGGGCGGATTGGCTGCTCGGGCTGGATTCGAACCAGCGACCAAGTGATTAACAGTCACCTGCTCTGCCACTGAGCTACCGAGCAAACTCAAGTCCGTCATCATGCGCCAATAGGCGCCTTGTGTCAATGCCGACGATATGCTTTTGATGCCTTTTCAACCGCAAAAAAAAGAGACCCCCGTCCCCGGGGGTCTCTGTATGCACATTTCAATCTGCTGTTTGATCGAAAGGGTAGCCTGCCTCGTCTCAGCTATGATTTCCGAGGCAGGCCTATAAGGTCTAACGGCGTTGCCCTACGCCGAATTGGCAAGCTAATAAAAAATCCCATCTTAATATTAACCTGAAACAAACAAACTAGACCTTAAAAGTTAAACTGTTGTTAGAATCTACTGGTGATACTGAAGGTCGCGTTGATGGGTGCGCCGACAGATGCCTGGTGAGTACTGTGCGAGTGCGGGAAGTACAGCTCGTCAGTAAGGTTTTCTACGTTGACTTGAACGCGGGTATTTTCGGTTAGGCCGTAGGAAGCTCCGGCGTCTACCCTAGTGTAGGCTGGAAGGACTGCCGAACTACCCGTCTTGATGACACTTTCCCCTTGGTGAATGATTCCAAGGTTTACAGCGAGACGATCGCTAACCAAGTAATTGTTCCATATTGAGAACATGTCCTCAGGAGCTTCGCGCACTCGTGCACCAGATGAGTTTTGAGCATCCAGGTTAGTGTAACCGGCACTGACGAACCAGCTGTCTGATAGAGAACCAATCACTTGGAGCTCAAAACCAGATACATCCGATTTCACCATTGTACTGGTCATGGTACCTGCGTCGTATTCAGGCTTGTTGGCTTCTACTTCGAAGTATGCTGCGGAGAGGGTCAAGCCCATCGGCAAATCATACTTAAAACCAAACTCAAGATTTTCGAAGGTGTCTGGGTCAATCTTGTTGTCGTTTGAGGCGACCTTGGCGTACTGGTCACCTGCCTTTGGTGCAAAGGTCTCGCTGTAACTCGCGTAAAGCGAAGCCTGATCAGTAACACCGAAGATTAGTCCGACGCGGGGAGACACAGTGTCGTCAGTGTCAGAGCCTGTGGTAGTTCCGGTTACGTCAATATCCATGCTGTCAAACCTTGCACCAAGAATAAGATCTATGGAATCAGTCAGAGCGATCTCGTCGTTGAGATAGAAGGACAAAACCTTAATGTCAGCAAAAGTCATGTCAGCGTTGACTCTGTTTGCACCCGTGTAGTAGTTGGTGGTCGTATTACCGTCACTGTTAACGCCTACATTTCCTGACATATTCAAGGGACGAGTGATGGAGAAAATTTCCGTATCGGCATCCGCGTTGTAGTCAGGAAGGAAGTTGGCGTGGTAACGATCGTTGTCGTTATCAGTATCGAGGTACTCTACACCAGCAACAATGTTGTGAATGATACTGCCAGTCTCGAACTCACCTGAAAGGTCGTAGGATAGAATGGTGGTCTTACGCTGGGTTGTATCTACGTATCCGTCCAATGTGACTCTGTTGTTCGCTGCGTCGTAGGCGGAAGCATAGAGATTTTGATACAACTTATCATGGTTGCTGTGACTTGCAGCCAAGCGTCCCTTCAATGCATCGGAGACTTCATGTTCGAAAATGGCTCTCATGATGTGCGCCTCATGTGTTGAAAAGTTCTCAGTAGCATCACCAAAAACTATGTCTTTGAGAGACTTAACTGGCTTGTTGTCTGCACCGGTTGGTATACCGCGATCGATGAAACGTTCTTGATCTAGATACTCATAGGAGAGATCAAGCGTGGAACCGTCTCCCAAGTCGTACTTAAGGACAGGATTGACGCCAAACCCATCACCGTAATAAAAATCACGATGATTCTCCAGATTTTCGGCGAACAAATTGATTCTGAAAGCAGTGTTGTCACTTAAATTCAGATTCTTGTCCAATTGTACGTTGGTTTCACCGAAGGTATCGATGCTTGCTCCAAGGGCGGTGAAATCTTGTCCGAGCTGTCCTTTTTTGGATACGCGATTAATAAGACCGTATCCTCCGCCGAATCCAGAAAGAAGAGCATCGGGGCCACGAATGATCTCGACCTGTTCTATATTATAAAGAGGTCGGTAGTACTGCACGTCGTCACGAATGCCGTCGCGATAGAAATCCTGAGTGGTGCGAACACCTCGGATAACAGCGGCGTCACGGTGACCTTCACCTTGTGAGTTATTGACACCAGGAGTGTAGTCGATTATGTCGCCCACGCTTTTCATCCCCTGTGCCTTAATTTGATCATCGGAAATGACCGAGAGGCTTTTGGGGATGCTGTTGAGAGGCCCGGAGGTCTTGAGTCCAGAGGACAAGGTGGGTTCCTCGGCCTTGGTGCCGATGACGTTAAAAGGCGAGAGGGACTCGGGAGATGCCTTGCCGGCCCATCCCTTCTTTTCCTCCTCTTGACCAAACGAGGCATTAAATGACAGCGCCAAGGATGCTATAATGCTGGCGCCGCTTAGGATCGTTGTTTTCATTGTAGTTTGTTGTTTGTTTTTTTGTGTTTGTGTTTGTTGCCCTAGTCTCACTTGAAATCGAGACCCAGTCTCAATTCTTTGTGAGAAGAAGGCGGGGAAATTTATACATAGTTGTTGAGACTCAATCTCATTAAGGGGCTGCTGTCAACCCCTTTTTCAAAAAAATTAAACCGATTGACCCACAGCGGTGGTTGGCGTTATAGGTGCGGGAGGCTCCCGTAGTTCAATGGATAGAACATCGGTCTCCGGAACCGAAGATCTGGGTTCGACTCCCGGCGGGAGTGCCACGAATTCGTCTACTTGCCCCAACCCTACCCTTCAATATAGTTAAATAGTATGAATCTTTTATCGATTGAGGAGTTTTCGCAGAAGCTCGAAAACCATCCCCTGTTTTCGAGAATCAATTCATTGCCGGAATTGAGATTTTTCATGCGGCATCACGTTTACGCCGTTTGGGATTTCATGTCCTTGCTCAAAAAGCTTCAGCAGGTGTTTGCCCCTCACGGCTCTCCCTGGCTCCCGAGTACCCATGACGGTAAATTGATCCGCTTCATCAACGAAATCGTGATGGAAGAGGAATCAGACCTTTCCTATGGCTCGGAAGGTGAGGATTACTCCAGTCACTTCGGGATTTATATTGCCTCTATGGAGGAGGTCGATTGTCCAATCGGCGAGGTTTCCGGTTTCCTCGAAAAAGTTCGTAAGGAAGGACTGGGAGAGGCTTTGCTTTCGGAGGAAGTGCCTTCCCCCTCCCGCAGCTTCATGAAGCATACTTTCAAGGTGATCGAGTCAGGCAAACCCCATGAGGTCGCGGCCTCCTTTTCCCTCGCCCGGGAAAGCGTAATACCCCTTATGTTCAAAAGAATCCTCGACAAGACAGAGGTAACCGCAAAGAAAGCCCCGGTTTTTCATTACTACCTGGAAAGGCATGCAGAGCTGGATGGGGATCATCACGGACCGATGGCCAAACGGATTCTGGAAGAGCTTTGCGCGGGTGATCCCATTCGGGAAAACGAGGTGCTTGAGCAGGCCAAGGAGAGCATTCGGGCGAGGATCCAGTTCTGGGATGAAGTTCTCGACGAACTGAACCGCATCCGGATGCCGGACTCACCCTTGGTCGCCTCCGCTTAAGCCAGCTCGATTTCCACAGTAAATTCTTCCCTTGCTCCAGGGGGGACCATTTTAACGCTTTTGTTTTCCGGGGCATTTGGCGGCGACATCCACGGCTCCAGACAGAAATATGGGGCGTCATCCTCGCTCCAAGTGACGAAGCTAGTACGTGTTCCGACCTCGGCTCCACCGACCTCACTGACCCGGATCGTTTCCTCTCCGTTGAGAAGAGAGACTTCCGCAGAGGGAGCGCGAAGCTCGTAATGGATGCAGTTGACGAGACCCCGGTCGTCCAAGGGAGTCGGGGAGGGAAAAGCGGGCCGCTTCACCATCTGTCCCCCCTGTTGATACTGGAAGGCTTTACCTGCATCGAGGGAAAGCAGGTGATCCTTGCGACCAAGATCCTTGCGCCAGGGAACTTGGAAGTAGGGATGCATACCGGCGGACCAAGGGATGGCTGTTCTCCCTTCGTTTTCAAGGATCAGGCTGATCTGAAGGGACAATTCGAGAAAATGAAAAATGACCAGAAAAGTATACTCATAGGGATAGTTCTCACGAAAGGACCCATCCTGTATGAGCTCGGCCTCGAAACCGGCCTGGTCAATGGACCTTATCGCAAAGCGCGAATCCTTTGCAAATCCATGGCATGGCATGCTTCGAATCTCACCCGAGCCATCCTTCCAGTAACCCTCCCTGCCCTCATGGTAGCACTGCCCCGCAAAGGGAAAAAGGATGGGGATGCCGCCATGGATCTTTTCCAAGGGGAGGTCGCTTCCGCTCTCCGGCCAGTGAATGACGTCGCGCACGGAGCCATCGCTCATGTTTACGTGCCAATTAAGCAACCTGGCCCCTTTCTCGGGCGATGCGAGGAACGTGGAGGGCCCGACGTCCCACCTGTTGATGTCAATATTCTGGTAGCTAACCTTTTCCATTAGGTATCAAGTGTCCGTTCTTGGCCTCTTGGGCAACGTCTTTCGGTTCCATGGACCGGATATGTTCGGTCGAGGCGGAAAGAAACGCAAAAGGATTGAACCTACTTCTGCTTATTGTCCTCCTTGCCCTCCTTCACTTTTCTCATTTCCTTGTGCCCTATGCTCGAGTCCAAGGCTTTTTGCATGCACTTGAGGTTCCACTTGCAGGTCCGGGGAAACATGCAGGAATCCAGAACGCAATCACGCTCCGACCAGACCCCTTCTTTTTTCTTTCTTGCGTTCCCCTCCATTTCAAAACCAGGGACAAACTCCTACGTTTTGTAAAATTCCTCAAGCTATTACCTAAGGCGTTCCGCGTTCGGTAGAGGAGATGCGCTTTCCGTCGTCGTTAAAACGCACTTCGCATTGAAGTTCTCATTGACCGTAACAGGCCATCGCGCAACAATCCCGCATCCTCCTTATGAAAAAGATATCTCAAGTTGCGATTTTCGCCGCCTCCGTATTTTCAGTTGCTGCCTCTCTGCATGCCGGCAAGGTTTCCCTTGCCAAGGAAAACGGCTCCATTGCCGTCAAGGTGGACGATAAGCTTTTCACCAAATACGTTTACAAAGACGACAAGAGGGCCAAGCCTGTCCTTTATCCTATCGTAGGTCCCTTCGGTCTTCCCATGTCCAGGCAATTTCCCCTTGAGGAAGCGGCTAAGGGCGAGGCCAAGGACCATCCTCACCATGCCTCCCTGTGGTACACACACGGAGAAGTAAACGGCGTGGATTTCTGGGCCGTGGGCAAAGGGCGGGGCAAGATCGTCCATCAGGATTTCCTTTCCATGAACGGTTCTTCCTTTACGGCCCTCAACCTATGGCAAAATGCCGAGGGCAAGACCATCTGCCAAGACCAGCGAACCCTTTCTTTTCACGCGCCCAACGAGAAGGATCGGGCCATAGATATATCCGTCACCCTCAAGGCCACCGTGGGAGACGTCACCTTCGGGGATACCAAGGAAGGAAGCATGGGCATCCGCATGGCGCCTCAATTCAGGCTGCGGGGCGAGGTGGCCAAGGGTAGCGCCATCAATAGCGAGGGTGTCGTGGGCAAGCCGATTTGGGGGAAGCGCGCTTCATGGGTTTCCTACTGGGCGCCCTTCGACGATAAGGAGATAGGGATTTCAATCTTCGACCATCCGTCCAATCCGCGCCACCCGACCTGGTGGCACGCTCGGGATTACGGATTGGTGGCGGCCAACCCGTTCGGCCTGCGCCATTTCGAGGGCAAACCTAAAGGTGCGGGAAACATGGTTCTTAAAAAGGGCGAGGAAGCTACCTTTCGTTACCGTTTTCTTTTCCATGCAGGAAGCCCTAAGGACGCGGAAATCTCCATTAGGTACCTGGAGTGGTCGAAGGCCGAATAAGATCGAGGCTACACGGTACCTAGAGCCTTGGCCAAGTTCCCCCTCTGTCCGTTTGTCTTTTCCGGCTTACGATTTAATTTCGTGCGGTTTCCCCGCGACAACCGGGACAAATCCGGAACTTAATTCACCCGCAGGACCCGGCTTGCTCTAAACTCGCGGCCGTACATGTCCTTGGTCACGGCTTCCAGCAAATGAGAACCCTTCGACAGGTTGGGCGGCAAGGTTCCTTTCCAGAGATGATCGGAGGGAGTTCCTCCACCCATTGGCAAACCGGTGGAGTTTGACTTGATCTCGGCTTCCCTCAGGGCGAGGTAGTGGGGATCGATCTCGCGCACCTGCTTTAATTTGGCCCACGGCCCTTTACCCACCCGCAACTTTACGGTGGATTTTACCGAACCAGAGAAGACGTTGACGTAAACATTGGTCTTTTCGGCGTCCACCGCCTCGATGGCGACGGGAGCGTGAATACGCAATTGGTGACTTGCGGGAAATCGGGCGGCCTTGAAGTCAAAGGTTGCGCCGTGTCCATCGAAAGTGATCAGGGAGTAACCATTGGGAGCCCCGTCCGACATGGTCGCGTGTGGTATGCCGCGATCGTCCTTGGCCCCTTTCCACCAACTTCCGGAAACCGTTACGTTGACGATGTGGTGGTGTGGTTTTTTTCCCTGCCAGCCATCTCGCTTGTCAATGAACATATGGGTTTGGCGATGGGTATGGCCGGATATGCTCAAGGTATGGGGACGATGCTCGATCAAGCGGTAGAGGGCTTGTCGATCCTTGGTGCCGGTGAGAGGAATGTGCATCATCAAGACGACGAGTTTTTTCTCAGGCACCCGCTTCAAGTCGTTCCTTAAGAAAGCTAGTTGGCGTTCCCCGAAACCACCGCGATAGGTATTGCGCTTCCGCTCGGCATCATGGAACCAGTCCACGTTGTCGAGCACGATGAAGTGCACTTCGCCGTAGTCGAAGGAGAAATAGGGCGGACCGTACACCCGCTCGAAGGTTTCATCGGAAAGATGATCCACCTTCGCCTCGAAATTCAAGTCGTGGTTGCCGATGACGTTGAACCAAGGGATGCCGATCAAGGCAATCGAGCCGTTTAAGCTGCCGAAGAGGTCTAGGTTGTCGAACATGACGTCACCCAAGGTGACCCCGAACTTGGCATCGGTGCCCGCCAACTCGGCCACCACGTCATTGGCGATGTAGTCTATCTCCTTCTGGTTGCGCGGCTGGGGATCACCGAAGAAGATGGCTCGGAACTTGCCCGGTTCCTCCTGCTTGTGCAGCGGGAAGTCAATCGACTTGGGAAGGGGGCCCGTTGGCTTAGTGCCGGCATAACGCGAGGGCGGAGACCCATTCGGCTTGTGAACGTAATGGAAGCGGGGCAGAAGATGGTCGTTCAGGGGGGTCATCCATCCACTCGGCTTGAGGACGAAGAATATGACGTCATCCGAGGATGGCAAACGCCAGCGCCCCTGGTCGTCGGTTGCCACAATATCCACCCCGTTGGACACCGCAATTTTGGGAATACCCTTCTCGCCAAGATCCCGTTTCTGGTTGCGGTTGACGTCATGGTAAACGACGCCGCTTGCGAACTCTCCCCCGGAGGCGGAAGAAATGTACGCAAAAACAAAAAGATATTTGAAGAAGTAGGCTTTCATGGGCAGAGAGAAATTATGAGCTTAGGGCGCCTGAATAGGGTTTGAATCAAAACTTAGGAAATGGGCATCGCACTCGTCGACAATTAAGTTGCCATAGTCAAATTAATGCTTGAAGCGGGTTATGAACCTCCGCTTATTCATTATATCGCCTTTATAAATTATCAAGGTGAACCTTTCATGCCCCGATTAACCTTCCAGACAATGCACTTATGAAAAATGCAATATTGAATAAGCTCTGCCTCGCCATCCTGCTATCGCTTTTTTCGATAAGTGGCTTCGCCTCAAAATTAGCGGGTAAAAAGCTGCAGGTGTTCATCCTTGCCGGCCAGTCGAACATGGTCGGCCACGCAAACACGCATACCATCGCAACCCTGTATGAATCGGACGATGCGAAAGACAAGAGGCTTGCCCAAATGGTGTTTAAGAAGGGAAGCGGCCTGTCCCAAAACGTCCTCAGCGAACAACTGGCCGAGGGAAGAAAAACCGACGAGCTTACCGGCGGTATTTCCAACGACAAGATCAAGAACATGAGCGATGGGCCCGAGAAAACAGCCCTGGAGGCAAAGGTGAAGAAGCATAAGGACGCGTATGAGGCCTACAGGAAGCAGGTTGCTTCTGCCTGCGTCGTGTCGGAACAGGTGTACGTCTCGGCCATTGCGGACGGCAACAAGCGCTCTGGGCCCCTGTCGGTTGGCTACGGCGGCAACAAGGACAAGATAGGTCCGGAGTATGGGTTCGGGCTCTCGCTCGCGCAAAAGCTGGATGCCCCCATCCTGCTCATCAAGACCTCCTGGGGCGGCAAGTCCATCAATTACAATTTCCGTCCTCCTTCCGCCGGCCCCTACCAGTTGAACGAAAAGGAAAAGAACGGAGACAAGGCTGAGGAGATCAGGAAGAACGCCGGCCTTAATTGGAGAATGATGAACGAGACGGTCCACGCGGTGCTCAATGATCTCAAGAAGTATCATCCCGCCTATGATCCAAAGTTCGGACACGAGATGGCTGGTTTCGTCTGGTTCCAAGGATTCAACGACCAGTTCTCGGATGCTTTCCGGGACAACTACAGGCAGAACATGATCCACTTCATCAAAGACGTGCGCAGGGAGTACGAGACTCCGAAGATGCCTTTCGTTATCGGTGTCTTGGGAACCAACATGACCAAGGAAGGAGTCGACAAGAACGCTGTCTCCGTGGGCCAGCGTGAAGCGGCCAAGGCGCCTGAGTTCAAGGGCAACGTGGTGTCGGTGGAGAGTTACAAGGTATACGACCTTAAAGCCCGCAAAGTCTTCGATGGCGGGTGGGCCAAGAATTTCGCCCAATGGCGCTTGGTGGGAAGCGACCGCCCCTATCACTACCTCGGCAGCGGCAAGTTCTTTGTCCGTCTTGGCGACGCATTCGCCAACGCCATGTTTGGCTTGATCGAAAACAAGATGGCCTCCGTTCCGTCTGGCATTGCAGTAACCAGTGGAGAAAAAATTGCCTTTCTCGGGGATTCCATTACTGCGGCGGGCAAACGCCCCGGAGGATACTGCCAACTGGTTCTTTCCGCCTTGAAGGATCAAGGCATTGAAATCACGCCCGTGTTTGCCGGAATTGGCGGCCACAAGTCCAACCAGATGTTGGCCCGTCTCGAAAAGGACGTTTTGCGCCACAAACCGGACTGGATGACCCTGAGCTGTGGCGTCAACGACGTTTGGCATGGAGCGCGCGGAATCGACCTACCGTCGTACAAGAAGAATATCACGGCAATCGTTGACCAAGCCCAGGCGGCCGGAGTCAAGGTCATGCTGCTTACCTCCACTATGATCCGGGAAGACCAAGCCAATGCCTTGAACCAAAAACTGGCGCCCTACAATGATTTCCTGAAGGCCTTGGCCAAGGAAAAGAAATGCCTTCTGGCCGACCTTAACGCCGACATGCAGGCCGCCCTGAAGGAGTTCCCTCCCGATGCCCCCAAGGGAAAGCAGTTGACCAGCGATGGCGTGCACATGAACAAGTCGGGTAACGTCATGATGGCCCGTGGCGTGGCCAAGGCATTCGGCCTAAGCGATAAGCAACTCGACGAATCCGCCAAGAAGTGGAAGTGAAGACTTGCCCGAAAGAAAGAATGATCTTCTAAACTAAGGCCGCTCGGGCAAAGTCAGCTCACGCTGCGTTTCCCGGCCATACCCTTTGACAACAAGCCGTTCTGCGTAAACTTCGATGACCGCATAAGAGTTTTTCTCGGTGTCGACCATGCCTTTCAAAGTGAGGTAGTGGATGCCGTCGCGCTGGCCGTAGTTGCCGGCATGGTTGTGCCCGTTGACGTAAGCCGCCACGCACGGATAGCGAGCGAGGAGATCGGTCAGTACCTTGGCATTCCAAAGGTTGTGACCGTTTTTCGGGTACACCGGGAAATGACAAAAGAGCATGACTCTTTCCTTCGCTTTCGTTGCGGCTACCAACTTGGACTCGATCCATTGCAATTGTTTTTCGCCCACGGCTCCGTTCCAACTGGGCGGGCGTGGCTTCAGAGACTTATGGTATTCGGAAGCCGCCTTGGTTCGGGGATCGTCCTTGGGCCAAGCATATAGGCTCACGTCGTTACCGTCTATTACGATGAAACGCCATCCCTTGCGGGTAAATTCATAGTAGCGCTCCTTCATTCCGAGCTTGGCCGGTACCAAGGCCTTCTTGGCCTCGTCCACCTCGAAGTCGTGGTTGCCCAGCACGTGATAATGCGGCGCATTCAGTTGGTTGTATATAGGGACGACTTTGTCGAAGCTCTCGAAGTCACGGTCAATGAAATCTCCGAGGTGTACCACGAAGGAAAGTTCCATCTTGTTGTAGTGCTCTACGCAGGCGCTGAGCTTCTTGGGCGAAAGGTTGTACTTTCTCTTCGAGCTTGTCTTTTCGCAGTACTGGCAATCGGCGACTGCCCCGAAACGAAACAGTGGGCTGCCCGGACGCGGATCGGCCCAGGAAGAAGGACCTAGGCACAAGAACAGCCAAGCAATGGCTAGAACGGATAACGGGCTGGGGTTTTTTTTCATATTTATTTATATTATTCAACGCATCGGATTCTCTGCCGGGTCATAAGGCATGAGACCCCAATCCGAACAAAAGGGAGAAGCTGGCAGGCCCGACTTGCCATACAGGTTCCAAGGGCTTCCCTCAGGCGCTTCTGGGTGGCACGCATAGCGGACCGCCAAGGGTTGACTCACTCGAAGACTTTTCACCGACACAGTCCGCCCCTTCACATTGGCCTTGGCTGGATGCCAAACTCCATCCATATCCGCTAACTCGAATCCGTTTAGATCACCGTCCTTGACCTCTATGATCTTTCCGATGCTCTTGATGCGTCCCGCTATAAGTCCTTCCTCGGCATAATCGAAACGAACAATGGCTTCGCTTCCCCGAATCTCGACTTCGCGAAACAACGGACCGCTGAAGGGTATCTTCTTGCCATACAGCTTAGCCAACGGCCAGAGAGCCAGACGTTCCCCGACGTCGATCTTATTGGGCGGATGAATGTCGTTGGCGTTGTCGAGGTCGATGGTTACGACCATCCCGGTCCCCGCTACCTCCATGGCTCGTAGCTGCTCCTCCCGCGCATAGGTCCAAGCGTAGCTTTTCCATTGAGGCAACTGGACGAAGTAGAATGGTAGGCGCTCCTGCTGGAACGCCTTCCTCCATCCCTCCACGAGAGCCCTTTGCTTGTGCCGGTAGGCGCGCGGATCCTCGCCCTTGCCGGAATTGGACTCGGCTTGGTACCAGATGGCGCCTCGAATACCATAGGGAGCAACAGGTGCGATGCGACCGTTATAGATTGCCCCCGGCAGCCACGCGGGGCTTCGAACCCAAGTGCCACCGGACATTTTCCTGATTGCCTCGAGGTCTCCGGCTTTGGCGTACTTGGCTAGTTCGACCAGCGTTGGGTGGCCCTTGAAGGCGCTGGCTGGAATATAGGGCTCGATAGGCGTACCACCCCAGGCGCAGTCGATGATCCCGACAGGAACCTTGAGTTCCACGTGCAGGCGCCGGGCGAAGACAAAGGCAACGCCCGAAAATCCATAAACGCTTTGGCGCGTGCATACCACCCAACCGCCACCCGTGAGGTCAGCTTGAGGACGCGGCGCGCTTTTCTCACTGACCTTACGATGGCGGATCGCGGAATAGTTCGCCGCTTCCGCCAAGGCCTTACCCTCGGGCAGGCGTCGGGCCATGCCCTGCACTCTGTAGTCCATATTGGACTGTCCACCGGCAAACCAAACGTCGCCCACAAGGACGTCACGGATGGTGACTTTGCGCGTACCGGAGCTGATTTCAAGTGAACGGCCTGTGGCCGAGGCCACCATCGGGTCGAGCTTCAGTTTCCAGCGACCTCCCTCATCCGCCTTGGTGGTAATGGACTGATCCGCAAAGGCCACCGTGACGGAAGTGTCCGCGTCCGCCCAGCCCCACACAGGGACCGCAGCATCGCGTTGTAAAACCATGTGGTCGGAAAAGATCTTTGCCGGTTGTAGGTCGGCAAAAGCCGACCACTGACCCCAAAGGCCGAGGAAAACAAAAGAAACGATCCGGGGCATTCGGAACCTTGCTAGTGGTTCTTAGGTTTGCGGGGCTGTTTTGGCTTCTTAATCCTCTCTTTAATGATCGGCACCTCGAGCCCGTCGTCAGGCTGGTTCCAAAAGCGGTAGGGATCATCGAGTCGCCGCATCTCGGCCAACAACAAGCCCTCCATTTCCTTGAGTTTCTCGGCGTATTTGGGATCCTTGGCCAAATTGAGCTGGTTTTCACTTGGTTTTACCCCGGTCATGGCTGTCACCTTGGGGTTATGATGCTCCCTGATGAACTCATGAGGATTCTCCTTCAGGTTGAAGAGCTGGACGTGCTTCACCCCAGTCTTGGTGACCTCGTACTGAGTTAATTTCCAGTCTCCTTGTTTGACGCATCGCGTTCCGGGTCGCCCACCGCCGCAGTAGACTCCGTACAATACGTCGCGGACCTGTTTGCGCTTCCCCATCAGCACGGACTTGAAGCTCTTCCCTTCCGAGGTGGCGGGAGCGTCGATTCCGGCCAAGTCGCACAAGGTCGCCAAGACGTCCAGGAGGTAGACGTTACCGACCGTTCGGGAGCCCGCCTCGATGCCCGGCCCCTTGACGATGAAAGGGATACGCCAAGTGTGATCATAAAGGTTCTGCTTGCCCTGCAGGCCATGTCGACCAATCGCCATGCCGTGGTCCGCGGTGTAGACGACGTAGGTGTTGTCCAGTTCCCCCATCGCCTCGAGCTTCTTAAGTACCCGACCGACTTGGACGTCGATGTTCTCGCTGCAAGCGAACTCTCGGCCCATCTCGTTGCGTATGGTGCGCTCGTCCCGATTTTTCCAGACACCTTTCACCCCCACTTCGTCGCGCACCGTGGTATGGCCGTGGTCGAAAGGGTGCGTCGGCAACCAATTGACCGGCAAGGGCGGTTGCTTCGGGTCGGCAGGCGGCAGCTTGCTCTGATCGACGTGGTTGACGGCCCCGTATTTCTTGAGCAATCCTGGTTTTCCGTCCCGTACGTCGTGGGGATGAGAAAAACCATAGTAGATCAGAAAAGGGTCCTTGTCCTTGGAAGACTCGCGGTCGTTCAGGTATTTCATGACCTGCTCTCCGTGCCAGTGGCTGCCGGTCTCGTCGGTGCCGCCTCGACGGGTGCCGTCGTTACGTACGGTGAAGAGCTTATTGGCCGCCTCATAGCTGTTACCGTTCTTGCAGGTGCGCATCGTGTCGTATCCCGCCTGGTTGAAGACCCCCGGCAAAGTATGCTCGGCCAAGTCGGGCGGTACCTTCTTCGGGTTGGTTACGTGAGGGTTCATTACCCGCCCCCCCTTGTCCGGCACGTGCCAGACCGTCCGGCCCGACATGACCATATGACGCGAAGGCGTGCATACTCCGCCCACCCAGGCACCCATGTGATAGGCCCCGTCCAACACCATGCCTTCCTTTGCCAGGCGGTCGATATTGGGAGTGTCGAGTATGGAGCGCGAATTGTAGAGCCTAAGGTCGAAAGGGGACTGGTCGTCCACAATGATGAAGAGAAAGTTGGGGCGTTTTTGGGCTGAAAGCCCAAGTAGAAAGGCTATTGCGGCCAGCCCAGTCAGCAGGCGGCGCAACCCGAGGATCGTGATCGTAGAAAGCATAGGAAATGAATCAAAATCGCTTGTAGGCGACGGAGCAAGGCAAGAAGCGGTATCTATTCGACGTTTGACATAAGCCGTGGGTCGGGGAATCTTTCTATAATAACCTTCAACCAGCCTCCTGCCGAAGGCAATTATCCCTGATTAATGAGGCCCGCCCAGTCCAGAGAAATTCCTCCGCCCCCATCTTCCACTGGTTTTGACCATGGAAAAGGCGTGCCTTGCGGTTCTTGTGGGGAAAAGGGCCGGAAGGGCTTTGCTCTTGTCTTGAGCTTGGCCCTGATGAGTCTCGTGTTCGTGCTGATTCTTGCCCTAATCGGAATCGTAGCTACCGACCTTAGGCTCTCCGACCTAAGAAAGGAAAAAGCGATCACCCGGGCCAATGCGCTTTATTCCGCAAGGATTGCCCTTGGGAATCTGCAGGAGCAAATGGGCCCGGACAAGAGGATATCCGGCCCCAGCGATCTTCTCGACGAGGATCCGCTGACCCCGAAGATAGATGGCGTGGAGCATGCCAACTGGGTTGGGGTCTGGGATTCCTACCACTGGGACAAGGAGAGCCAGCCAAGCTACGAAGAGGCCCGGAAGAATTTCTTTCGCAAATGGCTGGTTTCCTTCGACGAAAACCGGGACGACTCGACCATCGGATTGGCCCGGGACGTGGAGACCCCTAGGTACGGTTCATCGAGGGACAAGATGCTGGTTTCCGGTATCGGGGAAGGGAAAGCGGTTCATGTTCCGGCAAGCCGGGTTTCGGGCGAAGAACTGAAGGATTTCGACATTGCATGGTGGGTGGGAGACGAGGGAACAAAAGCTCGGGCGGACGTTTTTCCCGAAACCGAGTCCTCCCCGGAGCCGCACCAGCTTCGTTCGGCTATGATCGCGGCGCCCAGGGCCGCCCTGGAGGCCTTGGACGGACTTGAGCAATATCCACCCGCGGATCCGGAGGCGGAGAAGGTGATCGATCTCCAATCCCTCGGACTGGCTCTTGATTCCCGGAACGAGTCCTCCTCCGAGATGATGGACCCTGCGGGACGATACTTTCATGACCTTACCACATTTTCGAACAGCGTCCTTGCCGACGCACGCGGAGGCGGGTTGAAGAAGGACCTGAACCTACTTTTCGAGCTCAACCGGGCGCCTCCCGGCTATAGAGCGGACGACCGAAGCTACCTTTATGAAAACGATTCCTCCGAACTTGCGAGCCTGCGGGAGAAAGTCCGCACCAAGCGCTCCCGAGGAAACAAGACCGAGCCTAGGTGGGAGGACGTCCGGGGCTACTACAGGCAGTACAAGGAGGCCGTGGTCCTAAATAGCGAGGAAGGGGTATCCTTCGGAGTCAAGGGCAACTACTCGGCCAATACCCAGCGTCTTCCCGTGGTGGCCAAGCTTCAGATCGTCTTTTCCTATTGGGCTCGCGACATTCACGGGCCGTGGAAAAGAAAGTACAACCCTCCCCGCTTTCCCAAGAGGCACCGCTTCCTCATCCATTGCGTGGTTGAGCCCGTAATTACCTTGTGGAACCCGTTCGGGGCACCTTTGTCCTTCAAGGAATTCCGAGCCAACGTCATGCAGATCCCAATATCCCTTCGCTGGTTCAAGAACGGCAACCAAGTAGGGCCCGGCTGGAGGCACTATTCGGAAATCTGGCAATTGAGCCGAAACAGACGGAAGGGATTCGACGTCCGCATCAAGCCCCCTGCAGGGGAAGACCTCATCACGCTTCAACCGGGCGAAGTCGTGACTTACTCCGACGGGGAGGCCAGCCTCGCCGAATTCATCAAGGTTCATGGCAGGCACGACGATTGGCATGGGCGCCTTAGCGCCCGCCTAGAATACAAGCCGGGCTGGCATATCCTCGGTGGTTATTACACCGACTGGCTTGCCCAGGGACGAGACGTCATCTACGGGAATGCCAATGATTTGATCGGGGTCCAGGTCAAAGGACAGCGCTCCAGGTTTGCGGGAGGCATGGGGGATCTCTACGTCAACCTCTTTTGCACCCGACCGAATGGCTCGGGTGGCTTTATCGGCGGCCACCGCATCCAGTTCAGGGCCAACGAAACCAACTGGCTGCCTCGGTTGAGCCCGGGGCTGGACACGCCCGAGCGGAGCTTTGGGGAGGTCCATAACTTCAAGCAACCCTTCATGTTGCTCAACGTCGTGCTCAAGACGGAAGGGGATTCGCGCTACCCCTCCCTTTCCTGGGTGCACAACAGCCCGATCAACCAGTTGTTTCATGCCTACGACCTGGATGAAGAACACATGGTCAACATGCAGTATGAGATGGAAATGCTGCCCATGAGCAGCTTCGACGACATCCCGACGGTGGAGGTCGCCTACGACAACGAGCATGGCTACTTCGGTCCTGGGCTCTATGCCGACAAGGGGCTCAGCTACGTCACGCATGCCGAGCTACCCTTGGAGGCCCCCATTTCCATGGGCGCCCTGCGGCATGCCAACGTGGCCAAGAGCCACAACCAGCCACTCGTTTCCTATGTCGTGGGTAATTCCTATGCCCATCCTCTCCTGCCTGCGGACGGGATTTGGGTGCCGACCACCCATCGGGGACAACTCCATGGAGACCGTGGTGACCGCTGGGGGCCGGATTTCCTGATCGACCACTCCTATCATGCCAATGATCGCCTGTGGGATGAATATTTCTTTTCCTCGCTCACCCCGCAGATTTCCATGCTCTATTCCCAGAGGAGAATCATCACCGAGGTCTTCCGGGATTTTCAGGGTGGGCGGAAATTGCCCAACCCTCGCATGACGCTCTGGAAGAACCGCGCAGAAACCGATTCCCAAACCTTCTACAAGCTTTTTTCTGGGACGGGAGACGCCAATGCGATCAAGTCCGATGCCTACCTCCGCAGCGCCTCCAACCTGCTCGTCAAGGGAGGGTTCAACGTCAATTCCGTCTCCCCGTCCGCCTGGGCCTCTCTTCTGGGGGCCAACAATGGGGCGGACGTACCCGTTTCCAGACCTGGACAGGCCATGTCCGTGGAACGCGAAGTGCCCTACCCGGTCTCCCGCTTCTCCATGCCCAACGCCGGAACCAGCTCGGATTCGAGCGGGTTTGCCTCCGACCAGTCCCTCTGGTCGGGCTTCCGCTCGCTGGACCGCTACAAGGTTCGCGAACTGGCGGAAAAAATCGTCGAGCAGGTCAAGCTTCGGGGTCCCTTTCTCTCCCTCGGAGAATTCATCAATAGGCGCGTTTCGACCGGCGACTTGGGACAAAGGGGTGCGGTTCAAGCCGCGGCCGACGACCTGGACCTGGGTCTAAACGAGCTTTTCGAGGCCACTTCCATCCCCATTTTCGAAAGCGATCTTGCGGCCTATGGATACCGCAACCCCAAAGCTGCGGAAGGCTTGAGCGGTGAAGGCGCTCCCGGGTTCATCACCCAAGCCGACCTGCTGGCCCCCATCTCCTCCCTGCTGGCCGTTCGCTCCGATACCTACCGCCTGCGAGCCTTTGGGGGAGAGGGAATCAACGAAAGCGGATCGAATGGAAGGGATGGAGCCTATTGCGAAATGATCGTCCAGCGGCTTCCCGAATACGTTGACCCGGGCGCCAACCTGGCCGAAGACCGTTCCCCTGACCTTTCGCAGGAAAACCGGACCTTCGGGCGCCGTTTCAAAATCATCCGCTTTCGATGGCTCAGGCCCAACCAGTTGTGAGAAAAATGCCATTCAGGCCTTTCCTTGCCGGCTTCCTTCTTGCCCTTTTTCAGCCTGCGGGCCTTTTTGCCCAACCGAAGGAGGAGGAACCCAAGCAAAAATTCACCTTTAAGGCCATTGCCTTTGCCCGCGTGCCGGGACTGGAGGAAATTTACTTTGGCGAGGAGAGGGAAACCCTGCGACTCCCGTCCAGAAACTTTTCACAACCACTTGAATACGAAGGAACTTACCCAACTATTTTCTATGGGAAAAAGAAAGACGAAGAGGGGAATGAAATCTACTACCCGGTAGCTACGGTCGAAGTTCCCGAAGGCTTGAAGGAAGTGATCCTGGTCTTTCTTTCCACCTCAAGAAAAGTAGCCCTTACCGGCAGGCGCTTTCAAATTCTGCAACTGGATGCGGACAAGGCCCGTTTTCCCGGAGGGGGGCGGCATTTTGTCAACCTTACCACGACGGACGTGGGCGTCACCATCGGGGAGCAGAAGATCCTCGCACGCGCCCAGTCCTCTGCAACTTTCGTCCCAGATGCCAAGACCGCCGAGGCCGGTCGCGTGCCGGTGCAGGTCCATTTCAGATGGGAAGGAACTTGGCGGCTTCTGAGCAGCACGAGATGGACCATGGATTCGCGGGTCAATACCCTCGTCTTCATTTTCGAGGACCCCATCCGCAAGCGCATTTCCCTGCGGGGCATCACCAATCGACTATCGGCCCCACCCCCTCTTCCCGAGGAGAGCGAAGAGGAATAAAATTTATTTATTTCCTTCCTTTGTCCTTTTTGTCTTCCCGCTTTTTTCTTTTTTTCTTTCCCGGTTCCCTCTCCTTGTCCCATGAAAAATCGAATTCATTCTTTTGGACTGGCCCGGGTGTGCTGCGACCCTTGGCTATATAACTCTTGAGCAGCTCCTCCAGCTTTTGTCCTTGATCCTTCCTCGTGTCGATCAGGTTGCGTGTTTCGCCCAGGTCATCCTTCAGGTTGTAGAGTTCTTTCGTTCCGCTTCTCAAGGCGATCAATTTCCAGTCTCCACGGCGGATGGCCAAACCCGCGGGAGCCTGGTGAACGGTTGCTTCGCGGATCGGCCCCTTGTCCTTGCCTAATAATGCCGGCAATATGCTTACGCTGTCCTCTGCCGCATCGGGAGGCAAATCCTTCCCAAGGATCTCTGCGCAGGTTGCGAAGAGGTCGTTCAGGCAAATGACTTGGTCGCTCGTTGAACCCGGTTTGATTTTTCCCGGCCATCGGGCCACGAAAGGTTCCCGGTGCCCCCCCTCGTAAATGCTGCTCTTGTTATCCCTCAGGGGCTCGTAGCTTCGTCCCGCCGCCCCGTTATCCCCAGTTGCGATGATGAGCGTGTTCTCAGCTTGCCCATTTCGCTCCAAGGCCTCCATGATGCGGCCCAGCATATGGTCTCCCTGATAGACCCAGTCCCCATATTTGCCTTCCTTGCCCTGCATGCCGCTTTTGCCCACGAACTCCTCTGCGGGAACGATCGGGCTGTGGGGCGGACAGACGGGAAAATAGAGGAAGAAGGGTTTGTCTTCCTTGGCTCGAGCATCAAGATATTCCAAGGCCTTTTTAATCATCATGGGCTGGTTTTCGATGCCCTTTACGTTGGCCACGACCTTGTCCTGCTCTATGATTCCCCCGATGTTGCGGGCATGGGTAAAGCCATAGAAATAATCGAAGCCGAGAGCATTCGGACCATCGGTCATGCGGGCTCCGATGGGAAGCTCCTCGCTCTTGCCTTTTTTGACGTCCACCCAGTTCATTCCAAGGTGCCACTTGCCAATGCAGGCGGTGTGGTAGCCCTGTCCCTTGAGAAAGGAGGCCACGGTGAGCCGTTTCTTCGGAATAATCGGCTTTGAATAAGTCTTCAGCACGCCGAATTGGCCGATGCGCGAAGGATACCTGCCCGTCAATACTCCATAACGGGTCGGCGTACAGTTTGCGGCGGTCGAGTGTGCGTCCGTGAAACGCATGCCTTGCTGGGCCAATCGATCCAGGCTGGGCGTCTTGAAGGGCGAGTTCTCTCGATAGCTCGGGGGCTGTCCGTAACCGATATCGTCGAACAAGACGAAAACTACGTTGGGCTTGGAAGTCTCTGCCCAAACGGAAAGAGGGAGCAGAATGGCAATCAGGATTTGGCAGGCTTTTGTCATGATGGATTATTTATTCCGCTTGCTGGTCCCAAAACCGGTGCGGGTCGTCCAGGCGCTTCATCTCGGAGAATAACAAGGCTTCCATTTCCTTGAGTTTGGCGGCGTGTTTGGGATCGTTTGCCAAGTTGCGTTGACTGGCTTTGGGTTTGGCGCCCGAGAGTGACTTGACCTTTTCCTGATGACTTTCTGCGAGGAATTCGTGTGGGTTATCCTTGAGGTTGAAAAGTTGGGTTTCACGGACCTTTCCGTCGAGGACGTCGTACTTGATCAGTTTCCAGTCATCCTTGCGGACCGAGCGCATGCCCGGCTTGGTCCCTCCGCAATAGGCTCCGTAGAGTACGTCGCGTACTCGGTCCTTCTTGCCCATGAGAACGGGCTTGAAACTGATGCCTTCACAGGTCGAGGGTATTTGGATCCCCGTCAAGTCACAGAAGGTGGCCAAGACGTCCAAAAGATAGACGTTTCCCGGGGCCCGGGAACCCGCCTTGATGCCCGGCCCCATGACGAAGAAGGGGACCCGCCAGGTATGCTCGTATAGGTTCTGCTTTCCCTGCAGCCCGTGCCGCCCGATTGCCATCCCGTGATCCGCGGTATAAAAGACGTAAGTGTTTTCCAGTTCGCCCATGTCCTTAAGCTTCTTGAGCACCCGCGCCACTTGCCGGTCGATGTTCTCGGCGCAGGCCAGCTGGCGGCCGATTTCGTTTCTTATGGTGCGCTCATCCCGGTTTTCCCATACACCGCTGACCGAGACCTCGTCCCGAAGGCCCGGATGGCCATGGTGAAAGGGATGCTTGGGCAACCAGTTCAGTGGTAGCTTGGGGGCCTGTGGGTTGGCAGGCGGCAAGGACTTCTTGTCCCTATGGTTCACTGCGCCGTACTTCTTGAGCAGTTCGGGTGTGCCGTCGCGGACGTCGTGTGGATGGGAGAACCCGAAGTAGATGAAGAACGGGTCATCGTCGTTTGCCCTCTCCCTGCCATTGAGGTAATTGATCACTCGGTCGCCGTGCCACTCGCTTCCGGTTTCCGGTGTTCCGCCCCGCTTGGTAGCATCCTCGCGGACGGTGAACAATTCGTTGGCTGAGTTGTAGCTGTTCCCGTTCTTGCAGGTGCGCATCGTGTCGTAGCCGGCGCGATTGAAGACTGCGGGGATGGTATTGTTGAGTACGTCTTCCCCTTTGGTGACGCCCTCTTCGCGCTTCAGGTGCTTTCTGCCGCGGCGTGGTAGGTGCCACAAGGTGCGTCCGCTCATGACCATGGTGCGGGAGGGGGAACAGACCGCTCCTGACATCGAGCCCATGTGATAGGCTCCGTCGAGCGTCATGCCTTTGCTTGCCATTGCGGCTATGGCGGGCGCGTGGAGGGGGGAGGAAGGGTCGTAGGCCTTGAAGTCAAAGGGCGATTGATCGTCGGCTATGATGAACAGGATATTGGGCCGATTGGCGGCTTGCGCGCTCGTTTGCAAGGCTCCCGCAATGGCAAAGAGGATAGGGATGAAAAAGGTTTTTCTCATAATTTATTTAAATTTAGGTCGTTCTTGCCTATTTCGTTCAGCTTTGCTTTCAGCTTTGCTTTTAGAGCGGTTAAGGTATCAGCGTGTTCGGGTTTGTCGAAGAGGTTGTCGTATTGTTTGGGGTCCTTCTCCATGTCATAGAGTTCCCCCTTTTTTCCGTAGTCGAGCAAGGCCCATTTTTCCGTGCGGAGGAGCCTGCCTTTGCCACTGGAAAGGGCGGCATCGCGGACCTTGACGGCAGGATCGTCCAGCATGCCCGATATGTCCTTGCCCTGAAGGTTACCGGGTATTTGCAAGCCGCACAACCGGGAGACCGTGGGATAGAGGTCGATCAATTCCGATAGGGAATGACAAACGGCCGGCTTTTTGCCCGGTACGCAAATAATCAGAGGCACTTTGGCGGACTCTTCGTGTATGCTGACCTTTTGCCACATGTCGTGTTCACCCAGGTGGTAGCCGTGGTCACTGGTGAAGATGACAATGGTGTCGTCGCGCTGGCCGTTTGTCTCCAGTGCATCGAGAATCTTGCCGACCAACGCATCTACGAAGCTGACCGATGCGTAGTAGGCGCGGAGCGTGCCTTTCTGTTGGTTCAAGTCCATTTTGTAATTGGCGGTCGTTCGCCGATTACCCGAATTCTGGGGGATATCGTCCTGATCCCCCGGGATCTTGGGCGGCAGAGCCATTTTGCCAAGCGGGTAAGGAGCAAAATATTTTTTCGGAGCCACCAAGGGAACGTGTGGCCGTACGAACCCAACTGCCAAGAAGAAGGGCTTTTCCATGTCCTTGTATTTGTGGAGGAGCTCGACGGCTTTCTGCGCCGTTTTGCCGTCCGAGTGGACCAGATCATCGCCCTCGGCCTCGACGACGTTGAAACTTTGGCTACTGCCCGTGCCTTTCTTCAAGCCACCTGGATTATTCGACAACTGTTCGGCTCGTCCGGGAACCCTCGTTTCCGGGCCCTTGCTGTTGTAGGCCTCATTCCATGATTCCGGGTCATCGGCTCCGTCACTGCCTTTGCTGACGTCGGGAGGAACGCCCATGTGAAAGACTTTCGAAATGCGGGCGCTGTGATAGCCGTTCTTTTTGAAATGCTGGGCCCAACTGTCCTTGTCTGCGCCGACTTCCTTGCGTCCGCTGGTGTACCCGGTGGCCTTGCTTGCATAGGGGTAATACCCAAACATGAGGGATGCCCGCGATGGCCCGCAGAAAGTGGCTTGGCAATAGGCCCGGGTGAACCGGGTGCCCTCGGCGGCCAACTTGTCGATATTCGGTGTCTTGCAGAGTTTGTTCCCGTAACAACCAAGAGCAGTCGCAGTGAGGTCGTCCGAGATGAAGAAGAGAACGTTCAGCTTTTCTCGGGCGCTAAGCGAGCAAGCGACCAAGAGGGCGGGGAAAGCAAGTAGTCGAAAGATCATCCGGCTAGGCTTCCATGATTTTCCACCCGGCCCGGTAAGCCCGGTGGATGTTTTCGTTGGCCGCTTTGTCGTTGGTGACCTGCGCCTTTTCGGCGTCCCATTCGAGCCAACGGGGCGAGTTTTGCATCGCAAGGTTGCCCAGCAGGATGGATTCGGTCATGGGGGCGGCAAAATCGACTGGTGAAAGCAAGTGCGTCCGGTCACCCCTGAGAATCGCTTCAAGGAAGGCATTGTGGTGTCCGAAGGCATCCAGCTTGGCAGGCTCCACCCCGGCGAACTTTTTTTCGGGAAGCAATATGGGGGAACTTCCGTGTCGCAACAAGAGCACCCCGTTCTCCCCCTTTAGAAAGCAACCGAAGCGGTACTTGACGCCTTCGGGGACCAAGGAGGTAAGTTCCTCAGGGGCTCGCTCGCCATCGCTGCTCCAGAAAACCTTGAGGTCGCCATCGGTGAGAGGAGTACCCGGAAATTCGAATTCCACCCGTTCGTTATTCGTCCAGTTGTGTTCGTTGGGAACGGCGGTTTGGGAGCGGACCCTTTTCGGTACGGAGAGCCCAAGTCCCCGGTACATGGCGTTGAAGATATGACAGCCCATGTCTCCCAGGGTTCCCGTTCCGAAGCCCTGTCTCTTCCGCCAGTTCTTGGGGTGGTAATATTTATTTAAATAATGACGCTTCTCGCCTACACCGAGCCATCCGTCCCAGTCGAGGCCGTCGGGAACGGGGTCCTTGCGCTTCGGCAACGGGTTCTTGTCGCCCCAGCTTTTTCCGGAGAAGACCCAGGCTTCGGTTGATTTCCCAATCAATTTCCGGCGGATCAGGTCGACCCCGTTCCGGTCGTTGAAGCTAGATGCCCCTTGCGTACCCATTTGGACGATGACCTTATTCCGGCGGGCGGTTTCCTCCATGGCCCGGCATTCACCGATGGTTTGGGCCAGGGGTTTCTGCACGTAGACGTGCTTGCCCAAGTTCATGGCGCTCATGGCCATAATGCCATGCATGTGGTCGGGTGTGGAGACACTGACCACGTCGACGTCCGCGGCCATGGTTTCAAACATCTCGCGCCAGTCGGAAAAGGTCTTCACACCCTCCATCCGGGTCTCAAGTTTCTTGGCCGTCGCCGAATCGACGTCCGCACCGGCGACCATCTTGACCTTTTCGTGCTTGGAAATCGACTGGACGTCGAACATTCCCCTGCCACCCAGGCCGATGGCCGCGTATTGAAGCTTTTGCATGGGGGAGCACGCCGCCCAGGAAAGGCGGCTTACGAAGGGAGCTCCGGCAAATAGCGAGGTTGCGGTGAGGAATCTGCGTCGACTGGCTCTCAGTTCCTTCATCATTTCTGCTTGGCCCCTTTGGTTTTTGCCGAATGGTATTTGTCCAGGACCTTTTGCTCATCCGCCTTGGCGGACTTCGCCCAAACCGTGAATTCCTCGTCCATTCTACGGACCACCTCGGGCAGATCCTTGGCGAGGTCCCGTTTTTCGAAGGGGTCGGCCAGAAGATCATAAAGTTCCCATGGATTGGCTTCGCGCTTCTTGGACGTTATGCGGATCACCTTGTAGCGGCGCTCGACCCATGCCTGCATGCCGCGGCAATGGAAACCAATTCCCTTGCGCTCCTTCATCTTTCCATCGATCAAGGGCAACAGGTTAATGCCGTCGTAGTCACGGTCGTCGGGCAAAGGTATGCCGGCGGCCGCGAGAGCGGTTGGAAAATAGTCACTGGTCACGGCGGGCAGGTCGGTGGCGAATGGCTTCTTGATCCGGGCGGGCCACTCGAGGATGCCGGGCATAAGAATACCCCCTTCGTAAAGAAAACGCTTCCAGCCACGGTAGGCCCCGGTCGAGCCAAGCGGGGTGTAGGTAAACTTACCTCCTTGGGCTTTGCCGCGCATGACCTCTTTCTTGCCCTTCAGGTTGGGGCCGTTGTCACTAGTGAACCAGACCATTGTGTCGTCAGCTATTCCGAGCTCACGGAGGGCCTTGCGCAAGGCCCCCACTTGAGTGTCCACCGCGGTGATGTTGCTGTAGTAGATCTGCTCCTTGACCGAACAGTCCGCATATTGCTTCATCAGCTCGGGGTTCTTACCCAGAGGGGTGTGCACGTTGTGGAACCAAATCACGGCAAGGAAGGGTTTCTTTGCCTTTGCCTGCTCACGGATGAAAGGGATCGCCTTGTTCATCACGATGGCCGCGTCGTCGCCCCGCAAGGTCGGATCCTTCTGCCCTTCCTCGAACGGGATGTTGCGCCCGTTGTGCCAATACAAGCCCTCGATGCCGTGCTTGCCTATTCTGGCATAGGGGTCGTGGGTAACCAAGACGTTGAAGGAGGAGAAGCATTCCTCGAACCCCGCCTTCCACGGCGGCATGACGTGGACCGGACCCTTTGCCATCTTCTCATTGAAGCCTCCTAGGTGCCACTTGCCGAAGTGGCCGGTGGCGTAGCCTTTTGCCTTCAGGGCTTCGGGCAAGGTGATTTCCTCCTGAGGCAGGTGCTCCTCATCCGCCCGCGAGGGATCGTTTATGCTTACCCTCCAATTGCAGCGTCCCGTCATGCAGGACGCCCGGGTCGGACTGCAAACCGATCCACCCGCATAGAAACGGTCGAAGCGTATGCCGGTCTTGGCCATGTCGTCGAGGTGCGGGGTCTTGATCTTGGGATGTCCGTTGTAGCCGACGTCGCCCCATCCCTGGTCATCCGTCATCAGGAAAACCATGTTGGGCAAAGTTTCGCCATGGGCAGACCATGCCGCCAGGCAGACGAGGAAAGCGAGCGTCAGTTGTTTAATCGGATTCATCGTATCGGGAATAATCAGGATGGAAGGAGAGTTGTTTCTTGGCGAGCACCTATCCTTCCGGTCATTCTTTATCCTTTGATTTGTACTCTGCAAAAGGCGCGGGGGCATCTTCGGGAAACCGGTCCATTATCATTTGCAGGCGTTGGCGGCGCCCGGGGGCAATCTTGTCCAATTTGCTTACCGGTCTCTCTTGCCGAGGGTCTTTGGTGAGGTTGTGAAAGGATCCTTTGTTGTCCACGATATGGTACCAGTCGCGGATCATCCGGAAACTTCCGAGCTGAGAATATACCCAACTGCGCTTTTCGTACGGATCTTCGCTCCCGCGCAAGCTTGGTACGAAGGATTTGCCGTCCAGATTGAGGTTTTCCGGGGGGGCAATTCCCGCTAGCTCGAGAAAAGTAGGATACAAATCGGTGAAATCAATAAGGTCGCGGGACACGACGTCTCCTTTGCTCAGGAAAGGAGCCCGGACGATGAAAGGCACGTGGGCTCCCCAGTCCGCTTCCCCTCCTTTGCCCTTCGGATAAGCTTCGCCATTGAGGGAGCCGGAGACCGCCGAACCGTTGTTCCCGGTAAAGACGATCATGGTTTTGTCCTTAAGGCCAAGCTTGTCGACGACCGCAACGAGTCTGCCCACGAGGTGGTCCACGTAAGTTACGTTGCCGGCGTACAGAGCGGTTCTCCCTTCCGGTTTCTTTTTCCGGTTGAAGGGAGTGACGGCATGCGGGTCGCGGGCCAGGAGCATCGGGTAGTAGACGAGAAAGGGCCGGTCCTTGTGACGCTGAATGAAATTGATCAGGTATTCGTTGATCGAATAGGGCCCGTAGGCAGTCGTCCCGCGCCTTCCGTTGGCTTGCAGGAAGCCCTTCCAGTATCTCGTCTCGGTTTCCGGTTTGCCTGCCTCCGCTCCGGGCCAGACGCAGTGTTCGTCGAAGCCGTGTTCCTCAAGAACGTTTGGTTGCTTGCCCAAGTGGTTGACTTGCCACTTGCCTCCTATGACCGTGGAGTACCCGTTGTCGCGCAAGACCCGGGCAAAGGTGCTGAAACGGTCGGGCCGCAAGCCTACCCCGCCTTGCCTGGGGACGTCGTAATGCGTCGTCCAACCATGGCGAAACGGGTATTGTCCGGTGAGCAGGGTAACCCGGGCGGGGGTACAGATGGGCATGGACCAGGCTGTCTCGTACTGCACGCCTTCCTTAGCTAGCCGGTCGAGGTTGGGGGTTTGGTGGGTGGCTCCGTAGCAACCGACCCAGTCACGCCCCAGGTCTTCGGCCATGATTAGGATGATGTTCGGCTTTTGAGCGGCACTGGCCACGCCCGCGAGAACGAGGAGCATGAAAAGACACTTCATTTCGAACGGAAAGGTTCGCTCGCCACGACCTGAATGATCAATTCCCGCAAGCCGTAATTGAGCGTTGGCATGAGGGTTACGATCCGGTCGACGTCGTCCCGGTCGGTAAAGCTGAGCCTTCGCCCGAGGGCGTATACGAAGAGTTTTTCGGCCAGGCAACGAGTAAACTGGCCGGGCCGGGCCTTGAGGTATTCCTTGATGCCGGGAGGACCGTCGATGGACGTGCCGTCGGGCATTTTGCCGCTCCCGTCAATGGGCAGACGCTTGGCATAGCGGTCGCGCCATGCTCCGACCTGATCGTACTTTTCCATGGAAAGACCCAAAGGGTCGATTTTCCGGTGACACTCGAAGCAGGTCGGGTTGTCGCGGTGTTTTTCCATCAATTCGCGCATCGTGCTCACGCCTCGGGTGTCCGGCTCGATAGGATCGACGTCGGGAGGCGGTGGATTGGGAGGCGTTCCTAGCAAGTTTTCCAAAATCCAAACACCCCGAACCACGGGCTGGGTTTCCACTCCGTTGGAAGTTGCGGTGAGAATGCTACCGTGTCCGAGCAAGCCGCCGCGGTTGTGTTCGGGCAGAAGGGAGACCTTTTCGAAGCGTTCGCCGGTCACTCCGGGTATTCCGTAATGGCGAGCCAGGGCACCGTTCAGGAAAGTGTAGTCCGAATCGATAAATTCAAGAAGGTTGCGGTTTTCGAAAAGCAGGTGGTTGAAGAAACGACGCGTTTCCTCCAACATCGCGTGCTCCAGGTTATCCGCGTAATAGGCTTTGTTTTTTTCGGGATCCGGGGGCATTTCCCCAAGCTTGCGCAGGTGCAGCCATTGCCCCACGAAGTTGTTTGCCAGAGCTTGAGATTTCGGATCCTTGAGCATTCTCTCGACTTGGGAGCGCAGTTCCGCAGACTCAAGGATCTTGCCCGAGGAAGCGGATTTTCTCAGTTGCTCGTCGGGCATCGAGCTCCACAAAAAATAGGAAAGGCGGGAGGCGAGTTCATAGGCATCCAGAGTTTCCGGCCCTTTTCCTGGATCGCTTTCCGTAAGGTATAGGAAGCGGGGGGATGTCAAGATGGCCCGCACCCCGTAATGAGCGGCGGACCAAAAATCCTCCTTTTCCGCGAGGAATTGCCGGGCGAGGTCTAGATAAGGCTTGAGCTCCGCAGGGGATACGGGTCGCCTGAAGGCTTGATTTGCCAGCCTGATCAAACTGGCATCGAGATAATCGGGACCCGGGTTTGCGGGAGGGTCGGGAAAATAGCGGGCGAACCCCGGCATGGGCCACTGGTCGAAGAACGGCCCCTTGATCTCAAAGGAACGGACGTGAAGTTCGGGTCCCGAGCCGACGTACATCTCAGGGGGATTGCGGGCGGGATAAAGCGCGTCCTTGTTGTACTTGGGCAGTACCTTCCGCATGATCCGCTTGAAGGAACCGTTCGGACCATTGGCCCAGTGAAGATGGAAGGTGAATCCTTTCTCAAGCCAGACCCGGTGTTCGATCTCGATCAATTCGTTGTCCGGAATTTCGTATTCCCCGATTATGCGGTGGGCGGTCGCGCCCAAATCCCGCGAATCAATCGAGATGGACAAGCGCATGGGTTCGTCGGAATTATACCTCAGATCGGAATCCTCGTAACGTGATTTTCTGCGGACTGCCTTTGCGGAAAAGCGGATCAAGTATTCGCCATCCGCAGGGACGCCCCTTTTCTTATCGAGCAGGCGCAAGCCCAGAGGTTGCCTGAACTTGATGAACATACGCCCGGCATCTCTTCTTGCATCCTTGTCGGAACTGGCTTCGCCCAGTCCTCCGTTTGGATCCATTTTCACTCCCGCCTGGTAATGAATCATCTTGGGTTCGGGACCGGGCCGGATCGCCTTGTCGGCGACTTTTCGGGCGGCATCAAGGTAATTCTGAAGAAGATGCCCGGAGGCGACCAGACCCTCCCCCACGTTGTCGAAGCCTTCGGTCGAGTCGTCGGGCGGGAAGGTGACGGTGGGATCGAAATCCACCATCTTCAAGTCGAACAAGTCTCTTATAGTATTAAGGTATTCGACTCTGTTAAGGCGGCGAAGGACGACCTTCCCCCGGTTTTCCCGAGCATTTTCGCGCGCATTCTCGAGGACCTCGGTGAGGTAGGTGACAACCTGCCGGGTTTCCTCCGGCTTGGGCTGCTTCTCGTCTTCCGGGGGCATCTCGGCCAAGTTGAGTTGATCGAGAATTTCCTGCAGACCCTCGGCGTGGTCGAGGGTTTTCGGATTGCCGGTGAGGTGATCGAAGCGCCGGTCTCCCTTCTGCTTTTCTTCGCCATGACACTTGATGCAGTAGGTCTCGAGGAACGGACGGACCAAGTCGGCCCTTGCCGCACGAACCGTCCCGGCGACAAGCAAACCGGCGGTAAGGCCAAGAATGAGCTTCCTCATCCAAGCAGATGATTCAAATTGGCCGAACTGGTGGAGAACCGGTCGGTCTCCAAGCCAAGTTTCTGAAGAATGGAGACGTAAAGATCACAGAGGGGCCGCCCGTCCCTGCCCTTTCTCTCGAACCGGTGATGGTTTCCGCCCTTCAACCCCCCACCCGTCACCATGACGGGCAAGTTCCGGCTGGAGTGCGAGCTTGCGTTCCCCATGCCACTACCGAACATTACCACGGTCGAATCGAGCAGGGGTCGATCCTCGGAATCTTTGGTTTTCTTGAGAAGATCGATAAAACCTGCGAATTGCCTGGTATAAAAGGTTTCGATGATGGTCAGCTCCTTGAGCAAGTCCGGGCGTTTTCCGTGGTGGGTCAGAGAGTGGTACCCGTAGGTGATTCCGTCGAAGGGAAACAAACGGTTCCCCCCCGGATGTCCGAAGGTGATGACGTTGGTCAGGTTTGCTTGCAGGGCAAGGGCCATGAGTTCGTACATCACGGAGGTATTGTAGGGATAGGCCAGATCAACGAAGTCCTCGTCATCCCCCTCGATGACAGTGGGGCTGGCCTTTGGTTTGGGCACGTCGATCCATTCCGCCCTCCGCTGGATCTTGCTCTCGACGTCTCGGATCGAGGTCAAATATTCCTCGAGCTTCTTCTGATCGGTACGGGATAGGCGTGAGCTCAAGGTCCGGGTGTCCTCGAGGACGGCGTCCAAAATACTCGCATCCTCGCTTAGGTATTGCTTGCGCTTCGCTTTGAGCTTCGGGTTGTCCTCTAGAAATAACTGGGCGAATATTTCCCTTGGGTTTCCCATGGTGGGCAACCTGACCCCTGCTCTGGACCATGAAATGCCACCCGAGCCCATCCTGAGGGAAGGAAAACGGGTGTCCCGCCCGATCTTTTCGGCAAGGAGCTGATCCAAAGAGAGAAGCCTTTGCGGGTTTTCCTTGGCATCCTTGAGCTCCACCCCGTTGAGCAAGGTATTCGAGCATCCGTGACCACCGCCTACTTCCGGGTGATCCAAGTTGCTGAAGACGGTCAGATCGCCCCTGTGCCGTTCGAGGGGCTTGAGGAGAGTGGGCATGACGTAGTCGGCACCCGTTTGCTCGGGAAAAAACCCACCCGGGTTCATCCCGTAATTCGTTGCGACGCAGACGAATCTTTGGGCAGTGGACTTATGACCGGTTGCCGCATGAAGCGATTCGAGTGAAGGGAGGGCGAGGGAAACACCCACCCCGCGAAGGAAATTCCGCCGGTTGATAGAATTCATTTGATATTTAGATGGCAAAGGTCGTTGGCAAGGGGCAATTGGTGAGTATTTGGGCAATCGGATTTTCTATACCGAAAGTTTCATTGGCAAACCTCAAAATGCCATTTTGCGTGGAGAGGCTATCTCCCTTGTGGGACGACTTTGGCCAGAGAAACGGGCTTGGCCCGGTAGATGAAAGAATCGGAGCTCAAGAGGGAAAGAACCAGAGATTCCATGCTTCCGTCGTTGTCGACGTAGGCCTTGTGGGCCTCCTGCAAGGTCTTGGCATCGCCCAATGTCTCGTTGCGCCCCATGAAAAACCGGAAGACGTAACGCACGAAGACTTGTTCGCAATGAGTTGAATTTGCCAACCTTTCGATCAGCTCGAAGGGGGTTCCTACGTCACCGTCGATCTCAGGGACGCCCGAGTTGACGATCTTGCTAGTCGCGTCGACCGGCTTGTCCAGTTCAAGTAACCGGAACCGTCCGAAATGATCGTACTGCTCGAAG
>DLRY01000014.1 GCA_002500665.1 Opitutia bacterium UBA7876
CCGTAATTCCCTCCCTTGGTAATGACGTTGATCTCCTCCTTCTGATGCTGCCCAACGTCTGCGCAGTAAAGGGTTTTGGATTTGAAATCCCAATGCAACCTCCATGGGTTGCGCATGCCTGTTGTCCATATCTCGGGCCTGAAGCCAGGCTTATCGACGAAGGGGTTGTCCTTGGGGATGCCGTATTGCAGGAGCCCCGTCCTTTGATTGACGTCGATGCGGAGAATCTTGCCCAAAAGGGAAAAGGTGTTCTGTGCAAGGTCGTGAGGATCATTGGCTTTTCCTCCATCACCCGTTGACAAATAGAGATATCCATCCGGCCCGAAAACGGGAATTCCCGAATTGTGGTTCCAGTAAGGTTGACGGATTTCAAGCAAGATACGCTGGTAAGTCGAATCCGGAACGAGCTTTTCCACATCGCTCATTTTTCTTTCTACCAGTACCGAACGCTTTGGGTTTTGCAGGGTGTAATAAAGGTAGAAGTGTTTGTTTTTGGGGTAATCAGGGTGAAAAACCAGGCCAAGCAACCCCTCCTCGAAGGCATTGTCGATCATCTTCTCGGGGGACATTTCAAGAAAGACTTTCTTATTTGAAGGATTGAGGTTGCGGTCAAAGCTCAGGACCTTTCCTCCCTGCAGGACCAGGAGGCTTCTTTCGGATCCGTCGGGAACCTCAAGCAACATGACCGGCTTGGGTGTATCGATCTTATCAAGGACACGGGTGGCGGCAAACCGGAAGGCCTGTGACGCAAAGACCGTGGCCGAGCAGGAAAGAAAAAGGGGTAAAACGAGTTTCAGTATGGCATTCATGAGTGAGATGGTATCGGTGATGCGGTTAAAGGCTCAAGGGTCAGCGAGGATTAACGGGGATGGCGGGTACTTCGTCCTCCGGTTCTTCCACTCCTTCGTCCAGATCGATGCCGGCATCATCCAGAACCCCATCGTCCGTATCGTTTGGGTCCGGGGGGGATTCGAATCTGTGGACTTCCGACAGAATGGATCCGTTTTCATCGTACATGATTTCCGGACCGACCATCTCCCCTGCCTTGAAGTTGACCTCGTAGGTCTTAACCCCCTCCTCGGTTTGCCACATCTCAGGTCCTTCCTTGACTCCCCTTACGTAGGTAACGACCATCGAGACTACCCCATTGGGATGGTAGTCCTCCCATCTCCCGTGGGGAAGACCCTCCTGAAAATTGTAGATGCTCGCCAAACTACCGTCCTCCGCAAAAAACTTCAGTCTTCCCTCAATAAATTTCCCCGTGCGCGAATCGACGCCCCGATTCACCTCGTCGTATTCAACGAACTTCTCCCATGATTCCTGATCAATCGAAGGGATGGACGGACTGTCGATAATCTGGGCTGAATAATTTGATTCAACCTCTGGACCCGAATCTTCCTCGACCTGCGGGAGGGTTGTAGTTTCAGTGGCTGTAACGGGAGCGGATTTGCGGTCATCCATGCCTCCCGAAGTTTCCTCAGAAGTTTCCTTGGAACAGGAAAAAACAAGCAGAACGGAGACGACGGAGAGGAGAGCGGTCGGGATGGGTTTCATTACACCCAATGAAAATCCAGACTGGATTTTGTAAAGACTATTAATATGCGGATTGATTTCAGTTCATTTTACTTCAAGAAAGAAATGATGAAAACGCCTTACCTTATTTTCGCTCTTCTGTTCTCCTTCACTCTTGTCGGAAAATCCCCCCGCTTCGAGATGCAAACCATCGACGACGAAGTTGGCATAGGCTATGGGGTTCAGTTGGCCGACATGAATGCGGATGGCAAGGTCGACGTTCTGCTAGTCGACAAGGATAAGGTCGCCTGGTACGAGAACCCGAGTTGGAAAAAACGGATTATCGTCGATCACCTCACGCGGCGTGACCACGTTTGCCTGACAGCACGCGACCTGAACGGGGATGGACGTGCGGAACTGGCTTTGGGCGGGGAATGGAACCCGGGGGATACGATCAACAGCGGAGCGGTCTTTTACCTCTTCCCAAAGAAAGGCTCGGAGGTGAAATGGGGGCACCGCCCCCTACCCCATGAGCCAACGACCCACCGCATGCACTGGGTAAAGGGACCGGGTGGCAAATACAGCTTGATCGTCAAGCCTCTTCATGGACGCGGAAACAAGAACAATGCGGGAGACCCTCTCAAGCTGCTAGCCTACGAATACCCTGCATCACCCAAAAAGGAGGACTGGGCAAGCACTCTGGTTTTTTCGCATCTTCACAACAGCCATAATTTTCACCCCGTCAACTGGGACGACGACGAGGAGGAGGAGATTCTGATTACCGGCATGGAAGGAACCTGGTATCTCGATCTAATCGGGGAAAAATGGAAACCAACCCTTCTCGCCAAGCCTTTCGGGGGGGAAGTGCGGGACGGAAAAGACGCCCGCGGGAAAAACTTCGTAACAACCATCGAGCCTCGGCACGGCTCGGTTGTCGCATGCTACCTGAAAAGAGGCGACGACTGGAAGAGGATTCAACTGGATGACTCCCTCAAGGATGGCCATGCTCTGGGTACGGGAGATTTCCTCGGGCTCGGACATGACCAGATCGTCGCAGGATGGAGGGCGATGAGGCCCAGCGGAGCCCCGGGCCTCAAGCTTTACGTCCCAAAGGATAAGACTTTTGAAAAGTGGGAGGAATACAAACTGAGTGGCAAGGAGGTCGCTGTGGAAGACCTCAAGGTCGCCGATTTAGATGGCGACGGGAAACCGGAAATCGTGGCCGCAGGCAGGCAAACCCACAACCTGGTTATCTTCTGGAACAAGTCCTAAGGGGTTGATTCAGGCGAAGGTTTTTCCGTCCCAACCCCATAAGTGACGTTCGGATTCCTGGAACTCCAGGTAGATCCGCTGGGCGGACATGGAGAGCTCGTCCTCAAGCAACTCGCAAAGCCTGCCGCTCAAGGCGGCCGTTACGGAGGGAGGCAATGAGCCTACGTTCTTGACCTCCAGATAGGCGGAGGGAAGGGAGGAATCTCCGCCGAAGGAAAAGGAGTTGCCGAAGTCGAGCACTACCATAACGAAATCGATCGATTTGCCAGTTTCCTCGGCTAGTATGGCAGAACCTTCCCTCTTGAGACGTTGGCATGATTCTTCCGGCAGCTCGGAATGAGAAAGACTGATCTTGAGGAGTGGCATGGGGAACTAAGCGAACCTTTTTACCAATGAAGGAATACCTGGAAGGGTCATCTTGCGTACCCCCGATGAAAGCGGTCCTTGCTAAGTAAACTCCTCTGGTCACTCCACTGTCGCTGCAACTTGGGCAACCGATTCATCAAGATATCGTGTTCCGACGCGTCGAGGCGTCCATGCCGATGGGACTCGATGATCAGCTTACGAAGCTTCACGTCTGGCCTGGGATGGAGGGAGGGGCTCCATTTGGGGGAACGGGCAAGCAAATATCTTCTCTGGGCAAAATTTCTGGTGCTTCGCTCAATGGCAAGGTCGATCATTCCATCAAGGTAATCGAATGTCGGAATACGGTTATCCTGCCAAGCATTCCAGAGCTCGTATTCCCTATCCGACAATCCTTCTAGGGAGGAGTCGCCATGATGTGAACATCCAATGATCATCATCGAGCATAAGATTGAGGGCCAAAACTGGCTTTTCATGATTTTACTATACACTCTGAGCAGTGTTCGGACAAGGATGCATCCCGACTTGGAGAGGTTTTTGCTTCTGATTTTTCGTCAATGAGCTAAGTTGTAATTACCTCGACCAAACCAGCTCATGACGAACAAAACGCTCCTTATTCCACTGCTCCTGCTTTGGGCGAACCTCCAAGCACTTGAGAAAAAAGCCCTTCCCAACGACGTTAGGTGGGTTACCCAATCCAAGGAGTACTCGAGCCTCTGCACCCAGACTTACCGGTTAGCCGAGCAGACTCTCCTGCCCAAGCTCAAAAATGCTGGCCCTGGAGATGCCATCGTCATGGACCTCGATGAAACCGTTCTCGACAACAGCAAGTATCAAGTAGAGCGGTTCAGGCTTAACCTCGGCTTTACCCAAGAGTCTTGGAGCGAGTGGGTCGTTCGACGAGAAGCCGGCTTGGTGCCCGGAGTAAAGGCCTTTATCGAAAAAGTCAGGATGCACCGCGTAAAAATCGTCTTCTTAAGCAACAGGATGGAATACAACCTTGAGCCCACCCGCGCAAACCTTGCAAAGCTGGGTGTTCTCGCCAAGGATGACCTTTTCCTTTTGCGTCGAAACAAGGAAGATACAAAGCAGGTGAGAAGGGAGCAAATACTCCAGGGAAAGGGACGCATGAAAAAGACGGGCCCTCTCCGGGTCGTTGCATACTTTGGGGACGCAATGGGAGACTTTCCGGATGAGAAGGAGAAGTGGTTAGGCGAGAAGTTCTTCATCCTTCCCAACCCGATGTACGGGAAGTGGTAGTTTACCCTAAGAGCAGAGCTCAAGGACTTCCCTGATCAATGCTCTTATGCCCTTGCTTACGTCCATAACTCGTGGACCAAGCATGTAGGCGGGAGTACTCACGATCTTGTTCTCACGATCCACCACCGCCTCCTCAACAGGGCACTCGACGTGCTTGGCTCCACGTCGTTCAACTGCAGATGAAGTGTCTGGATCGTTACCGATGGTAAGAGTAACGCCTGCATGGCCCAGCTCGATGGCTCCTACGCTGGCTGGAGTAATGCAAATGAAACCGATCGGCTTTCCTGAAGAATGGGTTTCTCGCACCGCCCATGAGACTTCCGCATGGACCTGAGCCTCAGGACCCTTGGTGGCGAAATCAGACAGGTTCTTGGCGGCCCCGAATCCTCCGGGGAAAACTAGTGCATCGTAGTTAGCCGGAGTGTATTCAGCCAGTCGTAGAAGGGTATCGCCACCTCTTGAGATCCTCGCGCTCTCGACGTAAACGTTACGGGCCGAACCTTCCGCCACCTTACCAGTGGAATGATCCACGACGTGCATTTGCTCGACATCCGGGGCGAAGCATTGCCATTCGGCTCCGCCTTCCTCGATTGCAAGCAAGGTAAGAACGGCTTCGTGAATCTCGGTTCCGTCGAAGACTCCGCAACCGGAGAGAACAACGGCTATCTTTTTCTTTCTTTCATTCATTTTTTTCAGGATCGATGCTAGGGCTATGTGAAAACCTTTACTTTTTCACTTTTCTTCCAATACAAAACTCGGACTCAGTCAAGTGCTCGCTTGACGCATCAGCCCACAGAATCAATTGTTTGATATCGTGAGTCGACTTCATCTTATCGCCCTTATCGGGCTTCTCTTACTTACTGGTTGCGAGCTACAGCAAAAGGCCACTCCCTACGAATTTGGGGACGAGGCCCCACCTCAAGCCGAGCCGCCCCCTCAGGCAGCTCCTACCCCAGCCCCCAAACCTACTCCAAGCAGGTTCGGCGAAGCCTCCAGGCAGGACCCAAATAAGCCCTTCGATCCCGTCGACGGGAAAGTGGTCAAAGGCAAGCCCAGGCGTCCGTTTACCGAGGTCCAGTTTCCTCAGTGAAGGAAGATAATCCTCAGCAACCTCAGGAAGTTCCCATCAATGGAATCCTTGACCTTCACGGTTTCCAGCCGAGCGAGGTTAAGGAGCTTCTTGACGAGTATCTAAACGCTTGCCTTGAAAAGGGAATCAACCAGGGCAGAATCATTCATGGAAAGGGAATCGGAACGCTTAGGGAAACGGTCCACGCCAAGCTCAGGCAAGATCCACGCGTCCTTTCCTTTGCCCTTGGGGACATGGCCAGCGGTTCCTGGGGGGCAACCAACTTCACCCTTGCCTGAAACCTTTCCCCGGAACCAACTGCGCAAGATGCTTGAAATTTCGGCCATCTTGTTTAACCATCTGTTAGAGATTTTCATTCAGACAACCCTTCAAATGGTAAAAATGAACAAAGCATTCGTCCTATTTTCCCTATTCATTCTCTTGGGAGCGTGCATGGAGGATGAAAAGCCCGTCACCTTGGGCATTTCCCTGATCGATAAGAAGATCACTATGACTTCTTCTTCCGTCAATGAGCTTATCGTAGAAGTTTATCTGACCTCTGAGGATGCTGCCGAAGGTCAGCTTCTAGCCAAGGCAATGAATCTTAAGGGCCAGGAAATCGGGCGTTCCTCGCAAAACCTTTCGCTTGGGAAGGACGATGCCAAGCTCGTTGCTTTCACTTTCGACGCCAGCGTCGAGATGGATTCAGTTGCCAATATCGTTATTGATCTCCGCAAGGAATAATCGGCAGGAAGAAATCCTTTTAAGATTGGGCAGGGTCGATGTCATCACGCAATGCATGACTGGTGCGGGCGCGGGGAATCGAACCCCGCCCTCAAGCTTGGGAAGCTCACGTACTACCGATATACTACGCCCGCTGAATCATTCATTTTGCTCCCCGGAAAGGCTTCAAGCAAGTGAAATTTTTGATTTGCCTTTGCGGAACCTTAAACCTTGAACAATCCAATGGCTCTCAACGACATAATTCCTCTAGATGCCTTTTTCGGCAAGGGTCCCGAATTCGAGGACAACTCCCGCAAGAAGAAAAAGAAAGTCGACCGGGAAGCGCTCTCCTCTCCAATGATGAGGATTCCCAACATGGACGTACTGGTGGCCCGCGACTTGATTGACGTAGGGGTCAAGGAACTTTACGAACTAAAGGGCCGCTCCGCTGAAAGCATCTTCGAGGAGATAAGGAAGTTGCGCCCAGAGACTCCGGAATACCGCATTGCACATCTGAGGATGGGCATATATTTCGCTGAAAACGAACCGCCCGAACCAACCATGCTGCACCCAAAGGCTTGGGAAGACTGATAACGCTCAGCCCTCTCTCCCGTCCAACTTTTCTCTGGCGCGCCTAGTTTGCCACACCATAAATAAGCCGTATCCAAAAAACATTGCTCCATTGAGCATGATGATCGGACTCTGGCCATCTTCGAAGCCATTCCAAAAGAGCATTCCTCCCACGACGGCAAAAACCCACCCGAACCAGTTCCTGTATTTGATGATGCGCCTGAAGCGCTGGACCCGGGCAGCTTTCTGTTCGTCCGTCAGTTCAGGCATGGATTCGGCCTCAGTTTGAATCAAAGCCCTCATCCGGTAGGTCGCCAAGGGCTTCTTTCAAGAGAGAAAGCTTATCGTTTTCGAGCAGCAAGTCCTCCAGAAGCATATTCGCCCTCTGACTGAGTGTCGCAACCTCCAGCATGGCTTGCTTGCGCAAAGCCTGCTTGCAAAGGGAATAGGCGGCTAGATCGACGAAGGCCACGTCATCCTCAAGCGGATGCAGGAAATCAAGAATCTCGTCGGTCACATCGCCACCAAGCTTCCTGTTCCGCTCCAACTGAAGGGTCAGTTCTGCGCGCATGGCCAAGGCGGATTCATCAACATGGGTTTCGATAGGTTCGACCTCGATTATTCGGTAGGGCTCTTCCGAGCATATCGAGCAAATTCTTACCCTTTCAATTCCCTGCAGCAAAAGGAAGGAAGTGCCATCCGGGTTTTTTTTCGAGACTCGGATATAACCCACGGTGGCGACGTCGTAGGGAATTTCTTGTTCGACTTGACCCTGTTCATCGGGGCGGACTCCGACCAAGGCAAACATTCGATCTCCGCACAAGACGTCTTCAAGCATGAGGCGGTATCGTTGCTCGAATATACGCAGGGGCATCATGGCCTTGGGAAACAAAACGCACTCCCGGAGCGTCATGACCGGGACTTCCCGTGGAATCTGGATTTCTTCGTTGGTCATGTCTTATCAGAGGCTTATGCTAGAGGGACTTGGCAAAAGGTCAAACCACCAAACAAAAGAGCGTCTGGGAACTCATTGCGTAAAGAAAGCACCCGCCACGCTTGCCGAAAGAAGACTGGCGAGCATTCCTCCGATCAAAGCCTTGAGACCGAGAGAAGCCAAGTCCGACCTGCGTTCCGGGGCGAGCGCTCCTATCCCACCGATCTGGATCCCGATGGACATGAAGTTGGCAAATCCGCATAAGGCAAAAGTAGAAAGGAAGACTGATCGTGGGCTTAACCCATTGGTTTTCATTTCCGCAAGCTCAATATAGGCGAAGAATTCAGTTGCGAAGATCTTGATGCCTATCAATTGCCCAACGTTTAGAATCTCCACGCTATTGACCCCGATGAGCCAGGCAATGGGAGCAAAGATTACTCCGAAAATAGCCTGCAGGCTAAGGCTATCGAACCTTTGACCACTTGTTTCACCAACCCACTCGTTGAGAGTGGATGAGCCAAACCAAGAAATGCTGCCAATAGCTCCAAGCACTTCATTCGCGAGCATGATGACGGCATAAAAGGCGATAAGCATGGCCGCTACGTTAAGGGCCAACTGCAGGCCTTGTGAAGTTCCGTTAGCCAAGGCGTCGATGGGGTTTCGACCTATACTTTCCCTCGAGACCGTGAGGTCCCGGCTCACCTCTTGGGTCTCGGGAAGAAGAACCTTTGCGATCAGCAGAGCGGCGGGAGCATTCATCGCGGATGCACAAAGAAGGAACTTGCCGAACTCCAGCATAGATTTCTCGTCTCCTCCTCCTAGCATTCCCATGTAAATGGCGAAAACCGAACCCGCAATGGTCGCCATGCCCCCAACCATCAGGGCGAGAATCTCAGATAGAGTCATCTTTGGCACATAGGGTTTGACCAAGAGAGGAGCCTCCGTTTGGCCCACGAAGACATTAGCAGCCGCGGCCAGACTTTCAGCTCCGGATAGACGCATCACTCGGCTCATCACCCAGGCCATCATCCTTACGACCGCCTGCAGTACGCCAAAATAGTACAATAATGAAGAAAGTGCGGAAAAAAACAGGATGCTGGGCAAAGCCATGAAGGCAAAGACGAATCCGTTCTCAGGGCCAAAGGCATCGGACATTCGTTCGATATTGGATAACGGACCGAAGACGAATCCTGCTGCCTGGACGGAAATGTCGAGTGCCACCGCGAATATCTTGGCCACTAAACCGAAAAAACTCTCGATAAAAGGCACAAGGAGGACCCCGGCGGCAATGGAAAATTGCAGGAGCAAACCGCCTCCCACGACCCGCCAGTCTACGTTGCGACGATCAGAGCTAAGCAAGTAAGCGATACCGATTATCCCAGCCACCCCCAGTAAAGCTCGAAAGAGATATTCCATGCGAAATGAGATTAGGAAACTTTATTTGGACGGTCAAACCCTGCTTGATCAGCCCTTGCAGAGAAAATCGGTTGATTGAAATTATTTCGAGCGGGAAAGATAGTATTTGGCAAATGAGTCTGGACATACGATACCTATGGACATGAAGACATTATCGGGAAAGAACGTTCTGGTCATCGGAGGCGGTTCCGGGATGGGAGCGGCAACTGCCTTGCTCCTTGCTCAAAAGGGCGCCCACGTAGCGATTGCCGGCAGAAGATCGGAAGCCCTTCAAGAAGTCGTCGCCCAAAAGAAGAATGAGGAATTCATCGTCGCCCAAACGGCGGACGTGGCGGACCGAGAAAGCCTCGAGGCACTGTTTCTCTGGTTCGACGAGCAACTGGGAAAACTCGACGTCCTCGTCCACGCCGCCGGCATTAATATCCCCGAGAGATCCCTTGAGCGGCTTTCGAGTGAGGATTGGGACTCCGTACTCAAGATAAACCTAACCGGATCTTTCGACAGCCTTAAGCTGGCCCTCCGGAGAATGAGGTCGCAAGAGGATGGACTCGTCGTAATGATCAATTCAGTCTCAGGAAAGCGCTCGCATCCACTGGGCGGAGTCGCCTACAACTCATCAAAGTTCGGCATGACGGCTCTCGGTTCCTGCGCCGCAGAGGAAGAGCGCGAGAAAGGCATAAGAATAACGAACCTATTCCCGGGCGAAGTCAATACGCCCATTCTGGAGAAACGCCCCGTTCCTCCACCCCAGGAGCATCGGGCCAAAATCCTTCAGCCCGAAGACGTTGCCCGGACCGTTCTTCTGCTTGCCGAGTTGCCTGCAAGAGCCCACATTCCGGAACTGGTCATCAAGCCAACTATTCAAAGCTACCTCTGAAGCACTCAGGATCGCGGACCTCAGATCATAAGGTTGTCCTTCATGGAAGAGACGGCGGCTTCCACATTTTCACGATGCCCAAAGGCGCTCAGGCGGAAGAAGCCCTCCCCCGCCGGGCCGAAACCGGAACCTGGCGTCCCCACCACCCTGCATTCGCCCAGCAGCTTGTCGAAGAAGTCCCATGACGAGAGTCCATCAGGTGTCTTGAGCCAAACGTAGGGGGCATTGCCTCCTCCATAAGTCGTGATGCCTAGTTCTTGGAGACCCTTGTTGATGATCCTTGCATTTTCCAGATAGAAGGAGACCTGTTCGCCCGTCTGAGCCTTTCCCTCCGTGCTCAAGGCGGCCATGCCTCCAGCCTGAACGATATTCGAGGCACCGTTGAAAAAAGTGTTTTGGCGACGGGTCCAGAGGGAATGAAGTTTACCGGGTTCGGCATCCTCCGCTCGGCAAGCCTTTGGCACGATGGTCCATGCCAAGCGGACCCCCGTAAACCCAGCCGTCTTGGAGAAACTGTTGAACTCGATGGCGCACTGTTCGGCACCTTCGACTTCATAAATGGATCGCGGCAGCTTCGGGTCGGTAATAAAGGACGCGTAGGCGGAATCGAAAAAGATGATTGCCTGGTTCTCTACGGCATAATCAACGAACGACTTCAGTTGTTCCTTCGTGGCCACGGCTCCGGTAGGGTTGTTCGGGCTGCAAAGATAGATCAGGTCGACCTTGCCTTCGGGGAGTGCGGGAAAGAAACCATTCTCCTCAGTACAGGGCATATATACGAGGCCATCGTAACCCGAATCAGATGCTGCGCCCGTTCGCCCGGAAATGACGTTGCTGTCCACGTAGACGGGATAGGCGGGGTCCTGAACCGCGACTATGCAGTCATCGGAGAAGATTCCCTGAATATTTGCGGAATCCGACTTGGCGCCATCACTGACGAAAAACTCCTCCGGCGACAGATTGACTCCCAGATCCCCGTACTCCCGAGCCAAGGCCTGTCGCAAAGGGCCAACTCCTTCGGACGGACCGTAACCGGAATAACTTTCCACCTTGCCTAGTGAATCCGTACCCTGGTGCAAGCCCTCGAGGACTGCCGGCACGATGGGCTCAGTGGTATCGCCGATTCCTAGACGGAGGACTTCCGTTCCGGCATTGGTATCAAGGAATGCTTTCGTTCGGCGAGCGATCTCTGGAAATAAATAGCCTGCGGCCAACTTATCGTAGTTCTTGTTTATTCTAGCCATAGTGAGGGGAATTGAAGGTTTGAAGGTATTTGTACTTGTAGATAATTTTGCCTCATGGCAACGAACAACTACTCCCCGGATTGCAAAAGCAGTCCATGCTTCCTCGCGGAATCGAAGGCGAAGAAGAAAGTAGCCACCCCGACCATGAAATAGAAGAGATTGAGAAGGAATGCGCTTGTCAGAAGATCCGTCCTGACTTCTCCGTTTATCAGGAGGGCTCGCATCCCCTCAAAGACGTATGAAGTGGGAACGAAGGAAGCCACCGACTGCATCCATGGAGGAAGGGTCTCAAGGGGATAATAAATACATGAAAAGGGAGCGATGAGAAACGGAAGGACCCAAGTCAGGCTTTCCGCACCCAAGCCATAGCGGATGAGAATCCCGGTCACGAACTGCGAAATCGCCCAACCCGTAAAGACGAGGTTGAAAAAGAAAGCCAACAGGTGAAGCCCCATATCGAAGACCGAGACCCCGAAAAAGGGAATGGCCAAAAGGGCGGCAGGGACCATACCGATCAAGGTTCGCATCAAGCTTACCGAAGCCAAGGCCACGATTAATTCGGCAGGACGAAGGGGTGAAACGAAAAGGTTGCCGAGATTCCTAGACCACATTTCCTCAAGAAAGGAAAGGGTGTAACTGATATGGGAGCGGAAAAGGGAATCCCATACCAGAACTACGGAGATAAGGATGCCACCGGCGGTTAGTTCAGGGCTCGATGAGGAAAAATGCCGGGACACGAAACCCCAGATGATCATCTGCATGGTGGGCCAATAGGCAATCTCGATGACCCGGGGCCAGGAACTGCGAAGAAGATAGACGTAACGCAGCAAGAGGGCCGAGATTCGACCCATCGAACTGAAATTGCTCACCTTTCCCCCTCCCCACGGTTAACTTGAAGGAAAACCTGTTCGAGCGTATCGTGGTCGTACTTGGCCAGCAGATCCTTGGGGCTTCCTCTTTCAACCAGCCTCCCCTTGCGCATAAGAAGAACCTCGTCGCACAAGAGCTCGACCTCTCTCATGTCATGACTTGCGAAGAGAATGGTTGCTCCAGTTTCCTTGCGGTATTGATTAAGTAATTCCCTGATCCAGTTGGTGGTGCTAGGGTCAAGGCTTGCAGTGGGCTCGTCCAAGAGAAGAAAATCAGGCCGATTGACCATAGACTTGGCCAGCGAAACCCGTGTTTTCTGCCCGGAGGAAAGCTTTCGTAGCCGACGGTCCATGAAGTCCCCTAAATGGAATTCCTCTACCAGTTCTCGGATCCGCTCGTCAATACCCCGAACGCCATAAAGCTTGGCGTATACGGTGAGGTTCTCCCTCACCGTCAGTCTCTGGGGCAAATCCACGTAGGGAGACGAGAAATTCATACGTCCAAGTACTGAGAACCTGTTTTCGATGAAATCTTCGCCAAACAGCTCGATCTGTCCGGAAGTCGGCTTGAGCAGACCTAGCAACATCGAAAGAGTCGTCGTCTTGCCAGCTCCGTTTCCACCTAATAACGCAGTAATGGAACCTCGCTCCAAGCAAAGGTTCAATCGGTCCACTGCAAGCACCTTGGAAAAGCGTTTGGTAAGGTCCTTGGTCTGAAGTACGGGGCTCATGGGGAAAGATGGAAGAAAAAGAAGGGATGAAACGCTGGGCAAGATGATTCTTCGCGAAGGGAATAAAAAACTCAGTCCTTGGTCATTTCGTTTAGTTTTTGCTGGGCAAAGAGGGTCGCTTCATCGACACTGCGTCCAGCAAAGATCTCCTTGTGCTCAAGCAACTTTACGCTTCCAGTCACTCTCGAAAAAGGAAGCGGGACGACGAAGGTGTCCCATGACTTGAGCTTGATCGAACACCCGAACTCAAAAGATAGAATGAGGATCGGGGCTTTGGTCAACTTGGCGAGGAGAATGGCTCCTGGTTTGGCCTCATACCTCGGCCCTCTAGAGCCATCGGGCGTGATGCCCACGTCGTTGCCCGACTTGACGACCTTCACCAAATCACGCAGAGCCTGACTTCCTCGACGGTTGCTCGAACCGCGGACGGCTCGAATCCCCGCCCAGCCAAAAAAGGTCTCCAGAAGCGCCCCGTCTCTGCTTCCGCTAATCAAACCGTAGCAGTTCATCTTTGCTCGGAAGCGCCTGTGCCACTCGCCAGCAAGAAAAAGGCGGTTGTGCCAAAGGAGAATGACCACTGGACGGGACGATTTCTCCGAGTAAATTTTCTGATCATCGGACGAAAAACGTATTCGGATAGACCAAGTCCAGAGTCTATAGATGATTCCCAAAGGGAAGAGCAGGAGCCTCGCAAAGGGCCCCTGCCTGAAGGGTGTGTCGGCAAGCCCGTCGCCTGCCATGCTCACGAAAAGTTAGAAGTCGAAATCAAAACCCAATTCCGAAAGGTGGGCGGGAACTTCTTCCTCATGGTAATAGCGATATCCCAAACGGAGAGCGAAGAGTTGGGTGAACTGATAGGAAAGACCGAGGGCTCCGGTGGCGAAAAAACCATCTTCCCGCCGATCCAGGGGATCATCGGTGCGGGAAGTGAAATAGCCCAAGCCTAATCCGGCATAGCCTTCCAGGGAACCAACCAATGCGAACTCATAGCCGAGATCCAGATAGGCGGCAATGGTTTCACTTGATCCCGTAAGCGCCGAGCCGGTGCTCTTGTTCAAGGCATCCTTGTGAAAAGAGTGCTTCTTGAAGGAAGCCCCAAGACCGAAACGGGCACCCCCGTTCCTGAAGCCAGCCGCAAGGGAAACCGACATGCCTGAATCATACTTTCGCAAGGAGTCAGCGTTATCTTGGGTCCTGTGGGGAAAGGCAACGGCAGGGCTCAGGATCAAGTATTTGCCCAAACCGGAGCCACTGGAACCTGCAGTTGTCTTCGAGGAAGCAGTGGGAGCCTGATCTCCTCCAGTGAACTCACCCGGCGACTGGACGTTGAAGGCGAGCTGATCCACAGCGGGTTCGCGAACCTCTTCGATCAAACTGGCTCGGGGTCGACGTTCCTCAACCGAAGGCAGGGTAGAATTATACTCAAACCTTCCCGACTCCGGACGAGAGGGCTGATTCGTAAGGTCGAAGGGGGTGGAGAACTTTCTTTGCGAGGATAACCCGTAGAATATCTCGTCGAACCTTTTCTGAAGGTTATGCAACTTTTGGGAGTAGTTGTTAAGTTCTCCCTTCATTCCGTGGATTCTTTTCTGGTGATAATAGGTCTTGTCGTCGAGATCCTCGTAATAATCGACGACTGGCTTATCACCTTCCAGGAACTGACCGGATTGAAGTTGGGCCTGCACCGAAAGACCACCCGGGACAAGAAAAGGGAGGACTAGGGATAGCAGACTGGGTGCTTTCAAGGATGATCGGCTTATCATAATTTTGGACTTAAGCTTCACAATGCAAAAACTCTGAAGCGGTTAAGCAACCCAAAAGAACGAGAATCTTCATGGCAGGGTTCTTTTTTTTGCCCTAGAGAGGGTTCTTTCAAAGTAAGCAAAAAGAGAGTGGTAAGCCAGCAGGTAAAGGATATTCACGCACACGCCCCCGTATAGGGCAAACCGGATTCCCTGCTCCTGCCTTGCAGCCAGACGATAGGCAGCCAAACCGCGGGAGTTTGGGTCTCGGGCGGAACGCGTCACGGGCAAGCGTCCGTCATAAAGTTCAGGACCAATCCCTTGGGCGAGAATTTCCGTAGGAATGGTCGGTTCGGCGTCGGAAATAATCTCCCAATAGGATCGCTTGGCCATTCCCAGTATCGGCCCATACTTGATTTCATGATAGAAGGTCAGCTGGATGATGCATGCCGTAAGGATGAGAAGGCCTTGAGAGACCAGCCAGATCTTCGTCTTTAATTTCATGGAAGAATAAAAGGTTGTGGAAAAGCCTCGAATTGGCAAAGCCGAATAAGATAAATCCTGAAAAACTCAACTTCTTGGTTGCCATAAGCATAGCAATTCAAAATAAAATTAGGCTGGTAGATGAGGATTTTATTTTGGCTTTTCTGTGCCTTGACTTGCTCGGGCATTCTTCTTGGCGAAAGCATACATGTTGTGGCCAAGAATGAAACCCTAGGCGGAATCGCTAGGAAATACGGTCTTTCCACCGCGACCCTACAAACCTTTAACGGCATCTCCAACCCCGATCTTCTTTTTCTCGGCAAAAAACTTAAGATTCCCTCGGGCGCCCTCGCTCAAATTCCATATGTCGTGCGCAAGGGCGACAGCCTGGGAGCCATTGCTTCCCGCTTCGGGACCAAGACGAGCGATCTCATCAAGGCCAACGGCATCAGCCGGCCCGACTTGATCAAGGTCGGCCAGAAGATCACCATACCCGGGAAAAACGCCCCAAAGGCTACTACCATTCTACCTGCCTCGGTTACCAAAGCCTTGAATTCAATCAAGACGACCTCCAAATGGAAGAGGATCGTCATTCACCATTCCGCCACTCCGGTCGACGACGCAATGAACATGCACCGCGTACACAAGGCCAGGGGCATGAAGAATGGATTGGCCTATCATTTCGTGATTTCCAACGGCTCCCGCAAGGCAAGCGACGGAGAAATCTTCATTGGGACTCGATGGAAGGGCCAATTGCAGGGAGGACACATGAAGCAAGCTTCACTCAACCAGACTAGCATCGGCATTTGCCTGATCGGCAACTTCGAGCTGCGGGCCCCGACTTCCAAGCAACTGCAAAGCCTTGAAGGCCTTTGCAAGCACTTGATGAAAGCCTGTCGGATCACTCACCGCGACGTAACGACCCACAAGATCCTGCACCGCAACCACACCAAGTGCCCGGGCAAATACTTCTCCCTTTCCTCCTTCCTACCAAGGATCAAATCCTGAAAGGTATCAGTCCGAGGAATCCTTATCCCTAACCAGAAGAACCTTCCCCATCCTAGATTCCGAGTTGCGAGTCAGCCCTTCCTTGTAATCGGACAAGTCGAAAACGCGGTCAACGCAATGACGTATTTCCGTCATCGCCAAGGGTTGGAGGACTTCTTCGATTGCGTTACGCAAAGCTCCCGGGGCTTGCCTGCGCTTCCAGCGATCAAGCCAGAAACCAACGAATCGGACGTCGTTGAAGATCAGGCTTCTCGTCGGGAAGCGGATCTCCGTCGGGTCCATTGCCCCAAAGGTTACGTGAACACTTCCCTCCGAGAGACACTTGGTCAACCGAAGGGCGCTTCTGCCCCCGATGGAGTTGAAGGCGAGAACACAGCCCTTCCCTTCCGTGATTTCCTTGACCTTAGACGGAGCATCCTCGTCATCAACCATGACTTCGGGGTTCCCGAAAGCCTTTACTGGAGAGCTCTTGGCTTCATCCCTGACCAAGCTGATCAAGTTGACGCCCATTCTCTTGGCAAACTGGGCCACGGACAAGCCGACGGCCGAGTTGCCGGCATTCTGAATCACATAGTCTCCCGGCTTAATATACTCAAAGTCATTTAGGAGGCGCCAAGCCGTCAATGGATTCAGAATGGAAACCGCAAGTTGTTCCCATGGAACCAAAGAGGGCAAGAGGATCAAGTCGTCCGCTTTTGCCGTAAGATAATCCTGCCAGGCACCCCGGTCATCCGGGAGCGCCACGGCCTTGCCCACAACCTTCTCATCGACGCCTGCTCCGGCAGCGATGACTTTACCTGCTCCCTCCCTGCCTGCAACGGCCGGCAACTCTCGTAATCTTCCGTAGGATCCGTTGATGAGCCCGACGTCCGAAGGATGGATGGCCGCAGCCTGCATCTCGATGAGGACTTCTCCGGGCATCGGTTCCGTAACCGGGAGTTCCTCCAGAAGGAGCACCGATGAAGGATCGCCATGCTCGCGGTAGCGAATGGCTCTGCCTGAACGGGGAAGGCTCACTTCTCGAGCCAGCCCATGGTCTTCATCCATTCCCCAGCTCGGGCGGGCCAAGTCGAAACGGGGTTCGCGGAAGGTCGCATCCCGTATCCGTGCCCCCCAAAGGGATACAAGTGGAGCTCGTTCCCTACTACACCTGCTTTTTCCAGGGCAAGATACATCAGGGCGCTTCCTTCGGCAGGCACGTGATCGTCCCCGGTATGGGCAAAGAAGCAGGGTGGCGTATCCTTGGACACCTTGATCTCGGGGAAAAGGGAATTACGCTTCGCTCGGTCAACGAGATACGCGGGATAGATGAGAATCCCAAAGTCCGGCCTGCATGAAAAACCGTCAGCCGCGTCGACCTTCTGATAAGACCTGGATTGGTGGGACGTCAAGGCCATCACCGAGAGGTTGCCCCCGGCGGAGAAGCCGAGAATACCCAGGCGTCCAGGATCCATCTTCCACTTTTTAGCATTTTGCCGAATCATCCCGAGAGCTCTCTGGGCATCTTGAAGGGGAGCCTCGTGCTTCGGACGATTCTTTCTACGAGGCACCCGGTACTTGAGCAGGAAACCAGTAACACCGATGGAATTGAGCCAGCGACAAACATCGGAACCCTCGTGTTGGTACGCGAGGATACTGTATCCGCCTCCGGGGCACACCAATACTCCGGTTCCCGTTGCTTTAGCAGGGTCTGCGGGGAAGACGGTCAAACTAGGCTTGGTCACGTTGGAGATGCGAAGAATTCCTCCCCGGGTCTCGCCTTTTTCCTTCCCGACTTCGCCCGTAACCTCGCCTGGAGCATCTTCGGGCCAGAGGAATATTGTTTCGGGTTCGACTCCATTCACCGAGAAGCAAACCGAAGATAAAAGCAGGGAAAAGGTCATTCGGTGTGTTTTCATGCCCGCACCCTTCCCAAGGAAGGCTCATTTGAAAAGCAAAAAGAATCAAGAACATCCTTTTTTCCTTTCCGAGACAGGCGATTGGCTTCAAAAGATAGGTAATGAAGATTACTCAGACCCCACTCGTTCTTCTGGCTCTTGGGTTGACGCCTCTTTGCATCCTCCCGGCACAGGAAAAGGAATTTATAGGTGCATTGACCCGCATAGACTCAAAAGGGAAAGGAAACGCCGAGGCCGTCCAACTTTGGTCCGCCATTGAAAAACTCAACGCCTCCTCGATACCAGATCTCCTGCAGGCAATGAACAAGGCGAACGACTTGGGCGACAACTGGATCCGGGCGGCGATTTCCGAGATTCTCTCCCGCAATGAGAAGAAGTTCCCTCAAAAACAGGTTCTCTCCTTCCTCGAAAACCAGAAAAACAGCGGTAGCTCGAGGAAACTGGCCTTTGAGATTCTTCGTGAAAACAAACCCGCTCTGGCAAGTTCCCTCGTACCCAACTTCATCGACGACCGCGAACCCACACTCCGACGCCTGGCGGTGGGAGAACTCCTAACTTCCGCGCAGGCATCCAAAGACACGACAAAGTCCGCCGCACTCTTCGAGAAAGTCCTGCAAAAGGGCCGAGAAGTGGATCAAATCAAGGAAGCGAGCAACGCCCTTGAAAAAGGTGGGCGGAAGGTCGACCTGCAGTCCCTCATGGGCTTTCTCCCCGAGTGGAAGACCATCGGCCCTTTTGATAACACCGGAAGGCAGGGATTCGGAAAGCCCTACCCTCCCGAACAGGAAATCGACCTAGACGCCGGCTACCAGGGCAAGAACGACAAGGTCAAGTGGTCTGCCTTTTCCACTTCCGATCCCTTCGGCATGCTCGACGTAAACAAGCAGTATGGAGAGGTCAAGGAAGTCCTTGCCTATGCCTACACCACCTTCGATTCCGATTCAGACCAAGTGGCACAGTTCAGGATCGGGTCGAAGAACGCCTGGAAACTCTGGGTCAACGGGAAGCTTTTGTTCGCTAGGGACGAGTACCACCGCGGAAAGACCCGCGTCGATCAATTTGTCATCGATGGAGCCCTAAAAAAGGGATCCAATGGAATTCTCGTCAAGGTCTGCCAAAACGAGCAAACCCAGTCATGGACCAAGCAATGGGAGTTCTGCCTACGCATTACCGACCCCACCGGAACGGTGCTTCACTCCCGCGACACCTCAAATAAATGAACCCTGTGATGAAAACTCTTATCTTATTCTTTTTTCTCCTGCCTTTCTCGCTTTTCGGCAACTGGCTCTCGTTCCGTGGAGACGCGGGCAACGGATCGATTCCGGACAAGCTATCCCCTAACGTAGGAACGGCAGGCAAAACCTCTTGGAGAATCGATCTTCCGGGACGGGGCTTATCCAGTCCCATCGTGGTCGGGAACCTCGTCTTCTTGACCGCCTCAAGCGGACCCAAGGAGGAAACTCTTCACATCATGGCCTTCGAGGCAAAGAAGGGCAAAAAAGCTTGGGAAAGAAAATTCAAGGCCACGGGACGGACGGTATGCCACGAGAAGACCTGCGTGGCTGCCCCCACTATGTCGAGTGACGGGAAACTCGTGGTAGCCCAGTTCTCTTCCAACGACGTTTTTTGCCTGGATTTGAAAGGCAACCTAAAATGGTTGCGTGGATTGACTTACGATTACCCCAATGCGGCCAATGGCCTAGGCATGTCATCTTCTCCTGTTATAGTCGGCGAGGTGGTCATTGCGCAGGTCGAGAATGACGCCGAGTCCTTCACTGCAGGTCTCAGTTTGGCCAATGGTTCCACGCTTTGGAAAAAGGAAAGGCCAAGAGGGGCGAACTGGACGTCGCCCGCCGTCATCGGCAAAGGGGGCTCACAGCAAGTCCTGCTGCAGTCCATGAAGGGGCTTGCCATGATCGACCCCAAGAACGGGAAGGATCAATGGAAGTACGAAGAAGGAGCCTCGACCATTCCATCCAGCACGGTCGCAGGCCACACCATCCTCGTTCCGTCGAATGGATTGACGGCCCTCAAGGCGAGAACCGACGGTCGCTCCCATACCCAAATCTGGAGAGACAACAAACTCGGCCCCGGTACCGGAAGCCCAACGATTTCGGGGGATATGCTCTATGTCGTGAACAAGGCCAACGTCCTTACCTGCGCCAAGATCGAAACCGGTGAAATCATCTGGAGGATGCGCTTAAAGGGACCCATGAGCAGTTCCCCCGTCGCCACTCGCGAACACCTTTTTGTCTTCAATGAGGAAGGCCTAGGGCAAGTTGTCGAAATCGGGCTTGAGGAAGGCAAGACGGTCGCCTCCGTGGACTTGGGGGAAACCATTCTCTGCACCCCAGCTGTATCAGGTGGAGCGCTGTTCGTGCGTTCCGACAAGTCTCTTTGGAGACTTTCCGACTAGCGGAACCTCATGGTCCTCCATGATCCAAAAGCTTTTCGAGCCTGCCCAAGCCCTTCGGGGTAGCCTTGCTGTTCCAGAGGTAAACCTTGCGGAGTGATCTTGCCTTGCCGAGTGCGGAAATCCCCTTGTCCGAGACACTAGTCTCACAAAGGTTGAGGGTCTGCAGGATCGGCAGCCTAGTTAGCGGAGCGATTCCCGAATCCCCGATTCGGGTTCCCCGCAGGTTGAGTTCGGTGAGCTTGCCGAAGTCGGAAATTTCAGAGCAGGCCTGGGCGGTAACGGCGGTGTTGCGCAAGTCGAGCTTGGCTATGTGGCCGGCAAGAGGCAGGAGCTCAAGCACCTGTTCGTCACCAATGGAGTGAGGCTTGGTCACGACACGGGCCTCGAGAAGAGGACTCCCCAGACCAATGGGTCGGATCATCAAGCCGCTCGCTTTCGCAATAGCCAAAAGTTTCTCCTCCGGAAGTGGTTCGAGCCCCTTTGAAAGCTGCTCGTAGAGAACAAGGTACTCAGGGATAAAGGCCGAACTGGCTTTCTTTTTCCTAAGCTTGAGTTTGTCGATGCCATCGGTCTGTCCCTCCCATTTCCCAAAATCCAGACCCTGAGCAATCCATTTGCGAAGGATCTCCTTCTGCATGTGGCTGAGGGGATCTCCTTTCGGTGGCATGAGGTCCGAATCATCATCGGATAAAATAACTCGTTGATAAAGCGAGCTCCGGCTTGGATGATCTGCGACGACCACGGGGCCATCGTCGCCACCGTACATTATGTAGGCGGCCCCATCCAACCGTAGGCCGGACTTGGGTTCCTTGAGTTTGCCATTGAGCTCATAGGGTGCCTTGTGACATTCCACGCAGCGCTCCTCGAGAATGGGCCAAACTTCCTTCTCGAAGTCAACGACCGCACCCAAGACATGTGCGCAGAGGAGGAATACTAAGAATGGCAAGCGGTGCATGGGAATGCTTTATCGTAAGAAAATTTCGGTTGTTTTCTAGCTCATATAACGACACGAGCGGAAAAAAGTTTCTCTACCAACTTCCGTTTTCGCTTGGAATGGGACGAGAAAAGAGGTTTTCTCCGTCCATTATGAAACGCTTTCTTCTTACGTTCCTCCTCATTCACTTTCCCTTTCTTTGCCTGCAGGCCAAACACCAAGGCTATTCATGGAAGGACGAACCGGGTAAGCACCTGGACCTGCTCAAGGGCGACCGAAAAATAGTCCGCTACGTCTATGAGCGGTTGGACCCCGAGGACAGGGAGCGAACCTACAAGCCCTTTCATCACGTCTACCAAGCCGACGGCAAGGATTTCCTTACTAAGGGACCTGGAGGCAAATTCACCCACCATCGGGGGATTTACTATGGCTTTTCCAAATGCTCTGCGGTAAATGCCGCTGGGAAAAAAGTGCGTATCGATACCTGGCACTGCAAAGGTGGCTATCAAACCCACGAAAAGGTCATCGAGTCGAAAGCCGACGACAAAGGAGCCTCCCATGCCGTTGAAATCGCCTGGAGGGTGGATGACGGGACTATCTTCGCATCCGAGAAAAGAACGCTCTCCTTCTCACACCGCGAGGACGGAAGCCTTCAGGTTGACTTTTCGTCCGTCTTGTCCACCAAGCAAGATTCAGTGACCCTTGACGGGGACCCCCAGCACGCGGGTTTTCAATTCAGAGCCTCCAACGAGGTAGCCGCCAAAACTGCCAAGCAAACCTACTATGTTCGTCCGAAGGACGGGAAGGACGGTATGGGCAAGACCAAGAACTGGCCTGGAAACAAGGATATGACCAACCTCTCATGGAAGGCTCAGAGCGTTGTCGTGAGTGACCGTCGTTACTTCACCGTCTACCTCGACCACCCCGACAACCCCAAGCCCTCCTTCTACAGCGAACGGGACTACGGTAGATTCGGTTCCTACTTCAAGTCGCAACTCACACCGGCAAAGCCGGTCAAGATCAAGTACCGCCTCGTCATCGGCACTGAGGAACGAGATCCCGCATCCTGCGCCGCGCTAAGTAAGGAGTTCAACCAGAAGTAGGCGACGCCGCCACCATCCGCGGATACTTGCCTTGCCAAGCAACCTCACCCCCTATCTGTTCGCTTTGGCGGCGGGCTTCGTCTATACGATAAGCGCCTTGCTGGCCAAACGAGGGCTCGAACTCGGAGCCGGAACCGTGCGGTCCCTGGTCTACTCGAACTTGGTGATGGCCCTTTGCTTCCTTCCCTATCCCATGCTCGCTAACCAGTCCCTCGGCCCGGACGACCTGAAGGCGGGAGGCATGATCGGACTTCTCTTTTTCGCCGCTCAGTCCTCCTGCTTCCTCGCCCTAAGATCAGGAGATGCATCAATGGTAACCCCCATCATGGGATCGAAATCGGTCTTCGTGGCCTTTTTTCTCCTCCTGCTTGGTTTTTCACCCAACCCCATCGGACTGGAAACCTGGATCGCGGCGATACTCACGGCCATTGCGGTAGCCCTCATAGGTTGGCCCGGCAGAGGTTCCAAGCCTACCGTAAAGGGGCTTGGATTTGCCCTCGCCACCGCTGCGGGCTTCGGACTGGTCGATGCGATGGTGCCGCACTTCAGTCATCTCTCCGACCCATTCAACGTGCTCTTCTGTATGTTTGCCTCCGTCGGCTTGCTCTCCTTTTTACTCATCCCCCTGTCGACGGGTAAATTCCTCGCCTTCAGGGGGCAACCGGACCGCTGGATGTGGGCCTCCTGCCTTCCAATGGGTGTTCAGGCCGTGCTGATGTCTATCGCCATCGGGTTCCATAACGTGCCGACTGAGGCCAACGTCTTTTATTCCTGCCGCGGACTCTGGGCCATCCTTCTGGTTGCATGGCTGGGTAAGAAAATAGGATTGTCGGAAGGAGCGACGCCCACCGAGACCCAGCTCAGGAGGGCTCTTGGGGCCTGCCTTCTTCTGGTGGGGATCTATTTGGTAACCCTTGGCGACTCTTGAACCGGATTGGATACTTTGTCTTTGCAAAGCGAAAGGTTTTCCATCTTATCATAAGCTATGAAGAACTGTTCCTCTCTCACCCTTTCCTTTTTTTGCTTCTGTTCGATCGCCTGGGCCGCTCCAAGAGAGAAAGCCGTCAAGGATCCAAGCGTTGCGGCTAAAGACCCGGACTTCGCCATCCAAGGTGAATATGCAGAGTCTTCCAAGATCGGAAGGGAAGGTGAAAAAGGCCGATACGGACTCCAGGTGGTAGCCCTAGGGGACGGAAAGTTCCAAGCTGCGCTCTATGCGGGAGGCTTGCCTGGAAGCGGTGCCGAGAGCAACGAGTTCGTCTTTTTGAATGGTGAAACCAAGGGCAACGCAACAACCTTGAAAGCCAAGAGTGGCGAGACCGTCGTCATAACGGGCGACAAGGCAACCGCAACCAAGGGGAAACGGAAACTGTTCACATACGACCGTGTTGAAAGGAAGAGCCCGACCCTCGGCAAGAAAGCGCCCACGGGTGCCAAGGTTCTTTTCGGAGGCATCGAAATGGATCGTTTCTCAGGCGGCGTCAAGTTGGATGGAGAACTCCTTGAAGAGGGTGTCGTCTCGCTCGATTCCTTCGGTGACTTCACTCTGCATCTTGAGTTCCGCACCCCCTATAAGCCAAAAACAAAGCCCGGAAGCCAGGACCGCGGCAACAGTGGCGTATATATATTCAACAACTACGAGACCCAGATTCTCGACTCCTTCGGCATCAAGGGGGAATTCAACTTCTGCGGTGCCCTTTATCGCAAGAAACCTCCAGCCGTCAACATGTGCCTGCCTCCTCTATCTTGGCAAACCTACGACATCCAATTTACCGCTCCCCGCTTCAAGGAAGGCAAGAAAATCACTAACGCCCGCATCACAACTCGACACAACGGGGTCGTGATCCACGATGACTTCGAACTGGACAAGGGTACTGGGGCGGGCGGAGGACGTCCCGAAAAGGAAAAGGGGCAGATTCACCTGCAGGGACACGGTAACCCCGTCCGCTTCAAGAACATCTGGCTGATCGAGAAGTAGAGGCCGGCCCACCTGCTTTAGTCTAGGCCTCCATCGCGTCTTCATAGACCTGGAGATCCTCTTTTGAAAAACAAGCGAAAAAGACTTCGTGAGGGAAACGGTTCCGTGTGAGAAAAAGGCCCACCTCGCGAAGAGCGATAGAAGCGGCCTGGTCTATGGTATATCCGTAAGCTCCCGTACTGATCGATGGGCAAGCCAGACTGCGAATCTCGTTCGCATGCTAGTTCCGGGCTGTTGCGATAACACGAGGCCAAAAGTTCGGCTTCTCCGGATTGACCGCCATGCCAAACCGGTCCGACAGTATGTATGACCAAGGGCGCATCGAGATCGAACCCGGCAGTGACCCTCGCTTCGCCCGTCGGGCAGCCGCCAATTTTCGAGCACGCTTCAAGCAGGGCCGGGCCGCCCGCCCGATGAATCGCACTATCAACGCCTCCCCCACCGAGTAAAGATTGATTCGCGGCATTTACGATTGCGTCCACCTGCAAGGCGGTCAGATCGGCGTGAATAAGCTCGATTCTTTTGCCTAGTCGCATGATCCATGGCGAATCCTTTCCATGAGAATCTCCAGCACCAAAGGATGTGACCCCAGAGGCGGGGTACGAGCGATCCGGTTACCGAGGAATCATCCGTGAAGGCCGTGCAGATTTGCTCAAGGTCTCCGCCTTCCCCAGCATGGCGACCTGGTGAGAGAAAAAGCTGGGCCACCAACATTTCATGACATCCGCTTTTCTTTTCTTTGAGAAGATTTTCAAGCAAGGGCTCGTTGAAGTCATATTCCGCACCTGCCCTGCGCTCCATAGAGCAAGTCGAGAAGCCTGAGATGCGACCGCTCATCCTTTCCTTTAACAAGCCTCCAATCTCCTCCCTCACTTCATGAACCTCTCGAACCGGGGTACCATGATCCACAAGTGCAAGGAAAGGGTCCTTCAAGTCATTTCCACGAATCGACTCAAGGCATAATTCAGCAAGGGCAATCGACAAGCGGTCGTCACCGGATCGATGAAGCGGGTCCAGGATGCAAAATTCCCGGCCTTGCTTACCCTGCCTCCATATCTTAAGTTTCTCGGGCAACCATTCGGAAAGA
>DLRY01000019.1:0-8716 GCA_002500665.1 Opitutia bacterium UBA7876
CAAAACACCCAGTCGCGGGCAAAGGAAAGAGCGAGAATCCAATATAAAAGGATTCCCAGGTTAATGACCGTGCACCAGCCTAGAAAGGTACGGAGGTTTTCTTTGGTTACGTTCATCGGTTGGATTGCCCTACTTACCGATACAGTAGAGAAATTTATGTCCGCGCAAGAAAAGTTGATCGCCTACCACCGCGGGCGATGCGTCGAAGCGGTCGCCCAAGGTGTTCGTAGCCATCAATTCGAACTTCCCAGTCCTCTTGATCACGGCCGTCTTTCCATAGCGCCCCACCACGTAGACGTGATTACCCGCACCCACCAGCGATGCATAGACGTTGGACAAGCCTTTGATCCGGGTTCGCTCCATGAGAACCTTACCTGTTTTAGCATCAACGCAGGAAAGGATCGCTTGGTTGGATTGGGTGAAGTAGAGAAGCCCGTCATAAAGCACGGGAGATGGAACGTAGGGGGTTCCCAAGTCCCCCTTCCATAGGATGTTCTCCGATTGGTCCCCTTTCCCCGAAATGGGGACGGCGAGTACGGAAAAGCCTTGGTATCCCGTCATACAGTAAGCAACTCCGCCCTCAACGATTGGGCATGGAATCGCATTATCCGTCAGGCCGGAGCATTCCCAAATGACGTTCCCATTCTCAAGATCATAGCTGATCACCTTACCGGGAGTCTGGCTATTCCCTGCTTCCGGCCTGGAGGCGGTGGTGATCACTTGAGTTTTGCCTTCAAGCTCAACGACTGCAGGCGTGGACCATCCATTGCGGGTGTTCCGGTTTTTCATCCAAATGGTTTCTCCATTTTTGACGTTCAAAACCTGAATGGTCGACTGTCCCCGGTTGTCCCTAAGAATAACCAGTTTGTCCTTATACAAAACGGGAGAACTGCCCTCCCCCAGGCTCGCTCCGATCTTAACCTTGCCCAAGTTGCGCTCCCAAATCCTATTACCATTCAAGTCATAACAGAACAAACCCGCCGAACCGAACCAGCAATAGAGGCGCTCGCCATCGGTAGTGGGAGAGGCCGAGGCAAAGTTGTTGTCCCGATGAGTCCCCTCGTGCGGAATCATTTTGGTAGCCACCCTCCGCCAAAGTGTTTTCCCGGACTTGCGGTCCAAGCAAAGCACGATGAACTCGTAGGTCGTATTCGGGTGCGTGATGTCGAAGACTCGCTTGGGCTGGTCTTCCGGACGAGGCAGGAAAGGATCCACCTTGCCGGTATTGATCGCAGTGAGAAGAAAGACTTTGTTGCCCCAGACAATGGGTGTGGAAGTTCCAAAGCCCTCGACCGGCACTTTCCAACGGACGTTCTTTTTTTCGCTCCAGTGAATGGGTGGTTTCGCCAAAGGGGCGACTCCGTTTGCATCGGGCCCGCGCCAATGAACCCAATTATGGGTAGCCTTCGCCATGTTGGACGGTTTGCTCTTTTGATTCCCTGCAGAGATATGGGTAAGAATTTTAACGAAGGAGGCTCCCGGGTTGGGCATGGCGGAATCAAGTCGGCGTTTTTCCTTCCAGAGCTGGCCGACACGGGCGCGCTGTTCGGATTTAAGACCGGCCATAACACGATCGACGTAGGGCTGATGTCGGCTTCCATGATAGCCGTCCGGAAGGTCGTTATTATCTATGCGGGCGAGGAGTTTCGGGATATCGGTGTCGGGAGCTCCGATGGCAGGCCGTTGCGGTTCGTTTGCTCGAACCTTATTCACGGCAGCCTGTTCTTCCGGAGTGAGCCATTCCGGAGCATCGGCAATGACGCTCGCATAAATGGCCTCCGCTTTCTTTTTCATTCGCGCAACGAGTTCGGGCCGCTCTTTCGCAAGGTCGTTTTGCTGACCGATATCCTTCGAGAGATCATAGAGTTGGACACGGCCGAGCTCGCTCTTCTTGAGTTCAGGGATCCACGCTTCGTTGAAGTAGAACAAGTCCCGAAGTTGGTTCCGCAAACGGTCGGCCTCGGGATGGTTAAGATTCCCGTTGAACAGGCGGGAGCGAAGCTCCATTCCCCCCAGCGCTTTCTCTAGATCATCGCCGAGGACTTGCTTGATTTGCTCGGTGAGTCGAGCAGCGGCTTTGAAGTCGATCGGTGATTTCGCATTGCCGGAGGCAAAAAGAGTGTGGTCACCCAATCTAAGGACCATGTTCGCGCCAGTCATCCAAAAGAGCGGCTGATGCCTCTTGAACGTACCAGACCCAGTGAGCATAGGGGTGAGGTCGGAGCCGTCGAGATGGACTTTCGCGGGTTTCTTGATGCCGATCAATCCACAGAGCGTGGGAAGAAGGTCGACGACACCGGCGGGCTCGTCCTCGACGCGTCCGCCAGGGATTCCGCGCTTCCAGTAAAAGATGCCGGGGACGCGGTGCCCGCCTTCGAATTGAGATCCTTTCTGGCCGCGAAGTTCTCCGCTGCGCTCCGGTCGGTAGCTGCCGTTGTCGGAGGCGTAGACGATGATGGTGTTCTCTAGCTCCCCAAGTTTTTCCAGTCTGGCGACGAGTCGCCCGATCGCCCGGTCGGTGTTGTCGATGGTGCCACTGTAAATTGCGGCTTGATCGTTGAGCGCGCCATACCGGGAAACGATCTCGTCGGGCGCCGCGATCGGAGCGTGGGGTTCGTTGAACCAGAGATTGAGAAAGAAGGGTTCCTTGGCGGCGCTCTTTTCATCGAGCCAAGCGAGGGCTTCATCAACGACGATTTGGCAAGAGTAGCCTTGTATCCGCCCCACGCGTTCGCCATTACGAAGAAACTGGGTTGGGTTCTTGTGGCTGGGACCCGGGCCGTTGACGAGGCCGAACCAATAGTCGAAGCCATGATCGGCCGGGGTGGGGTTGTCGCGATTGTTTACCGGCATACCTAGGTGCCACTTGCCGAAGTGGGCGGTGGCGTAGCCATTTTCCTTGAGCACTTCGGCGATGGTCGTTTCGCTCTTCAAGAGATGCATCTTGTGAAGCCGTTCGGTGATGACGGAATAGACTCCGGCTCGATAGTGGTGGCGGCCCGTAAGGAAGGTGGCGCGCGAAGGGGAACAACTTGGCGCTCCGGAATGGAAATCGGTGAAGCGCACGCCCCCGGCGGCCAACTTGTCGAGGATCGGGGTCTTGACTGGACCCCCGTAACAGCCGAGGTCACGGTAGCCCAGGTCGTCGACAAGCAGAGTGACGACGTTCGGGTGTTTGTCCTTGGCAAAACCGGTACAAGCCAACAACAGGAGGCATAAAAACGTGAGGATAGCTTTCATTTTATTTGTCCAGCAACTGACTATTTCAGAGGCTTTTTTATAAAGTTATCGGATAGCAAAGGGGCAGTGACTTGGGCTGCCCAAGCATTCCAACGTCTTATGGCTGCCTGGCGGTCAGTTTTGTTGTGACCGGGATTGAATCCGAACTTTCCGACGTCATCCGTTCCTTTTTTGAGAATAATATGAGCGTAGCCACGAAGCCCCCCATCCGAGTCGTCCAGCAGTTTGATCAGTGTCTGGATAATCTTCCTGTCGTCATGCATGTTGCCAAATATCATCAATTCATAGGGCCTCGAAATTGCCGTGATCAGTTGGAACCTGATGTACCGCGTAAGAGAGGTATCGAGCACTGCATCGGTTATGATTTTCTGGGCATCGAGTTGGCGCCATTTTGCATACCTGCCGAGAACGTGACAGGCATTGAACCTAAGGTCCTGGTCTTTTTTCGGGTCGTTGTCCCTGATGATTTCGCCAAGTTTGGCAATAAAGGCAGGACCATAGCTTGTAGAGTAACCACTTGCCACCGCGGCGTGGCGAACGTCGGCGTGCCTGGAATCGAATGCCTTGATGAGCGCCTCACCTGCTTGAGGACCACCAATGCGGGCGGCTTTCTTAATGAGGGGGATGGCCTGCGAATTTGACATGGTGGCGACGTCCCTTTTGATCGTCGCGAGCGTTGCCTTGTCCGTTTCGCCAAGGGGAAGGATCTTGTTGCGCGTCGCGTGGATCCACCTGAAGACGTCATCATTGACAACCATATTGATAGGATCGCCTTGAAAGACCTTGGCGTGGTTTACCCCATCCAATTCGCGGTAGACGTATCGAATGCCCTTTTTACCCAATACCCGCGTAAAGCATCGCGTGAGACCAACGTCGATAACGTAGTCGCTGTCGCCGTGCACATGGTAGAACTCGGGGAGAAAGTCAGCTGAATTGCCATTGCCAGGCGGCAGGAATTCTTTCAGCGATTGATCATGAAAGTCGACGCCGTAATCAATTCTGGTTCCCGTCCACTTCCCATTGACAATGCCATCCTTCCATTTGAGTTTTACCCAATCCTGATTGGGGTATCCTCCGAGAGACTTTCTCGTCCAGTCCGGGCTATGAGCCCCGGCGTAGGCAGTCACGGTGGCGAAGTGCCTTAGGTGGTCCCAGATGAAACGCGTGGCCATGAACCCGCCTCTCGACCACCCAATGAGGTGAACACGTCGCCGGTCGACAGGGTAAGTTTTCATGGCCCATCGAAAGGTTTCGTATGATGGTCCGTGATCGGCTTTTTCCCAATCGCCCAAGTGTTCTTCGTACCCATTCGGGCGTCGCGATTTCAGACCGATGATTACGTAATCATCCACAACCCCTTGGCGTTCCAAAAAAGTTTTGGATGGCCAATCCACCATGGAGTTTTCATTTCCGCCATGAGGGTGAAAGGCGAGAATCAGGCCGAGCGTCTTTTCTTTGGGCAGGCTCATTGGCACACGGGCCTTGAACTTCATGCTCGTGCCGTTACTGAATTTGAGCGTGTCAGTAAAGGTACCGGTTTGCGGAGCACCTTGGACATAAGACGCGCTTGAGGTGCTGACCAGAAATAAGATTCCGACAAATAGAGGCAGGGTGCATATAACGGCACGGGTATGTTTCATTGTAACTCGATTGCTGGTTTCCATTTAACAGAATGGTAGAAAATTGGCTATTTGGGGGTCGCTTCCCCGTGGGGATAGCGGTAATCGGCCGAATCATCCGTGGAGACCTTTCTCGTCTTTTTGATCTTCAAGTCATACAGGTAGAGCGCCCCGCCCGCCTGATACATGATGGCGGACTGGTCGCGCGTCCAGCGCGGGTAGGCAAACCAGACCTGCCTGCCCTCCTTGTTGGCAAAGGGCTTGGCGTTGGTGATGGCACGGGTCTTGGCATCGAAATCGGCAAGGTACAAAGTACGCCCGGCAACCTTGCGCGTGAATCCCTTTTGGTACTCGAAACAGATTTGGGTCTCGTCGACCGACAAGCTCAAACGATCCAGGTACCCGCCTTTCGCCAGGTCGCATTTGATCTTCTCGAAATCCGGTTGTCCCTTTGGCTTGGGAGTCATGAGAAAGTAGCCCCTGCCCTGCTTGGGATGAGCGTGATTGACCAGAATCCGACCATCCGTCAGGCAAGTGTAGGCCCAAGTGTGCGTAGCCTTGCCGGTAAGGGCAATTTCCTCCCCGGGCTTTCCTCCGATCTTCCCAGCCATGACGTGGTATCCCCCACCCTTCGGGTTTTTCCGGTTCCAGATCGGAGTGTTTTTGCCGTCACGGGTCCAAGTCTGGTTGAAGTTGGTTTGCGTGGCATCGGTGATCTGATGAAAACCCGTACCGTCTGCATTTATGATGCAGATCGCAGTTTTCCACATGCCGACTTGAGGGTGATTTTGGACGCGCCGGAAAAAAACCAGTTTGTCTCCCGTCTTGGACCAGGAAGGCTTGAAATCCCAATGTCCGGTGGTGAGAGGCTTGCCCTCGTGCTCACCGAGGACGGTGACGTGGATTTCCCCGTTCTTGAAGTAAGCCGACCGGTGCCCCGCGGCGACAGATGATTGGGATCCTTCAGGAAGTGGGTCGGATTGGCCTAAAACTGGAAGACACGATGTGACTGACAGTACCCTTGCAAGCAAGCTTCGGTTCACGAATAATTTCAATGGGTTCATTTTGATGTTCTTACAAACAGGAAGAAGTCAGGCAAGGTGGCATCGCGATTGGGGGAACGGAGAAAAGATGATGGGGCAGCGCTTCTCTGGCTTGCGCTCGAATTCTTTCATCGGGGGGGCTTGGTCTAGGGTCCGTCCTGCAGGAGCTTGTGCATGCGCGGGCGGGCTTTGCGAATTTCCTGCAGGTCGACCTTGTTCGAAGTAAGGCCATTGAGGAAGCCGTAAAAGCCGGCCACCCCATCACTCCATTCCGCTGAAACTGCGTCGATGGAAGACTCTCCCTTTTTGTTTCGAACGCCTGCCTTTGCCCCCTTGGATAGGAGGAGCTTGGCGATTTCGAACCGTCCCATCAAGGCCGCGACGTGCAAAGGGGTTCCACCATCACGGTTCCTTGCGGTCGCGGCGGCTCCCTTTTGGAGAAGAAACCGGACGTGCTCAAGCCGGCCGTGAAAGGCGGCCGAGCTCAGGGGAAGGTCGGCGTCCTTGGACAGCGCATTGACGTCGGCGCCCGATTCCACCAGTCGCTTAAGTTCGGCGAGGTTTCCGGTATAAATAGCTACCTCAATCTTTTCCCGCAACTGCTGTGGATCGACCTTCTTATCCGAGACGTGAAAGATGAAGTCGTTGCTGAACAAGCCGTCCTTGTTTTGCAATTGGATGAAATTCATACCCTCGGGCGGAAGATTCACCAGCTCAATCTCGACGCGTTCATTGTCGCCTAATTTCACGGAACCCTTCGTCTTCCGTCCGTTTACGATGACGGAGGCTCCCGCCTTCAAATGTCGACCGCTCACCACCATGGTCTTTTTCTGTTTGGAAAGGACGGGAAACTTCTGTGCTCCACGTTGTTTCTCTATGGGGCCTTCGGCCCAGATGCCGGGCTGCGGGTTGTCGTAATCAGCGTTCTTGCCATGCCTTCCGGTAAATGTTCCAACGAACCGGTTCGCATTCGCCAGCTCGTAAAGCTCGTCCCTTGAGAACGCTTTCCGTTTGTCCGCAGTCTCGACGTAACTCCCTCCCTTCAGGGTTGAATCGTATTGCAGGATGACGGTCCTCCCCTTCCCTTCTTCGATGATCAGCCCTTCAGCCTGCAGGACGACCGCTCCCTCGGAAGAGGATCGCTCGAGGGCATCGAGCAGATCATTGGACAGGCTGTCCTCCGTGGTTGAGGAATTGATGGTGACTTGACGACCCAAGGAACCGGAGAATCCGGTCGAGCCTTCCAGTACCATATCCCAAACGGGATCGAACCTCGACCGCCCACCCCACGAGAACTTCCAGACCTTGCGCTCGGGAATGCCTTCCTCGGCCACCCGTCGGTAGAAGTCGAAATCTATGATGTTAAGCCGACCCTGAGGCAAAATCAGAAAACGATCGTAAGCCCCTCTCCAAGTCGGCGTGTCCATGCCCGATCCCGGAGTGTTCGTGCTGACCCAATAGGGCATGCGGTGGCAATCTCCGCAAACGTTGGGCTTGCGCTTGGTCGGGTCGTTGTCTCCAAGAATGTGGAAGAGTTCGAAGCCCTCCTCTGCCCTCGCGCTGAGCTCGTTGTCGTAGGCACGGCGCTGAGCGGGCGGATAAGTCACTCCGAGTAGGAATTGGGAAAGGACATCCCGTTCCTTGGCTGACATCAAGCCCGCCTTACCTTCGTCATTGGTCGAATCATCCTCCTCCAGCTTCATCGTCGAAGCCAAGCCTCCGTCGACCAGATGGCGGGTGGCGCTGACCGGATCGTCCGGGTCGGAGTTCGGCTCGACCGGCTTGCGGATGCTGGCACTGTTGATACCACCGTAGGGATCGCCCGGAATTCCGTCCCAGTGGAAGGGCGCCGTATCGCGCAGACCACGAACGGGCATGGTGGAACGGGGCATGATTTGGTTGCCCCCCGTAACGATCGGAGTCTTCAGTACCCAGAGCAATTGATCGGTATGCCCGTCCGGGTGACAACTGGCGCAGGAAAAGGACTTTGTACTTGAAAAATCGGCTTTATTAAAGGCAATCCGACCAGCCTTGAATTCGGGATGGGTGGGATCCTCCAAGGGAATCGTCCGAACCACTCGGAGGCTCTTGGGATTGGAAACGTCGAGAACGGAAACTGAGTTCTCGACCGCATTGAGGACCCAGGCCCTGGACGGCTTTCCCGCCGTGACTGGATCGAGGGCAATCCCGCGGGGAACCGCTCCGACCTTGACCCGACCCAGCACTTTTCCGCTCTTCGCATCCATCGAAAACACCTTGTCCGAACCCGCCGCCGAAACGAAGAGTGTGGAATCGTCCCCGCTCACCTCTATGGCAAAGGGCGTTGCCAGAGCCATCCCATCCGCCGGGTTTTGCGGGGGCAGAGGCTCTAGATCGATAAACTCGGGCTTGCGGGCTTTTCCGCCCTCAAAGCGAACCCGGGTTACTCGATTGAGAAAGGCACGGTTGCCAAGCTCCTTGAGTCCGTGCTTTTTCGTTCCGGCCAGGCCGTTGGCATCATTTCTGGCATCGGTCTGGGCAACGAAGACCGTTCCCTGGGAGTCCACCGTCATGCCGTAAAGCAAAGTACCGAGGGTATCGACGGTCTCGATGAGCTTGTCGGTCTTTGCGTCGAATACGAACAGATCCCGGTCGGGGACGCGGGGATGCTTCACGATATCGGTCACGTGCCCGAGAGACAATATGTTATTGTTGGCAATGGAGTGTTCGTGAGCGTTGAAGGTAACGAGTTTGCCATCGATCTTGTATCCGCCCGAGAGCTGGGTCTTGTTGTTCGACTCGAAGGGAATGACGTAAAGCCTGTCGTTACGTACC
>DLRY01000019.1:9102-72374 GCA_002500665.1 Opitutia bacterium UBA7876
TGCGACGTCCACCACCGCGACTTTGTTCTCAGATGACAAAGCGACGTATGCCTTCCCATTCGAGGCAAAGGCAATTCCCATCGGTTCGTCGAAGCGGGTGGCTTTGGTCTCCGGATCGATGTCCTGGATGGTCGCGACGACGTGCATGAAGGTTCGTTTCGACTGATCAAGATCGATCACACTGACCGAATCGGAAACGTGATTGGCCACCCACATTTCCCTTCCGTCCGGTCGCAAGGCAAGGCTGACCGGATCAAGCCCGACGGGAATGCGTCGCAACAATCGTCCGGACTTGGCATCCAGGGCGTCGATCGTATCGCAGGGCGTATTAGCCACGTAAACCTTGTCTTCCGAAATTACAATCGGAGAAAAATGGGGACTCATGAAGGGTGGATGCCCTATTTCCCTCTGACCGTTCAGTGAAGAAACCAGCTTCATGTACATAAGCAGGCTGATGGAAATTGCTACGATCCTTTTCATACCGATTTAAAATAAAAATATCTTATTGAGACTTTAATAACGCAAGAACCTTAACTCGATCCTGCAGGTAGCGTTTATGATCAAGCTCAAGATTGGCATGATTAATTCGATACCGTTCGAATTTATTCAAGGAAATGAAATGCCTCGTCTGATCAGCAGGGCGTCTTTTTTGCTTATTGATCACATTGGTTTTGGCGCCTGCATCGATTAATTTCCGGCAAATTTCCAAATGTCCCATTCTGGCCGCCTCGTGCAAAGCGGTATTGCCATAGGTATCCTGAATATTCAGGTCGGCACCGAGCTTGATCAACTCATCGATCATCCATCCTTGTCGGTACTGCGATGCAATAATGATGGGGGGACGCGTCAATGATCCCTGTGTGTGAGGCATATTGATATCCGGCCCGGCCTCCAGAAGAATTCGCGCTTCCTCCGGATTATGGTTAACAATCGCAGAATTGAGAATTGTTGTGAGCAACACGGCTGGTTCCTTACGGTATCGCCGGATTGCCTGCTCGCGAGTCTCGGAGTAAAAGATCAGCTCGTTGCTTAGATAGCTTTTGGGATTGTGAACTTGGAGCATATTCATCCCCTGCGGGGGAATCTTCTCCAGTGAAACCTCAACTAATTCCTTACCCAGCTTTCTGATTTGCCCCCCTACCCTACGCCCGTTAACGAAAAGCGTAGCGCCCGGCAGTATATGCCGACCGCTTATTTCCATGACCTTGCGGGTGTGGTTGACCCGTGGGAAAAGCTGAACCCCTCGCTGCTTATGCAATAGGCCCTTTGTCCAAATGGCCGGTGGCACCGATATGACGTCTTCCCCATGCCGACCGGTGAAGGTCACGGTAAGTTCCCCTTGTTTTGCCAATTCGAGTAATTGCTCTGTTGAATAAATCAACAGGGGATCCGAGGGTGATCGATATTTTTGGGAAATCCCATCATAAGTTAAATGCAGATGACTGGTTTTCCCACTTTCTGAAAGCAAAACTCCGTTTGCCTGCAAAACGACCGTTCCTTCGACTGCAGCCCATTCCAGGTATTCCACTATTTTTGTCTCTACTTCACCTGGGACGGTTTCTCTATTTACGGTAACTTGTTTTCCGAATGCCCCCGAGTAACCGCTCGATTGCTCCTTGAACATATCGATAACCGGCCACAGTCGACCGTGCTCCCCCATACCGAGCATCCTTTTCCAAACCTCTTCCTCGGGATACCCCTTCTCGGCAATTTCCTTTATTCCGTTAAGACTGATCAGGTTGTTTCTTCCCTGAGCCTGGGTTACGAAACGATCAAGCGCACCGCGAAAGCTAGGTACACTGTACTCGTTGCCGTCAGTCGCAAGGTAGGGAAAAGTATGGCAACTACCGCAAACGGTGTTGTTGAGGTTTTTATGATCCCTGGCTCCCGTAACGTGAAATAGCTCGAATCCTTGCCTTGCCTCCTTCGAAAGATCATCGTCAATGGCACGCCCCCTTGTAGGCATATGAGAAAGGTTCAGCAGGAAAGTGGTCATTGCATCGCGTTCGGCTCCACCCAGATACCCTTTCTTACCTTCGTCATTCTGCCGTTCACTGCCATGGGAAATCATGGTACTCGACATACTTGAGTCGATAACGTGTCTGACCGCGCTCTCCGGTTTATCAGGATCACTATTAGGCTCCAAATATTCTTTGGTGGATGCATTGAGCCCACCGTAAGGATCGCCGGGCACCCCATCCCAATGATAAGGTGCGGTTCCACGCAATCCGCGAAGGTTCTGAGAAAGCCTGGGTTCAATTTGATCAGCTCCTGCAAGGTGTGGCGTATCAAGGACCCAAAGCTGATGATCCGTATGACCATCCGGATGACAACTTGCGCAGGAAGCCGTATTGAAAGAGGACGCACGGGCAGTATTGAAGGCCAGCCGGCCTTTTTTGTAAATGGGAGGAGTCGGATCATGCAGAGCAAGCTCACCCGTCACCTTGGGAAGGGAAGGCGAACGAAGGTCGACTTTGGAAAGTGAATTCTCGACTGCATTGAAGACCCAAGCCGTCTTTGGCTTGCCTTGCCTATCAAGCTCCAACTTGATTCCGCGGGGAACGCCACCCACCTTGACCCGGCCCAGAATCTTACCCGAGTTAGGGTCCAAGGTAACCAACCGGTCGGATCCTGCTAAGGTCAAACAGATCAAGTCCCTGCTCACCTCGATGGCAAAGGGAGTGGCCAGACCTTCGGAGCGTTTGGGTTGCTCGGGAGGAAGAGGATTGAGGTGAATGAAATCTACCTTACCTTGGGGCGAGACTTTGGCTACGCGGTTAAGATAAGGTCGGTTCTCAAGTTCCTTCAGCCCGTGGCCTTTCGTTCCCGCCCGCCCGTTTGCATGATTTCGAGCATCAGTATGGGCAACGAACACGTTACCCGCCGAATCAACGTCCAAGCCAAAAAGCAAGGTACCCAAAGAGCGCACCGATTTCTCGAGCTTGTCGGTTCTCACGTCGAATACGTAAAGGTCTCGGTCGGGGATGCCTTTGTGTTTAACCACGTCCACGGTGAAACCGGCGGAATCAAAGGCTCCAGCCAAATCGGCGGCAACGAAGGTAAAGAGCTTGCCGTCCAAATCCACTTTTTTCCCTCCCGAGAGCTGGGTCTGGTTATTCGACTCGAACGGAAGGACATACAGCTTTTCACGGCTTACCTCAAGCGCCCGCGGTTCCTGGGACGTGATGATCAAATGTCCGGTTACCTTCCTGCTTTTGACGTCAATCACAGCAACCCGGTTAGTGGAGGAGAGAGCTACGTAAGCTTTGGAGTTACCCGCAAAGGCAATCCCCACGGGTTCGTCAAATCGTGTGCTCATAAAGACTGGATCAATATCCTGCACCGTGTCTATCACGGAAAGATAGGTTGGGCTCGAAGGATCACTATCAATTACGCTTACCGAATCAGAAATATGATTGGATACCCATACCTCTTTGCCATCGGGCCTGGCCTTGGCGCAGACCGGATCAATTCCTACGGGGATGCGTAGAGTCACCTTATTCTTTTGCGCGTCGATTACGTCTAACGTATCGGATGCAGTATTGGTAACAAACAAAGTCCCGCCGACTAACTCGATCGGGTGTGAATGCGGACTAAGCAAAGTCGGGTTTCCAACCTTGGGCAAAGCACCCTTCTTACGGGGTGACTTGAGGATTTCCGGTTTTGGCTTTTTTACTTTTGCAGGTTTCGACTTGCCGGCTTGTGAGGAAATGCCATCCGCAACATGCATCATGATCCGCACAAAAGACGCACCCGGATTTTTGAGATTGGGTTCCAATTCGCGTTTTTTCTTCCATAGTTTGTATATTTCATAGCGCTGCTTTTCGGATAATTTCGACTGAATCTCGTCCACGAATTTTTGGTGAATTGAACCATGATACCCTTCGGGCAAGGGCCGACTGGAAATTTGCTCGAGCAGATCTTTCATTGGATCTTTTTTCGAAAGACCGTAATCTTTTCGAGGCCGTTGCCTTGGACTTTCTGTCCAATCGGGTGCGTCGCCGAGGGCAGAGTCACAGAGAGAGAGTAACTTTTTCTTCATTGATTCACCCAATTTGGGCATCGAAGAAAATAGATTTTTACTTTGAGCGGGGTCTTTCCTTACGTCGTATAGTTCAAACCTCTTGAAACCGCCCTTTTTTATAAGAGGTATCCAGGATTCCCGAAAGGTATGCAACCTAACGTATTCTGAGCGAAGCCGGTTCGCCTCGGGGTTGGAAAACGTCGAGTTGAAGACCCGACTTCGAAAGTTTCCACCCGCTGTTGAATCCGGAACGCCTACAAGCTTGGCGATGCGGTCGAGCTTTGCCTTCATAGCGACATGATCCCTGGGAAACTCATAATCCCTGAAGCCGACCAAGGTGTAATCGCCCATCCTTAGGGCAGCAGTGGGCCATCCTTCCGGATTGTACCAAAAAAGGGGTTGTTGACGTTGGATTGTCGATTTCCCCCTGAGCAATGGAGTCAGGTCTTCGCCATCTAGATGAACCCCTTTCGGCTTATCCACTCCAACAAGTCCGCAAAGCGTCGGAAGAAGGTCGACCGCTCCACAAGCCTCGTCCTCAACCCGTCCTCCGGGAAACCCCTTGGGCCAGAAAAATATACCCGGCGAAAGAAGGCCCCCTTGAAAATTCGAACCCTTGTTTCCCCTAAGACCGCCGTTCCTGTCCTCACGATAACTGCCATGATCGGAGGAAAATATAATTATGGTATTATCAAGTAGATCGCGGGATTCAAGTTCGGTAACAAGTCGCCCGATCGCACGGTCCATGTTGTCCACAGTTGCCGAGTAGAGGGCTGCCGAATCGCCGGCTTTTCCATATTGCCCGACAATATGATCGGGAGCTGCCAGCACTGAGTGCGGTTCGTTAAACCAAAGGTTCATGAGGAAGGGCTTTCCGCTTTCGCCTTTTTTCAGCCACTCAATGGCATCATTGATTATTAGTTGGCAGGAGTATCCCTTGAGCGGTCCGACCCGCTCACCGTTGCGCATGAAATTAGTAGGGTTTTTATGGCTCGGATTCGCTCCGTTGGAAAGTCCAAACCAGTAATCGAACCCGTGTTCATAGACATCGGGCTTCACCCGCTTGCCCAATGACATGCCGAGGTGCCACTTGCCAAAATGCGCGGTACGATATCCGTTTTGAGAAAGGACTTCGGCAAGGGTAACTTCCCTTTCCAGCAAGTGGGCATTATGAGTGGAGTCCTGCAAAACCCCGTATACCCCAGTACGCAAATGCTGCCGACCGGTAAGAAAAGTTGCCCTGGATGGCGAGCATACTGCTGCTCCGGCATGGAAACTGGTGAACCGCACTCCCTTTCGGGCGAGAAAATCCAAATTTGGGGTCTTGACCGGACCATCATAGCAACTCAGATCCCTGGATCCTAAATCATCCGCAAGGAGGAGAACAACATTGGGTCGAGAGTCTATGCCGTAAATTCTAATCGCAGATATGATTATGATTGAGAAAAACAGGAAAACTTTCATCTGAGACATCCTATTTAATTTCTTTTATGCACAATGATGCACAATTTACACGGCATGCCTTGTTTGAATGGCTTTGATAAATTCAAATTCATTAGTAGGTCTGAGTCATTAATTCGATTTCGGAAAGCTCCAGCTTTTTTATCAGTATGCATGCAGAGCGTGATAGTATCAATAGGTTACCTAAAAAAGGTTCTTCTTAAGAAACCATGAAATCTACGTCTCTACCAATCAAACCGAGACAGCAAAGACCTTTTATCGTAGACCTTGGTTCCGACCCGTTGCAGCAGATGTAATTGCGAACAGGCGGTAGCTTCCCTTGTGACGCAAACTTAGACTATTTTGATGAATGCGGGCTAAGAAACATCCAAGTAATGGTTGTTTGTAGATGAGTTTGAACCAATATTTTTCCCAACCTTCGTTTTTCAAGCAACAGACAAAAAAAAGTCGGGGCAAGAAAATCTTGCCCCGACAAGGGTGTGTCTATCGATGTGTGATAGGCTTATACATCGCTGTTGACGTTTATGTGGATCAAAAAAAACCCATCTGCTTGAAGTATTTAAAAATTGATCCTTTCGCGGGGGAAATTCGATTTATAATTTAATGGACCACATTAAAAGGAGGTTTAATTGGATTCTGATCATGATAGTTTTCAGCAAGACTCCAGTTCTGCACATCACAAACCTAGTCAAGATTATTACACCTACCGTACTCAAGCCCTGGTCATGGAAAGTTGTCGTTCCAACAGCAATCGGTGCATCGTCCGTCCATGGACTCACAGGTGCTACAACATATGTTACATCCAATTCATCCAACACCGTACAGGGCACCAGTGGAGACTCCTTCAATTACTCTTTTTGGTCGGGCGGAAACTACAGAGCATATAGCTTTAGGGTCGATGGATTACCTCAAGGCTTAACTTACAATGGGAACGCGTGGGGGCCCCTGATAAGTGGTACCTTACCACCACCCGGCAATTATAACATTGCCATCACCGGTTATCGATATCCTGGGTTGTCAGGTAACAGTACTCCAACTTTCAATTTAAACCTAACCGTCTCTGCCGCTCAAAACCACACTCTAAATTTGCTTGCAGGGCAAGGGGGGACCGTGAGTGGCGGAGGCACATTTCCACAAGGAACTAGTAGAACTATAACTGCCACACCAAGTTCTGGATACAATTTCAGCTCTTGGAGTGGTACTGGAATCGCAAACAACAACTCTGCGACCACTACTGTAATCATTACAGGCCCAAAAACCGTCACAGCAAATTTCTCTCCCATTATACACACACTTACGCTCAATTCGGGTGCAGGCGGAAGCGTTTCGGGGGGAGGCAATTTTAACCACGGTCAGTCACCATCAATAACGGCCACTCCCAATGTCGGGCACAGGTTTGTTTCTTGGGGGGGTAGCGGCGTAGCGAATCCCAGCATACCAACCACAACCGTGACCATGACGCAACCACGCACGATAACCGCAAATTTTCAGCCCTTATCTTATTCTCTGACTGTCATTGCGGGAAATGGGGGGACAGCGATCGGTTCGGGTACTTTCAACCATGGACATGCTGCCAGCATCTCGGCAACGCCTCAGACAGGTTATTCCTTCTCTTCCTGGACGGGTACGGGCCTAAATGATCCCTCTGCCCCTACAACCTCCGTTGACATTACACAAACACGTACGGTCACTGCCAATTTTCTTCCTATCAACTATACTCTCTCACTCGTGGCAGGGGCTGGTGGATCAGTGAGCGGTGCGGGAAGTTACTCCTTTTCCTCTACACCCACCATAACCGCTACACCAACAGTTGGTTATGAGTTTTCCTCATGGCAGGGGGATGGAGCGGATGACCCAACATCATCCACCACAACCGTGGCCATGACCCAAACACGCTCCCTCACGGCAATTTTTTCTTTGCTCAGTCACTCCCTTGACCTAACGGCAGGTGCAGGAGGAACGGTTGCAGGCGGCGGAACATTTGCCCATGGTCAATCTACTACCATTACCGCTACACCATCGGCAGGTTATTCCTTCTCATCATGGAGTGGAGGAAACGTAACAGACAGCAGCGCCAAGAACACAACCGTTGAAATTACGCAACCTCTATCCCTCGTGGCGAACTTCACGCCATTGGAATTCCCTCTCACACTTACTGCGAATCCTGGTGGAACAGTCACAGGCACCGGCAACTACACTTACGGCTCATCACCAACAATAACCGCTGTCCCGGATTTTGGTTTTCAGTTCGAAAGCTGGAGCGGGTCGGGCGTTGCGGATCCATCCTCCCCTACCACAACCGTTTCCATATCCGGTTCCAAATCAGTAAACGCTTCCTTTACGCCTCTTGATTTTTCACTCAGCGTTTCGTCCCAAGTCGGTGGAAGCGTATCTGGCGGAGGTACTTTCCCATTTGGAACGCGCACCCCAATTAATGCGATTCCAAACCCAAGCCACGTATTTCAAAAATGGGTGGGTTCTGGTTTGGATGATTCCAACTCCTCTTCCACCTTTGTTACGGTTTCGGGCAACCTTAACATTGTTGCTAATTTTACGGTAAAGCCAGCAACCAACCGTTCACTTGTTCTTCTGTCTTCCCCGAGCGATGGAGGCATCGCCGTAGGATCCGGAAGTTACCCTCAGTCCACCTCCGTTCCCATCGTCGCAACACCCTCAAGCAGTCACGATTTCGTAGGTTGGTCTGGAAACGGTGTCGCGGATCCATCCTCTGCTGCAACTTCAGTACTGCTTTCATCCGACGAAAACGTCACGGCACTTTTCGTTTTAAAAACTCACACTCTGCTCGCACTACCAGCGAGCGGTGGGATCGTCTCCGGGGGCGGATCATTTCCCCACGGTAGTCAGGCAGTAGTCTCGGCAGTGCCCTCACCCGGGTATGTTTTTACCAGGTGGTCCGGCAACGGTTTGTCCAACCCCAGCATTCCGACGACTAGTATCTCCATGACTCAGGATAGAAACGTCTCAGCGGTTTTTACCCCCGAAATTCATACCGTTGTCCTTTCCCTCTCAGATGGTGGGTTTGCTACGGGATCGGGAACCTATACGCACGGTACCGTCGCCGAACTCAACGCAACGCCTCAAACCGGCTATTTCTTCAATGGATGGTCCGGTGGAACCTTCGCCGATCCAAACTCCTCCTCAACTACTATCGTTGTAGATCGCGACATGACCATCACCCCTTCGTTCACTCCGACCTCACACATACTTCAAGTGCTCTCCGGAACAGGCGGGGCAGTAACTGGTGGCGGCACCTACCAGTACGGTGCTTCCGTATCGATTACTGCAACTCCCAACGACGGTTTTTCTTTCGTTGGCTGGACGGGAAGTACCCCCGAGAATCCCTCGATGCCCTCAACCACGTTCACGATCACCCGGGATAGTAACCTAACTGCGGTCTTCACGCGGATCACTCATACTCTCTCGGTCAATGCAAGCACAGGAGGAAGCGTTTCGGGTTCTGGATCCTACCTGCACGGAAGCACAGCCTCGCTCACCGCCTCACCTGATTCCGGATATCGTTTCATCGGCTGGAGCGGAAGCAGTGTTTCTGACGCAAACTCTTCACAAACATCCATTCTCATTGAGGAGAGCGTAAGCGTCTTCGGAACTTTCGAAAAAGCGTCGGTTTCCTCCCATACAAACGCACAATCGCTCGGAGCTAACTGGTATTCATCATGGCTTGGCACTTTTTACCAAACCAGTGGTGAGTGGTGTTTCCACATGGACTTAGGCTGGATTTACATTTCCATAGAAGGTTCCACTGGGGCTTGGGTCTGGAAGGAGATGCAGGGCTGGCTTTGGACCGATCCTACGCGCTACGCCGATCTTTTCCTATGGTCGGAAAACTTTGGAGAGTGGGTTTACTTGGATTCGGCTTCCAATTTGTCTCCAAGAATATTCAGATATTCAACAGCCTCCTGGTCGGAATTCTGAACTTTGATTCTCCAGAAAGGAAGATGAAAGGTTTATGGTGGATCAAAAAAGACTTTCGCGTTTCGGATAATCAGTGCTTTTCGAACGGTGTCTTGCAATGCGATGAGTTACTTCCGTTCTACTGTTTGGAAGACACCAAGGTTAGTGGCTACGACTTCTCGTCTTTTCACTTAGTTGCCCTCCGGCAGGGATTGTCCGCATTGTCTGAAAGCCTTGTGGCTAAAGGCAGTGGCTTGTGTTTTCGTTTCGGAGATCTAATTGAACAACTAGAGAAGCTTCGTGGGCAGTTCCCGTTCGAAGTCATTTACTCGCATCAAGAAACTGGCAACCTGAAAAGCTACCTCATTGATCAGTCAGTGGCGGAATGGTGCTCACAGAAGGGAGTGAGATGGCGCGAATACAACGCTTCATCCGTTCAACGTGGAGGAACCGCCGCTTCCAAGAGAATAAAGAGCGCCCATTCGGATCACAGGTCGTCACGACCGATGGCAATCCCCAAGGACTTTAGAGGTCCCCGCAAGCAACGACTTTTTACCGAAATACCTTCCCTAAGGGATCTCAGCAATAGAAGTCATCTAATCGATTCCTACATTGTACAAGATAACTTGCAGAGGGTTGACGAGGAGTCGGCACTATCAACACTTGCGAGCTTTTTGGAACATAGGGGCTTGAATTACTCGGGCGGTATTTCCTCACCCAACTCAGCCTTTTCAGCCGGATCAAGACTGTCCACACATCTTGCTTGGGGAACCATCAGCTTGCGTACGGTATTTGACCAGCTAAGAAAAAAAAGGCTCGAGATAGGCGGTGACACCAACTCAAAAACATGGCGAAAAAGCCTAAGAGCCTTTGAGTCCAGGTTGCACTGGAGAGACCATTTCATTCAACGACTAGAGGCCTTTCCCGAAATGGAAAGGTTCGCCATTAACAAAGCTTATGAAAAGCTCTGCTATGAGGATGACCCCGAGCTTTTGGAGGCATGGCGATTAGGTCGAACAGGTGTCCCAATGATTGATGCATGCATGAGATGCCTAAACTGTACCGGATTTCTCAACTTTAGAATGAGAGCTATGATCGTAAGTTTCGCCTGCTTTGGCCTCAAACTTTCTTGGAAATTCATTCATGGCCCCCTCGCCAAAGTATTCCTTGATTATGAGCCTGGAATACATCTCTCGCAGTTACAGATGCAAGCGGGTGTCGTAGGTTTCAATACGATTAGGGTATACAATCCGTTCAAACAATTCCGCGATCACGACGCTCAAGGTATATTTGTCAAAAAATGGGTGCCCGAGCTTCGAGATTCGAGCCCATCGGAGATTTCACGCTTGGAATTGGACACCACTAACTCATATGCAACTCTTCCCACCAGTTACAAAAAAAACACGGCAGAAATGAAACGCCAAGTTTTTGCCATTCGAAAAAGTAAGGTCGGCAAAATAGAAACAGAGAGAAATTTAGCTTTGCATGGGTCAAAACGGAGACGCTCTACAAGCAAACAAAATCCCCGAGAAAGTGGACAGATGACACTCTTTTAGCTTTGTCATACGAATAGACGACCTGGCATGAATCATTAAGAAGTCGACTGCTTACCCGTTTTATCCTGCATAAAATCAAACAAACGAATGACGGGTAATTTCCGTTGCATTCAAAGTGCATATGAATCGATCAATCTGTCTTCGTTCGTTTCCCGTTGAGCATCGTTCCTACCGGTGTGTATCGGATAAGGTAGCGGTATGAGAAAAGGAGCAAAGCGGTCGTCACAAAACAGACGACGAAAAGCTTAAGCAGGATAAATAGTAAGACTATAATCTCAGAGACAAAAGGGAAAAGGGACGCGAATGCGTCGTCGAGGTTAAGAAATTGCGTTTCAATAGAAACCATAAGCGGCGTGACCGACCACTCGGACACCCAAATCTGCACGACCTGGATGAGGGGTAAGTGAGCGACGTAGAGCCAGTATGCGGAATCGGAAACGAAGCGGACTTCAGGACTCTCTACGGAAAAGAATTTACGGAAAACCCCGATGAGGCCGAAGATCAAAAGCCAGACGAAGAGGGCCGAGCAAAGGGAAATGATTTCGTAGCGAAACTCCAAGTCCGTTCGCTCCATGAGGTCCAGCGCGGTTAGAAAGACGATAACCGAAACAAAAAGATGGATTGGCCAGAACCGTCCGGCTTTCTCATGAAAGCCCTTGTGTGGGAAGCAGAGCGCCCCATACCCGAAGAAGATTCCATAATAGCTTAGCTTGATCCAATCGGGCTCGAGCCAGACTGTAGTCGAAGGTCCGAACAACCCATCCTCTCCACCGCCACCCATTGAATACTGGGCCATGTAGGTCAAAGGAACCAGCCAGAGAAGGCGAAGGGGGGACTCGGCCAACCACTTGGCTAATTTTGGCATGGGGACAAACTTGAGAAGATTTGCAACCAGAACGAAGGCCAGCACCAGGTAAACCAAGTCGTAGAGAAACCAAAGATGATGAGTAATGAACCTGCCTCCAGGGAAATAGTTACGGGCAAACCAATCGTCTGTTTGCATCTGTTTGCCTTCACCACTTCGAACAGCCTGAACGTCACCAACTCCAAGTAGCTTTCTTACCTCTTTTCTGCCCTCCCGAACCTCAGACCAGACCATGGGGATCTTGAGGATATCCCTCGCCACCCATTTCGTAATTTCACGACCGGCCTTCATCGCTTCGAGAGGACGAGAGCCGTCCTTGTTCGCAAGTTCAGGATCAGCTCCCTTTTCGAGCAGGATGCGAACGCAATCAGAGCGACCGAAGAAGGCCGCCAAGAGAATGGGTGTCGACTGGTGACCGTCCCTGGAGTTCAGGTCCGCGCCCTTGTCGGCGAGCAAGGCAATGGCCCTGGGTTCCCCCATGGCGGCCGCCCAGTGCAAGGGCGTAAAGTCCATGTCGTATTTTCCGTCTATCTCGGCTCCGCCTTCAAGGTGCCTTTCTATTGCATTGAGGTCTCCCTGCCTGGCTGCCCCTCCCAGATCATCCGGGACCTCATACTTCGGGGCCACAGCTTCTTTCTCCTCACTAGAACCGGAAACTCTTTCCTCTCGGCCCTCCCCCATCCATCCGGCAAATGCCCTCATGTTGTTGAGCATGGGAAAAACAAGGAAGCCAAATACCAAAAAGGGGAGAACGATGCGCTTGAATCGATGGATCAACAAGCCACCCGTCCCTCTTCTTTGCCACATCATCATGGTAAAGAATCCGCTCACGAAAAAGAACAGGGACATACGGAAGCCATGAATGAAAATCAGTGGAATTGCGTAAAGCTCCGACTGATTGACGTCCTGAGCAGGCCAAACGGGAAAACCGATGAAAGAAAGCAACCCATGGAGAAGAATCCCCAAAAGCATGGCAAATGCACGCAGGGCATCAAGGTCGTGGTATCTTTTGGCCGTCATTTTATCCTAAAGTCACATGCGAAAAGCCTACTGGGTTACCTCCAGACGCTCCACAGGAAAAGATGACTCAAAAAAAGTAACGGAACGCTACGCCGAGACTAAGCCAAAAGCGTTTGGGGGAACTCGGCCAATCATTCGGGTTCGTCTTCCTCGAAGGCCTCCTCGTCTCCCTCTTCGTCCTCGTTCCTGAAATCTTCCCAGATCTCGCGGGATTCCTCCTCGTCGATTTTGCCCAGCTTGACGGCGGCGTCCAGTCCGCGCTTGAGGGCGTCCCAAAGTTCTCGCTCGTCCTCATGGCGCAGTCGGTCTTTGCGCCCTTCCCTTTCATCCGAACCTTTGCGAACCTTGGGTTGCTCATCTCCCAAATCGACCCGGAACTGTCTGGCCAGGCGTTGGCGGACTTCGATCATTTTTTGCTCTGCCTGGCGCTTGCTTATATCTCCGGATTCCAAAGCCCGCTCGATCCTTCTCTTATGATCTTCAAGCTCGAGTGCCAGATGCTTGAGCCGGACGACCTGATGCATCTCCTCATGCACCTCACGTATGGATTGACGGGCTTCCTCATGAGAAATCTCACCCGCTTCCAGTCGCTCATGAATTTCGAGTTCGGCCTTCCTGACTCTTTCGTTGATCTCGCGGGCAATCTTATCCCGACTATGCATCCGTCGCTCGATCCGTTCATATTCCTCGTTCGCCTGCTCCCGGCTCATTTTGCCTTCCCGGACGGCTCCCTCAATCCTTCCCTTGATCATCTTCCACTCGCGCTCCCGGCTTGCCTTTTTTTGACGCTCATGAAACTCGATCAACTTCTTGCGGGCCTCCTCGGGGGAAATTTCACCCTTCACGATCGCTTCCTGGACCTTCCCGATATCTTCGTGGATCCTGCCCTCAGCTTGGCGCAAATCATGACCCGGGTCTTCCTTCTCGCGACTACGATCCTTCTCTGGTTCATCCCCCCAGAGTTGGCCCTTGATCTCGCGTAGTTTCCTCCCAGCTTCCTCCCGGGAAATTCGTCCCTCGCTTACGGCTTGCTTAACTTCACGCTCCGCATGGCGGTAACGTTCCATGAGAGGATCATCGTCCCGGATCCGCTTTTCCTTGGCTTGCAGAACGAATAGTCCGCAAGAGAAAAGTATTATCACAATGAGTGGAGCAAGGGGTGAGCTTTTCATAATCATTTTTTTTGGTTTAATGATCGGATTAAGATATACTTGCGAAAGTATTACCGAAGTCAATTGTAGTGGAAATCATCTCTTGCGTGATTTCGTCGGACAATCGGAAGAAATCGCTCAAAACAAATGCAGACTATTTTTTGGCGGGTGTGATTGCCTGGTTGCTCGCATAGTCCCAAAATTTGCGCTCCGACGAACTGGACTGGTCGTAAAGCCAACTGGAGTTGGAATTGCGGTAAAGAAAGGGATAGATGGACTTACCGGTGTAGAGCCAGCCGAGGCTTTCATCGTGGATCCAAAAGCCCGAATCAGCCGTGCCTTGCAGGTAGAGCCAACCGTGGTTGAGGTGGTAAAGCCACCCCTGATTCTTTCCGTAAAAATCACCGAACCAAGAAGATCTCGTCCAGCCAGCGTCCAAGGACTGGGTATTAGAATCGTTCCAGGGAGAAGTTGCGGAGGAGGCCCCTACATTGAGGGAGAGCGAGTAGGCCGGCGTTTGATTCCCGCTGAGGCCCGCGAAACGGTAGCCGGTGATGAGGACTTCGTAGGAACCGGCCGCGGAGGGGGTGCCCGATATGATGGGGCCGTTGACGTCGCCGTTGTAGGAAAGCCCGGCCGGAAGACCATCCACCTTGTAGCTGAAGGCCTTGTAGCCGCTAGTGTAGAAAGCGAAACTGAATGATTCCCCCTCGGAGGCGGATGCAGGGTTGGATCCCGTGGAGGTTACGTAGGTAGTAGCCCCTGAAAGGGCATGCACAGACAAAGATCCTGCGAGGGCTGGAATGGATGCCTTAAAAGTCCAAACTTTCGAGTAGAGCGAAGGCAGCAGGGAACCAGCTGTATGTGAGACAATGGAAATGGGATACCTGCTAGCAAGAACTAGCAGCATAAGCCAGTGGGCGCGTGACTGGATTTTGATTAGTTGCAGCCACATCCGCCGGAAGCGATGGATTTCCCTCCCCGAGATGCCTCACGGCTGAAAAAAGCATGGTCGAACATCATCACGGATAGGTCGTCTCTGTCCTTGCGCATGAGGTAGTCTGCCAAGAAGCCTCTGTCCATCTGATCAACTGTTACCTTTGGACCTTTGCAAGAGCTTAGAAAAAAAATGACTGGGATGGCGCCCAACAATGATAATATTTTCTTAACTTTCATTATGGATCAAGTACTTGTCGAAATTCCTTGTCCAGTAGAGCGCGCGTTCCGTACGAAGGCAACCCTCCGCCCCGAAAAAGTTTTCGAGCAAAGACAAACCCTCCTCGCGCTCACCGATCAGCGAGCACGTCGAAAGCGCACCGGCCTCTAGGCAGGTGCTAGCTATTGCCGTCGCCATAAAGACTTTACCTGAAACCGGATATCCCGTCCGATGATCGATAAGGTGACTGTATCTCTTCCCGTTCATTTCGAAAAACCGCATGTAAGTACCAGAAGTGGCAACTCCTCTCTCCGTAACGGAAAGGGCAAAATCGGGTTGGCCGGGTTTCTTAGGATTCTCCACGCCGATCCGCCAATGAGCAGCGTCACTTGGTCTGCCGCTAAGAGCAACGTCTCCTCCGAAATTGACCATGGCGTTGCGTACACCCATGGAACGAACGATCTCAAGCACTCGGTCTACGGCATACTCTTTTCCGAATCCTCCGAAATCAAGACCCATTCCTTCGGCAGGAAGAAAAACTTCCTTTTCGCCTAACTCCACCTTCGACCAACCGACCAAGCTCAAAGCACGGCTGATCTCAGCTTTATCAGGTATGCGGGGGTTTTTCTTCCTGAAGTCCCAAATTAGAGACAACGGAAGGGTTGTTGGATCAAAAAGGCCTTTAGTCATGAAATGTAAGCCACGACACAAGTTGAGGAGCCTCTCGTCTTCAGGTAATAACGAAACTGGACGGATGCCCGCGGCGGCGTTGACTTCGCTTATGAAACTGTTCGGTAAGTACCGCGAGTAACGGTTTTCGAAGAAACGAACCCAACTGACTACTTCATCTCTGACTCTTTCTGCATGTTCGGTGCTAGTGGATTCGTACAGGACATCGCATGCAGTACCCATTGCCTTGAAGGCGACCTTGTAGAAACCGTCCTGGCCAACCTCCAGCGGTGGTGATGAAGGATCGGGCCTTTTCAAAACTCCCACTGAAAGCCAATAGTTAGGACGCGTGCGTCCGGATAGAAAAGCTGGGAAGTGATCCCGTCTCGTCCGCGCATGACGTACCTGTCGACGGAAAAATCGACGCTGAAGTCCTCTTTGTGAAAGTAGGTCAGCTTGATTCCGTAGCTTTGCGTAATAAGTTCGGACAGCCGATAGTCGGATGAATAGTGGGGACCTTTGCCGCGTGGTTGCAGAAGAGGTGTTATGGATGTACCGTCCAGACTGGTGCGATAGAATTCGGCCGAATCCTGCTGGTAGTATCGATAGTTGGGTTGGATGACGAATTTCTCGCCCAACCTTTTGAGAAGCTTTAGTTCAATGGTGTGACCGAGGAGGCTGGCATCGTCTGAAAAAAGTCTGTAGGAGCCTTCCACACTTGCCTGCATACCTTCAAGATAGCGCGTAGCTTCAGTATAAAGCACGAAGGTTCTTCTCTCGTCGGGCCTGTTCTCCGGGTACATGTAAAAGACCTCTCGTTCGAGCGTGGGATGACCGGGAAAAAGAGTCTCGGTAAGTCCGATCTGCTTGTATGGGTCACTGAGATAACCCTTCGGAAATCCCCAAGTAAGGTTTAGAGATAAAGTTGTTTTGGGATTCAGAACTCGGTAGGCCCCGATTGAAAGCTCGGGAGTTGTCTTTGACCTAATACCTAGTCCCGGCCCCCCTGGTACGGAGGAATCGACACGGTCGTCCTGAAAAGACAGTCCGGCTTGAAGGACGAGGGTTTCCTCCGCCAGACTACGAGCGATACTGTAGCCGTAGGTTTTAGAAAGGTAATCAGGCTCGTCACTGTAGCCAAACTCAAAGGTGTGCTCGTATTGCTCCGCAATTCTCGAGAAGCTTACTATACCAGCTACCCTTTCGTCCTCCAATTCGGCAAGCCACTCTCTGGAACCCGAATCAGCAGGTCTTCCGTAAGGGGTTGCCCCAGTGATTGAGTCGAGAAGACCGACCACTTCCATCGACCATTCCTTAGATAAGTCCGTTTCACCCTTAAGGTACCATGATACGACCCTTATCCTGTCGTCATCTTCGTCCCAGAGTTGGTACTTGGCCATTAGCCTCTCTTGACCCGAAGACCTGAAAACACTCCAAGAAAGCAAAGAAAAAAAGATGATGGAACGCAACAGGGTAGGCATAATTCTATCTTACGGCCTTAGGTAAGGTTTCCAAGCCACGCCTGATACGAAACCGAAGGGAAAAAACTATCTGGGACAATGTGTTTCTGGGAAGTAAGAGCGCTTTTCCCAAGATTGCAGAGAAATTACTAGATCGCCTTTACAGTAGGACAACGATTGTTCCGAGTCCTTAGTCGCGGGAGCTCCTCAATTGACCATGTTTTTTCAGCCCGCTAGGAGGACCCTTGCGGTGACCGCCCGGACGCTTCATGCCTGCGGGGGGATGGGGACCGCGAGGAGGACCGCCGGGTTTCAGCCCGTGCGGAGGACCCTTGCGGGAATCGCCTCCCCTGCCTGCGTGCGGAGGGCCCTTGGGGGGACCGCCGGGACGCTTCATGCCTTCAGGGGGATGGGGACCACGCTGAGGACCGCCGTGATTCATGCCATGGGGCGGACGGGGTCCTTGGGAACGTTGCTGCATTTCCCTTTGCATGCGCTGGCGATCATGGTCCATGCGCATCCTTTCCATATCCCATCTCATGCGCTCGCGGTCCTGTTCGAATTCAATCCTCTCCAGTTCAAAGTGAAGTTTTTTAAGCTCGAGCTCAAGGTGCATGCGCTCGATTTCCACGTTCATCTCCTCGAGCTCATCTTGACCATAATCGTCGTGGTCGTCGTGATGGCGGTCTCGGTCGTGCTTGTCGTGATGACGATCCCGATCGTGATGGTCTCCGTGATGACGGCCACCATCGTGCTTGTCGTTATGACGACCTCGGTCATGGTGACCTTCACCTCGCTCGCCGCGCAGGGCCATCCATTTGGCCTTGGCTTCCTTCTCCGTGAGCTTGCCCTCCTCGACGGCCTTCTTGAGCTTGGCCTCCAAGGAGTGCGATTCATGCCCATCATGGCGACCCTTGCCGTGGTGTTTGCGATCATCCGATGAGCTCATCGCCTTCCACTTCGCCATGGCGTCTTCCTTGGACATCTTGCCCTCCTCGACGGCCCGCTTGAGCTTGGACGCAAGGTCACGCATTTCACCACCTTCGTGATGCTTTGCCGACAGGCTGGAACCTAGGGCCAGAAGTCCTGCCAGGATCAGTGAAAAAACCGCATATATCTTCATTTTATCGGGGGTTGGGGGTACAAAAAGCCAACATACTGGTATCAAAACATACAAAAATATAAAACAAAAGCCTTTTTTATCTTTGAAAACGGCCTTGGCGAACATCAAGTTGAGTAGGATGAAACTATCCGCAAAACTCTTTTTTCTCTCGGCTTTGCTTTCCGGTTCCCTTTGCTCCGCCAAGCCCAACGTCATTCTCGTCTTTATCGACGACATGGGATGGGGAGACTTTTCCTGCTTCGGCAACGAAGCCGCCCAAACGCCCAATATCGACCGATTGGCCAAGGAAGGGATCCGTTTCGAGCAGTTCTACGTCAATTCTCCCATCTGCTCCCCTTCCCGAACCGCAATTTCGACAGGTCAGTACCCTCAGCGCTGGAAGATTACTTCCTACCTAAGCAACCGTGATCACAACAAGCAACGGGGCATGGCTCAGTGGCTCGATCCCAAGGCCCCCATGTTGGCCCGCACCCTGCAAGAGGCGGGCTACGCCACCGGGCACTTCGGCAAATGGCACATGGGAGGGCAACGGAACGTGGCCGATGCCCCGGCCATCACCGAATATGGTTTCGACCAATCCCTGACCAATTTCGAGGGGATGGGACCCAAGCTCCTTCCCCTTACCCTCAGACCGGGCCAGGATCCGGACAAACCGGGAAGAATCTGGGCGGATGCCGTGCGCCTGGGCAAAGGGGTGCGCTGGATGCAACGCTCGAGGATCACGGAAGGCTTTGTGGAGGAAGCGATGCCCTTCATCAAAAAGGCCCAAGGAGAGGGAAAGCCCTTTTACCTCAACCTCTGGCCGGACGACGTGCACAGTCCGTTTTGGCCTCCCACGGCCAAGTGGGGGGATGGTTCGAAGCGCAGGCTTTATCTTTCCGTGCTGGAGGCCATGGACGAGCAGCTTGGGAAGTTGTTCGATTTCGTCCGGAACGACCCGAAGCTCGCTGGGAACACCCTGATTCTCGCCTGCTCCGACAACGGAGCGGAAAAAGGCGCTGGAGTCTCCGGTCCGTTCCGGGGGTTCAAGACGCACTTGTTCGAAGGGGGAATCCGATCCTCGCTCGTTGTCTGGGGACCCAGTCTGATTCCATCCAACAAGAATGAGAATACTGGAAGAGTGAACCAGAAATCGGTCTTCTGCGCAGTGGACTTGGTTCCCACCTTGCTCGATCTGGCTGAAGTCCCCCATCCCAAAGGCGTCAAGTACGACGGCGAATCCCTGCCCGACGTTTTGCTTGGCAAAAGCGAAGAATCCCGCAAGCAGGATATCTTTTTCAGGCGACCGCCCGACCGCGACTCCTTCTATGGGGTAAGGGATCTGCCCGACCTCGCGGTTCGCTCGGGCAAATGGAAATTGCTCTGCGAGTATGATGGCGCCGATGCCCTTCTCTACGACATGGAGAAGGACCGGGGTGAGACCAGGGACTTGTCCGAGAAGCATCCCGAAGTCGTTGCCCGCTTGAGCAAGGCCGTCATTGCCTGGCACAAATCCATGCCTCCGGACAATGGACCGGCCCTCGGTTCCAAGCCTAAGAAAAAGAAATAGAGCTCGGGGCCGCCCTGTTGCGCCGGGCCAATCAGGCTACCACTTCGTGGACGACGTGGTGTTCCTCGACCCCGGTGAGTCGTTGATCGAGCCCGAGCGAGCGGTAGGTCAATTTTTCGTGATCCAAACCAAGCAGGTGAAGAAGGGTTGCGTTGAAATCGTTCACGTGAACCGGCCGGTCGGCGATTCCGTACCCCAGTTCATCAGTCCGTCCATGGACGTGTCCGGCCTTGACTCCGCCTCCGGCCATCCAGACCGTGAATGCCTCCTTGTGGTGATCCCGTCCGACGTTGCTCTTTTCTCGCTCCACACCCGCTCCGTTGTTTCCTTGAGCCATAGGGGTACGGCCGAACTCGGCGCTCCAGACAACGAGAGTCTCGTCAAGAAGGCCCCTTTCCTTGAGATCCTTGATCAAGGCGGCAATCGGTTGGTCGACCTGCCTGCACTTGCTGGGCAAACCACGCTGCAGGCCTCCATGGTGATCCCAGCCTTGATCGAACAACTGGACGAAACGGACGCCCCGCTCAACCATCCGGCGGGCAAGCAGGCAGTTGTTGGAAAACCCCGACCCTTCCGCTTTTGCGCCATAAGCTTCCAGGGTCTTCGCCGACTCGGTCGACAAGTCCTTAAGCTCGGGCACGCTCGTCTGCATGCGGTAGGCCATTTCGTATTGGCTTATCCGGGTGGCGATCTCGGGATCCCCCACCCCATGAAGCTGTTCACGGTTTAATTCATTGACCGCATCCACGACGCGCTTGCGGGCCGCCGAGTCTACGCCCTTGGGGTTGGAGAGGAAGAGAACGGGATCTCCTTTTCCCCTAAACTCGATCCCCTGATAAACCGATGGAAGAAATCCGCTCCCGAAGATACTGTTGCCCGCTCCGGGGTATTGTCCGGTCACCATGACCACGAAACCGGGCAAATCCTCGTTCATTGAGCCAAGACCGTAGTTGGCCCAGGCTCCCAGGCTGGGGCGTCCGAAGCGCTCGAACCCGGTCTGCATGAACATCTGGGCCGGAGCATGGTTGAACTGGTCGGTATGCAAAGTTCGGATGAAGCACATTTCGTCCGCGCAAGTCTGCAAATTCGGAAGAAGATCGGAAATTTGAATGCCCGACTGTCCGCAGCGTCGGAAGTTGAACTTCGGATCCTTCGAAGTCCCGAGCAAGGTCGGGCGGGAACGGATGAAGGCGAGTTGCTTGCCCTCGAACATTTCCTTCGGACAAAGCTCACCGTCGCGCTTCTGAAGCTCGGGCTTGTAATCGAAAAGGTCGAGGTGCGAAGGGGCTCCGATCAAGTGAAAATAGATTACGCTTTTGGCCTTGGGCGCGAAGTGGGCAAGAGGAGGCGCTGTTCCGGCACCGAGATCTTGTCCGAGCATCTCGGCCAAAGCGAATGCTCCGACGCCCATGCCTACCCGCTGGAAGAGTTGCCGCCGGGTAAGGGTCCTCAGGTAGTGGTCGATCGGGTTCATGAAAGCACGGGCATGCCTAGCCTTTGGTGATCGTTTCATCGAGGTTGAGTAAGGCGTTGGCCACGAAGAACCAGGCGGCCAGTTCCACCTCGTCCAGACCGGGTGAAAGTTTGAGGGCGGACGCGGAGGAGAAGAGAGCCCTGGCATCCTTTGGGTTGGCTTGGAGCCGCTTGCGCTCCTTGCCGAGGAGACCCTCGAGGATGGAAACCTCCTTCTCGGTTGGTTTTCTGGAAAGAGTCCTGCGGAAAGCCAAGCGGATTGCGTCCCCGTCGCCGGAAACGCCTTTGTCCTGGATGATGGAGGCCGCAAACCCGAGAGCCATCTCGACGTAGGCCTGGTCGTTAAGAAGAGTCAAGGCCTGCAAAGGGGTGTTGGTCCGGCTTCTCTTGGGGAAGCAGGACGACCGGTCGGGCCCGTCGAAATTCACGAAACTGGCATAAGGCGCGGCCCGTCTCCAGATCACGTAGACCCCGCGACGGAAACGATCCTCGTTGCGGGCGGCGACGTACTTGGGTTCATTCCTCCCCGTCTGGCGCCAGAGGCCGTCCGGTTGGGGCGGGTAGACGGGCGGTCCGCCCATTTTTTCGCTCAGCAGACCGGAAACCCGCAGGGCGTTGTCCCGGATCATCTCGGCGGACATACGCAGGCGCGGGCCACGCGAAAAGTACAGGTTGCGCGGGTCGCGCTCAAGGACGGCGGGCGACACCCGGGAACTCTGACCGTAGGTCCCGCTGAGCGCAATGAGCTTGTGGATATGCTTCATCGACCAACCGTTCTCCATGAACTCGACGGCCAGCCAGTCGAGAAGACGCGGATGAGTAGGCGGCTCGCTTTGGGAACCGAAATCCGACTCCGTAGAGACGATGCCCGTACCGAAGAGCTGTCCCCACCAGCGGTTCACCGTCACCCGTGCGACTAGGGGGTTTCCCGGATCTACCAACCACTTGGCCAAGCCCAAACGGTTGCGGGACCACTCCTTATTCCATTTGTGAAGGCTCTCCGGGACATCCGCTTCGACCTTCTGCTTGGGGGAAAGATAATTGCCGCGGGACATGACGTGGGTTTCCCGCTTCTTGTCCATCTCGACCATGACGAGAGTGCTTGCCGGCTTGATCTTCGCGAGCAGGCCCTCGGCTTCGCCGATTCTTCTCTTAAGAGAGACGATCCCGTTTTTTTGAGTAAGAAAAAGTTCTCTGATTTCCTTCTCCTCCGCCTTGCTCCTCTTCTTTTTCCTCAAAAGAGCGTATAGCTTGTCTTTTTCCTTTTCGTCGGCAGGAAAAGATTCGGCAAAGGAAAAACGGGGCCGACCGACGTTGCGCCCACCCCCGTAAAGATGCTTCATCTCGATCTCGAGGATGGCTGGTTTTTCCAGGTCGAGCACTTCCCCGAATTCGAAATACGCTTGATGGCTCTCCCCAAAACGGGGAGCGATCGCCCAGCCGTTCTTCGGGTCAAGATTGCCGTCTATCAACTGCCCCGCACCGAAGCCGTTCTGTGAGAAACGGGCCCGCGCCCGCTTAAGCGCGACCGCTTCGCGAAGGTCGCCCTTGCGGCGATAAACGAGGACCTCGGTCAGCACGAAGTTGGGATTCCCGTTGGTAACGTTGCGCCCCGGTCCCTTCTTCTGCATGCCCTCGTGCAGAAGGGCTTCAAGCCGGAGAGCCTTCCATTTGCCAGGCCCAGCCCTCGTTTGCATCAAGTAGGTTGAGCGGTCCCCCGGTTTGCCTGTTGCCAAAGCGCTTCCATCCTCAAGAAGCTCGAAAGTCTCCATGCCGTCCGATGAGGCTCCTTCAATCGGAGCAACCTTCCAATCGGGGACCTGAGCATCGTCTTCCCCTGTTCGCCTCGTCATCTTCTTCACCCATGCCGGCAATTCCAGCTCGGCTTTCTTTTCCTCAGCCTTCAGTTTTCGCTTCAAGGAATCGAGCTCGGCGTTCAGACGGCCGAACTCCTTCTCTTGTCCGGTGCCCAAGGGCAGGTCCATCTTCGGTCCCCAAAAGTCGAAGGAAACGCCCTTCCCACTTTTGTTACGAACTTCGAGAGGCGTATGATTGAAGAAAGCGAAAAGCTGATAGTATTCCTCTTGGGAAAAGGGATCATACTTGTGGCTATGGCACTGGGCGCATTCCAAGGTAGTGCCAAGCCAGGTCAGTCCGGTCGCGTTCACCCGGTCGAAGACCTGATTGACTCGGTTTTCCTCAGGATGCACACCCGCCTCCACGTTGCAGGTGGGAGTACGGTGGAAACCGGTGGCGATCTTTTGCGAAACACTGGCTTCGGGCAAAAGATCTCCCGCAAGCTGCTCGATGGTAAACTGGTCGAAGGGCATATCCGCGTTCATCGCTTTTATGACCCAGTCGCGGAACGCCCAGCTGTCCCGGAGTTGATCAGCCTGAAACCCATTGGAATCAGCATAGCGGGCCAAGTCCAGCCATTGCCTGGCCCAGTGTTCGCCATAACGGGGAGAGGCGAGCAGACGGTCGACGACCTTTTCCCGGGCCTCGGGAGATTGATCCGCGAGAAATTCATCGACCTCCTCTAGCGTTGGCGGCAAGCCGGTCAGTCCCAGGCTGACCCGGCGCAGCCAGCGAGCTTCATCCGCAGGAGGAGAGGGCCGCCAACCGCGCTTCTCGAGTTGGGCAAGGACGAAGGAATCAATCGGGTTACGAACAAAGCCCTTGGCCTTGCCGAAAGGAACTTTCGCGCGGACAGGCTTTTCATATGCCCAATGCTTGGCATAACGAGCACCCTCCTTGATCCATTGCCTAAGAAGAGAAATTTGACCATCCGACAAAGGATCGCCTTTGGCAGGCATCCGATCTTCTCCATGGGCGGTGACCCTAAGCATAAGCTCGCTCTTAGCGGGGATTCCTGGAACGATTGCCGACCGGCCCGACTTCCCCCCCTTATAGGCGAACTCGGCAAAATCGAGGCGGAGGTCGCTCTTGGGAGCGTCCAACCCATGACAAGCGAAGCAACTTTGGGAAAGAATGGGACGAATTTGCCTATTGAAATCAATTTCTCCAAAGACGAAAGGTCTCTCACAAAGAATGAGAACAAAGGGGAGGAAAAATCTTTGTATGTTCTTCATTTAGAAAGACTGGAATACTCTTAGTATACTCAACTAGATCATGCCAAAAGTCCAAAAAAAAGAGGCGAGAAGAAGATTCGGTGGCGAGGCAAAGGCTCAGTTGCTTCCCTCGCCGCCACCGGCAAGACTGATTCCCTCAAGCCCGGACTCCCGGAAAAGGGTTTCGTAGTGAAGCTCGAGCTCCTTCTTGCGCTTGATCCACTTTTCTTCACCCGCGGCCTCCTCCCCTACCCCGGCCCAGGTCATCTCCGCCTGCAGGTCGCGCCCGGTCATGCGGATGATCAATTCCTCCCAGAAGGCATCGTCCACGAACTGGTCGTAGAAGCGGACCACTCGCTCTGGGCTTTTCTCGTCCCATTTTCTGGCCAATTCATTGCTTTGGCCGTCGCGTCGGATCAAATCCTGCGAATCGAAGTCGTCGCAGGAGGCATAGATTTTTTGCTCCAGTTCGTAGAAAGGTTTCTTTTCCTTATTCTGCCCCCGGCCGTAGGAATCGAGAATCATTCCGGCTAAGGAGAAAACCTCCACCAAGACCCGGTACTCTTCCTTCGACAAGTCAATTTTCATGGAGATGGGAAATTCCTATGCAGTTGGGTCGGGAGTAAATCTCCCCTCTTGCCTAAAAACGCAGATCGCCCTCAACGGGGCTGTAGAAAAGAGGGAGGGCCACCGCGTCCGCCACCGGGTCCTCGCCCGGATCCGCGTCCTTTGCCTTCTCCCTGTTGCGGCTCGCCGGACTCCGCGGCCTCGGCTTGCTTGGCCACACGCTCGGCCACTCGCTTGACCTCGGACACCGTGCGCTCCTTGCGCTCCTCGTCGACGATGGCCTCGGCCCACGTCATGGCGGTCTCAGGATCCTTTCGGACCACTTCCCGGACAAATCGCTGAATCGGTTCGTCCATAAGCTCACCGGCCGGAAATTGATTGAGCCACTCGGCGGTGGCCGTGGGATCCTTGCGGGCCCATTGGCTGACGACTTCCTCCATGCTCTCGGAGCGGGCTTCGCCCTCCGGCATGTTGCCGACCCATTGGGCCGCTTCCTCCGGGCTCTTGCGGGCCCAGCGCTGCGCCACGTCCTCACTCACCGCAGTCTTGATCTCAGACTCATCCATCCCGTCGACCCACTCGACGGCGCGACCCAAGTCTTCCCGGGCGATCTTTTCACCGATCTGCCCATAGGCATAGTTTTTGAGGGAGCCGTCGGGCAAATTTTCAGCCCAACTCATTGCCGCATCCTCTCCCTGCGTCCATGACCTCTCGAGAAGGATGGTGGCAGCCCGTCCGCGCGAGCGACCATAGGGCATCGAAGTCATCAAATCAGTGGCCCCGGTCATATCCGTCTCGGACATGCCGCTTATAATACCGATGAAATAAGGGTTGTCTTCTCCCTCGAAATTCTCCTTGGCCCAGGCGATGGCCCCCTGCGGGTCACTTCTCGACCACGAGTCCATGACCGCTCCGGTACCAATCCTCTGCTCGAACCCGCCCAACTCCCGGGTCCATGCCATGGCAGCCTCGGGATCGGCCTGAGCCCAGCTGAAGGCAAGCATCCGAAGTTCACTGAAGCGACTAGGCCCCTCGGGCAATTTCTTATAGGCCTCGATGGCAGCTTGGATGGACTCGGCATCTCCACCTTGGAGAAGCTCGGCGAAGGCCTGCGTGCGCACGACCGGGTTACTCGACTCGATCCTCGCCATGACGCTACGGTCGTCGAGAACGATCTCCCTCGCCCTGACCTCTCCAACAGGGGACTCGCCACCGGCATCGGATGAAAATACCAGTGCCGGGGCGGAGGAAGAGGAGGAAGCTGGGCGTGGCGGCAAAGGGGGAACCTTGGCCGAGCCGGATTCACCTTGATTTCGGGTGACTTCCGAAGCCGCATCGAGAGAACCGGTCGCGGGTCTTGAGGTCATGCCGAGATAATAGGCGGTAGCCGCAGTCAGCACCCACACCAAAAGTAAAATGGCCTTGTTGGATTTAGCGGCTCCTTTGCCACGAGCTGGCGGATATTTTTTAGCTACAGGCATTGTTATCCTTTCTGAGTTTTGATCCCATTAATTATCGTATTTAAACCGAAAGAGCTGCAGGAGCCAAGATAGAAAAAAGTGCGGAAGGAAATTCAGTAAATGGGCAGAGGGCCGAAATTAGGCTTTATTACCCGACAAGGTGACGCAAGGCTTGGCCCGATAAAGGTTGAGCGGTTAGAGCTAATATCGTTGTCATCCAACCGTTTTTCGAAGGGTATTACCTTCATGAACGACGAAAAGAACTACCTGCTCGCGGACTTTTCCGACATCACTCCAACCCCCTGTCCCTGCGGACAGGCTCGGAGGGCCTTCACCCGGGAGGACAATGCCGTCGCATCCATGCACGTCGTGGATATATCAGCCGACAGTCGGGCCCATTACCACAAGAAGATGACGGAAATCTATTACGTCTTGGAAGGTACCGGACGCATGGAACTGGATGGGGAAGAAGTCGAGCTTCGGCCGGGCAAGTCCGTGCTCATTCGACCAGGTTGCGTTCATCGAGCCGTAGGCAACCTGAAGATCCTCAACGTCCCCATCCCGGCCTTCGACCCGGAGGACGAATGGTTCGAGGATTGAGGAAGGTCAGAGGTTCATCCCGAACTTGGCCAGAATCCTGGTCATGAGAAAGTAGAGGAATCCCGTCAGGGCGATCCCAACAGCCATGGCGATGGGAAAGGATACGCCCCATTTGCGCATGACCCAAGGCAGGACCAGGAACATCGGCAGGGACGGAAGAACGTACCAGAAGGTACCCTCGGAATGCGAGGCAATCTTCTCGGCATCGGTTTTTTCCCCATACATCCAGATCATCCCAATTACGGAAATAAGCGGCAGGGATGCAATCAGGCTGCCGAGCAACGGCATTTTCTTGGAAACCTCGGATATCAGGACGATGAGAACTGCGGAAAGAAGAACTTTGACCAAGTACCAGGCCATGGCGGGTCAGTCCTCTCCTTGGCTTTTTGCGAGGTGAATGGTCTGCGTGGGAAAGGCGAGTTCGATTCCGGCCTCGTTGAAGCGTGTGAGGATTTCCAAGTTAAGCTTCTCGGAAAACTCCATGTAGTCCCAGTATGCAGGGGGGTGATACCAATAGATGCATTTCAGGTCCATTGAGGAAGCCGAGAAATCGCTGAAATGAACCCTTGGCAATCGCTCGCCCTCCGGGTCCAACCCTTCGTGATCCTTGAGTAGTTCCTCGAGAATCTCCTTGGCCTTACGGACCTTCTCGGGAGAGGTGTCGTAAGTAAGGCCAAGGGTAAGGTTACGACGGATGAAGGGGCGCTTGGCGATGTTGTGGATGGTACTGTTGGCGAGTTCGCCGTTGGGTATCGTAACGAGGTGGCCATCGGACCGTCTCAAGCGGGTAGACCGCAACCCGACTTCCTCGATAGTCCCGTCATGGCCGTCGAAGCTTATTCGGTCACCCAACCCGAAGGGCTTGTCCGTGAAGATGACGAGGGAGCCGAAAAGATTCTTGATCGTATCCTGAGCCGCCAAGGCGAAGGCCAAGCCTCCCAAACCAAGGCCTGCGATCAAGGCGCTGACGGGCTTGTCGCTCAAGGTCTGGGCAATGCTGACCACGGCAAAGAGGACCACCGTCACCCGCATGCTCTTGCGCACGATCGGTACAAGCATGTCGTCGAATTTGCTCTCCGTCTTTTCGGTCTGGGAGCGCAACCATCGGTCCGGCACCTCCACGAGGTGATATACGAGCAAGCCGACCGCAACGGTGAGAAGGACCTCGAGTGAGGTCAGAACGATGTCCTCGGAGGACCCGAGGCTTATGAATTCAACGCCCAGGCGGAGACCGCCCCATATCCCGACCAACGGCAATCCCTTACCAATGCAACGAAGCAGTACGGCTCGCACGCCTTGCTTTTCGTCCATGCCGGATGCAAGCTTGTTCAGCCAAGCCTTCGCAATCCTGCCGACCAGCCAGAGAACGAAAAGGGAAAGAAATAACTGGGCAACCTGCAAACCATCGTTGCCGGCCACAAGTTTCTGGTTCAACCAAGGTGGAAGTTCCATTGCCAAGTAGGTTTGATTCATAACTCCGAGTCAAAAAACATCCTCATCACTTTGTCGATACTCGATTTGAGGAGAGAAGAACCAGCAAAGGCCGACTTAAGGGTTGAATGCTCCCCTCTCGGTCGGTTTGTTGTTTCGGTTCATGACAAGCATTTCAAGTCAGGAGACGGGCAAACCCAGACGCCCCGTGGTAAGCGCTCTGCTGCGCAGGAAAGGCAGGATCCTCATACTGAGGCGATCCGATAAGGTTGGTAGCTTCCAAGGCTACTGGTCCTGCGTTTCGGGCTACGTGGAACGGGGAGAGGATCCTCTTGATACGGCGATCCGTGAAATCGAAGAGGAAGTCGGGATTCCCCGGGGCCTAGTATACCTTGTCCGCCGATGCGGGCCCAACCTGGCGGAAACGGAACAAGTGATTTTCGAGTCACACTGGTTTCTCTTCAACTGCGACCAAAAGGAAATCCGACTGGATTGGGAACACGAGGAATTCGCTTGGGCGGACCCGAACGGACTGGATGCATACAAGCTAGTCCCTTGGTTTGGGGATTTGCTGACTCAGTTAATGGACGAGGACTGATTGATGAGCCTTACTCTTCAGACCCTGCCTGATCCCACTTGCCAAGGGATTTGAGGAGCTTGAAGAGGGGCGAGTCCGTTGTCAGGACGAGTGAAATGTCCGATTTCATGACCTCACGGTAGGTCTCCAAGGTCTTGAGGAAAGTATAGAACTCGTAAGAGGCAGGGCTCTGGTCGTAGGCCTCGGCGTAAATGGCGGAAGCCTTGGCGTCCGCCTGACCATATATTTCCTCGACCTTCCTGTAGGCCTCGGAGTTGATCCTCTGAAGCTCGCGCTCCTTCTTGCCCACGATTTTGGCCGCTTCTCCGGCACCCTCGGAGCGGAAGCGGGAAGCGATTTGCTGGCGCTCACTGATCATCCGCTCGTAAATCCGGCGTCTCACGGTCTCGTTGTAGTTGATCCGCTTGAAGCGTATGTCGAGCAACTTTATGCCAAAGTCCTCCAGCTTGTCCTTGGCGCTGTTGAAGATTTCATCCTCAACCTTGTTCCGGCCGATCTGGATGGGCCTGAGCATTGTGGCGTTCGAGTCAGTTTCTCCAAGCGTAACGTCACGCTTGGCCACCCTATTCTTGTCCGTGCGGATGATCTCGATCAGTTCATGCCGGGCAACCGCATTGCGCGTCTCGCTTCCCAGGATTCCATTAAGGCGAGAAATGGCGCTCCGCTCATCCCTTAAGCGAAGGAAATAAGTCTCGGGTTCCTCTATGCTCCAGCGGGCGAAGGTGTCGATGATGAGGTAAGTCTTGTCCTTGGTGGACATCTCATTGCTGGGTCCGTCCCAAGGCAGGAAGCGCTTCTCTATCCGATTGACCTCGTGAATAAAGGGCATCTTGAAATGGAGGCCGGGCTTGGAAATGGGATCTCCTACGATTTGTCCGAACTTCGTGATGATTACGTGATCGGTCTCCTTCACCACGAAGGTGCAAAGGTAAAAACCGATGCCTACAAGAATAATGGGAATAATGGCAAGTTGAGCCTTCATCGTCCGATCCCTCCTCTTCCGCCCGGTTGCTCGGCTTGTAGTTGCAGCAGGGGAAGAACCTGCGAAGCTCCCTCGTCGAGGATAATTTTTTTGCCAGTCTGGGGCAAAACCTCCTTCATCGCCTCAAGATAAAGCCTGGAGCGGGTGACTTCCGGGGCCTTCTCGTACTCCTTAAACCGGGAATTGAAACGGGCAACGTCCCCTTCAGCCTCATTGACGCGCTTGAGGGCATAACCCTCGGCGGCTTCGATTTTTTGTTCAGCGACTCCACTGGCTACGGGAACTTCCTTATTGTACTCTCCCTGAGCCTCGTTGATCATACGCTCCCTTTCCTGTTGGGCTTGGTTGACCTCATTGAAGGAGGCTTGGACGGGAACGGGCGGATTGACGTTTTGCAACTGGACCAAGTCTATGCTTACCCCAAGGTTGTATTTGTCAACAGCGTCCTCGAGAAGCGAACGGGCGCTGTCCTCGATTTCCTGACGCCCGATAGTGATTACCTCATCTACCGTACGATCCCCCACCACCGTCCGCATGACGGATTCCGAAACGTAGCGGAGAGTCCCCTCGGGGTCGAGGACTTTGAAGAGGAATTTCTCGGGATCATTGATCCGGTACTGGACGATCCATTCGACCTCGGCCGCATTGAGATCGCCCGTAAGCATGCTCTTCTCCCTGTCCCGGACCCGGCGATCGGTAGCTTGCGAGGGGTTGGTTGCGCCCGCAGTGGCAAACCCATACTCCTGCTTGAGTTGGCGCTTGACGGGCAGAACGTAGACGTCGTCGATCCCGAAGGGCAACTTGAAGTGCAAACCGGGCTGGACCTTATCTTTCTGGGCTTTGCCGAAGCGCAGGACGACGCCCTCCGACTCTGCCGGAACGGTGTAGACCGAAGTGACAAGACCGACCAGCAGGATGATGGCGAGAAGAACCCAGACGAGCAGACCGTTGCGAATCAGGTCCGGTATTCTTATTTCAAAGGGTGCGTTGCTCATTTGTATATTAAAACTTATGCCGGGCATTTCGTCAACGAAGGAGCACGGGTGGGGATGGCTTATTTCTTGATCTCGAATTTCCTCCTCAGGGAGCCCTCGATTTCCCGTGCATCATAGGCAAAACCTATTTCGGGATGATCCTTGAGCAGCCGTATGGTCTTGGTCACGTAGGGCCTGTCCTGAACGAAGGGCTCGTCCAGGTGATAATGGCGATGGAAGGGATAGGGAGAGGCGAAACCGTCCAGGCTGTTGCCCGTCTCGGAGTCCACCACCTCAAAGTGGCTGTAGCCCGCCTCCCGGCAAAGCTCGGCACAACGGAGAAGGCAAAGCTCTCCCGCGAGTGGAGGCTCTCCGCCACGGAAGGTAACCCGCAGAAGATCAACCCCGAGCCGCGTCTCGGAGTAGTTAGCCGAGTTGTAAAGGGAGGTGACCCCGCACCCAACGAAAAGGGGCAGAAACAGGATGAGGCAAGCAACGCGAATAATCATGAACGATAAAACTCCTATTGCAAAGGCAGGATCTTCTCAAGGACGACTTTCTCAAAGGGCTTGTTTCTTTGCCTCTCTTTTGCGGTCGGTGAAGTCGAGAATCCGCTTGCGCAGGCGAATGCTCTTGGGGGTAACCTCAACCAATTCGTCGGGAGCAATGTACTCGATGGCGCGCTCGAGCGAGAAAAGGACGGGAGGCGTAAGCGCCTCCGACTTGTCGCTCCCGGCTGCCCGGTGGTTGGTTACGTGCTTGGCCTTTGTCGGGTTGACCGGCAAGTCCTCGGCCCGGGGATTCTCCCCTACCACCATCCCCGCATAAACCTCGTCTCCAGCCCCGATAAAGAGCTTGCCACGGGTCTCGATGTTACGCAGGGCATAGGTCATGGACTCACCCTTTTCCATCGACACGAGTGTCCCCGTTCGCCTCGTGCGAATGTCCCCTGAATCGGGACGGTACTCCTTGAAGAGGTGGGACATGATGCCTTCCCCGCTGGTCAGGTTTAGCAATTCGAATTCAAAGCCTATCAGCCCCCGAGTCGGAATCGTCGCTTCCAGGGAAGTCCTTCCCCGGGCCGCCGACATCGAGTCGACCTGACCCTTGCGGTTGGCAAGCGCCTGCATGCACCCACCAACCGCATCATCCGGAACCTCTAGGTAAAGCATCTCGAAAGGCTCGTGCGAACGACCTTCTATGATCTTCTTGATCACGGTGGGCCTACTGACCAGAACCTCAAAACCCTCTCGACGCATTTCCTCCACCACCACCGCGACCTGCATGGCTCCTCGGGCGTTGACCCTAAACTCGGTCGAGTCAGCCGTTTCCTCGAACTTGATCGAAATGTTCGTCCTGGCTTCCTTGAGCAAGCGGTCCCGGATCTCCCGGGAGGTCACGCGGTCGCCCTCCCTTCCCGCCATGGGGCCGTCGTTGACGGAGAAAGTCATCATCACGGTGGGAGGGTCGATCTCGACAAACGGCAGGCGCTCGGCCTCGGCGTCGCCGGCCAAGGTCTCGCCAATGTCGACTTCCTCAAAACCTGAGAGGCCGATGATGTTCCCCGCAACCCCTTCGCTTGCATCGTTCGTGGAAAGAGCCGAATACTCGAACACCTTGGTAACTTTGGCCCTTTCGGGCTCGTTTTCCCCGCTCAAGCGCCATACCGGATCACCGATGCGCACGCTTCCCGAGAGAACCTTCCCGACGGCAATCCGTCCTACGTAATCGGACCAGTCGACGTTCGACACCAGCATCCTGAAATCGCTTCCATCCTCAATATCGGGCGCCGGGACGGACTCCACGATGGCCTCGAAAAGAGGGATCATGTCCCTACCCTGGTCATCCAGGGAACGAACGGCAAAGCCATCCTTGGCGCTTCCGAAAAGGAAAGGCGCGTTGAACTGTTCCTCGCTCGCCTCCAGTTCGAGGAAAAGTTCGAGGACGAGATCCTGCATTTCGGCCGGACGGGCGTTAGGGCGGTCGATCTTGTTGATGAAGACGACCGGGTTGAGGCCTGCGGCAAGGGCCTTCTGCAGAACGAATCGGGTCTGAGCCTGAGGGCCCTCGTAAGCGTCCACCACCAGCATCACCCCGTCCACCATCTTCATGACCCGCTCAACCTCGCCCCCAAAATCGGCGTGTCCCGGCGTATCGACGATATTGATCAGGTGTTCCCCCCATCTAACCGAGGTGTTCTTGGCCTTGATCGTGATCCCGCGCTCACGTTCCTGATCCATGGAATCCATAGCCCGTTCCTCGAGAACCTGATTGTCCCGGAATGCCCCGGAATGCCTGAGCAACTGGTCCACCAAGGTTGTTTTCCCGTGATCGACGTGAGCGACGATGGCTAGGTTTCTGATCTTGTCGGACTGGATGGAGGGTGAAGTCATAAAGGGCAAACATGATGGACTTCTAAGGAAGCGCTGGCAAGCGAACCTTTTGCAGGCCCGCCCGTAAAACGGCACGGGAAGCCGAATTTCCCTTGCTCAGGCCCTGCCGAAGATTTCAAACTGTCCCCTCCACCCATTCCCCTGATATGAAAACCAGAGAAGAGACCGCCATGAACCTTCCCTTCAACTTCCTCGCCCCCCGCCCTTCCCTGGGCACCCTCGCCCTCGCTCTTTTGCTTTGCTCCCTCGGGCTTGCGGCCAAGGATCCCCGCCACGGCCCGCTCAAGGATCTCAAAGGCTTCTTCCCCTTCGATCCGCCGGCCACGGCCGAGGAATGGGAGGAGCGCTCGGAGGAGCTCAAGCTTCGCCTCCTCGTGACCAACGGACTCTACCCCATGCCGGAAAAAACCCCCCTCAACCCGGTTATTCACGGCAAGGTCGAGCGTCCCGGTTTCACCGTTGAAAAAGTCTACTTCGAGAGCGTTCCCGGCCTCTACGTCACCGGTCTGCTATTCCGACCGGAAAACCCGAAGAAGGGCAAGTTGCCCGCCGTGCTTAGCCCGCATGGGCACGGGGGCCGCTTACACGATCTGGGCAAGGCAGGGGTGCGCAGGCAGATCGTCATCGGGGCGGAACGCTTCGAGGAGTCGGGCCGGATGCCCAAGATCGCCCGTTGCGGCACGCTTGCCCGGTTGGGTTGCGTAACCTTCCTCTACGATATGGTGGGCTACGCCGACAACCGTCAGATCTCCTACCAACTAGCCCACCGCTTTTCCAAGCAACGGCCCGGTTTCGAGGGCCCGGACAGCTGGGGGCTGTACAGTGCCCAGGCCGAGCTCAGGCTCCAGTCGATCTTTGGGATTCAGACTTGGAATTCCCTCCGGGCCCTCGATTTCCTCGCCTCCCTGCCCGACGTCGACGCGGGCCGTATCGGGGTCACGGGTGGCAGTGGCGGAGGCACCCAGACCATCCTGCTTGGGGCCCTGGACCCCCGGCCCATTGCTTCCTTCCCCAACGGCATGGTCTCCACTTCGATGCAGGGAGGGTGCACCTGCGAGAACGCAAGCCTGCTGAGGATCGGAACGGGCAACGTCGAGATTGCCGCCCTCTTCGCCCCCAAGCCCATCGGCATGACCGCAGCCGACGACTGGACCCGGGAAATGCTCGTGCCTGGGAAAGGCTTTCCAGAGATCAAGAAACTCTATCAGATGCTCGGCAAGCCCGAGAATGCCCTTTGCCCCGACCTCACCCACTTCAAGCACAACTTCAACTACGTCAGCCGGGCGGTCATGTATTCCTGGTTCAACCGGCATATGAAACTGGGACACGAGGAACCGATCGTCGAAGAGGACTTCAAGCTCCTCAGCACAGAGGAACATGCCGTCTGGAACGAGACCCACCCGGAACCCGAGGGAGGCGAAAAACTGGAGCGCAAGCTCACCAAATGGCTGGCCGATCGGGACGACACCCTTCTCGTCAATCTTCCCCCCGGCGAAAAAAAGATCGTTTTCAGGAAAGCTTGGGAAACCATCATTGGACGCAAGTACGACGAGAAGGCGGACTTCTCCCACAAGAAGAACCGCTTGGTTCACTTGCCAAGCGGGGAGGAAATCTTTCTCGAGGCTGTCGGGCCAACCGAAGAAGGGGATCAGCCGATCCTCTGGTTGGGCTATGAGTCCAGTGAAATCAAGCGCCTAAGCAAAGGGAAGAACCTTCATTATCGGGCCATAACCTTCCGGGAGGAAAAGGAAGGTTTCACAAGCACGGTAGCCAACAAGCGCGAGTTCGCGGGCTATACGCACGGGTTCAACCATTCCCGTTTCGCCCGGCAGGTTCATGACCTCATGTCGGTCGTTTCCTACCTGAAAAAGAAGCATGGGAAGGCGCCCGTGCTCCGAGCGAGCGCCGCCATGCGTGAACAAGCCATGACGGCTGCCTACCTTTCGGGTGGCGCCGTTTCCGGTCTTGAGGTTGCGAAGAGCGACTTTCGCTTTGCCTCCCTAACCGATTACCGTGATCCGAAATTCCTTCCCGGAGCCGTCAAGTACGGAGACGTCGCCTGGCTCAAGCAAGCCCTCGGGAAAAAGCTCGCCGTCGAATAAGCAGGACCGCCTAGCCCTCCATTTCTTCGATGCGGTACCCGAAACCGGGGCCACTTAGGGTTCCCAGGTCAAGCATACCCTCGCGCCGGCGGTAGATTCCGGGATGTACTCGAGCCTCCCGTGCCGAGGCTTCGGGATAAAACTGCATGCCGTTGCTCTCCACCCCCATGATCGTCCCGGCATGAGCCCCCAGCAGAACGTGGGGCACCTGGGCCAGCATCGGGTTGGTCAGGTCCTGGACCATCAGGCCCATTCCATGAGCCTTGGCCCAGCAGAGGGAAAGGAGGGCTCCGGTCTGGGTCTTGCAGGTCTTGAGGGCGACGCCGTTCCAGCCCAGGTCGCGGCCGAGGCGGACGTGTTGCCAGTCGTGGGCGCTCTCGTCCATGAAGAGGGGTTTCCTGCGAGCCACCGAGTGAACGTCGATACGATGAGCATCGAGATCATAGGGGAAGGGTTGCTCGACGTACAGAATGCGGGCGTGCGTGGCGGGCTCGTCTCGCTCGAGATGGTCGAGGATATCGTTCACGTAGGCAGGATCGGTAACGGTGCAGTTGAAGTCGGTGGTAAGGTGATCGACGTCCATCGAACGGGCAATCCGACCGATTGACCGGAGACGACCGTAGTCCCATTCGGCATCGTCCCCACGAAGCTTGACCTTGAGGCAATTGAGGCCATCGACGGCAATCCAGTCCTCAAGGTGGACGGGATACCCGTCGTCGGGCTCATCACCCGTCAGTTCGCCCTCGTCGAGCGGGTCAAGCCCGCCCACGAGATGCCAAACCGGAATCTTGAAGGGGGGAGTCAACTCGAGAAAATCAGCTGGGTACTTACCGCTGAAATCGACCCCCGAACCTTCGGCGGGCTCAAGGAAGGAGGCCAAGTCGCGGTTAAGGAAATCCTTCCCGTAACAACGGTAGGTCGGCAGGCCATTGGCCACACCGTATGCATCATGAAGAGCCAAGTCGTAGGGAGAAGAGCAAACCAAGGCCGCCAGCCAGGGAAGAGGCTCTCTTCCGGATCGCTCCATGCGGTTATACTCTTGCAGGATACCCGGTAGCTCCTCGAACAAAAGCGTATGCCCGACCTCGAGAGCATGCCCGAATGGAGTTTCCCGGTTCCAGCGCTCGCCCAGCAATCGGCAAAAGGCGAGCAGGGATTCGAAGCGCTCCCGGTAGGAAAGGGTCGAGGGCCAAACCCACTGAACGCTCAAGGGAGTCTCGCCCCACCCCACCGCCCGGATCCCACCGGAGCCTTCCACGGTGGCCCGCACTCGCGCACAGGTGACCGAGGTAAGGACTTCGGTACCAAACTTCAAGGGAACCCTCGTCTCAACGGGCTCGAAATCGAGCTCGACCGATGCGAGGCGGACGTCCGGGGTAGATGGCATGAACCACAAGTGAAAGAAAAAAAAAGAAGGGTCAAACCCCATTAGGCCGCGCTTTTTCCTTTCCAAGCACCCGAAGGTTTAAAAGATTAGCGGGATGGAAGGAAACCTCATCGGATTGTTCGCCCTGCTGGTCGGACTGGAGTTGATCCTGGGCGTGGACAACGTCCTGGTCATCGCGATCCTCGTCTCCCGTCTGCCCGAGGAAAAGCGCAACCTTACCAGGAATATCGGTCTGGTGGTCGCCATGGTCGCCCGCATCATCATGGTCGTCGCGGGACTGAAGCTCATCGAGTTGACCGATCCGGCCTGGCCAGACGGACCGGACTGGTTCGCCTATTCATGGAGGGACCTGGCCCTGCTCTCGGGAGGACTCTTCCTGATCTGGAAGGCGGTCAAGGAAATCCACTCCACGGTCGAACTGAGCGAGCACCACAGCAAAAGCCCGGTCAAGGAGAGCTTCACCGCCGTGATCGTGCAGATCGTCATTCTCGACATCGTCTTCTCCCTCGACTCGGTCATCACCGCCGTCGGGTTGACGAACAGCAGGTGGGTCATCATCACGGCGGTCCTTTGCTCGTTCGTGGTCATCCTCTTTTTCGCCAAGCCGATCGGAGACTTCATCCTCAAGCACGTTGCCCTCAAGATTCTTGCCCTCGCCTTTCTCATCGTAATCGGCGTAACCATATTCATGGAGGGGATGGGCAAGGAAGTCGACAAGGAGCTGATCTACGTACCCATGGGCTTCGCCATGGCCATCCAGTTCCTGCAGATGAGGCACAAGTACAACCTCGGCAAACTCGAGCGTGAGGATTCCTGATCAACTGGGGCTTCAGCCCGTCCTCCCTATTCTGAACCTTGGAAACCCAGAGGATGCCCTCCGCATCGCGGAAGCGCTCCTCGAGGGAGGACTGCGGGCGTTCGAGATCACCCTGCGCAACCCGGGAGCCCTCGATTCCCTGCAGGCCGTCCGGGCCGAATTTCCCGACCTCGCCCTTGGGGCGGGAACCATCCTGCAGCGCGAACAACTGGAATGGGCCAAGGAATCCGGCTTGGACTTCGGTGTCTCTCCCGGATGGAGCGACGAGCTTTGGGAAAGCTCCCGGGAACTCGAGTTCCCCCTTTTCCCAGGCGTGCTCACGCCCACGGAGTTGACGCATGCCATAAGCGCAGGGTGCCGGGCCCTGAAGGTATTCCCCATCGAGCCCATGGGAGGGATTGCCTACCTGAAGTCACTCATCGCGCCCTTCCGCTCCAAGGACCTCAAGTACCTGCCCACCGGAGGAATCGGACGAGATCAAGTCGAGCCCTACCTGCTCGAGGAAGCGGTTCTGACCGTCGGCGGTTCCTGGGTCACCCCCAAGAACTTAATCGAGAAGAAAGACTTCGCGGGGGTTACGGAGCTTGCCATCGCCTCCCTTTCACTCGGTAATAGAAACTCATGAGATTCAGCCTGTCGCTCGCAATTCTCGCCGCGCTCTTTTTCGCCAAGACCCTTCCCGGCATCGAGCCAGAGAAGCTCCCGCTCGGGGTTAACCTGCGTGGGGCCAGCCTGGGCGCCCTGGCGGCCAAGGCCGGACGGGGGGAGGAGATCCGCATCGCAACTCTCGGCGGATCCATCACCCAGAACGCCAAGGGCCACAGCGCCCTCATTCCGGATTGGTTCCGGGCCAAGTATCCTGGGACCGAGGTCCGCTCCTTTAACCTCGGCCTCTCGTCCACATGCTCCCACAGCGGAGCCTTTCGCCTCGAACGACACGTCCTCGGGCATGCCCCCGACCTGCTGGTCGCGGAGTTCGCGGTGAACGACGATCAAGACGCCCGGCACAGCTACGAGGAAGCGGTCCGGGGGATGGAGGGCATCGTCCGTCGAACCCTCGGCGAAGACGTCCCCGTCTTCCTCATCCTGTACGTCAACCAGGCCCTCCTCGAGAGCGTCCGGAAACCCGGACCCGCCGCCGCCTCGCTCCGGGCCCACCTGGCCGTCGCCGAGCGCTACGACCTGCCCACAGCCAACGTCGCGGTAGCCTTGGCGGGAGCCATCAAGGACGGTTCCATGGACTGGAAGGACTATGGGGGGGTTCACCCCAACTCCGCCGGCTACGCCTTTGCGACCGGCCTCGTCACAGCCGGACTCGAGCAACTGCTTCGGCGGCCCGTACCCAAGAAGGGCAAGCTGCCTCCTGCGCTTGACTCCGCGAGCTACGACAATGCGCGCTGGGTTCACCCTCGGACCGCCGAGCGGGAGGGCAAGTGGACCCTAGCCCACCCCACCCGTGAGCACCTTCCCGATGGAGGACTCCGAATGAATTACGCCGACTACCCCCTGCTTCGCTCCGTCACCCCCGGAGCCAGCCTCCGTCTTCGCTTCGAAGGAAGATCCGTCGGAGCCTTCCTTCTCGCCGGTCCTGATGCGGGCATCGTCAAGGTCCGCATCGACGGCGGCGAACCCAGGGAAGTGGATCTCTATCACAACCCCTACAGCCGCAGGCTCAACTACCCCCGAACCCGCATCTTCGCAGACGGCCTGAAACCAGGGTCTCATCTCCTCGAGCTCAGCCTCTCTAGCAAGCGCAACCCCGCAAGCAAGGGAACGGCCTGCAGCCTTCTCTATTTTGCGGTCAACCGATAAACCCGACCAGCTTTACCTCAACACCCAGCCCATGAATCCATTCCTCGCCAAGTCCTTTCACATCCCCTGGTCCGAGCTCACGCCCGAGAGAGTCGTTCCCGACATGACCCTTGCCCTCGAGAGGGCCGAATCCCAGATGGACGCGATCCGAACCCTTCCGCCGGAGGAAGTCAGCTTCAAGAGCGTCCCGTTGCGCTTCTGCCAAGCCCTCGAGGATCTTTTCGAGGCCTGGAACGTCGTCTCCCACCTCGACCAGGTAAGAAACTCCGAGGAACTCCGTGAGGCCTACAACGAGATGCTTCCGATGGTCACTTCTTTCGGAGCCAAGGTCCTGCTCGACCAGGAGCTGTGGAAGCAAGTCAAGTCCTACTCCCTGTCTGAGGAAGCCCAAGGTCTCGAGGGACCCGAAAAGAGGCTGCTGGAGGAACTGGTGGCTGATTTCACGGAAGCGGGCGCCGACCTGCCGGAGGACAAACGAGCCCGGCTCGAAAAGCTCTCCTCCGAGCTCGCGCTGGCCACCCAGAAGTTTTCCGAAAACGTCCTCGACTCCACCAATGCCTGGCAAAAACTGATCGAGGACGAATCCCTTCTCGCGGGCCTTCCCGAGAGCGCCAGAATCGCGGCCCGCGAAGCGGCCAGGCAAAAGGAGAAGGAGGGCTGGCTCTTCACCCTGCATGCCCCTTCCATCATGCCCCTCATGAAATACCTGGACGACGATTCCATACGCCGCGAAGTGTGGGAAGCCTCGACCAAGGTCGCCTGGCAGGGTGAGCGCGACAACACCGACTTGATTCGCAGGATTCTCGAGCTTCGCCAGGAAAAGGCGGAGGTTCTCGGCAAAAGGGATTATGCCGACGTGGTGCTTGAGCGAAGGATGGCCGGGTCCGGGGCGCGAGCCGACGAGTTCGTCTCCGACCTCAAGGACAAGACCGCCAAAGCCTTCGGTCTCGAGAACGAGGCCCTCGCCGCCTTCAAGGCGGAAAAGACCGGATCATCGCCCGAGGCCCTCGAGCCCTGGGAGGCCGGTTATTGGGGAGAGAAGCAGATGCAAGAGAAGTTCGACTTCGACAACGAGGCCATGCGCCCCTACCTGCCCATTGACTCCGTCCTCGACGGCATGTATTCGCTGGCCACTAAAATCTTTGGCCTGCGCATCGAGCAACGCTCCACCTCCTTCGAGGAAAAACCGGCCACCCGGCTTGAGGGGGACGAACGCGAACCGATCGAGGTCTGGCACCCGGAAGTAAAATTCTACGAAGTCTTCGACTCCGGCGACGACCGCCATCTCGGCTCCTTCTATGCCGATTGGCACCCTCGCTCCGACAAGCGGTCCGGAGCCTGGATGAACTACTTCAAGATGGGCGTGCCGGGAGAGGACGGTGCCCCGCGCGGTCCTCACCTCGGTCTGATGTGCGGAAACATGACCGCTCCCGTGGAAGGGAAGCCCGCCCTCCTGACCCACGATGAGGCCAACACGGTCTTTCATGAATTCGGGCACCTTCTCCATCACCTCTGCGCAGAGGTCAAGTACAAGAAACTGAGCATGGGCAACGTCCCCTGGGACTACGTCGAGCTTCCTTCCCAGATCATGGAAAACTGGCTTTGGGAAAGGGAAAGCCTGGACTTGTTCGCCCGCCACCACGAGACCGGCGAACCCATTCCCGAGGAACTCTTTCAGAAACTCGTCCGGGCCCGCAACTATCATGCCGCCACCCTCCAGATGCGCCAACTGTGCCTCGGCAAGATGGACCTGCTCCTGCACCGCAAGCTGATCAACGAGGGATACGGGGAACTCGAGAAGGAACTCGAACCGCTTCTGAGGGAGTACCGTACGGTCTTCAAGACAACTCCCCCCACCATCGCGCGGCAATTCGGTCATCTCTTCAGCGACCCGGTGGGGTACGCCTGCGCCTACTACTCCTACAAGTGGTCGGAGGTCCTCGATGCCGATGCCTTTACCCGCTTTCAGAAGGAAGGCGTCATGAACCCTCAGACCGGCCTCTCCTTTCGGGATTGCATCCTGAGCAAGGGAAATTCCAAGCCTGCCGAGGAACTCTTCCGCGACTTCATGGGAAGGGACCCGGATCCGCAGGCCCTCCTCGTCCGGTCCGGACTCGCCTAGAAAAGGAAACGCCATGTCGACCAACCCTCAAGTCCTGGCCTGGATCACCTGCGACTCGGTCTACGTGGACCCCGCCACCGGCAAGCACACCCTCCTCGGGATATTCTCCAACCTGCGGGCCAACGAGTTTCCCGTCACTCATCCGAGAATGATCTGGTTCCTTTCGTTCTCCGACCTTACCCAGGGCTCCCACCAGCTCAAGATATCGATCGGGATCCCCATGTCCGAGGAAGAGCCCCGGGTCATCATAGACCGGGCCTTCGAATCACCCGGCCCGCATCACCGAATCAACCTGATCAACGACATCCACCGCCTTAAGTTCGAGACCCCGGGCAACTATTCCATCCTCATCGAGATCGACGATCAAGTGGTTCTCGCCAGCACCTTCCCCATCACCAAGAACGAATGAACAACCCATGAAAAGTCTCCACCTCATCCTAACCGCGCTCTGCCTCTGTCTGCCTCCGTTCGCTCAGGGCTCCGAATCCGGAAAGAAGAACGCGGACGCCTTCCCCAAGCCCGTGATTGAGAAAATCGAAGGATGGACCATCGAGCTCGATCCTACCCTCAAGCGAAAGGAACACCGCAAGCTCCTGCTGGACGTCCGCAAGGCCATGGCCAACCACCTCCAGCGCATCGTCTACATCCTTCCACCCGAGAAAACCAAGGCCCTTCGCAAGCTGCCCATCCGCATCGATCTCGAGCACAAGCTGACCAACATGCAATACCATCCTTCCAAGCAATGGCTAGTCGCCAACGGGCATGATCCTTCCCTCGAAAAACGCGTTCACGTCCCCCGGGCCCGCAACCTGCTTGCCCGCGGCACCTGGGCCAAGCATCCCTACGTCATCCTGCACGAGCTTGCCCATGCCTACCACGACCAGGTCCTCAGCTTCAACCATCCGGAGGTGATCAAGGCCTACCAGAGGTCCGAGAAAGCCGGACTCTACGAGAGGGTCCTTCTCTTTCGGGGAGGGAAGACTCGTCACTACGCACGGACCAACCACAAGGAATTCTTCGCCGAGATGACCGAGTCGTACCTTGGGGTGAACGATTTCTATCCCTTCGTGCGGGCGGAACTCAAGGAGCACGACCCCGAGACCTTCGCCCTCATGGAGAAGATCTGGGGCAAAATTTGATACGGGCATGAAGGCGACGGCCCTCCTTGCGCTCTTGTTCCTATCCGGGCTCACCGTCTCGGGATCCTGGAAAAAACACCTCGTGGTCCAGAAGCAGCCCGGACAGGGAAGCATGAACGTGGCGGTCGCCTCCGACTTCGACGGGGACGGACGCATCGACGTCATGACGTCGTTCGGGGGAGGAGTCAGCGTGTTCCGCGGCCCGGACTGGAGGGAATCGCGCCAAGTAACCAGGTTCGCGGACGCCTACAAGGGCAAAAGAAAGGTCAGAAACGGATGCATCCACGGTTGCCTGCTGGACGTCGACGGGGACGGGGACGAGGATTTCGTGGGCTCGAACCAGATGGTTTTCTGGCTCGAGTGCCCGGACGATCCCTTCGACGGGGACTGGACCTTCCGGGTCATCGACGACGAGATTCTAGGCACCCACTGCCTGATCACGGGAGACGTAGACGGGGACGGCAAACTCGACTTGATCGCCAACTCGGGTCGTCCCGCCGACACGCCCTTCCCCAACTCCCTCGTCTGGCTGGAGGTACCCGACGACCCCAAGTCCGGCCAAGCATGGAAACGCCATGTCGTCGCCGACAAGGATGCTCCGGGCGGTTCCCACTACATGGGCCTGGGCGACGTCAACCGGGACGGCCTGCCCGACATCGCATGCGGCGCCAAGGGAGGAGAAAAATTCCCCGGAGGCGAGTGGTTCGCCCTCTGGGAACAGACCCGAAACGGCAAGACTCCTTGGAAGAAACGTTTTCTTTCCGACAGGCAACCGGGAGCCTCCAACATTCTTCCCGCTGATCTGAACGGAGACGGACTGGTCGACTACTTTGCCTCCCGGGGCCATGCCAAGGGAGTCCTTTGGTTCAAGGCTCAAGCCAATTCCATCAAAGGCGGAAGGTTCAGCCCCGACTTCAAGCCGATCGAAATCGATCCCGACATCGACCGTCCCCACTCTCTCGCCCTGGCCGACATCGACCGCGACGGCGACGTCGACGCCGCAACCTGCGGAAGCTTGGTTACCGGGGAAGCGGTCTGGTACGAGAACGACGGCCAAGGCAAGTTCACTCGGCGGCTTCTGGGAAGGAACCAGGGCAGCTACGACCTGCGCATCATCGAGATGGACGGCGACGGCGATCTCGACGTCCTGATCGCGGGCCACCACAACGCCAACCTCGTCTGGTTCGAAAACCCTCTCGAGAAAAGCCACAACTAGCCGCAAGCGGCCGATGAGTTCCTCTTGATCAAGCCGAACGCTTGCGGTAGGATCATGCCATGGCAGATCGAATTCCATCCGACGCGCCGTCCCCCGCACCTCTTCTTGTAGTGGGATCGGTCGCCTTCGACAACGTGATCACGCCCTTCGGACAGAAGGAACGCATCCTCGGTGGCGCGGCTTCCTATTGTTCGCTTGCGGCAAGCTACTTCGCCCAGGTCCGCATGGTCGGCGTGATCGGCAACGATTTCGGGGACGAACACCTCGAGCGCCTGCGGTCCCGCGGAATCGATCTCGAGGGCGTCCAGTTGGACGAATCCGGCCCCACCTTCTTCTGGAAAGGGAAATACCACGAGAACTTCAACCGCCGGGACACCCTCGACATTCAGCTCAACGTTTTCGAGAACTTCCGTCCCGACCTGCCCGAATCCTACCTCGACTCGGAGTACGTTCTGCTTGGCAACATCCACCCGGCCCTGCAAATGCACGTGCTCGACCAGATGCCGGGCGATCCCTTCGTGCTGGCAGACACCATCGACCTATGGATCGAAGTCGAGAGGAAGGCCTTGCTCGACCTGATCAAGAAGGTCAGCCTCTTCGTCATCAACGACTCCGAAGCGGAAGAGTTAACCGGGGAAAAGAACGTCATCCTGGCAGGGCGAAAGCTCAGGCAAATGGGACCCGAGACGGTCATCGTGAAAAAAGGCGAGCACGGGGCCGTCCTCTTCCACGAGGATGGCTTGTTCGCCCTGCCCGCCTATCCGGTGACCGACCTGCGTGACCCGACAGGGGCCGGCGACTCATTCGCAGGAGCCTTGATCGGGCGCTTGGCCTCGCGACGCAGAACCGACTTCGCGGCCATCAAGGAAGCCATGATCCACGCCACTTGCGTGGCCAGCCTGACGGTAGAGGAATTCGGTTGCGACCGGCTCGAGTCGGCCGGCGTAGAGACCATTGCCGAGCGTGCCGAAAGCCTGCTCCGCCTCATCTCGCCGGAATAGGCAATCGGGCCTTGCCCCGAGGCCCGCATCCGCGTCATTCTCGGGTCGTGACCCTTGAAAAACTTCTTCGTACCGCAGGAGCTCCATGCCTGTGCGCCTTCCTCCTCGCCTCGGTCGCCTGCTTTCCGATCAACAAGGATTCGACCAAGTCAAAATCCGCTGAAGCGAACGCCTCCGCCACCGCAGCCCCGGCCGAGGCCGTGAAGGCAGGCTCTTCCCACGGCACCCGCCTGCCCCTTCCCCTCCCACAAGAGATCGCTCGCTTGCCCAAGGACGGGGGCAAGGAGTTCAACCGACTGATCTTCGAGAGCAGTCCCTATCTTCTCCAGCATGCCCGCAACCCCATCGACTGGCGCCCCTGGGGCGAGGAGGCCTTTGCCGAAGCCCTCCGCCTCGATAAGCCGGTTTTCCTCTCCGTCGGCTACACCACCTGTCACTGGTGCCACGTCATGGAGCGCGAGTCCTTCGAGGACGAGGAAGTGGCGGCCCTCATCAACGAGCACTACGTCTGCATCAAGGTCGACCGCGAAGAGCGACCCGACGTGGACAACGTCTACATGACCGTGACCCAGATGATGACCGGCCGGGGAGGATGGCCCATGACCGTGATCATGTCCCCTGCCAAGGTCCCCTTTTTCGCAGGAACCTATTTCCCAAAATCCGATATGATCCAGCTCCTCCCCCATTTCGCGGAGGTCTGGAAAAAGCAAAGGGAAAAGGCTTCGGAGGTCGGGCAGGCGATCATGGAGAGCCTCCGCGAACTGCAGGCCGGCCAGGCGGGGGGCGACCTCAACTCGACCCACCTCGACGCCTGCTACCGGGCTCTGCGGGCCAGCTTCGATGAAAAGCACGGAGGGTTCGGCAGGCGGCCCAAGTTCCCTACCCCACACACCCTCGGCTTCCTTCTCCGCTACCACCAGCTCACGGGCGAGGAGGAGGCCGTGGAGATGGCGGCCAAGACCCTCCGTAAAATCCGACTTGGTGGAGTCTACGACCAGGTCGGGCTAGGCTTGCACCGCTACTCCACCGACGAAAGGTGGCTCGTCCCCCATTTCGAGAAGATGCTCTACGATCAGGCTCTTTTCAGCATCGCCAACCTGGAGTGCCACCTTGTTACGAAGGATCCCTTTTTCCTCAACGCTTGCCGGGATACCCTCGAGTACGTCAAGCGGGACCTCACCTCACCCGAGGGGGGGTTCTACTCCGCCGAAGACGCGGACAGCGAGGGAGAGGAAGGAAAGTTCTACCTCTGGACGGGCAAAGAGCTCGAGGAAGCCCTCGGCAAGGAAAACGCGGCCTTCTTTGCCGAGATCTACAACTTCGAGGACGCGGGCAACTATCTGGACGAATCCACCCGCAAGAGAACCGGCGGAAACATCCCCCACCTTTCTCTTCCCCTCGAGAAACTGGCCGACGAGCGCAAGCTCGACCCCGGGCAACTGGTGGCAAGAGCACAATCCATGCGGGCAAAGTTATTCGCCCTCAGGAAGAAAAGAATCCATCCCCAGAAGGACGATAAGGTTCTGACCGACTGGAACGGCTTGATGATTTCCGCCTTCGCGCGGGCCGGACGAGCCCTGGGGGAGCGACCGTACCTGGATACGGCGAAGGGCGCGGCCGACTTCTGCCTCCGGGAACTGCGGGACGGGGAGGGTCGTCTGCTCAAGAGATGGAGACTGGGGAAGGCGGGCTTGCCCGCCCACCTTGAAGACTACGCATTCTTCGTCCAGGGACTGCTCGATCTCTACGAGGCGACTTTCGACTCCTCCTACTTAAAGGCGGCCGGAGAACTTACCGATCTTGCCATCGAGCATTTCGAGGACAAGGAGAAGGGAGGGTTTTTCCTCACCGCGGACGATGGGGAGAAGCTACTCGTTCGCCCCAAGGAAATCTACGACGGAGCCATCCCCTCGGGCAACTCCGTGATGGCCTTGAACCTCCTTCGGATAAGTAAGGTAACCGGGGATGCCAAGTACCTCGAATCCGCAAACAAACTCTTTTCCGCCTTCTCCGGATTCCTGGAAAAGAATCCCCAGGGAGCCGAGGTCCTGCTCCATGCCCTGTGCTTTGCCCTTGGCTCACCTGCGGAAATCGTTTTTTGCGGCCCCATCAAAAACACCGCCACGAAGGAATTGATGGCGACCGTAAACCGGCGTTTCCTCCCCTCCTCGGTTCTTCTTTTTCACGACCCCGCGGCCCCGGACGACCAAGTCCTCCGCATGGCTCCCTTCCTCAAAAACCAGGCAATGGCCAAAGGACTGCCCACCGTCTTCATCTGCCGCAACCAGACTTGCGACCGGCCGGAAACCGACCCCAAGGCCCTCGCCTCCAGGCTGGACGGGGCGACGAACCCCTAGTCCTCCTTGGAGCCCTCGTGAAGGGCCACTACGGAAAAGGTCATGCCGAGCGAACGGACGGCGGAAAAGCCCGCCTCCTCCAGTTCGGCGCAAAGGCCTTCCCTATCGGGAAAGGAAGCTATGCTCCCACCGAGGTAGAGGTAGGCCTTTCTGTCCCGGGTCATCAGCCAGCCAAGCCAGGGCAGAATGCCACGAAGATAGAGGTAGTAAAGAGGACGAAACCAGAGAGAGGGCTGGCTGAATTCCAAGACGATCAACTTCCCTCCCGGCTTAAGTACTCTTTTCATCTCGCTAAGCCCGCGGGGCCGATCGGACAAGTTTCTCAAGCCGAAGGCAATGGTGACGAGATCAAAGGAATCGTCTTCGAAGGAAAGGCTCAAGCAATCCTCCTCGACGAATTGATTTCCTATGGGATCAAGCCCCAGGCGCTCGCACTTGGCCCTTGCCTGGTCCAGCATGGGGGGGCAAAAGTCCGCCCCCACGATGGCGCTTTGCTCCGGCAAACCTCGGCGCAGAGCAAAGGCCACGTCCCCGCTCCCGGTAGCCAGATCGAGCACCTTGCCCGAACAGCTTGAGGAGGCCCACTCGACCAGTTTCGCCCTCCATAGGAAATCGAGCCCTCCGGAAAGAACGTGGTTCGCCAAGTCGTAGCGGCGCGCGACGCTCGAAAAGGTGGCCCGGACGGCAGCCGGATCAGGCACGGTCACTCTACGAGTCCTTATTCTCGAAACTCTCAACCACCCAGCGGGAAAGCTCCTTGTCCGGATCGTCGACGACTTTCTTGTCGATCACGAAATCCTTTTTGCCGGTTCTCTGGGAGATTATTCCCAGACCGTGCTCGAAATCACGGAATTTCCTTTCGCAAACCGCACGCACGGAACGGTTTTCCTTAAGGGCCATCTTGACCAGGGCAACCTTGGCCGCCTTCCTCATCTTGAGGGCGAACCCGTGCTCCCGCTTGAAATCGTCCGAGTAGCGATCCACGTCGCCCAGCATGGACTCGTCGAGCTGATCCTTGTTTTCCTCCAGGATACGGACGAGGGCCTTCTCGGGTTCCTCTACCACCCGGGAATCGACCTCGAAGCTGCGGACTCCGCTGGAGGGAAGCTCGAACTTGAAATCACGGAAGGTTTTCTCCAGCACGGTTACCAAACCGCGGGCACCGGTCTTTTCCCTCGAGGCCTCCTCGGCAATCCGGTCGATCGCCTCGTCGTCGATGGCAAACTTGATGTCATAACCCGCAAAATCGTTCTCGTACTGCTCCAGGACGTTCCCCTCGGAGGAGCGGAGAATCTGGCTGAGGTCATCCTTATTGAGTTCCTCGCAGGCAACTCTCACCGGGAGCCGGCCGATGAACTCGGGCTCGAACCCATACTTGATGAAGTCGGTGGTCTCGGCCCGGGAAAGGAAGCGACTGGTCGAGGATTCGTCCGCTTCCTGGTCCTCGGGGGAAGAAAAACCGATGCGATGGACGTCGAGGCGCTTGCGCACGTTCTCGGCCAACTGGTCGAAGGCTCCGCTGACGATGAAGAGGATGTTGCGGGTGGAGATGGTCGACTTGCCCGGCTTGCGACCCTTCTGCATCTCCATGAAGGCCTTCATTTGCCCCATCATATCCTGCGGCGAATGCAGGTTGACCTCCGTCTCCTCCATCAGTTTGAGAAGATTGATCTGCACGCCCCTGCCGGAAACGTCCCGGCCCGAGGAGGAGGACTCGGAGGCTATCTTGTCGATCTCGTCTACGTAGATGATCCCGAACTCGGCCAGCTCGACGTCGCCGTCGGCCGCCTTGACGAGGTCCCTCACAAGGTCGTCCACGTCGTAACCAACGTAGCCGGTCTCCGAGAACTTGGTCGCGTCCGCCTTGACGAAGGGCACGCCGATCAGTTTCGCGACGGTCCGCATGAGGTAGGTCTTTCCCACCCCGGTAGGCCCGAGGAGAAGAACGTTAGGCTTTACGTATTCGGCTTTGGCGAGCTTTTCGTCCTTGAGGCAGCGACGCACGTGGTTGTAGTGGTCGCAGACCGCCACCGAGAGAACCCGCTTGGCCTGTTCCTGCTTGATCACGAACCGGTCCAGATAGTCCCTGATCTCCTTGGGACGCCGGTCGAAGCCCCTTATGGATTCGAGCCTCGATTCCGGGGACGTATCTTCGCTCGAGTCGCCGGAACCCGCGCCATCCCCTTCGGAGTGATCCTCATCTTCCTCGACCCCAGCCTTCATTGATTTCATGAAGGGGGCGAAGGCGACCTGTACGTTCTTGTTGTTCAAAAGGTCTCGAAGCTGCTTGTGCAGATCGTCCAGGTTGTTGTCGTCGTCGTCTTTCTTGGACATTTAACGTGAAATTGGGTTTGACACTAGGTATGAGGTGAGGATTTTTTGTATGTTGCTTTAAAAACATAACCCCAAAAGCCTAGTCTTTTCAATCTGTTTCCAATCATGTCCAATAACTTGACCAAAAGACAAATCGTTCAAAAGATTTACGAGAGCGCGAACTTCAACCACAAGGACGTCAGCCAAGTCGTGCAGAAGACTTTGGATTCCATTTCCGAGGCCCTGACCGAGGGCAAGAACGTCGAGCTGAGAAATTTTGGGGTGTTCGAGGTGCAGGTCCGCAAGTCGAGAGTGGGAAGAAACCCCAACCGCCCCGAGACCGACGTCATCATTCCCCGCCGAGCTGTGGTCAAGTTCAAGGCCGGCAAGGAAATGAAGGACGGGCTCAAGAAGCTGGACCTGGACGAAATCGAAACGTCCTAGCGTCCGCTTTGACCAAGGCATGTTCGATACCCTGCCTGGTTTCCGGGATTTTCCTCCCGAGGCATGCTCCCGCAGGAATCACATCTTCCGCGTCTTCAGAACCGTAGCCCGGGCCTTCGACTTCCGGGAATTCGAAGCTCCCATTCTCGAGCCTCTCGACCTCTACGTCGAGAAGTCGGGAGAGGAAATCGTCGGGCAACTCTTTCACTTCGAGGACAAGGGCGACAGGCGGGTCGCCCTCCGACCGGAGCTCACCCCTTCCCTCGCAAGGATGGTGGCTGCACGGGCCAACTCCATCGCCAAGCCCGTCAAGTGGTTCAACGTAGGGGAGCACTTTCGCTACGAACGTCCCCAGCGAGGCAGGGGCCGATCCTTCTACCAGTTCAACGCCGACCTCCTCGGCGAACCGGGAGTCCTCGCTGACGCCGAGTTGATCTCCCTTCTCGTCGCCATCCTCGAAACCCTGGGACTGAGCGAAAGCCTTTTTAGCGTCCGCTTAAGCGACCGGGCGAGCTGGGTCCTTTTCCTCGACTCCCTCGGCATCACCGAGAAGCAAAGACCCGTCGTGCTCGATGCCATAGACAAGAGCGGTCGCCGCAAGCCCGAGCAGACCGAAGAAGCCCTTGAGAACGCAAGCCCCGGAAAGGGGGCCGAACTTCTCGAACAAGTGAACGAGATCAAGTCGATCGACACCATGGACGCCCTTGCGAAGCGACTTGAGAAATGCGGTGAAGCGGGCCGCAGCAGGAGCTCGGAATGGAGCAGGCTCCTGACCCTGCTCGAGGCCCACGGAGCCGGCTCCTGCATCAGGATAGACCTTTCGATCGTCCGCGGACTGGCCTACTACACCGGCTTCGTCTATGAAGTCTTCGAGACTACCGGCGAGGGTCGAGCCCTAGCCGGGGGAGGCCGGTACGACCACCTTATCGGCAAGCTCTCGGGAGGACCGGACATGCCTGCCGCCGGTTTTGCCATCGGCGACATGACCCTTTCGGACTGTCTTGAGGGCAATGGTCTGCTTCCCACCTACGTCTCCGCCCCCGATCTCTTCGTCGTCGGAGGGAATGGGCAGGAGAAGGAAACCCTCTCCATCGTCAGTCGGGTTCGCAGGGCCGGCTACTCCGCTTCCTATTCCCTCAAGCAATCCGCTTTCGGCAAGCAGTTCCGCGAAGCGGGCAAAAGCGGAGCCCGCTATGCCCTCGTCATAGGCGAGGAGGAAGTTGCGGAGGACTCCGTCACGATCAAGGACCTGGGAAGCGGGGTAGAGAAACGAGTCGCCTCGAAGTCCCTTGTATCCAAACTGGAGGGACTGGACGAAGAGGGTGGCTTGCCGGGTCGCGAGTGACGGAGGCATGGAACCTGAAATTCCAGATTTCCAGGAGGAGCAGATCAGGAAATCTAACCTCCGCAAAAAGAAGTCCACTCCTCGCCGGACCTGGCTGAAGAAGGTCATTGGCGGACTCTTTGCCGCCCTAGGCGGGGGGTTCTACCTCAGGCACGAGGCAAACTGGCTGGAGACGACCACCAAGACGGTAACCCTCAAGCGCCTTAGGAGGGACGCCAAGATCCGCATCCTCCACCTCTCCGACCTGCACCGCTCCGGAACCGTTTCCATCAAGGACGTCGACTCCGCTCTGGAGGAAGGCATCCGCCGATCACCCGACCTGATGCTGATCACGGGCGACTTCATCACCGGAAAACTGAAGGATGATGAGTTTCGGGAACTGGGCGACTGCCTGGCCCGCCACTCCTCCAAAGTGCCCTCCTTCGCCTGCCTGGGCAACCACGATGGAGGAAACTGGGCTCAAGGGAACGGAGGATACGACTCGCCCAACCGGGTTAAGGCCATGCTTGGCTCGGCCAAGGTCAACTTGCTTGAAAACAGATCCATCCCCATCTTCGTCAAGGGATGCCCCATCGTTCTGGCCGGACTCGGCGACTACTGGAACAAGGACTGTCGTCCGCAGGGTTGCCTTCGCCCGGTCAACCCCAAGGCTTCCCCTCCCCGAGACCCCACCCTTCTGCTATGCCACAACCCCGATGCAAAGGAGCTACTCGATGGCTTTCAATGGGACCTGATGCTCAGCGGCCATACCCATGGCGGACAATTCAGGGTTCCCTTCCTCGGTTATGCGCCGTTCGCTCCGGTCAAGGACCGTTCAATGGTCGAGGGCCTCCACTCTTGGAGGGGAAGACAGGTTCACGTCACGCGAGGCGTAGGCAACCTGTTCGGGGTACGCCTGAACTGCCGGCCCGAGGTCAGCCTACTCGACCTCGTCTCAACCTAGTCTCAAGATTCAACTGCTCGACGAAGAAGGAACCACTCCCTTCCCGGACCCGAGAACGAGCGGCCCGGAAGGATTCGTTGCGGTCAGCAGGAAGCTCGGACTCGACCGTCTGATCCAAGCCTACCGCAAGGGAATCTTCCCCTGGATGAAAATGGACTTCGCTCCCTTCTATTGGTGCTGGTTTTCACCCGATCCCAGGATGCTTCTCTTCCCCGATGAGTTCAAGACCTCGCGCAGCCTGCGTAAAGCGATCCGCGAAGAGCGCTTCGAGATCCGGATCGATCATGATTTCCGTTCCACCATCGAGGCCTGCGCCTCCGTCGAAAGACCGACTCAGGAAACCACCTGGATCGAGCGCGACATGATCGAGGACTACGTCGCCCTTCACGAGCAAGGCATCGCTCATTCCTTCGAGGCCTACGATGGGGATGAGCTTGCGGGTGGACTCTACGGCCTTTCCATGGGCTCCCTCTTTTTCGGGGAATCCATGTTTCATCACGCCAGTGAAGCTTCCAAGGTTTGCTTGGCCAAACTCGCCGAGGTGGCGGGCAGAAACGGCTTCGCCTTCATTGACTGCCAGGTTCATACCCCACACCTTGAAAGCATGGGAGCTCGGGAAATCGAGCGGGCCCGCTTTCTGGACTTGCTCGAAGACGGATTAAGCCAACCGAGGACGATGGACTGGCAAAAGGAAACCTGATCTTCGGAATTGCTCCCATGCCCTTGAAATGAGAAAAGAGATCTGATGACCGACCAGAATCAAGAACACGACGACCTGACCAGGCTAGGGGAAGGCCGGACCGAGCCAAGCAGGGAACTTGAAACCTTTCCCAACCGCAACTCCGACAGGGATTACCTGGTAGAGCTTCGCACGAGCGAATTCTCCTGTCTCTGCCCCAAGACCGGACAACCCGATTTCGCAGACATCCTCATCCGTTACGTCCCCGATCAGAAGATCGTCGAGTCCAAGTCCCTCAAACTCTACTTCTGGAGCTATCGCGACGAGGGCGTCTTCCACGAGCATTTCGCCAACCTCCTCCTCGACGATCTGGTCGGAGCCCTCTCTCCTCGATGGTGCCGGGTGGAGGTCGACTTCAACCCCCGCGGGGGAATCGGGATAAGCGTAATGGCCGAGCATGGGGCTGTCCCGGAAGGACTGGAAGCATGACGATGGCCAGAGAGATCAAGGTTCGCGACCTCGTCGTATCCAACGAAAAGCCCTTTACTCTTTTCGGGGGCATGAACGTACTCGAGTCCAGGGATCTCGCCCTTGAGGTCGCGGCCGCCTACAAGGATGTCACAGGCAAGCTCGGCATCCCCTACGTTTTCAAGGCATCCTTCGACAAGGCCAACCGTTCCTCCATCTCATCCTTCCGGGGCCCCGGATTGAAGAAAGGACTGGAAATCCTCGCCGAGATCAAGGAGACCCATGGGGTTCCGGTCATCTCCGACGTCCACGAACCCCAGCAGGCCGGGCCCGCCGCCGAGGTCATCGACGTCCTCCAGCTCCCCGCCTTCCTCTGTCGCCAGACCGACCTAGTGTTGGCCCTGGCCGAGACCAGCCGGCCCGTGAACGTTAAGAAAGCCCAGTTTCTGGCCGCCCATGAGATGGGACATATCATCAAGAAGTTCGAGGAAGCGGGCAATGATCAGCTTCTGCTTTGCGAGCGCGGTTCCTCCTTCGGCTACAACAACTTGGTCGTCGATCCTCTCAATTTCGGGATCATGAAGCGGACCGGTTGCCCGGTCGTTTTCGACGTCACCCACTCCCTCCAGATTCCCGGCGGACGGAGCGACTCGGCCGGTGGTCGAAGACAAGCCGTATTCGAGCTCATGCTGGCGGGCATGAGTCAGGGCATAGGAGGGTTGTTCCTAGAGTCTCACCCCGACCCCGCCCAGGCCAAATGCGACGGACCCTGCGCCCTGCCCCTCGACAAGCTCGAAGACTTTCTTCGACAAGCCAAGGAGATGGACGAATTGGTCAAGAAGCTCCCCCCGATAATCATCGAGTAGTGGGTTCTGGAAATGCCTGAATCCGGGGAAGATCCCTGGGCCACCCTCGCCCGCTGGTTTCCCGACCTGACGGAGGAGAACTGGGTCGGGCTCAAGGAATATTGCGAACTTTTGCGTGACTGGAATTCCAAAATCAACCTCGTCTCGCGCAAGGACATGGATCGTCTGGAGCTCAAGCACCTCGCTCATTGCCTGACCATCACCAAGTTCCTCCGGCTCATGCCCAAGGCCCGCCTGCTCGACGTCGGTACGGGAGGCGGCCTGCCCGGCATTCCTCTCGCCATCTGCTACCCGCAAGCCCGCTTTACTCTCCTCGACTCGATCGGGAAAAAAGTCATGGCGCTGGACGACATGGTGAGCAAGCTGGATTTGAAAAACGTCGAGGTTCGACGCGGAAGAGTCGAGGAAATGCCGAAGAAGCGAAGCTACGACTTCGTCATCGGGCGGGCCGTCACCGCTCTCCCCACTTTTTTCAAATGGGTTCACAACAAGATCGCCAAAGGGGCCAAGCACTCTCCGGCGAACGGAATTCTCTACCTCAAGGGTGGAGATTACTCCGAGGAATTGAGAGGAACCGGACCCACCCCCGCCAAGATTTGGAACCTCGACGAGTTGCTCCCCGACGCAGAGCTCGGGGAGAAGTACTTAATTCACTTCAAGATCTAGGGATTCCAGACCCGGAAGAGAGCTTCCGCAATGTGGGAAGGCGTCTCGGCGACCGCAATGCCGGCGTCCTCCATGGCTTCCACTTTGGCTGCGGCCGTTCCCTTGCCTCCCGACACGATTGCCCCGGCGTGGCCCATGCGCCTGCCCGGAGGAGCGGTCATGCCCGCAATGAAGGCGGCCACCGGCTTGTCGACGTGTTCCTTGACGTAGGCGGCGGCTTCTTCTTCTGCGGTTCCTCCGATTTCCCCGATCATTATGATTGCTTCGGTCTCGGGGTCCTCGTTGAAGAGTTTGACGCAGTCCAAATGATTGGTCCCGTTGATCGGATCCCCACCTATTCCTATGCAGGTGGATTGCCCGTGTCCGGCGCAGGTAATCTGCCAGACCGCCTCGTAGGTGAGAGTACCTGAGCGCGACACGATGCCCACCTTGCCCGGCTTGTGGATGTAACCGGGCATGATCCCGATCTTGCATTCCCCCGGGGTGATGATCCCCGGGCAATTCGGTCCGATCAAACGGGTAGACGAAGTGGACAGGCGATCCTTGACTTCCGCCATGTCCCTAACGGGGATGCCCTCGGTGATGGCTATGACGAGAGGTATTTCCGCATCGATCGCTTCGAGTATCGAGTCCGCGGCGAAGGGCGGAGGGACGTAGATTGCGGCGACGTTGGCACCTTCCTCGTCAACCGCTTCCTGCACGGTATCGAACACGGGCACGGACTCCTGGAATTGTTGCCCGCCCTTGCCCGGGGTTACCCCGGCCACGACGTTGGTTCCGTATTCCATGCACTGGGTGGTGTGAAAGCTTCCCGCGCTCCCGGTAATTCCCTGTACGACCAAGCGGGTGTCTTTGTTTACTAATACGCTCATCTGAAATTTTCCTTTTCTTGGGTTAGGCCGATTCGGCGGCGAGCTTGACTACTTTCTCCGCAGCCTCGGCAAGCGAGTCGGCAGGTTCCAGGGCCAAACCGCTGTCGGCCAGAATTTTTTTGCCCTCTTCCACGTTGGTGCCCTCCAAACGGACGACGAGCGGAACTTTGAGCTCGAGGTTGCGGGCCGCATTCACGATCCCCGTGGCAATCACGTCGCACTTCATGATTCCACCGAAGATGTTGACCAGGATGGCTTTCACCGCATCATCGGCGACGAGGATGCGGAATGCGTTTTCCACCTGCTCCTCGGTCGCGCCTCCCCCGACGTCGAGGAAGTTGGCCGGAGATCCGCCGTAGTGCTTGATGATGTCCATGGTAGCCATGGCCAGACCGGCTCCGTTCACCATGCAGGCCACGCTGCCGTCCAAGGCGATGTAGTTGAGGTCGAATTTGGAGGCCTCCACCTCCTTCGGATCTTCCTCAGTCAAGTCCCTGAGCTCGACCACGTCGGGATGGCGGAACAGGGCGTTCGAGTCGAAATTCACCTTGGCATCGAGGGCCAGAACGTCCCCGGCCGGGGTGGTCACAAGTGGGTTGACCTCAACCTGGGAACAATCCTTTTGCCAGAAAAAGGCGTAGAGCTTGGTTACCAGCTTGACGCATTGCTTTAAGGAATCTCCCTTAAGCTTCAAACCAAAGGCGACCTGTCTGGCTTGGTAGGGCCGGATGCCCAAGGTCGGATCGATCAGGACCTTGAGGATTTTCTCAGGCGTCTGCTCGGCCACCTCCTCGATATCCATACCCCCCTCGGTAGAGGCAATGATGACGGGTTGGGAAGTCGCCCGGTCCATCAGAATGGCCAAGTAGTATTCCTTTTCGATGTCGGTCGCCTCGTTGAAGTAAACCGTGCTCACTTCCTTACCGGCATCGCCGGTCTGCTTGGTAACGAGGACGTTGCCGAGCATAGCCTCGGCCTTCGCCTTGGCGTCCTCAGGGGTGGACACGACGTGGACCCCTCCCTGGAAGCCATCCTTGAAGGTTCCCTTGCCTCGTCCGCCGGCATGAATCTGGGCTTTGACCACGATGGACTTGTCCGCCGGCAGGGCGGAGATCGCTTGATCGAATTGCTCCGCGGACTGGGCGACCGTCCCATTGGGCACGGCCACTCCGGCGTCTGCGAAGAGTTGCTTGGCTTGGTATTCGTGAATGTTCATTTTAGAAAGAAGTCCTGTAGACTGACAGGGAAATGCACGCAATCAAGCCTATTAAGGCTTCATTTCGGGCCTGATCCTCAAAAGGGGCCGAGACGGGGTGGATGGGGGTCCATGGAAAAGACGGAGGCATCGAAACAACGGGCCAGCAAATCGTTTCTGCGGTCCCGGACCAAGGGCTCTTCCCAAAGATTGAGGAACTCCTGAGGGTCGTTTTCCAGGTCGTAGAACTCGCCCTGGCCGGTCCCGTGATAGACCACGATTTTCTCCTTCTGCGTACGCATCATGCTCCCGTAGGCATCCCCATGGGTCCAGGCGTTGTAGTATTCGGCAAAGACTTGCTCGTGAACGAACTCGGTCTCCGCCTCCCCCCGCAGCATGGGGAGCAGGCTCTTGCCCTGCATCCTTTGCGGGATCTCCAGCTCCCCCGCATCGAGAAGCGTGGGGGCCAGGTCGACCAACTCGACCAGACCTCCGATCCGCCGGCCCGCATTCACTGAGCCACCCGGCCAACGGATCACGAGAGGCACCCGCATCTGGCAATCGTAGAAATGGGGACCCTTGAAGTAGATCCCGTGATCACCCAGCATCTCCCCATGATCGGACATGAAGACGACCAGGGTGTCGCGGTCCTGACCGGTCTCCCTAAGAGCCTCGAGGATTCTCCCTACCTGATCGTCGATGAGGGATATCATGGCCATGTAGGCGGCGTAAACCTGCCTGCGGTCGTCGTCCGTCATGGCTCCGGTATGGAATTCCCCCGGGTTATCGTGGGCCCACTCCCGATCCAGTTTCTGGAAAGTGGTCTGACGCTGCGCTTCGGCGGGATGAACCGAGGGAAGGGGCATCTCCTCGACGGGAAAACGCTCCAGGTATTCGGCGGGCGGGTCGAAGGGATGATGCGGGTCAAAGCAGTTGAAGCTGAAGAACCAGGGCCTTCCCTCGTTTGCCCGGATGAACTCGATCGTCTTATCGGCGCACCAGGTGGTTTGATGAAACTCCGCCGGCGGCCCGCCCCGCACGTAGGGACTCCGCTCCTCCTCAAGCAACCCATCCCAAGTCTTGCCCTTCTCCGCAAGCCACTGGGTGTAGGCGTTCTCAGGCCAGTCGGGCTGGGGGTGGTGGGACCAGAAGAAATCATCGTAGCCATCGTCGGTCCGCTCCTCCACCTTTCCGTCCGAGCAGGAGGCGAGATGCAGCTTACCCGCCAGTCCGCAACGGTACCCGGCATCCCTGAAGAGCTTGGAAACCAGGACCTCGTCCTTCGGTATGCTCTGCCCGTTCTGCCTGCAGCCGGTAGTCCTCGGGTAGCGCCCGGTCAGAAAGGAGGCGCGGCTTGGAGAGCAGACGGGGCTCTGGCAAAAAGCGTTGGAAAAGGAGGTCCCCTCTCCGATGAAGGCATCGAGGATCGGCGTAGAGGCATGGGGATTTCCGAGGGCCCCGATGGTATCATACCTTTGCTGGTCGGTGCAGATCCAGAGGACGTTGGGTTGTTTGGCCATGCCTTAGGTAGAAACGGCTTGCCTGTTCCTTGGCAAGAGAGTTTGCAAGTAGGTTGACTTTTACATGAACCCGAACCGGCCAGAAAAAACACCCACAGGGATTGCGAGCCCTCAATGAGCGAGGAAGAGGAAAAAAGGAAGCAGGCCCGCAGAAACCTTGGTTTCTTCATTTGTTTCCGCATGTTCTTCAACGCCAGGTTCTACTACCCGGTCTACGCCCTGCTCTTTCTCGAGCACGGCCTGACCTGGGAGGACTTCGGGATCCTCAACGGCATCTGGGCCATCACCATCATCCTGCTGGAGGTCCCCTCCGGGGCCTTTGCCGACACCCTGGGAAGAAAGAGACTGCTCGTGCTGGCGGGAATCTGCATGGTCGTCGAGATGTTGGCCCTCCTGCTCGCGCCCATGGACGGGAGCGCCTGGGTTTTCTGGCTCTTCGTCCTCAACAGGATCATCAGCGGGGTGGCGGAGGCGGCAGCCAGCGGGGCCGACGAGGCCTTGGCCTACGACTCTCTCAAGGAAGCGGGCCTGGAAAAGGAATGGGGCAAGGCTCTCGAGAAAGCCCAGCGCTTTACCTCCCTCGCCTTCTTCTTCGCCATGATGACCGGTTCAGCCTTCTACGACTCCAGTTTCGTCAACGGTTGTCTCGAGGCTCTCGGGTTCAGCCTGACCGTATCCGCCCAAACGATGGTCAAGGCGCCCATCTTCCTGACCTTCCTTTCCTCTCTTGTCGTCCTTGGGGCGGCTCTCGGTCTTCGCGAAAGCGCATCTCGGGAGAACCGTTTCGCCTGGACGGCGGTACGCGCATCGCTTCGCAAAACCAGGGAAGCCGGTTCCTGGATCTGGTCCGGAGCCCTGCCTTTCGGGATCATCATGGCGGCCATGGTCCTGGACAACGTAATCCGGCAGTTCCTGACCATTGCCAGCGCCTACTGGAACGTGATCGGGCTTCCCCTCGCAACCTTCGGCCTGGTCGCCTCGGGGATGTCCCTGATGGGGTTCTTCACCCCCCGCCTGGCAAGGCTCATGGCGGAACGCAATTCCCCCACCGCAAACTTCTTCATTCTGTCGGGCATTCTGACCCTGGGCCTCTTTGGAATCGGGTATGCCGTTCCCCTCTGGGGCATCCTGCCCGCCGTTCTGCTCTATGCCTCCATGCAGGCCCTGAACTACCTCGTCAGCCGCTATCTCAACGAGCAGGCCCCGTCCGAACAGCGGGCAACCGTCCTCAGCTTCCGGGGACTGGCCACGAACCTTTCCTACGGGGCCGTGTCCATCCTCTACTCCGCCCTGATCGCCTGGATCAAGGCCGGGGAAACCGATTCCCATGCCTGGGGCAGGGCAATGAACAAGCAGGACGCGGTCTTCGTGGAGGCTCTGGGCTGGTTCCCCTGGTATTTCATCGTCAGCTTCATTCTCGTCGTTTTCCTGCATCGCCTTCGTTTTGCAAAAAAACCGGCCTGAGAGCCCTTCTTGCTTGAAGCGCAGGCAACCGTCCCAACAATAGCCCGCCTATGAAAACAAGATTTCTCATCGCCTTTCTTGCGGGCTCCCTTGGGGGCGCCGCGCTTCACGCCCTCGACTGGAACCAATACCGGGGCCTGCAGTCGGACAACAAGACGACCGAGACCCTCGCATCGACCGATTTCCTCGGAAAGTCGAACTCCCTCAAGTGGAAGGCTCCGACCCCTCTGGGCTTCAGTTCCTTCGCCGTGGTCGGAAGCAAGGCCTACACCATGGTTGCGGAGGAGGACGAGGACGGCCTCATGCGGGAGGTTTGCATTGCCCTCGACCTCCAGACCGGCAAGCGGGCCTGGAGCGCCTGGCTGACCGTCATGGATTACAAGAGCGGAGGCGGGAATGCCGGAACCAGCGACAACAAGGGCGGAGACGGACCCCGCTCCACTCCCTCTGTCTTCGGCGACAAGGTATGGGTCTATGATTCCGACATGAACCTCCATTGCCTGTCCGCCAAGGACGGCAAGAGCCTATGGAAGGTCAGGGTCCTCAAGGATCACGGCGGCGCCAACATCAAGTGGAAGAATGCCTCCGCCCCGCTGGTCGTGGACGACCTGGTCATCGTTTACGGCGGAGGCCAAGGCCAGAGCTTTCTTGCCTTCGACCGGGAATCCGGAAAATTGGCCTGGAAGAGCGGCAGCGAGACCGCGACCCACGCCACCCCCATCACCGCCACCATCCACGGAGTGAGACAAGTCATTTTCTTCTGCGCCTCCGGACTGGTCTCCGTCGACCCGAAGTCGGGAGCGGAATTGTGGAGGCAAAAGTTTCCCTTCAAAGTCTCGACGGCGGCCTCCCCCGTAGTCGCGGGAGACCTCGTCTACTGTTCCGCGGGCTACGGCGTAGGCGCGGGCCTGTACCGGATCGTCAAGAAGGGAAACCGGATGAGCAGCGAGGAGGTCTGGAGGAAGGCCAACGATATGTTCAACCACTGGAGCACCCCCATTTATCACGAAGGTCACCTCTACGGGATGTTCGGCTTCAAGAAATACGGCCAGGGTCCCCTCCAGTGCATAGAATTGGAATCCGGAGAAATCAAGTGGAGCCAGGACGGCTATGGCCCAGGCAACGTCATCCTCTCGGGAGACAAGCTGATCGCCCTTTCCGATATCGGCGAGCTGGCGGTGGTGGCGGCAACCCCGTCCAAGTATACGGAGCTTTCCCGGAGCAAGGTCATAACCGGCAAGTGCTGGAGCACCCCGGTATTCAGCAACGGCTTGGTCCTCGCCAGGAGCACCAAGGAGGCCATCTGCCTGCAGGTAGGCAGCCGCTGACTATTTGGAAAAGAGAATCCGGTCGACCTTGCCGTCCGTTCTCTCGATCACCAGGTCGTAGTAGTCCCCGCCCTGGCCCAGGACGTAGTCCTTCCAGAGGTAGCTCATTTGCCTGAACTCCGAACTGGATCCCTTCTTGGAGGAATCGGGCGGACGCCCAACCAGCTCGAAAAGGACTTCCTTGTCCACCACCCGGGCAAACATGCCCTCCCCCTTCAGCTTGACGTCCCAAGTCCTCAGCGTGCGTGCGTTCTTGCGGTTTTGCAGGATTCTTAGATCGGCCTGCAGTTTGCGGATCTGCCCCTTGGCCCGGGAAGCGATGGGGCTATCCGGATATTTCTCCAGAAAGCCCTCGAAAAGCAGGATGGCCGCACCGGCCTCCAGGCCCTTGGCTCTCTCGTAAATTTCCCGGTATTCGGCCGAGCCGATCTTTCTTAGGGCGGCGAGGGAATCCTTTGAGTCCTTGACTTGCTTTCGATAGGTCTGCACCGCGGTGGTCAATTCCAGGATCTTAAGCTCGAGCGACTCTATGGTCTCGTTCTTGACCGACAGTTCCGACTCGGCTTCGGCCAAGCCTTCCCTTGCCTGATCGAGTTCCTCCGCCAAGGCCAGCTTGCGTGATTCCTCCTCTGCCAGCAGGCGCTCGTGCTCCTCCTTGGGCACGGTTTCCACCGTCGCCTCGGGCTTAGGGCTCGTGGAGGGCTTGTTTTTCGGCTCGTCCTCCCCGCAACCGAGAAAAACAAAGGCAAGAAAGCAGCAAATGAACGTCTTCATGGAACATTCCCATAGCGAAAGAAAACGATCGGCTTGGCAAGAGGAATTGAACTTGCCCGTTCCAAGTCTCTTGAGGTATGGGTTAGGACTCTTTCTTTCGTCGGGTCGTAGCTCAGCCTGGTAGAGCGCTGCGTTCGGGACGCAGAGGTCGCTGGTTCGAATCCAGTCGACCCGACCAAATATCACTCTTCCTGCTTGCCCATTATCAACAGCCCCCCAATAAATCCTCCTTATGAAGAAGAGCAAATCCAGCCTGGAAACCCTCAAGGCCGTCCGGCGCAACACCGCCTACACCCAGAGCCGCACGCTTTCCCTCGTCTACTGCGTTTTGCTCGTCGGGGTGATCGGGCTCCTTGTCTTCGCAGCAACCAATGAACAGCCATTCAACCACCGGCTGGCCTGGCTGTTCGCCGGGATCCTCGCCGGGGTCGCGGCCAGCGCCTGCCTTTATCACTACCTTGTCGCTCATTACGACCAATCCGATGCCCTTCTGCAGGTAGCCAAGTTTCAGGAAAGGTCGATCCGCACGCGCAACGACGCCGTCGCCCTGGTGGAAAAAATCAGGGAAGAGGTAAGCGAGGAGGAAGAGGCTGCTGCCGGGCCGGAAAACGCGGAGCAGGCCTCGGCCGAAGAGACTTCCGAGCCCGTTCCCGAGAAGGAAACGACTCCCGAGTCGGAAGAGGAAAGTTGAATTCCCCTCAGGTCTCCTACCCTGTGCGTGGGTGAGAAACCATAAGCCTTTCGAGGAAACGCTCAGGAAGAAAAGAACTCCAGGGAGCGACGGATGCCCTCCTCGAGAGAGGTCTTCGGCATAAGGGGGAAAGCGGCCCGGGTCGCCTCGTCGTTGAGCCCATACACGAAGGGCGTCTCCTCGGCATCTTCCGAATAGGTCACGCCCCCCGCATCCATCCCCAATTCCTCAGCCT
>DLRY01000055.1 GCA_002500665.1 Opitutia bacterium UBA7876
GAAAACCGGCCGGCCAAGACTTCCCTCGTGGTCTGCCCCGCCTCCCTACTCGAGAACTGGCGCCGGGAATCCCAACGATTCTGCCCGGGGTTCTCCGTTCTCGTACATCATGGGCCCGACCGGGCGGAAGAATCAGCCGCCTTGGGCTCACCCGACCTCGTCATCACCTCCTACGGAACCCTTGCCCGCGACCTCGATCTCTTCCAGCGGATTCCTTTTCTGTGCGTTGTCGGGGACGAGGCCCAGCACCTCAAGAACCGCAAGACCCAGAGTGCCCAGGCCATGTCCTCCCTCTCCTCCGAGGGGCGGGTTTTGCTTACCGGCACCCCCATCGAGAACAGCGTGGCCGACCTTCTCTCCCTGCTTGAGTTTCTCCTGCCCGGGGCACGTCCCGAGCTTCCCCCCACCTCCCGTGGGGACGAGCGCATCTGGCACGAGCAGCGCATCCTCAAGGAATCGGCTCCCTACCTCCTGCGCCGAAACAAAAGGGAAGTCGCCCCCGAGCTCCCCGAGAAGATCGAGCAAGTCCTCTACCTCGAGATGACCGACGAGCAATCTGCCTGCTACGACGAGATCCGGCGTTCCGCGGAGACAGAACTGGACAAGCTGGCCGAGGCCGGAGCCAGCGAGGGAGCCCTCCGCATGAAGACCCTCACCCAGCTCCTTCGGCTACGCCAAGTCTGCTGCGATCCGCGCCTCTTCGAGGAATCCTTCCCCGCCGACCAGTCGGCCAAGCTCAATGCATTCCGTGAACTACTCTATACCTGCCTGGAAGGCGGTCACCGCATGCTCGTTTTTTCCCAATTCGTGAAAGTCCTTCGCTTGCTTGAACGGGAACTGGAGGCGGCCTCCCTCCCCTTTTGCTACCTCGACGGTTCCTCCAGGGACCGGATGGCCCAGGTCGACCGTTTTCAGGAGGACGAGTCCGTCCCCGTGTTCCTTATCTCCCTCAAGGCGGGTGGAACCGGGCTGAACCTGACCGGGGCCGACGTCGTGGTGCACTTCGATCCCTGGTGGAACCCCGCCGCGGAGGCCCAGGCCAGCGACCGGGCTCACCGCATCGGGCAGGACAAGCAGGTCACCGTGTATAAACTGATCACCTCGGGAACGGTCGAGGAGAGGGTGCTTGAGCTGCAGCAGGGCAAGCGAAAGTTACTCGAGCAAGTTTTCGAGGAATCCGAGGCCGCCAACCTGTCTCTGGGCGTCGAGGATCTGCGCGAACTGCTCTAGCCTGTCCTTTCCCCTTGAAAATCAGCAGGTTTTTTGGCATCCTGTATGGTTCAACTTACCAAAGCCATGAATCCTGAATCCATCAATCAACCCGATCCCGAAGCAAAAGGCGAGCGCGGGCCCGCCATGAACGGAGCCGACGCACTCGTCAAGGCTCTTGAGCGCGAGGGCGTGGACGTGGTGTTCGCCTACCCGGGCGGCGCATCCATGGAACTGCACCAATCGCTCACCCGCTCGGATACGATTCGCACCATCCTCCCCCGTCAGGAGCAGGGCGGTGGATTCATGGCCCACGGCTATGCCCGTGCCACCGGAAAGGCCGGGGTATGCATGGCTACCTCAGGCCCCGGAGCCACCAACCTGGTCACCTGCATCGCCGACGCCTACATGGACAGCATCCCGCTGGTCGCCATCACCGGACAGGTCTACCAGCAATTCATCGGCAAGAGCGCCTTCCAGGAGACCGACTTCTTCGGCATGACCCTGCCGATCGTCAAGCACAGCTACCTCGTACTGACCGCGGAAGAGCTCCCCCGCATCGTCAAGGAGGCCTTTTACCTGGCCGAGACCGGCCGGCCCGGACCCGTGGTGATCGATATCCCCAAGGACGTCCAACAGGCCGTATTCGAACCCTTTTTCCCTGCCGAGATCGACGATATCGACGGGTACAAGCTGGATACCCCCAGGGCTACCGACGAGGAACTGCTTGAGGTTCTCGAGCTGATTTCCAAGGCCAAGAAGCCCGTGCTCTATACCGGCGGGGGCATCATTTCGGCGGAGGCCCACGAGGAACTCCGGGAATTCGCCGAGCTGAGCGGGCTCCCCGTCACGCACACCCTCATGGGGCTGGGCGTATTCGACCCCGATCATCCCCAGTCCTGCTACTGGTACGGCATGCACGGAACGGTGGCGGGCAACTGGGCGGTCTGCGAGAGCGATCTTCTGCTTTGCGCCGGGGCCCGCTTCGACGACCGCATCACCGGCAAGGTCGACAAGTACGCCCAGGAAGCCTACGTCATCCATTTCGACGTCGACAAGTCCGAGCACAACAAGAACGTCCACGCCCATTTCCCCATCCGTACCGATATCAAGTACGCCCTCGGCAGGCTTTGCGAACTGATCAGGGAAAAGGGATGGAGCAAGCCCGAGCTTTCCGGCTGGCTGGAGACCATCGACGTCTGGAAGAAGGAGCACCCATTCAAATACGTAAAGGGCGAGCACGTCACGGGACAAGAGGCGGTCGAGGCCCTCTATGAGGAATCCAAGGGCGAAGCCCTTATCACGACCGGAGTCGGCCAGCACCAGATGTGGGCCGCCCAGTACTACAAGTTCAAGGAGCCCCGCAGCTACATTTCCTCCCTCGGTCTCGGGACCATGGGCTTTGGCTACCCCGCGGCCGTGGGCGTGAAGGTGGCTTTCCCGGACAAAGAAGTCATCGACATCGACGGCGACGGATCCTTCCTCATGAACGTCCAGGAGCTGGCAACCGCCAAGATCGAGAAGATCAACGCCAAGTGCCTTTTGCTCAACAACCAGCACCTCGGGATGGTAGTCCAGTGGGAGGACCGCTTCTACGAGTCGGTCCGCGGACATACCATTTTGTGTGACCCCGAGAACCTAGGCGGCCCGGACAACCTCGAGGCCATCTACCCCGATTACGTCACCATGTGCGAAGGCTTTGGGGTCAAGGCTAGGCGCGTGACCAAGCGCGAGGAGCTCAGGGACGGCATCCGCGAGATGCTCGACGCCGACGAGCCTTTCCTCCTGGAGGTCATCATTCCCTACACCGAGCACGTCCTGCCCATGATTCCGCAGGGCAAATCGGCCAAGGAAATGCTGATTGAATGACGGGCTTGCTCCCCACCTTCTCTGCCGTCCGAACCCGGGTTTAGCCTCCTGCGCAACCGACCCCTCACCCCTTCCATGAGAATCACGCCAGCGATCTCGATGCTTTGGGTGCTCCTCCTTGCGGCATGCTCGGAGCAATCGCAGACCCCCTCCGAGGGAGCCAAAGCTCCCTCCGTCCCCCAAGAGATCACCGAAAAGGACGGTATGGTCTTCGTACAGGGCAAGTCCTACCTCAGGGGCAACGACAAGCCCCCGGGCAACGGGGACCACTACCCGGAGGAAGGCCCCGCCCACAAGGTCGAGGTATCCAGCTTCTGGATCGACAAGCACGAAGTCACCAACGCGCAGTTCAAGGAGTTCGTGGACGCCACGGGCTACGTCACTTTCGCCGAGAGAGCCCTCAGCAAGGACGTCTTTCCCAACGCTCCCGAAGGCCAACTCGTTCCGGGGGCAACGGTATTCGCCCCGCCCCCCAAGAACATGGACCCGCGGGCCGAGAACGACCCCTGGGACTGGTGGGCCTACCGCAAGAACGCATGCTGGAAGCGCCCTGACGGGGAAAGATCCTCCATCAAGAACCGCATGGACCATCCGGTCGTATGCGTCAACATAGACGACGCCAAGGCCTATGCCAAGTGGGCGGGCAAGCGCCTCCCCACGGAAGCGGAATGGGAACTGGCCGCCCGGGGCGGACAGGAAGCGAAGATGTTCGTTTGGGGCGATGAAGTCCGGCCCGAAGGCAAGTGGATGGCCAACTGCTTCCAGGGCGAATTCCCAGCCCGCAACACGGCTCAGGACGGCTACTACTACACTTCACCCGTCGGCTCGTTCCCTCCGAACGGACTCGGCCTCTACGACATGGCGGGCAACGTCTGGGAAATCTGCAGCGATTACTTCCACCCCGGCTACTACGGCGAGTTCTCCCTGAGCCCACACCCCAACCCCAAGGGCCCCGACTCACCGATCACCCAGATCGAACTGGATCACTTCCGCCATACCGGCACCTGCCCGGAACCCCGCAAAGGCGTCAACGAGCTTATGTTCCTGCACGTGGCCAAGGGAGGGTCCTTCCTCTGCCACTGGGATTACTGCCTACGCTACCGGCCCGCCGCAAGGAACCATTCGGAATCGCTCTCCCCGAGCAACCATACCGGTTTCCGTTGCGTAAGGGACGCGCAATAACAAGCTCCTTGGCGAAAAAGGCCCGCGGACGCTTGACTCGCCTACACGGCTGGAGTCATCTTGTCCTATGAAAAACATCGACTTCAAAAGCTTCCTCATCGGGTTCCTCTTCGCCTCCACCGTACTGCTCGGCCTAGGTGCCGCCAAGGGTACCCAGGACGTCCGCATCGTCGGGATCGACAAGAACTTCGCCGACTGGGACCCGATCCTCGTTCAGACGAAATAGGCTCCCTGCCTTGACGAAAGTCCCGACCGGCTATTGGCTTTTCGAATGACACTCGCGCGCCGACTCTTCCCTCCGCTTTTCCTGCTCGCCTTCTCAAGCCTCGCCTTCGGGGAACCGGCTCCCTACCTGCGGACTGCAAAAGGCAAGGAAGGAGGACGCGTCCTGGAAGTGGCGGTCCGCACCCTAGCCTCCCCCAAGGAGAACGGACCACGCGTGACCCTGCTCGGAGTCTCCCACCTCGGTGATGCCGCTTACTACGAGAAGGTTCAAAAGAAACTCGATGCCGCCGACCTCGTTCTTTTCGAGGGCGTGGGCTTTGGGGACGACGGGACTCCGAAACGGGACGGCGGCGGTTCCGCCGTATCCGGGATCCAGGTCTCACTCGCCCGCTCCATGGGGCTGGTCTTTCAGCTGGAAGCCATCCGCTACGACCGCCCTCATTTCCGCAACAGCGACCTTTCGACCGAAGCCCTGCTGACCCGCCTGCAGGGCGGCCCCTTGAAGCCGTCCAAGAAAGGGGCAAAAGGCAAGGCCTCGGAAGGCGGCATCCAGTCGCGGGAGTTCACCAAGGCCCTCTCGGGAAATTCCTTCCTTTTCGATTTCCTCGGCAAAACGCTCGCCCTCTTTGGCGAAAATCCGAAGTTCCGGGCCCTCATGAAGCTGGCCATCATGGAGACCCTGGGCTCCATCGAGGGAGACGTCACCCGTCTCGCCAAGTCATCGGGCCCGGGCATGGAGAACTTCATGAAGGTTCTGCTGGAAGATCGAAACACCATTGTCTTCCGCGACCTCCGCAAAGTTCTCAAGAAGAAGAACCCGCCCAAGTCCATCGTTGTGTTCTACGGAGCCGCCCACATGCCGGACCTCGAGAACCGCCTTGCCCGCAAGTTCGGCTTCCGGCCAAGCGGCGACGAATGGCTGGCCGCCTTCGGGGTAGACCCGGAAAAAGCCGGGCTCTCGGCCTTCGAGCTTGGGCTGTTAAGGAGTATGATGCGCATGCAGCTCAAGCAAGTCTACTCGCAAAGCAAGTAGGCAAATTCCTTCAATTCGAAAAATTCAGCGTTTTTCGTAAGTAATCAAACAAAGGAATCTGCTTCCTGCCTTACGGTAAACGACCTTGGTTTCCCTGACCCCGGAAGGCACCTTCTTTTTTGCGTTATGATAGGCTTCGGCTTCCGT
>DLRY01000096.1:0-21044 GCA_002500665.1 Opitutia bacterium UBA7876
AACGGCAGAAGCGCTCAACTGACCACGGATCTGCCCTCCTTTTGGGATGGTTCCTATCCGGCGATAAGGAAAGAACTAGCCGGCAGGTACCCTAAGCATGAATGGAAATGAAGGTGTTAAGACTTCTCTACTTTTGGGAACGAATTTTGTGGTCTTTGGGGAAATCCCCCGACTGGACACGCAGCGATCGGGCCATAAGGGGAAGGTACGGGGAATGGCTAGGGCGAAGAACCCTCCGCCGCAAAGGATATCGCCAAATGTCCAGGAACTGGAGGAGCAAATCGGACCGCAGGCAGGAAATCGACTTGATCTGCTCCAAGGCTGACCTTCTTGTTTTCGTCGAGATCAGAGCCCGCTCCAGAAATTCCTTAGTTGGAGGCTATCATTCAGTAAACGGCCGCAAGCGCCGTGCCCTGAAACGATCCTTTAGGTCCTATTTGGTTGAGAGTCGCAGTCAGGCGAGTAACTTTCGCTTCGACGTCGTGGAGATCGATTTGCCTCGAAGCGTCGGAGAAGAACCCGTCGTTTTTCACCATGAAAATATTGCCATTTTCTAGCAGCTGATCCATGATGACTGGTTTTGAGCAGAATGAGCAATCAAACGCACGCGACCTCGACTGACGCACCCCGTGAGACTCCTCCCACGATCATCGTAATCTTCGGGGCTTCCGGCGACTTGACGGCAAGAAAACTAGCCCCCGCCATTTTCAATCTCTCCAAAGATGATCTTTTGCCCGAATCGTGCTACCTGATTGGTTACGGTCGCTCTTCCATGAGCGATGAGGCCTTTCGGGACTACCTCCGGGAATCCCTTGCCTCTCATTCCAGGAGACCCATTGAGGAAGCTACCTGGGATGCCCTTGCCCCTAACATTTCCTTCCACGCCGGTGGCTACGATGAATTGGATAGCTACAAAGAGCTGGATACCAAGATCACCGCGATCGAGGAAAGCTTGGGCAGCTATGCCCAATGTCTTTTCTACGTTTCGACGCCTCCCGGCGTCTTCATGCCGATTCTCGAGAACCTCGGGACAAGCGGACTAGCAAAAAGGCACAAGGGACAGGCAACGGCATCCAAGGTAATCATTGAGAAACCCTTCGGGAGGGACCTGCAGAGCGCCCACGAACTCAACGGAGTCATTAATCGCAGGTTTGAGGAATCTCAAGTCTTTCGCATCGACCATTATCTTGGCAAGGAAACGGTGCAGAGTCTCCTGGTACAGAGATTCGCCAACTCCATTTTCGAGCCGGTCTGGAACCGAAACTACGTATCCAGCGTCCAAATAACCGTTTCCGAAAACTTGGGCGTTGGCTCAAGGGGCGGGTATTACGACCGTAGCGGAGCCTTGCGCGACATGATCCAGAATCACGTTATGCAGTTATTGGCCCTTACGGCCATGGAACCCCCTTCGTCGCTTGATCCGGAGGCGATCAGGGATGAGAAGGTAAAGGCCCTGCAGGCTTTGAAGCCGGTTGCATTCACAGGTGATGACCCCGAGGTCGTTCGGGGCGTTTATACGGAAGGGTTGGTTGATGGGCAGAGGGCCGACGGCTATCTTGAAGAGGAAGCTATCCCGCAGAGTTCGAGCACCGAAACTTATGCGGCCCTACGCTTGTCCCTTGATAACTGGAGATGGAAAGGCGTACCCTTTTATATTCGTTCCGGCAAGAGACTTGCCATGAAGGCCAGTGAAATCGTGGTGCAGTTCAGCAGGCCTCCCGCCATTCTTTTTGGTGAGGGCCAGCGTTTTAAGGTGGAGCCCAACCTTCTCGTAATCAGGATTCAGCCCAACGAGGGCATCACGCTGTACCTCAACTCAAAAGTTCCTGGCCTCGAAACAAAACTTCAGCCCATCAAGCTTGCCTTCGGTTACGAAACGACCTTCGGATCAAATACCCCGGAGGCATACGAGAGGCTGATTCTGGATGCGCTCAATGGTGATGGAACCTTGTTCATCCGGGGAGATGAAGCCGAGACTTCCTGGAGCCTTTTGAGTCCGGTCCTGGAGTTTTGGGAGGCGCAGGGGAAAAATGGCCTGGAATCTTATTCAGCGGGCACCTGGGGCCCTCTTGCGGCCGATAAACTATTGCTAAAGGGGGGCCACGAATGGCTTACTGGAAAGGAGTATCAATAATGAAAGTAAAAACGTTGATTGGGGTTTGCTTCTTGTTTTCCCTGTGCCTGAACGGGTGCAAGGAGGATCGCGTCAAGGGCGTCGCAGATTATGAACCCGATGAGCGAAGGCTTGACCCTTCCGCCAAAACCGAGGATGTAGAAGCGATGACCATCAAGGACAAGGACAAGGCAGCGCGAGGCGCTGGGGAAGAGCAGGTGGCGATTATCGGTGGAGGATGCTTTTGGTGCACGGAAGCAGTCTTTGAGAGGATCAAGGGAGTTCGCAACGTCGTCTCCGGGTATGCGGGAGGGGCGACGATGAATCCTACCTACAAGGAAATTTGTACCGGGACGACTGGGCATGCCGAGGTCATCAGGATCACCTTCGATTCCTCCGTGATAACTTTCCCGGAGATCCTGTCGATTTTCGGCGAATGCCATGATCCCACCACCCTAAACAGGCAAGGGGCCGACGTCGGTACTCAGTATCGCTCCACGATCATGTTCCTGAGCAAGGAACAGAAGAAGCAAGCGATCGATTGGAAGAAAAAGCTTACTGAAAAGTATATCGATCCCGTCGTTACGGAAATCGTCAAGGCTCCCGTTTTTTATCCGGCCGAGGAATACCACCAGGATTTCTACAGGAGAAACCCCGACCAAGGCTATTGTTCAGTGGTCATAAGGCCCAAGCTCAAGAAGCTTAAGCTCGAGTAGCGAGCGCCGATGCCCGCTCTCCCCCTGTTCGATGCAATTTCGCCTGGGGCTGCCTCCAGTTCGAATTGCAACGAGGGATGTTGTTTTTTGGTGGGTTTCCTAAGTTAAAACAAATAAAACCGATGGATTGATTCATCGGTTTTGGAGTTTCGAAAAACATGTAGTATTCGGATGTATGCACATATATGTTTATTAGTAAACGACTATCAATAATGGTATTATGAAAATTCCACTTATCGAGAAGTCGCAAATAAAATAAAAAGGAAAATACTTGTTAGCGGGAAAGATTGTCCTTATAAGAGGTTGCATAGCAGTTTTTCTGGCAGTATTGACATAAATTTATGAGTTCCGAGAAAACCGGCTCAGAAGCCAAGGTTGACCATTTGGGCGACTGGCTTGGTCGCGCGAACTGCGACCCGCTTCAGATGAGGATGCTTTTTGAAAACATCCCTGGGGTATCTTTTTTTATCAAGGACGAAAACCATCGCTTGGTTGCCGTCAACAAAGGTTTCTTGCCGAGGCTGGGTCTTGCCTCGGAAGATGAGCTTTTCGGCAAAAGCGACTTTGACCTTTTTCCTCCCCGGTTGGCCGAGCATTTTAGGCGGGACGATCGCCAAGTGATGGAAAGCAAGGAGCCCAAGCTGAACATACTTGAACTGGTCTTCAACAGGCAGGGATTGCCGGACTGGTTCCTGACCAACAAATATCCCCTGCTCGACAAGCTTGGCAACGTGGTTGGAATCATTGGTACGGTTCGTCCCTATGGAGACGGTGAATTGAAATGGGAAAGGGATGATGAAATCGGACGAGCCGTGAGCTTCATCCGCAAGAATTTCCGCAAGGAGCTGGCTATCGCCGACCTGATAAAGGTATCGAGGCTGAACCACCGAAAGTTACACCGTGGTTTCGTCGAGCTTTTCGGCGTAGCTCCTATGCAGTTCATAACCAGGACCCGGATCGAGGCCGCCTGTGACGATCTTTTGACCACGTCCAAGAAGCTTTCGGACATAGCCAAGGAGAACGGTTTCTACGACCAGAGTTCGTTTACCCAGCATTTCCGCAGACAAATGGGAATAACCCCCTTGAAGTACCGGAAGCAGAAAGGCTTCAACTACCTGAATTATTTTATCTAGGAGTTAGACGCTAGATTCCCGACGGCAAAACCCTGATCCTGCGCACGTAGACTTCGGAGTTGCGCTCCGCCAGCTCCCACCAGTATTCCTCGGCACTGAACCCCTCGGGAGCCTTGATGAGTCCCTGTTCATAGGCCGATATTGCGGAGGCGCCTTCGGTGGTGAGGATTCTTACCATTACGTCGACGACCTCGGGAAAGGCATAGAGGGAGGAGTTGGGCTTGGTCCGATAGTTGACGTTGTTGGTGGCGAGCAATTCATAGCCCGATGATGAGCTCGTGGAGGTTGCATTGACGTCCGGGAAAATTTGCCGGAGCAAACCGGTGCCCTCATCGTTCTTCTCGATCAGGTAGGCGCGGATGCCAAAGTCGATGACGTTGGCGGCAAGCGAGAAGTCCGTGGAGGGGCCGTCGACGTCGTTGAAGATGGGGTTCAAGATATTCTTGGGGGTACGGACCCCCTCCTTTGCATTGGCTCCATAGGCACCACTTGCAGGATGCATGTCGTACCCTGCCTCGAAGGTCTCCTTGGCCGTTACGTCGGATCGAAAGAGCTGGTATCGGGGCTTCGAAGTATCGGCGCCAGTGAGGCCATAGCGGACGATCTGGTACCCGACTGCCCGGACGCCCCCTTTATTCTCGGTAGCCGGGTCAAGCTCGGGGGCTTGGGAAAAGAAACGCAACCAGGTGCCGGCGACGCCAAACCTAGATTCGAGTAGAGAGCCTTGGTTGTTGGTTACCAAGGTTTCATCGCTTGGTTCATCCTCCCAGTCCTCCGCCGTAATCCGAACGGAGGCTGTGGCCGGCTTGTTTTGTTCTGCTTGTACCCAAGCTCCGCTATTGAGGGAATCCTCCAAAATGGTGGCGGCCAGCCAAACGTTGCCGTCGTTGCGGTAGACGGCGCATTGCAGGTCCTCCTGGACGCGGTCCAGGATGAACTGGGCCGCCTGGTTGGTTTCCAGATCGCCCGAAGCTTCGGTCTGGGTCGTTACGACCTGAGAAGTAATATTTAGCAACATGGCTGCCAGCAGGGCAGTGACCGAAACCGCCACGAGAAGCTCGAGTAGCGTGAATCCGCTGCAGTTGGTTTTGGCTTTCATGAGGTCAGGCAATCGGTCGGTTTGGGGTAGTCAAAGCTAGTTTTATCTTCCGGGTTTCGCAAGGAGAGAGATCAAGGTCATTTTGAAGGAACCGTTCCCATCTCGTCTCCTACTCGAGCGTAGAGTTCGATTCCCTTGGAGGAACATTCCAGCAGGTCGTCACAGAGGGCAACCCTGTTTTTCTCGAATAGAGTTAGGACGGAGGATCCTCCGAAGGAAAAATAACCGAACTCTTCTCCTTTCGAGACCTCTCGCGGCAGCTTTGCCGAAAGGCTTACCGAGCCGACGCAAGTTGCACCGACGAGAAATTGGGCGACCCGTCCGGTCTCCGGAGAGTCAATGAAACTAAGGTAGCGTTTGTTTTGCCAGAAGATGGAGATGTTTTTCCTGAGGGCAATCGGATTGACCGAATACAAGGGACCATTAATCAACTTCGTCTCATTCGCCAGACCTGAGACTGGAAAATGAAACCTATGGTAGTCCACCGGGCAAAGCCGACTCATTACGATGGATCCTTGCTCGTAGGGTTGGGCAAGTTCCGCGGAACCAAAGAGGGAGGGAAGATCGAAACGTTGCCCCTTGACGAAAATGGAGGATATCAGTGACAAGTCGTGGAATCCCAAGTGCCGTCCGTCGGCCGGGAATGCAACCTTGTCCGCGCCCTCGCAAACGGGTCTCGCGCCAGCCTTGAGCTTGCGGCTGAAAAAATCATTGAAGCAGGAAAAGCTTTCCGCAGATTCGGCGAATTCCGCCTCATCGATCTCAAACTCGCGTATGAAGCCCGGAATCTTGAGCCTGCTTTCGGGATGGCTCATTTTCCTTCCGTACCATCTTGAGAACCAGCCTCGCTTGATGGCCACCCAGAGCGGGAGAATTCCAAGCGGGTTGTCGTAGATGAACTTGAGCCATCCGGCCCCGAAAACCTTCTCGGTTTCCATTCTTCCCTCATAGCGGTGCAGGTATTGAATTTCAGCACTCATTGGGGAAGGGAGAAAGATCGGTAACCGCCCCCTGCGGAACCGGTACGCCTAGGCCTTTTCTATCTTGCCTGCCTTGATGGCCTTGGCGGACACCCACAGCCTTTTGACCTGTCCGCTCGGAAGCCTCACGCGTACGCGCTGCAGGTTGGGCCTGAACTTTCTCTTGTTTACCTTGACGAGCTGCAAGCCGATGCCTCCGGACTTTTTGCTTACGCCCTTGCGTATGATTCGTCCGCCGGTGCGGGGCCTTTTTCCAGTTATTGCGCAGATTCTCGACATGGTGAATAGAGGGTAAGGGATCAAAAATGTACGAATGTATCTAGCATGACAAGTGTAAACCTACTTTCTTTTGCCTGAATGGACGAGGGTTAGACGGGTCTTGCCATTCTTCTCTTGGAGGTAATAGGCCCTTGTCTCGGAAGAGGCGAGAAAAGAGCGTGATTTTTGCATGCCCATCACGAGACAGGCCGAGGCAAGGGAGTCGGCTTTCATGCCGGTGGAAGCGATGACTGTTACTTGGCTGAGCGTGGTAAGGCCGAGGCCCGAGGAAGGATCGATCAGGTGGGAATAGCGTTTCCCTTCTATCCGCACGGATTGTTCCAGGTCTCCCGAGGTTGCGACGGCATTATTGGAAAGAAGAAGAACCGGAAGATCGGGGTGCTTGCGACCTCCTATGCTGATCCTCCAGCCCTCGGAGTTGCGTGGTGGGTCGCCGATCACCAGGTCGCCGCCGCAGTCCAACAGGCATCTTTCCATGCCCGCTTCCCGCAGAACCTCGAGCATCCGGTCGGCCGCATATCCCTTGGCGATTCCTCCCAAATCGAGAACCATATCAGGGACGCCAAGCCTTCCCATCCTTTCTTCGGGAAAGAGGCGCAGATGATGTGAGCCGACGCGCGAAAGGGCCGCGGCAAGCTTTCCGGCGGGGGGCATGGTCTTCCTGAAGCGGGCGATGCGCCACAGTCGGGAAATGGGCCCGAGCGTCACGTCGAAGGAACCGTTGGTGTCGTGGTAGAGCGTCTGCCCATGGTTCAGAACCCTGAACAGATCTTCCGAAAGCTTGAACCTGACTCCCGTCCTGGAACTTTTGGAAAAGCGGCTCAACTCGCTCGAGTCCTCGTAGTCACTGAGGATGAGGTTCAGCCGGTCTGCCTCCGCAAAGGCTGCCAAGGCCCCTTTTTGGGCCTTTTCACGATCGTCATCGTCGATTGTGATTACGAACTTGGTCCCCATGCAGTCCCTCTCAAAGACTTGATAACCAAGGCAATTGCTCAAAGGCCCGAAAAATAACAATAAGACCTGATATCTCATTCTAAAAAGTGATTGTCGTACGCAATTTTTCGTTCTCAAGTAGATGGTTTCGGGATATTATGTTGTTACATCCTTAGCTACAGTAAACCAACACTCTTTTGAAATCAAAATGAGTCTAACCAGATTATAGGCATTTTGCATCCCGTAAGCCTCCATATATAAACTTTTATTCATATTATTGTCATTCCCGAATTCCTTGATTGCACGGAAATTTCCTTTTGTTACAATACAATCCCTACGAATATGAAATACAGAGCTTACAACCTCGTTTTCCCTCTTCTCAGCTTCTTGCTATGGATTACGCCGACCCATGCGAGAAAACCGGATCGTGCCGTGGAGTCCGTCGACGGAAGCGTATACAAAACCGGTACCTATCCCAAGGATCTTTACAAAAAAATGGGTCTTAAGCCAGGTCCGCACGATCACGAGTTTGTCGCCTACGAGGAGAAGATCGAAACATCCGACGTTTCCTTCGGCATGATTCCCGTCGCAGGGGGTGTTTTTGTCATGGGTAGTCCAGCTGATGACGAGAACAGAGGCGAGGATGAGTTGATCGAACGCAAGGTTAAGGTTTCCGACTTCTGGATGGGTACCTACGAGGTGACTTGGGATGAGTACGAGCTATGGATGCTCAACTTGGACAAAGACAACCGCGATCACAAAAAAAGCGAGACGACCAAGGCTCACACTCTCTCGGATGCAGTGACGAAGCCGACCGCCCCTTACGTCGACATGTCTTTCGGAATGGGTAAAAGCGGACATCCTGCAATCTGCATGACTCAGCTCTCGGCCAAGATGTACTGCATGTGGCTCAGCGCCCGTACGGGCAAGTTCTATCGCCTCCCCACCGAGGCGGAGTGGGAATATGCCTGCAAGGCCGGAACCAAGACCGCCTACAGCTTCGGAGACGACTCAAAAAAATTGTCCGAGCATGCGTGGCACTTGGACAACAGTAAATTCAAGTACCAGAAGATTGGCCAGAAGAAGCCCAATCCGCTCGGACTTTACGATATGCATGGGAATGTCTGGGAATGGGTACTTGACCAATTCGTGCCTCCGGAAAAAAAAGCTCCCAAGGAATTGCAGGTCAACCCACTGGTATTGCCCAACACGCTCTATCCCAGAACCGTTAAAGGCGGATCTTGGGACGATCCAGTCGAAAGTCATCGCAGTGCTTCCCGCATGGGCTCAGAAGGTTGGTGGAAGGAACAGGATCCTCAACTTCCCAAAAGCGTTTGGTATCACACGGATGCCCTTTTCGTTGGTTTCAGAGTCGTTTGTCCTCGAGAGGTCCCCAAGCTTGAAGATATTGAAAAGTACTGGCCTTCCGAGATCGAAATCAAGGCAATACCCACTAGATAAGCTCCTGCGGCGGTTTTTTTCCTTGCGAAGCCTGCTTCATTGGGCTCATTTTTATGATGGTGTTACGTAACTCGAATACCCTTTCGCCCATAACAGCTGTGCATAGTAAAGACAGGGGCTTTGCCTTGGTTCTGGCCCTGGCCCTCATGAGCTTGGTCTTTCTTCTGGTCGTGGCCTTGGTCAGCTTGGTCGGCACGGATCTGAGCTTGGCGGAGTTGCGCAAGCAGAGGGTTCTTTCCCAGGCCAATGCCAAAATGGGGATGATGGTTGCATTGGGGGAACTTCAGAAGCACCTTGGCCCGGATACACGAATTTCCGGAACCGCCGACTTGATGGATGAGCGGATCGAACCGACCGGTCAATTCTTGGATATGCCCTACGACCCCAAAAGACCACCTACGGACGGTATAGACCTTAACGAGAACGGTCGGATCGACCCGCTTCCCTTCGGCCAAAGGTACTGGACGGGTGTTTGGAAACACCGGGCAAGTAACGACGGTTCCACTCCCGGGATCAGTCCAACTCCAAAGAATCTGGAAACCGGGAACGTCGGCAACCGCGAAACGATGTACGATACCGACTACGACCCCCACCCCGACGTAGAGGTGGCCTGGTTGGTAAGCGGTAACGAGGGATACCAGCGCAAGCTGGGCTTTTTCTCATCCGGGGGAATTTTCCAGTCGCTTAGGAATACGGTTGGCGTACCCGATGGAATCCTTACCGCCGACCGCTCCGCCCCCTACGGGTCGGACGACAATGCCTGGCTTGATTACGAGAAGGTTGTCAGGACGGATGCCTTTTTCGGCGAATCAAGGCCCTTCCTCGAGCGCACCTATTCTCATCCCCTGATTGGCCTGCCCGACCCGGACGACCCCCTCGACCCTGATTCCAACGAAACGGTGTGGATACTCAAGCGACCTCTCCTGCTTGACTCCTACGACGAGAGCAACCCTCAAAACTGGAGGAATCACCTTGCGGGAGAACCCATTAAGGTCAGGAAAACCTCTTTTCCACTTTCCGAGAGGGAAGAGAAAAACGGGGTATATGCATATTGGGTCGGTGACGAAGGCGTGAAGACCAAAGTAAACCTGGTCAAGGAGGAAGGGGATTCTCCGCGGGTTGCCCAGGAACCCTTGATGGATCTTTCCTCCGGGGAAAAGGAATCCGGTTTCGACTTGCCTTTCGACGGTTCGATCCGCGGGAAGGCGGACGTTCTCGACGTTCCTTCCTATGCATCCATGGATGCTCAGGCCCAGGCCTCCGCCCTGGCGGCGGCACAGCGGGCAGACAAGGCCGCGGTCAACTATCATGCTCTGACCGCCGATTCCTTCGGGGTGCTGGCCGACGTGAGGACGGGCGGGCTCAAGCGCGACCTCAGCGCCGCCTTTTCCATGTCTGACTCCCAGTTCGATGCGGACGGTTTCGGAGGCTGGATCTTCCAGGAGAGGGTCCACTACATGAAGAATTTCGAGCCCAACCTCAACAACAGCCGCAACGGTCCCAAGGCCAACGAGTGGCTCGACCAAGAGGGTACCGATTTCATTTTCGACGAAGGCGTCCTTGCGGCCGGGCCCAAATGGTCCGTCCTGCGCGACTTTTACAACAGCTACGAGTACGTTGATTCCTCGGGCCGTCTATCTCTTGGAGGGAGTGCCGGGGCACAGCTCTCCCCCGACAAGTTTCCCCGGGCCATCGGAGACAACACGGTGATCTTCGATGGCCGGCCAAATGGCAAAATCAGGCAAAAGCGGCAGAGCGAGATATCCAAGCAATACAACTACTTTTCCGAGATGAGTTTTCGTCCCGAGCCCTCGAACCACCCCTATTCCCCCGTCCTGCTGGAAGTCAAGTACGCCCATGAGCCTTATTTCAAGAATGGCCGGCTCGGTCTGGCGGTGTATCCTTCCGTGGCCCTCTGGAACCCCTACGACGTCACCCTTTCAATGAATAACGATCTTATTCTCGAGATACCGCTTGAAGTCGAGATTCAGGGATACAACACCAAGGACTGGGACATCATGAGGCAATGGAGGCTACACCATTGGCCCAGAAACACGGTCATCACCACTCCATCGAGTACCAGCCTGCCCGCAAATTCCATCGACTTTTCTTTCGATGAGGACAGCCTACTGGCCAACCGCCAACCTTGGATCAACCCACCGCCCTGGGGTGGCGGCGGCGGTCCCTACTTGGACCTAAACGGTAACGGCCGTCGAGACCCGGGCGAGCCTATGCACCACGCTCCCTCCATCCCGCAAGTCCGTCCACCGAGGCCCCCGGGCGGTGGCGGTGGCGGTTCCAGACCCCACTGGCACCACTTCGCATACAGGCGCCATCATTTCTTCCACCAGAACTTCAACCGCGTGTCCCATCAGGACTACAACGTCAACTTCTATACCTTCCGCCAGACCTTTCCCTTTGCCCATGCCTCTTCCATTGCTGCCGGCCGGGTGCCTAACTTCCACATTTTCCACGGCCCGAGAAACTTGAGCTCGGGGACAAAGGGGGTTCCGCTCCGTTTGAGAATCAGGAACATGCAGCTGCAACCCGGGGAGAAGGGCCACTACGTCCTTACCTCCATGCCAACGCCAATGCCTTGGAACGCTCCCGTCAAGGAACTGGTTCTCGGCAAGGGGAACGAAGGTGCCCTCAACTACGCCGGCTTCGTGACCGATTATCAGTCCGAACCGGACGAACCCATCTCGATTCGTTTCAGGGTGGAGAAGATCCGGGGCGTCAAGCGTGGAGAAATGGAAAATTTCGATGGGGACGGAAACCTCATGCCCCCGGCCAGCGGGATTCCTTCGCCGAGTGGCATAACCCTCTATGAGGTCCGCACCCAACCACATCCTAGCGGGAGCGGATACGAGTGGCCCATCCGCCGCATCAACAAGGAATTTGGCCTTCAGATCGGTTCAGGTACCAGGGACTACAGGGCCGCGGCCGAACTCGATATCGACCTTAAGCAGGCGGGTGTTCCTTCCAACCGGATGTACGGAAATGGGTTCCGCATCCGCTATCAACTCCCCGGGGAAGCCGACAAGGTGGTCTTCCAGCAATACAACCCGAGGGCTCTTATGGACAGTTACCAGGCCGGATCGGGTGACAACTGGGTCATTGAAAAGTACAATGGCGCTACTTATCAGAACAACCACGGGGCGGTTAACGGAAATGTCCGTTTCTTCGACGTGCCTGCCGACGATGAGCCGTTCGACGAAACCAAGCATTTTCTCCCCCGGAGTCCCAACCTGCGCAATGCGGTCTCCTCGCCCATCATGCCCCGGGTGGATACCGTCAACCAGGGTTGCGTCGGCCTGTATCACGATTACGTCAATTACGAGGGGAAGGCCCAGGCTGGGGCGAGGGGAGCCATTCTCTTCGGGGTGCCCCGGGAGCCCATGCTTTCCATGATCGATTTTCGGCATGCCAATTTGAACTACTACCTGCAGAGCAGCGCCTACCAGGTCGGCAACTCCTATGCGAGCACCCAACTGGGTCGCTACAAGACGTGGGGTCGTGTGCGCAGGATTGATTTCCAGCCCCATTCCGATATGAATCCTGGGGCTCAAGACAGCAAATTTACTTTCATGGTGCCCACTCCCTATGGCGACGTGACGGTCAGGCTTTTCCCCTGGGACTTGAGGAACTGGAATTTCGAACTTGGCACCGTACGGAGCACTAACAGCGAATTCAACCATCAGAACGTCGTTCTCGACCAGAACTTCTACCTCAACCAAGCCCTATTCGATGGTTATTTCCTTTCGGGGGACAATCGCCCTGGAGCCATTGGGGTGGAGCCCTCGAACCCGCGTTTCGTGGAGTACTACAGGCAGGAAAGAAGTGATCAGCCCACGGACTCTTCCTCCCCCTCTTCACCCAGTTACCAGACCAACGCCGGCGATCTTCTGGTCGACGGGGCCTTCAACGTTAACTCCACCTCTGTGGAAGCCTGGATCAGTCAGTTGACTTCTCTCAAGGAACTGGGGGCCTCCAAGACCTATTTTCCCCGCACTTTCACCGAGCCGGTCAACAAGGACGACCTCCTTGCCGGGTGGGCTTCCCTGACTGACGAGCAGGTTGCCCTTTTGGCTACCAAAATCGTGGAGGAAGTGAAGCTACGTGGTCCCTTCCTTTCCTTTTCCGACTTCGTTAACCGAAGGCTTGCACGCATGACCTTCCCCTCCGGGAACATCAGCCTGGCCTGGCTGCCCAAGGAGCAATGGCCCAGGGAAACGAGGGATACCGTATTGGGCTTGCGGGGTCCCGTTCAGGCGGCCATCGCCAAGGCCAAGATCAACAACGAAGGCTTCTCCGCCTCCACCAACCTGGCCCTTCCCACCGTCCCTACCAGAAGGTGGAACGGAGCCGCCAACAACTTTACTTTCATCGGCGGACAGTTCGGGGTCCATGCCGTGAGTTTGCAGAACACCTCCCGCCCCCGTAAGGCCAACCCGAACGTCTGGAGACCCATACCCAACAACCGCAACCACTGGTTCCGCTTTCCCCAATCCTGGGGCTCCGGAGTGGAACAAGTGGACCGATTCGTTCCTGATCCGGCCAACCAAATCCGGGCGACCGATGGTCACGTGCAACAGGGATTCGCAAATTCCGTAGGCCAAATGATCGGCTCCCCTCCCTACATGATTCCGGAAGGCACCACCAGGGGTCGTCCCGGCACCGGGTCGTGGGTCAATGCACGGGCTCACGTGAGGATGGAATCCTACACCAATGCCTTTGAGCATGGAGAGGCTCCCGATGCCATCATGGGTGTGGAGAATGTTGCTTCCGCCGCCCAAATCCCGGGGTGGCTCACCCAATCGGACGTCCTGTCTCCCCTAGCCCCCGTTTTATCGGCCCGTTCGGATACCTTCACCATCCGCGTAATGGGCGAAAGCCCGGCCAGCGAGGACAACCCAATCTCTTCGCGCTCCTGGATCGAGGTGACCGTTCAGCGGGTGCCCGATTACGTCAAGGCCAGCCTCGATGCTCCCCATCACCGTCCTCATGAGCCCTTTGAGGACCGGAATTTCGATGGAATCTGGAACGGCAGGGACGAGTACTGGCTGGATTTGAACCAAAACAGCCGTGAATCCCTAAGTGGAAGACTCGTCGACGTCAGCAACGGTATCGAGAGCGGACCCGATTTGCCCGGCGTTGGCGATACGCAGGCCTACAGCCTATATGCGGTCGGCTTGGCCTCGGATCGCAAGCTCAATGAGGACAAGCATGAGGAAGTCTTGTCCAACCCTAGTAAGGACATTTCCAGAAAGGGCATCAACCAACGCTTCGGCCGGAAGTTCAAGATCATCAAGTTTCGTTGGTTGCGGGAGAACGAAGTGTAAATCAAGCCTTCTCTTCCTGTCGCAAATAGTTAGTCTGCAGGCATGAGAACATGCCTCTTTCTTTTCCTCCTCGGTCCCTCGCTCCTCTTGGGTCAGGAGAACCCCATTCCTTTGCCGCAGGAGATCCCCGCTGCCGAGAAGGTCCGACCCAGAAACGTCTTTTCCCTTACCCTCTGGAATTACCAAGGCAGGCTGGACGTAGCTTATGCCCCATGGGGAAATCATCAGGAGGGCAACGCAACCCTCGTTCCCTTGACCCTCGTCACGGGTGCTCGTTCCGAGAAATGCGCCTATTACGGAGCGGGAAAGCTCGTTCTTCTAAGGCCCAAGCAAACGGCGGACCCCGAGGCTACGGCAATACCGGAGTACGAAAAGTTTCTCGAGGTTGTTCTTCCCTTCAGGCCCGACAGAACAAGTGAGACTCTTCTTTTGCTAGGCTCAGGGCGCAAAGAGGGCGAATGGAGGGTGTCGCCCCTCGATTTCGATCCACAAGTCCTGCCGAAGGGAAAATTTTCCTTCGTTTCCCGCTCGACGGTTCCCCTCAACCTTTCCTTTGGCGAGGAGAAGTTCGCCCTTTCCGCTGGCGAAGCCAAGAAGGTGAACGGGATCATCAAGGAGGGTGAGCGGACGATCAAGCTGTCCGTCTTCTCCAGGCAGGGTGGCGCCCGTCCCGTTTTCGCCCAGGAATGGCCTCATGTGAACGGGCTGCGGGGAATGTTTTTTCTCGGTAGCAAAGGCAATGCCATACAGGTTACCAGGTTCGTGGATTTTCCACGCCCAGTCGAGCAGGCCCTCGGCTACGGGTCACCCCGCATTACCATTCCCGATAAGTCTCCCAGGGAAGAGTATTGAGCTTCCTCGTCCAATTATTAGGTAAGCCATGATCTCCCCCTTGCTACTCCTTGCCATTGGCCTCGTCATGGTCATCGGTGGGATCGTCTGGTTGCGTATGCATGCCTTCCTCGCTCTTGCCCTGGCGGCCATCGTGGTCGGCGGGCTTACGCCCTCGGTCTACCTTGAAAGACATTATCTTCTCGAGAAGCAGGAGTCAATCGAGAGGGCCAAGGAGCTTGCCGGCCAAAGCGTTGGCAAGCGGGTGGCGGATGGCTTTGGTCGGACTTGCTCGAAGGTCGGCATACTGATTGCCATGGCCGCCATCATCGGGACTTGCCTGATGGAGAGCGGGGCCGCCATCCGAATCGTCAGGTCCGCCCTTTCCGTCTTTGGTGAAAGGCGGGCTCCCGAAGCCATGGCCGGCAGCAGCTTCCTTCTCGGCATCCCGGTTTTTTTCGACACCCTGTTCTACCTCATGATTCCCTTGGCCAAGGCACTGGCCCTGCAGACCAAGAGGAATTATCTGCTCTATGTCCTGGCCATCGTCGCGGGGGGAGCCATGACCCACTCTCTCGTTCCCCCTACCCCCGGTCCGTTACTGGTCGCAGGTGAGCTCGGGGTGGACCTTGGGAGAATGATTGTGGGCGGGCTTCTGGTTGGCTCCTTCGGCATGGCGGGAGCCTTTGCTTATGCCCGCTGGTACAACCGCCGAAACCCCATGGAAGTTCGGTCGGGTGAGGACTCGGACAAGGGCAAGCTCCTGCAGTTCGCTCAAGTCAAGGACAGCGAGCTTCCCGGGCTGCTTTTTTCCCTTTCCCCCATCCTCTTGCCCGTGGTCCTGATCGCGGGAAACTCCTTTCTCCAGCAAATCTCCCTTGAACACCAACCCGGTTGGTTTTCATCCCTGAAGGAATTCTCGGCCCTCCTCGGGGAGAAGAACCTCGCCCTCTCGCTGGGGGCCGTCCTCGCCCTTCTGCTTCTCTCCAGGTCTTCCGTCTCCAAGGACTCGGAGCTTGGCCCCGCAGTGCGGAAGTCCCTCAAGGGTGCCGGCGTGATCATTCTCATCACGGGCATGGGGGGAGCTTTCGGCGGAATCCTGCAACAAACCTCCCTTGGCCTGGACGTCCGTTCCTTTGCCTCCAGCAACGAGCTGGGATCGCTGGGCGTTCTTCTGCTTGCCTTCTTTGCGACCTCCGCCATCCGGATTGCTCAGGGAAGCGCTACTGTCGCCATGATCACGTCGGTCGGTATCGTCGGTGGCCTGGTCAGTCAGGGCTTTGGCGTTCACCCGGTCTACCTGGCCCTGGCCATAGGCTGTGGGGCCAAACCCATTCCTTGGATGAACGACAGTGGCTTCTGGGTCGTCGGCAAGCTTTCGGGACTGACCGAAAAGGAAACCCTCAAGACCTTCTCTGTGGTCATTGCCCTGCAGGGCATTGTGGGAATTGTGGCGGTTTTGGCCTTTGCCTATTTCTTCCCGCACTTTCTTTTTTGATTGGCGGCAGCCCCGCCCCAAGAGCTTCCCTCCTCAATGAAGATCAAAGACCTGCGCGTACACTCCATCGCCATGGCGGACCCTCCCCTGAGGAGCTCCTACGGCTTGCACCAGCCCTATGCCCTCCGCACAATCCTCGAGATCGAGAGCGAGGAGGGAGTGGTCGGCATTGCCGAGACCTATGGAGGAGCAGAGCCGGCCAAGGCCCTTTTGGCCATTCGCGAACGCTTGTTGGGGAATTCCCCTCTCCGGGCCTTGGGCCTTTCGAGGGAATTGCTCCGTGAGGATGCCTCGGGCATGGCCCGCTCCCAGACCACCCTGGTGCCGGGAGAGAACCCACTTGATGCCGATGCCCGCACCTATGCCGCCCTGGAGACCGCCTGTCTGGATTTGGCGGGCAAGACCTGGCAGGTGCCCCTGTCCGATCTTCTTGGGGGAATGGTTCGGGAAAAGGCGTCCTTTTCCGCATATCCCTTCTACAAACATGCCGGGGGAGGCGGAGAGGGAGAGGATTCAAGGAAAGACGAGTACGGCGAGGCCCTCTGCCCCATCTCCTTGGCTGAGCAGGCTGAGCGGATGGTCGGGCAGTATGGGTTTCGGGAAATCAAGCTCAAGGCAGGGGTCCTCGAACCGGAAGCGGAGATCGAGACGATTCGTGAATTGCGAAGGAGGTTCGGTCCGGGAGTACCCCTTAGGATAGATCCAAATTGCGCTTGGTCGGTCGATACCTCGGTCAAGGTGGGACTGGCCCTCGCGGAGGAATTGTCGAACGGCGGCTACCTGGAGGATCCCACCTCGGGACTGGAGGGAATGAGCGAGGTTCGAAAGCGCCTCCTCGCGGAAGGCGTCGATACTCCCCTTGCCAGTAACGTATCCGTGACCTCCTTCGGCGACTTGCCTGAGGCAGTCGGGCTCGATGCCGTTCAGGTGGTTCTTTGCGATCACCATTACTGGGGAGGATTCAGGCAAGTGCAGCATTTGGCGAAGATATGCGAAACCTTCGGGCTGGGCTTGTCCATGCACTCGAACAACCACCTCGGGGTATCGATGATGGCCATGGCCCAGGTTGCGGTGGCTACGCCCCACCTGACCTATGCATGCGATACGCACTACCCTTGGCAGACTGAGCGTGACGAGGTAGTGGCCGGAGGGCGAGTGCCGATTGCGGGTGGCGTCATCGAACCGGGCCACGCTCCGGGTCTTGGGGTCGAGCTTGACCCGGATCGTCTCGCCGAGGCGAGCGAGCTGTACCGGAGCATACCCTACCGAAAGAGAGACGATGAGGCGGAGATGAGAAAGTACGTTGACCCTGATTGGAAACGAACCTTGCCACGCTGGTAGGAAAAAGCTGGAGTGAGGGGTACTGCCCGATGAGTGAAAATAAATTGAGAGAACTCCTGCCGCAAGGGGTGATCGGCTTTCCCGTTACCCCCTTCAAGTCTGATTATTCCCTCGATATCGAGGGCTTTGCGAAAAACCTAGGAATCTTCCTGTCCGAACCCTTCACCGCCTTCGTGGCTGCGGGCGGAACGGGAGAACTGTATTCCCTTTCCCGTGACGAGTATCTCGCGGTGGTCGGTTCCGCGGTCGAAGAAGCGGCCGGCGCCATGCCTGTAATCGCAGGCGTTGGCTACGGTTCGCAAATAGCCGCCATCATGGCCGGGAAGGCGGAGGAACTGGGTGCTTCCGCCATCTTGATACTTCCTCCCTACTACCAGAATGCTTGTTTCGAGGGAATCCTTGCCTACCTCAAGGCCGTAGGGAAAGCGACTTCCCTGCCGTTGATTCTCTACACCCGGGACTGGCTTCAGTTGAACCCAGAGCAGGCGGAAATGATTTGCGATGAAATCCCGACTCTTTCCGGCTGGAAGGACGGCCAGGGCGAACTGGGAACTCTTCAAGGCCTGCGGGCAAGACTGGGCGACCGCCTCGTCTGGATCGGTGGGGTTGGCGACGACCACGTCAGCGGTTATTATGGGATTGGGATCCGAAGGTTCACTTCCAGCATCTCCTCGGTTGCCCCCAAGCTTTCCATTGCCCTGCACGAGGCCGCCGCCTCGCGTGAGGAACCCGAGCTTGCCGAATTGACGGACCGTTTCGTCCTTCCTCTCTACAACCTAAGGGCCCGGCGCAGGGGCTACGAGGTGTCGGCCATGAAGTCCCTGCTCGAACTGAGGGGACTTGCGGGTGGCCCGAGCCGCCCCCCCCTTGTTGAGGTTACTGCCCCTGAGCGGGAGGAACTCAAGGCCATTCTAAGCGGATGGAAGGACTTCCTAGAGGGTTCTGACCCCTGATCCATTTACCCACTCCATTGATAACATACCATGAAGATTGACAGGAAGAAATTCATTCTCACGGCTCTTGGAACGACTGCATCCACCGCCCTTGCCAGGGACTGGACGGGAGTGAAACCCACTAGGTATCCGGATCCGGACGTCCTCGTCCTAGATCCCAAGTTCGGCAAGTACAGGCTCGGAAACGCCTCCATCAGGCGAATTTATACCCATCCCGATATGCTGTGGGCGGAGGGACCGGCCTGGAATTCGGTCGGCCGCTTCCTCATCTGGAGCGACATCCCGAATAATCGGCAGATGAGGTGGATTCAGGACGACGGTCGGGTCACCAATTTTCGCAAGCCGAGTGGAAACAGCAATGGGAACACCTTCGATTTCGAGGGCCGGCAACTCTCCTGCGAGCATGGTAACAGGAGGGTGGTCCGCTATGAGCGCGACGGCAAGAAGACTGTCCTGGCCGACCGCTTTGGAGGAAAGGAATTCAATGCCCCCAACGACGTGGTGGTACATCCCGACGGCGGCATCTGGTTTACTGATCCCGGCTACGGCAGCCTTATGAACTACGAGGGGAACCGGGCCGATAACGGAAGCGTCATGCCGATCCAGAAAGAGGCGGTCTACCGGATTGATCCCAAGACAGGCAAGGTGGCCAAGGTAACCGACGAGATCTTCAAGCCCAACGGGCTTTGCTTCAGCCCGGACTATTCCAAGCTGTATGTTGCCGATACCGGAGCCTCTCACTATCCCGGCGCCCCGAAGGAGATCAAGGTTTGGAAGGTAACCGCCAAGAATACGCTTGCCGAGGGCAGGACCTTTGCCTCCATGAAGCTCGAATCGGGCGACAAGGTTCTCGACGGCGGAGCCGACGGAATCCGTTGTGACGTCGACGGAAACCTATGGTCGAGCGCCGGATGGGCCGGAGCCGGCTTTGACGGGGTTCACGTCTTCGAGCCGCGGGATGGTAAGCGAATCGGGCAGATCCTTCTCCCTGAGATCTGTTCCAACCTCTGTTTCGGCGGGCCCAAGAGGAATCGTCTCTTCATGACCGCAAGCCAGTCCGTCTACTCCCTATACGTGGAAACTCAGGGAGCGCATCACTGCTAGAATTCCGGGGTTATTCCACGAACCGCAGGGTCCCGTTTCCATCGAGAATGCGGTAGTAGCAACCCGACCTTGCCTCACCCCTCTCGTCTTTGGTGTGGCAGGCCCCTTTTCCCTTGGGGCGGACCTGGTATAAAATGGAGTTTTGTTCGCAGTTCACCCGGATTTCGGAAATCTCGAGGTAGTCTCCGGAGGTCTTACCCTTGATCCAAAGCTCGTTTCTGCTGGTGCTCCAGAAGGTAGCCATGCCTTCCTGCTGGGCGGTTTCAAGGGCGAGCTGGTTTGCATAGCCGACGATCAGTACCTCCCCGGTTTCCTCATCTTGGGCGACGGCCGGAATCAGATCCTCCCCGCAGCCCGCCACTTTCCCGAGTTTCTTGAAATCAATTCGCAGGGTGCTCCCCTCTTCCAGTTCATGGTGATTCATTCCTATGCCTTGTACCCGAATTCCTGATAAAGTCGAACGGGAACGGAAGGGTCGCTTTCCTTTGCCCTGTATCTTTGCCCGGACCGGAATGGATTAGCCAAGAAGGGAGCTTAGAAAGGAAAGCACGGTCGCCTTCATCTTGGGAAGGGCGATCTTGGCCGCTTGCTCGACGTCCTGGTGGGTGAGCTTGTGGGAGGCAAGCCCCGCCGCCTCGTTGCTTATGCAGGACAAGGCCGCAACCTTCATCCCGAGGGCGTTGGCCACCATGGCCTCGGGCACGGTGGACATTCCCACAGCGTCCGCCCCGAGTTTTTCGAAAGCCCTGATTTCGGCAGGCGTCTCGAAAGCGGGTCCCGAGAGCGCAAGGTATGTGCCTTCATGGACGGAAGCCCCATTCTCGAGCCCTGATTGAACCAGCAACCCGCGCAGGTCGGGGTCGTAGACTTCCGTCTGGTCGGGAAACCTGGGGGAATCGTCCGAGAGGAGGGACCCTATCAAGGGATTGCCCGGCATGAAGTTGACGTGATCCTCCAAGGCCATCATGTCGCCTACCTCGAAGGAGGGCCGAATGCCTCCGGCCGCATTGGTGAGGAGAAGGTTTTCCACACCCAGGCGGTGGGCCAGTAAAACCGGGAAGCGAACCGGTTCCCATCCGTCCCCCTCGTAGAAATGCCTTCTTCCCTGGAGGATCAGGAGCTGTTTCTCCCCCAAGCTGCACAGGTGCAGGTGACCCTGGTGCCCGTCGACGGTCGTCGAGCTCATGCCGGGAATGCGGTCGTAGGGCAAACTTGCGGAGTCCGCAAACTCCTCCACCATCCTGCCCCATCCCGATCCGCA
>DLRY01000096.1:21422-27976 GCA_002500665.1 Opitutia bacterium UBA7876
GGGCGTCCTCAAGGATGGAATTGGTTTGAGCGGAATCCTGCATGTCGTCAACCGTACTGAAGGGTCAGGTCTTCCCGGGTGATGGTCAGGTGATTGCCGCCCTCGGTCTTCCCGGATTTCTCTGTTCTTCCGATCACTTGGGCTTCGATGCCGAACTGCCGGGCTACCTCGACCACTTGCCGGTCGAGTTCGGGGAGGCAATAGACCTCGAACCGGTGACCCATGTTGTAGACTTGGTGCATCTCCACGTCAGAGGTGCCCGAAACCTTCTGGATTTCACGGAAGAGGGGGGGGATTTCAAAGAGGTTGTCCTTTACGTGGTGAACGCCCGTACCGAAGCGAAGGCACTTGGTTTGTCCGCCTCCCGAGCAATGGACCAGCCCGAGAATACCGTTCTTCAATTCGGAAACGAGAGCCTTGACCACGGGAAGGTAGGTTCGCGTGGGGCTCAAGAGGGCTTCCCCTACGGAAAAGGAAGAATCGGGAAGCGCATCAGTCATGCGGTGAGGACCGCAGTAGAGATACTCCGGCTCGGTTCGGGGGTCAAAGGTTTCCGGATATTGATCTCGGTAGTGTGAGCAGAGAAGCTCATGCCTGGCGCTGGTCAGGCCATTGCTGCCGATTCCGCTATTGGCGGAATTCTCGTAGGAGGCCTGTCCGCAGGAGGATAGACCTACGATCGACAAACCGGGACGAATACGGGCGTTGTCGATGATGCCGTCCCTCGGGCAAACGGCCACGGCACAGGAGTCCACCGCGACGGTTCCGGTGAGGTCTCCGACATCGGCGGTCTCCCCTCCCCCACTTTTGATCTCGATGCCATGGTCGCGCAGGTTCTGGAGGAAAAGTTCCGTTCCCTCGATCAGCGCCGCGAGGGCTTCCCCGGGGAAATTGCGGGCATTCCTGTTGACCGTGCTGGATAGGACGACTTGGTCCCAGATTCCCACGCAGGCCAAGTCGTCGAGGTTCATCACGATGCTGTCCTGCGCGATTCCATGAAAGACCTTGGCGTCGCCGGTCTCTCTGTACCAGAGATAGGCCAGAATGGACTTCGTGCCCGCCCCGTCCGAGTGGATGACGTTGCAGAGCTTGTCATCGTTGGTCAGCAAGTCGCTCGTGACCTTGCAGAATGCTCCCGGAAAGATTCCCTTGTCCATCTTGTCCACGACCTTGTGAACCTCGCTTTTGCTGGAGGAAACTCCCCGTGCGTTGTACCTGGATTGTGAAAGGTTGTCTGACATCACCGATATCTTGCTTGATTGTAGGCTCATACGGAAGCAATTTCGTTGTTCCAAGACAAATGTCCGTGAAACCCAAGGGAAAAGTCCAAGCGTATGGTGAACTTGCAGCATTTTTTCGCAAGTCCGAACCATTTCTTCTTCAGGCCGAATGTCTGAACAACCTCTTTTGGGAGGTCGTTCGAAAGTCTCGGGAGAAGGGAAGGACCACTTGGTCCGGAAACGTCTTCGAGGGTGGGAAAATTTCCCTGAGTAGTCTCATTACGCCTTCCGGGTATCTTCTGGTCTCGCACTGCCGGGGAGATGCCCTAACTCGCCTGGCCGCCTATGGCCGAAAGAAAAACTGGAAGCTCAAGGGGGTTACCGGTCCCTCCGAATCCGTGCTTTCGTTCCGGCGGTGCTGGATGGGAGGGGAAGATGAGCTCGTTTCGGAAAGAAGCGAATTTACCATTTACGGCGCCGCTTGCCGCCGCTCCGCTCCGGGAAGCGGAATTTTCCGCCTCAAGTCCGTAGAGCCGGAAAGTTGGCCGAGGGTCGAATCCTGGGCGGTGCAGTTTGCGCGTGAATCGGTTCCTCCCCTCAATTCAACCGTCCTTTTGGCAATGACCAAGGAAATGATGCTTCGCAAAAACCTGTTCTTTCTGGACAAGGAGGGAGTCGGCCCCTGCGCCATGGGCGGGTTCGGACGTTCCACCCCCAACAGCCTTGTGATCAACGAGGTGTTCGTGCCCCAGCGCTTGAGGAGGAAGGGATATGGCGGTGAGTTGATCCAGGGCCTGCTTTGCGAAGCGGGAGCCAGGGGCTACCGAAAATGCATCCTCTTCAGTGACTTCAAGGGTGAGGAAAACCTCTATGATCGCCTTGGCCTCGAGCGCCTTGGCAGGTTTAGCGAGAGAAATTTTCCCTGAGGAAGACCCGTCATTGCTCAACCCTCAGCTGACGGGAGCCGTCGGCGAAGGTTGCCTTGACCCGCTTGCCCTTCGCAAGCGCCTTGGCTTTGTCCATGATCTTGCCGTCCTCGTCCTGGAAGTATGCAAAGCCTTTCTTGAGCGATGAGGCCAAGCTCCCTCCTTCCAGCCGTTGCCCGAGTGTTTTCACGACGTATTGATTATGCTCGAAGAAGGTAACGGTTTTTCTGGAGATCCTCGACTCCAGGTCATCCAGAAACTGGTGCTGGAACTCGATGCGGGACTCGGGCGAGCAGTTCCTCAGTCTGCCTTCGACGAGCCCAAGGCGATCCATGGTCCGGCCGATGGAGCTTTCGGGAATCCTTTCCAGGCGTTCCCCTAGCTCGACGAGCAATTCCCTCATCCTGACGTGTTCGGAACTGATCCACTCGGCTGCCGCGGAGGGAGTCTCGGCCCGGAAATCGGCACTGAAGTCGGTCAGGACGAAATCGGTCTGATGCCCGATTGCGGAAATCGTCGGGATTGGACTATCGGCAACCCGGCGGACGAGGTTTTCGTCGTTGAAGGCCCACAGGTCCTCGATGGACCCTCCTCCTCGGGCAAGAACAATGAGGTCGATCCCCGGGAAGGAAAGGGCTTCTTCAAAGGCCCGACCCAAGGATGCAGGCGCATCCTTGCCCTGCACTTGCGAATTAAAAATAAATACGGAGCCATTCCAGCTTCTTCGTTCCAGAATGCTCAGAAAATCCTGCAGGGCGGCTCCGCTCAGGGAGGTGATGATTGCAAGGTTGCGGGCTAGACGCGGCAGGGGGCGCTTGCGCGATTCCTCAAAAAGGCCTTCCTCGAGTAGCTTTTTCTTCAGGCGCTCGAATTGCATGCGCATGCTTCCCGTCCCGTCCTGCATCATGTGCCTGACGCGGATTTGATATTCGCCCCTCGGTTCGTAGACGGTAACTTGCCCGTAGGCGATGCATTCGTCCCCCTCTTGGGGAACGAATCCCAGGGAACTTGCGTCCCCCTTGAAGAGAACGGCCTTCAGCTGACTGCTTCCGTCCTTGAGCACGAAGTACCTGTGGCCGCTTGGGTGGGCGCTCAGGTTCGAGATTTCGCCGCTGACCCAGAGGGGATGAAAACCGGATTCCAGGATCCGCTTGATCTCCCGGGTCAGGTCGGAAACCCTCCAGACGTCCGAGTGGTCCTGGTGTTGCTCGAACAAGTCAGTCTGCATGCTTTTTTCTTTTGAGAAAGAGCCTGCCAAGCAAGAACATTACTACTATCATGGAGGCACCCCCATACAAGTAGGCCCAATTTCCTCCGAAAATACCCGCAAAGGCAAGTACGTAACCGCATCCAGTGAAGGCAAGAACGGGGATGGAAACTATTAGGTAGGCCAAGAAGGGCATCTTCAGAAGAGCCAGACCGTAATTTGTAAAAATGAACGGAACACCAGGGGTGAGCCTTAGGATCAGAGCCCATTGCATAAGGTTTTCGGAAGGCTTTTCAGGCAACTGATACTTGGTCTTCGAAAGAATTTTTTCAATGAGCGAACGGCCGGGTTTGCGGGCAAACCAGTAAGTCCAGCATAGGTTGATTGCGAGGGCGAGGGCGCAGTTGAGGCAGGCCAACCAAGGACCGTGCTCGTCCCCCCAGTAGCCGGCTAGGGTAAGAAGGGGGGCAACCGGCAGGATGAAACCGGGAAGAATTGCGATGGAGCAGAACAGCCAAAAGCCGTTTTGCAGGACGAACTTCTTGAAGGACACCCACCCACTCTCGATCAAGAGCTTTCCCTCTTCCCCTGCTATGGCCACGAAGGACAAGTACCCAATGAAAAGAAGGGCGAACAGAAAAAGTACGCAAAGAGCCAGCTGAAAAAGCTTCTTCGGGTTAGGTTCCAAGGATTTTGCTGGCGAAGCCCAGTCTGCTTATCCCTATTTCGGGTTCAGCACCCGAACGGGCGTCTCGTTGGCATCAAGGCCCGAGTTCCATTCGGATGAAGCCGGAAAGGGCTGGTTGGATGCGGGAGAGGATTCCTTCTGCGGTGAAAGGCGACCCGGTGCCAAGGAATTGTAGATCGGGATCGCCAGAAACACGGCTAAGCCAATGATCATCAGTACGATGACAAGTTCCAACTTGCTGAATCCTCGGGTGGTTTTGTTTGTCGGTTGTAGCATAAGTGGTGGCCAAAATGGGCTTGTTCTGAGTCTGTCGGAAATCAGTCGTCAAGTTCGCAGAAGCCAGAACAACAGACCGGGCAAAAGAATTCCGAGGGAGGCTACGGCCCCGATCACGAGCTGGGCCCGGAAGGCCTTTTTGCGATTTTCAGGGGTCCATGGCGAAGGTGGATTACCCCAGTCGTCATCGTTTGGGTCTTGCTCTTTGAAATCCTTTTCCATCAATGATTGGGTTCTAAACCAAGCAATTTCCAAAATCAAAGAAATTAAGGAACCTTAACCCTTTACCGACATGTTCGAGCAGGCAACCATCATAGGCCCGGGTCTCCTGGGGGCGTCCCTCGGGATGGCCTTGCGTCGGCGTTCCGTGTCGGAACGGACCGTGGTCTGGGCAAGGAACCCGGACCGGCTGGAGGATTGTCGCAAAAGCGAATGGTGCGACCAGGCGGAAGCGGAGCTGGAGGCCGCCCTCGAAGGGAGCGAGCTTGTGGTGGTCTGCACCCCGGTCGCCAGCATTCCCCGCTTTGTTTCCCATGCCCTGACGGCTTGTGGGACTGGTTCGATCGTGACCGACGTGGGAAGCGTGAAGGGAGAAATTTGCCGGGCCGCGGAGGAGGCGGGCGGTGAAGGCGCCTTTCTCGGTTCCCATCCTATTGCGGGCTCGGAAAAATCAGGCATGGGTTTCGCCTCTGCGGATCTTTTCGAGAATAGGCCCTGCATCCTTACACCAACCGGGACAACCGACCAAGCCGTCAGGGATACCACAAGGGCCTTTTGGGAAAGGCTGGGGATGAAGGTTCATTTCATGACCCCTGACGAGCACGACCAGGCCTTTGCTTTCCTCAGCCACCTGCCTCACCTGCTTGCCTCCTCCCTCGCCCATTGCCTGGATGGCGCGGCAGGGAACTGGACGGACCTATCAGGCAAAGGTCTACTCGACACTACCCGGATTGCCGAGGGGGATCCTGCCCTTTGGGAGCAGATCATGAGGATGAACAAAGACAACCTCCTGAACTCCGTCAAGGAACTGGAGGCGTCGCTTGGGACGGCCAAGGAGCTCATTCGGGCAGGGGATGAGGATGGGCTGAAGAAGTTTCTGGAGTTAGGGGCCGAATTTCGCAGGAGCCTCGGCGACGGGGTGAAATGACTCAGTTTGCGGATATCGTTCCCTTTCCCGGCGCATGCGCAGGAAGCATTCGAGTCCCTGGTTCCAAGAGTATATCCAACCGCGCCCTTCTGCTTGCCGCCCTTTGTGGCGGGAAGGTTGCTCTTTCCGGAATTCTTCGTAGCGACGACGTCGACTTGATGGTCTGCGCCCTTGAATCACTGGGGCTGGGAATTGAGGCAAACGAGGACAAGACCGCTGTTGTCGTAAGGGGATGCGCAGGCGCGTTCCCCGTCAAGCAAGGAGAGATCTACGTTGGGAATGCAGGGACGGTGGCCCGATTCCTGACCACTCTTATGGCCATGCAGAGGGGTAGCGTTTATGAAATGGACGGGTCAGAGGCCATGCGGGGAAGGCCTATGGGCGAACTCATTGATTTTCTTATTAAAAATGGTGCCCGTTTTACCTTTGCGAAGGAAAACGGATGTTTTCCCTTCACGATGGAGTCGTCTGGACTGGAGGATAACGTCCGGGAGCTCAATGCAACAAAAAGCAGCCAAGTAATATCCGCGGCACTGATGGTGGCGCCTCTGCTGAGTAATCAATACAAGCTCGAATTCAAGGGCGGGACCGTGTCCGTGCCATTCGTGGACATGACGTTAGCCATGATGACGAGCTTCTCTCCCGAGGGAACCTTCGACTATGAATTACGTAGCGAGTCCGCATCGTTTGGATCACAGGGATATCGGGAGGACGACTTTTCTTACGAAATAGAGCCTGATGCGACTGCGGCGAGTTATTTCATGACCCTACCCCTGGCCGTGGGAGGTAGATGTCGTCTTGAGGGGGTCTTCGAGAAAATGCTCCAAGGGGACTCGGTCTATGCGGGGGTGCTCAGGGAGGTTGGCCTTGAGGTACGAGCCACGCAGGTTGGCATCGAATGTACGTTTGCCGACGCATGCCGAGGGGGTGATTTCGACTTCAACGATTTCTCGGATACTTTTCTCAGCCTGGCGGCTGTCAGTCCCCTGCTGTCGGGGCCCCTCACCATCAGGGGAATTGCTCATACCCGCAAGCAGGAGACGGACCGTGTTGCGGGCATGGCCAATGAGCTTAGAAAGCTTGGCCAAGG
>DLRY01000096.1:28358-43935 GCA_002500665.1 Opitutia bacterium UBA7876
GAGTTGGGCCGAAATGGGTTGGAGATTGAAACCTATGAGGATCATCGCTTTGCCATGAGTTTCTCCATCTTGGGTTCTTGTGATTTGCTCGAGGATGGACGTTCATGGCTGCGGATCAAGAATCCACTCTGTTGCGCCAAGACCTACCCGTCCTTTTTCGAAGACCTTGAGCTCCTTCGGAAATCCTCCACAAAATAAAAATGACCCCAGAATTAAAGGTATTAGCGGTGGATGGTGGAGCCGGGACAGGTAAATCGACGACTGCCCGAAATCTTGCATTCAGGAAGAATTTTCTCCACGTTGATACGGGTTCGCATTACCGGTCACTCACGAAACATCTTCTGGATGCAGGGGTTTCGGCATCAGATACCGATGAATATCTAAATTTAAATAAATTAGAATTGAGCACTGAAGTGATGGATCGTTCGGCCAGGCTTCTTGTTAACGGAATTTCTTACCCATCCGAATCTCTTCGGGCCTTGGAAATCAATTCCGCAGTATCTTCCTTTGCCTCCCTGCCCTCCGTCAGAAAACATCTTTTCGAATACCAAAGATCTCAAGTGGAGGTAGCCCGCAAGGAGAAGCTAAATGGCATCGTAATGGAAGGCCGAGATATCGGTACCGTAATTTTTCCAGATGCCCATCTGAAAGTTTTCCTTACGGCGGATACTTCCATAAGGGAGGAACGAAGACAACTCGATGGTGAAAACGATCAGATCGTACAAAGGGACTCCATTGACTCAACCCGGAAAATAGCGCCCCTCGTCCCGGCGCCTGGTTCCCTGATTATCGACACAGGCGAATTATCCGTCGATGCCGTCATTGAGGAAATTGAGAAGTATCTATAATGTGCCAGATATCACGATTTTACAGAACGGCACAGTTCTTCTCCGGTTTGTATTTCAAACTCCTCCACCGTTTCGAAGTTCATGGGCTTGATCACGTGCCTGAACAAGGATCCTTTCTGTTGGCTTCCAATCACCTCAGTTTTTTGGACCCTCCGGCTCTCGGATGCAGGTTGCCCCGCAACCTGCATTACTTTGCTCGAGATTCCTTGTTCAAGGGGCCACTTGGCGTACTTATCCGAAACTTGAATTCCATACCGGTTAACCGTTCGCAGCTCGATTTGGGCACCCTGCGAAAAGTCCTCGCAGTGCTCCGTGAAGGTCATCCCTTGCTCGTATTTCCCGAGGGTACCCGCAGTCCGGACGGTACGCTGCGCAGAGGGAAGAAAGGAGTCGGTATGCTTGTCGCCAAATCCCAGGTGCCGGTTGTACCGGCGCGGGTCGAGGGTGCGTATGAAATCTTAGGGAAGGGCAAGTTGCTGCCACGCTTAGGTCGCAAGCTTACCATTCGATACGGCACCCCAATTCCAGTATCGGAGTTGGATCCCGGTAAGTCCGAAACCCGCTACGAATCAATATCTCAGCGGATTATGGATGCAATTTCCGAAATTAAATAAATTTAATTAAACCTTAAAGATTCTTGAGATGGCAAGGGCGCAGTTGCCTGGGTCAAGAACCGTCAGGGCAGGCGTTTTGCTCGGCATTTGTAGGGTCGAATGAATGTTCACCAGCATGTCCGCCTTATCGGAAAACGGCGGGCATGCGAGAGTTGGAAACTCCGAGTTTGCGGACACAAAGCCCGACAGAGCATTGGACCTTCCGGCGATCGTCACGTATACTAGTGAGGACTCGTTCTCGTTGTCTTGGAGAATTTTCAGGACCTCCAGAGGCTGCTTGTGAGCCGAGGCCACGAATTGCTCCCAGGGAATGGACAGTTCGTCCAAGTTATCGGTTATTTTTTTTGCGTGTGGCTCATCGGCGGACGAGCCCATAATCAAGACGACTTTCATATTCGTTTAAGCTAGGTATTTTGCAAGGTTGCGGGCGATTCTATCCGAAATGGGCAGATCCGCCTCGGGGAAGGTGAAATTCTCACCCGTGATGATTTCAAAAAGGTGAATGTAACGCGCGGACAATTCAACGACCAAGTCGTCGGGAGCCGCGGGCAAGGTTTCGTCCTCGTAGGGGTCGCAATGGTCCTTGAACCACAGGCGGAGAAATTCCTTGTCGATATTCTCGGGTTCGAGCCCCTCCCCCATCCTTCGCTCATAGCTCTCGGCAATCCAGTAGCGGCTTGAATCCGGGGTGTGGATCTCGTCGATAAGGGTAATTTCTCCATCTTCGGCAATTCCCATCTCGTACTTGGTGTCCACAAGGATTAGGCCGTGATCAGCTGAAATCTTCTGTCCCCGGTTGAACAGGTCCAGAGCCTTCTGGGCGGCAAAATCCCAGTGTTCCTGGGTCATCCATTCCTCGGAAACGATATCCGCGGGCGAGATAGGCCTGTCGTGATCCTCCTCCTTGGTCGTAGGGGTGAGGACGGCTTCCTCCAGGGCTTGGTTTTTGGTTAGCCCGTCGGGGAAGGTAATGCCGCAATATTCGCGGTCGCCCCGGTTGTATATGGTCCAGAGGGAAGTACTGGAGCTTCCGGTGACGTATCCACGGACCACGAATTCGATTGGGAAGGGTTTGCATTTCTTGGCAATCGTCACATTCGGGTCGGGTAGCTCCATGACGTGGTTGGGAATGATATCCCGCGTTTGCTCGAACCACCAGGCCCCGGTCTCATTGAGAACCTGTCCCTTGAAGGGGATGCTCGCAAGAACGCGGTCAAAGGCCGACTGCCTGTCGGTCGTGATGAGTGCCAGACAGGATCCGAGGTCATAGCGATCCCTCACTTTTCCCCTGTAGAAATCATCCTTTCCCAGGTCGGTTGAGGTCAGGCAATTCTCCAGGTTTTCCCGGATCCGCTGGCGATAGTCGTTTCTGGTTTCTAAGGCTTCGATCATAACTAAAGGAAGCCAAGCTAGAAGAGTCCCCGAAAAGTTCAAGCCCAACCGAACGAATTTTTCGTTTCGTTGACGAAATCCATCCAAAAGGGTAGAAGAAACGCTTGAAAACGGTCCAACCAACTCACTGATGAATTCTGAAACCAAATACGACCTGATCGTCGTCGGGGGTGGCCCGGCCGGGTATGCCGCGGCCATCCGCGCCGGGCAGCTCGGCAAGAAGGCCCTGTGCATCGAAATGGAACGTGCGGGCGGCACCTGCCTGAACTGGGGCTGTATTCCCTCCAAGGCCCTGCTGACCAGCGCGGAGGCCTACCAGGCCGCTCTTCATGCCGAGGATTTCGGCCTGAGCTGCGGCGAGGTTTCCTATGACTTCGCCAAGATCATGGGCCGTTCGCGCAAGGTGGCCGACCAGATGGGCGGAGGGATTGAGTTCCTCTTCAAGAAAAACACGGTCGATTACCTGGTGGGCAAGGCAATGGTACGTGCCGCGGGCATGGTCGAGGTGACGGAAGGGGGTGCCGCGGGCACCTACCTGAAAGCCGACAAGATCATGATTGCCACGGGTTGCAAGCCCAGGAGATTGGAAGAGGTCGAAGTCGACGGCAAGCGGGTCATGACCTCGCGAGAGGCCTTGGCCATGACCGAGCAGCCCAAGAGCATCGCAATCATGGGAGCGGGAGCCATTGGGGCGGAATTTGCCTATTTTCTAAATGCCTTCGGAACCAAGGTCACCCTGATCGAGATGCTCCCGAGGGTCCTGCCCGTCGAGGATGCGGAAGTGTCCGAAGCCCTCGCCAAGTCCTTTGCCGGGCAGGGGATCGATTGCCGCGTAGATACCCGGGTCGATGCCGTCGAGGTTGGGGAGGATTCCGTCTCCCTTACTCTTTCGCACAAGGATGAGGCCGAAACCCTGGAAGTGGAAAGCCTGCTTCTGGCGATCGGGGTCGTGCCCAACCTAGAGGGAGCCGTATCCGAAAAAATGGGCCTTGAGCTGGACCGTGGCTACCTCAAGGTGGACGAAAGGTACGAAACCTCGGAAAAGAACGTATACGGGGCCGGGGACGTGGTGGGCCCGCCCTGGCTGGCCCACGTCGCCACCTACCGGGCCATTCAGGCCGTCAACGGGATGTTCGGCCATGCCGATCCGATCCCCTTCGATGCCTTTCCCGGCTGCACCTACTGTCAGCCCCAGGTGGCCAGCATCGGCTTGACCGAGGAAAAGGCCAAGGAAGACGGAATCGCCTACAAGATAGGCAAGTTTCCTTTCGCCGCTTCCGGCAAGGCGGTTGCCGCCAACCACCCCGAGGGGTTCGTGAAGCTCATCGTCGGGGAGCGCTATGGGGAAATCCTCGGGGCCCACATCATCGGCTCCCATGCGACCGAGTTGATCACCGAATATGGGCTCGGAATGAAGCTGGAGGCCACGGTGGATGAAATTCACCAGACCATCCACGCCCACCCCACTATGAGCGAGGCCTTGGCCGAGGCCGCCGCCGCCACCCACGGCGAAGCCATACATATTTAAATAAATTTGAGCTTCAATCGGTCCGTATCCCGTGGCGCCAAGCATACAAAAAGGCAATCTGTTGCATGCGTTGGTCGATGGGATTCCTTGGGCATAAGGATTTTCAAGGCCGAATGAATTTGGCTCGAGTTTGCTTCCTTGCGGCGGTTTATTCCGGTCTGCGCGCTTTGTTCAACCTGCTTCTGAGCATCAGGTATGACCCCGGGCGCGTTTCTTGTCTCGATGACGTCGTTGTCAACCTTGACGATTCTGGTTTGGCAAGAATTCGAGTGCATGGAAAAGGCAGGCCGGCGAACGGCTGTTTTTCTGCAAAATACGGAATGATCTCACTCGAACTTATCAATTCGGGAGTTAATCCGTTTCTCTACCGCATTTTGCGCCTAATGAGCCATTTCGGTTGTGGTCACCTTGAGTTGGCGTACATGGACAAGGATGATGGAATAGAAATTTATGCCGTTCGCAACATCCTCAAAGCCAATATCTCACGGCTTCGCTTGAGTCAGATCTTCTCATCTTTAAAACCGATTACTACTGAAGATGAGCACCGAGTGATAAGCAAAACCATTTCGATCTTGGGCAACCGTGGAATCAACTGTAGGTTGGCGACGCCATTTGAGTGTTGTAGAATGTCGATTTCGCCTCGTCTGCTTAACACTAAGACTCAAAGTCTCACAAAGGACTTGCTTCTTCGGAAATACGAACGGATATCAAGGAAGCTCGAATATCAAAATAGTGAGATATGATCAAGAACCCCGCAAGCTCGGGAAAGCGGATGTTTTGACGTAAGTTAACTGCCAATCACTCAGGATGAGCTGAAATGCTCATACCTAAGTTTAAACAAACCCTATTTGAGGCAGGGAATCTCAGCCCATCGTTTCGAAGCCTTTGCGCTGCTTGCGGGATTGCCAGCGGTTGGCCTCCTTGTCCCCCACGACCTGTTCCTTCTTCGGATCCCACTTGATCTTCCGGCCGAGGCGGATGGCGATGTTGGCCAGGTGGCAGGTAGTCATGGCCCGGTGGTGGGTGTGGACGTCTGAAATCGGGTCGGTCCTGTCCTTCATGCAGGCGAAGAAGTTCTCCATGTGGTTGGTCGTCTTCTTGCCCTTGTAGACCTCGAGGACGGTGTCGGAGGAGAGAGGCTTTTCCTTGAGTCCGTTGACGGCTTCCCCGGAAAGCTTTCCGCGGGACACGAATATGTTTCCTTTCGTCCCTTCGAACAGGATGCCGTTTCCTTCCTTCGATTTGCTCACGATGTTCATCTCGGCGTCGCCGGGGAACATGCATCTGATGTGGAAATTGTGCGAGGTGTTGTAGTGGTCGTCCTTGGTCGGCATACCGTTCTTGAGGGGAATCGGGTGCTCGCCAACGATCGGATCGAGGGACAAAACCCCTTGTCCGTCCCCGCTTTGGTCGAGGGCCCACTGGGCGATGTCCACGTGGTGGGCGCCCCAGTCGGTCATCTTGCCTCCCGAGTACTCATACCACCAGCGGAACTGATAATGGCATCTTTCCTTGATGTAGTCCACCTTGGGGGCCTGTCCCAGCCAGGTATTCCAGTCGATGTTGGCGGGCGGATCGGACTTTTTGAAGGGTCCTCCCTTGGGTCCGCCCCCGATGTTGCAGGTCATTTTCTTGATCTTACCGATCCTGCCCTCCCGGATGATCCCGATTGCGGTGAGAAACTTTTGCCCCATCTCGCTCCTTTGCTGGGTGCCTACCTGGAAGACGCGGCCCGTCTCCTTGGTCACCTTGGAAATCTGTTTGCCCTCCTCGATGGTCAGGGTGAGGGGCTTCTCGCAGTAGACGTCCTTGCCCGCCTGCATGGCTTGGATGGCGATGCGGGTGTGCCAATGGTCGGTGGTCCCGATGGTCACGAAATCGACGTCCTTGCGGTCCAGAATCTTCCGGTAGTCCTGATAGCCGTCCGCCTTTCCCTGGGCGAGAGACTTGTTGACCCGCTCGATGCGCTGGGTATCCAAGTCGCAAACTGCCACGATGTCGGCCAGGCGACGGGCCCCGTTGGCCACCCCGGCGCCACGCCCGCCCACGCCTATGGCTCCGAAGCGGAGGCGCTCGCTGGGAGCTTCCTTGGCCGCATCGGCCAGGTAGGGGAAATAGGATGAGGCGAGAATTCCGGCAATGCCTGTTTGCGCGGATTGGTTAAGGAAGCGACGACGGGTAAGGGCTGATTTATTCATGGTTTTCGAGTTTTGAGGAATATGAATGACTTCATCAACCTTCTTTTCCGATTTTTTTTGTTTTGTTTCCAAGGCTTGTGTCTGGTTATGATGTGTGAGCTTAGGAAGCCCATGCCTCAGTCATTCATCTTTTCGCTCGCAACCGTCGGGTTGCTTTCCCTCGGGTCTTTGCCGGTCCATGGGGCGGATGACCTTGCCGGGATTGATTTCTTTGAACAAAAAATCAGGCCCGTTCTGGCCCAAAATTGCTACGAGTGCCATTCGGGCAAGGCGGAGAAGCTGAAGGCCGGGCTCTATCTCGACCGCAAGGCCGGCTGGGCCCAAGGGGGCGAAAGCGGCCCGGTCATCGAGCCCGGCGAGCCGGACAAGAGCCTTTTGATCCGGGCCATCCGCTACAAGGACAACGACTTGCGCATGCCTCCCGACAAGAAACTGCCTCCCCGCGTGGTGGCCGATTTTGAGAAATGGGTGGCCATGGGATCCCCCGACCCTCGGGACGCTCCTCTGGACGCCTTGGCCGAGTCGGACGGGCTACAGGCCAAGAGCCTCGAGGAAGGGCGCAGGTTCTGGGCCTTCCGTCCCTTGAGCGCTCCACCTGCTCCGGCCGTGGAGAATGAGGAATGGGTGGAGGAGGAGCTGGACCGGTTCGTTCTCTCGAGGCTCGAGCAAGGCGGCCTTGAGCCGGCTCCGGTTGCGGACAAGCCGACCCTCCTTCGCCGGGTCTACTTCGACTTGACCGGGCTGCCTCCCGAGGTCGATCAAATCGAGGCCTTTCTTCGGGATGATTCGCCGGATGCCTTGACCAAGGTGGTGGACGAGTTGCTTGCTTCTCCCCGCTTCGGGGAACGATGGGGGCGTCATTGGCTGGACGTGGCGCGCTACGCCGACACCACGGGTGGCGGGCGCAACAAGCCTTTTCCAAATGCTCCCCGGTACCGGGAATACGTCATCGACAGCTATAACGAGGACAAGCCCTTCGACCGGTTCGTCAAGGAGCAGATCGCGGGCGACCTGCTCCACTCCTCCAGCGACGAGGAATTCAACGAAAACCTGACCGGAACGGGCTTTCTGGCCCTCGGGCCGCACAACTACGAATTGCAGGACAAGGCCCTGCTGCGCATGGAGGTCGTGGATGAGCAAATCAGCGCCGTGGGACGGGCCTTCCTGGGAATGACCATGGGGTGCGTGCGTTGTCATGATCATCCCTTTGATCCTATTCCCATTGAAGAATACTATTCTTTGGCAGGGATTTTCCGAGGTACCAACAGCTTGGTCCCCGGAAACGTCGCTGGTTTTCACGAGCGTACGCTGCGCGACCAATATGCGGACGCCCGCAAGAAGCATTCCGCAGATCAAAAGAAGCTTGAAGACGAACTGAAGAAAGCCGAAGCCAGGCTGAAATCCCTCGGCGGAAAGGCGGATTTCGCCAAAGCCGGTCAGAAGTCCCTTGACCCGGGCAAACTGGAAGGCGTGGTGGTGGACGACGCGGATGCCAAGCTGGTCGGGAAATGGGTCCGCTCGACCCATACCAAGGGATACGTCGGGAAAGGGTACGTTCACGACAGTCATGGCTCTTTGAAGCAAAAGGGCATGAGTTCGGTAACTTTTACCGCCCGTATCCCCGAGCCGGGCAAGTACGAGGTTCAGCTTTCCTACACCCCCGGTCCCAACCGGGAAAAGAAGACTCCGGTTACCATCATGCACGACGTCGGCGAGCAAAAGGTTTACGTCGACCAAACCAAGCAACCTTCTATTCTCGGTGCCTTCGTTTCTCTCGGCACCTTCCATTTCGAGGAGGGAAACCGGGAGGTCGTGCAGATTACGACGGAGGATACCACCCAAGTCGTGATCGCCGACTCCATCCGCTTGCTGCCTAAGTACAAGAAGGCTTCTCCGGCTCTTGCCGGGAAGGAGGCCGCCCCGACCAAGGAAGAGGGGCAAAGGAAGCGGGCCCTCGCGGAGGCTGCGAAAAAGGAGGCGAGCAAGCTCGTCGCCGACCTGCGCAACCGGATCAAGGAGCACAAGAAAGCCACGCCTCCCGGTTCGGTCAAGGTCATGTCCGTCCTTGAGCACAAGGAGGCCGGAGACTGGCGCATTCATCGGAGGGGAGAGATCCGCAACTTGGGCCCTTACGTAAAGCGGGGCTTCCTCGCCGTGGCAATGCCACCCGACTTGTCTCCAAAGCCGGAGATACCAAAGGGCGCGAGTGGGCGGCTTCAGCTTGCCGACTGGGTTGCGTCCTCCCGCAATCCGCTCACTTCCCGCGTGTATGCGAACCGTGTCTGGCGACATCTCTTCGGCAGGGGCATCGTGGCCAGCCCCGACAATTTCGGGGAAATGGGCCGGCGTCCCACGCATCCCGAGCTTTTGGACCATTTGGCGGTCTCCCTCATTGAAAACGGATGGTCGACCAAGAAGCTTATCCGAAAGGTGGTTCTTTCCAATACCTATCGAATGTCCTCCCTGGTAACCCCCCAAGCCCTTGAGGCCGATCCCGAAAACGAGCTTTTTGCCCGCCAAAACCATCGCCGGCTAGAGGTCGAGGCCATCCGGGACGCCATGCTTTTGGCGAGCGGGCGGATTTCCTTTTCCAAGAAGGGCATCGATTCCGACAGGTCGATGTTCGAGAAGCTCGACCGCAACAAGATCCCCGAGATGTTCGAGGTCTTCGACTACCCCAACCCGGGTATGGTCTCGGGCAACCGAAACGCCAGTAGCGTGCCCACCCAGGCCCTCTTCATGATGAACAGCGATTTCGTGCTCAACGAGGCAAAGGCCGCGACAGCCAGAATCCTTTCCGAGCAGGGGCTCGACGACGAGCAACGACTATCCCTTGCCTACCGGATCTGCCTCGGCCGGGAGCCCAGCGCGTCGGAAAAGGCGCTTGCCCTATCCTTCCTGAAGAACAATACTGGCAAGACAGACGCCCAAGGGGCTTGGGAGGGCATCCTCCATGGTCTTTTCGGGTGCATCGACTTTCGCTACCTGAACTGAGGAAACCACCAGACATGCAGACCAACGGTCCATCGCTCTCCCGTCGAGCCCTGCTCAAGTCCGCAGCCTGCGGATTCGGGTCCTTGGCCATGGCCGGCATGCAAGGCGCCTATGGCTTCACGGGAAATCCCCTAGCGGCCAAGAATCCCCTCATTCCGCAGCGGGCCAAGCGCGTCATCTTCATTTTCATGGCAGGTGGCCCCAGCCACGTCGATACCTTCGACTACAAGCCCGAGCTTTTTGCCAAGGACCGCAAGGACATCGATTTTACGGGCGTGCGCACCGGAACCTTCGGCAAGCAGAGCAAGAGGACGCTCATGAAGCCCATGTGGGACTTCAAGCGTCATGGCGAGTGCGGCCAGTACGTGTCTTCGCTCTTTCCCCATATCGCTGGCCAGGTGGACGACTTGGCCTTCATTCATTCCATGCACACCGAGGGCGTAGCCCATGGCCCGTCTACCCTCTTTCTCCACACCGGGGCAACCAACTTGGTCCGTCCCTCCATGGGAAGCTGGGTTTCCTATGGCCTCGGCACCGAGAACGAAAACCTGCCCGCCTACGTCTCGATTTGTCCGATGGCGTCCAAGGGTGGCCCGAGAAATTACGGGAACGCCTTTCTGCCTTCCATTCACCAGGGAACGGCGGTGGGCCGGGCGGGCAGTCCCGATGAGGCTCGGATAAAGAACGTCGACAACGCAATGCTTTCCGCGGTCCAGAGAAAGAGCCGCTTCGATTACCTGCAAAGCCTCAACGCCCTCCAATTGGGCTCGATCGGCTCGGACGACGGGATGGAAGCCGCCATTAAGAACTACGAACTTGCCTGGCGGATGCAGATGGAAGCCCCGGAACTGACCGATATCACCGGTGAGACGAGGGCCACCAAGGAAATTTACGGGATCGGCGAGAAGGCCACCGACTCCTTCGGCAAGCAGTGCCTGTTGGCCCGCCGCATGGTCGAGCGGGGCGTGCGTTACGTCAGCGTGAACTATTCGGACGAGTCGAACAACCCGCGCTGGGACCAGCACAGTAACATGCCCAAGCACGCCGAGCATGCCCGCAACACCGACAAGCCAGTGGCCGGCCTTCTGCGCGACCTGAAGGCTCGCGGCCTGCTTGAGGACACCCTCGTGTGGTGGGGTGGCGAATTCGGCCGCACGCCCTTTTCCCAGAACAAGAACGGCCGCGACCACAACCCTCGCGGCTTTACCGTCTTTCTGGCCGGGGGAGGCATCAAGCCCGGCATTTCCTATGGAGCCACCGACGAGATCGGTGGGGTGGCGGTGGACAAGCGCGTCCATATGCATGATCTTCACGCCACCATCCTGCATGCCCTCGGTCTTGACCACGAAAAGCTGACCTACCGTTATGCGGGCAGGGATTTTCGCCTTACCGACGTGGCCGGGCGGGTGGTTTACGACCTTTTCGCCTAAACGACCCGTTCCGGGTCTCGACTGCATGAAGGCCATTTTGCTCAGGGAACACGGAACGAGTGGGGGCTTTTCCCCAGGCGAAGTCCCGGATCCCGAGGTTTGCGCCGGCCAGGTTCTGGTCGAGGTGGCCGCCTCCAGCGTCAACCCCGTGGACTACAAGATCCGCCAGGGACTCCTGCCCGTGGGCCCGGAGCTGCCGGGCATCCTGCACGGGGACCTGGCGGGCAAGGTAAAACAAGTGGGCGAAGGGGTCGACGGTTTTGAGGAGGGGGATGAAGTGTACGGATGCGTGGGGGGATTCAAGGGCCTTCCGGGGGTGTTGTCGGAATATGCCCTTGCGGACGCCAGGCTGCTTTCAAGAAAGCCCCGAAACCTGTCGATGGTGGAGGCGGCGGCCCTTCCTCTCGTAGGCATTACCGCCTGGAATGCCTTGGTGGACCGGGCCCAAGCGCAGAGGGGCGACAAGGTTCTCGTGCAAGCGGCCTGCGGGGGCGTCGGGCACGTCGCTCTGCAGTTGGCCAAGGCCCTTGGGGCGGAGGTTCACGCCACCGCTTCCGATGATCGCAAGATTGAGGTGGGGCTCGGGCTGGGTGCCGACCGCATGATCAACTACCGGAAGACAGAGGTTGAGCAATACATGGAAAGGGAAACCGCTGGAAAGGGATACGACGTCGTCTTCGACACGGTGGGTGGGAACTGCCTTGATGATTCCTTCCGGGCGGCGAGGATTGGAGGGACCGTGGTCTCGATTGCCGCCCGCTCCACCCATAACCTTACCCCTGTCCACCTGAAAAGCCTCAGCCTGCACGTCGTCTTCATGCTTCTTCCCATCCTGCGCGACGAGGGCCGGGAAAAACACGGGGAAATCCTCGGGAAATTGAGAAGATTGGCCGAGGAAGGCAAACTCAAGCCTCTCCTGCACGAGGAGGTTTTCGATTTTCAGGATGTGGGACGGGCTCACGAGCTGCTGGAATCCGGGAATGCTATGGGCAAGGTCGCCCTGCGGGCCAACTGGTAGTCTTTAGCGGGTGATGTTGGTTTCGACCTGGGGATCAAATTCTGATCCGGGAATCCTCATGAGCCGTTTAATAGAAATGCTCAATGACAAACAGTGTTTTGGTTTAATCAGTTTTATGCTTGTAGTGATTATTACGTGCACTATGAGTGGCCTCACCTACATTTCCATTTTGAACTGAGTCTCTTGGTTCGCTCCGTTTCTTATAAATAACTTGTTACGGACAAGCTTCCTTTATGACATGACTGGGAGTTGCATTTTTGCAATTTGGCCTGTAGTGTGTCACATAGTTCTTTTACACTCAGCCACAAGCTGCATCCATAGAATACCCGCAAGGGTTACCAACCGAGCGCGAGAGCTGCTACGGTGGAGCAAGGTTTAATAAACCAGGATGCGCGGTTTTGGCACAACCGAAAATCAGCGCTCTCCTCGCGGCCCTCGCGAGAGAAGCGTGTAACCACCGAAAGGAAATACGCGCAATGAACAACCAACCAATCAGTCAATGCGAAGATATCGCTCTGCGCATAGACGATACGAACCTCAACCACCACCTGTGGAACAACAACGGGACTTGGTGGATTCACTACACCGTCTACCCTACCCCCGTGACGGCCGAGCGAATCAGGCATTCGCTCAAGACCAAGAACGTTTTCCAAGCCCGAGACCGCCGGGACCGCATTCTGGGTGAGCTTTTGTCGCACGCAGGCAGGCTTGCGGCCTAATTCGCTTCAAGGGCTCTTTGGGTCTTGCTTTGCGGGCCTTTGGGTTTCATCACAGTAAGGATGAAGCCATGCCACCCCCTAAGTTTCAGTTGCCTACTGGCCCTTGTTGTCTTTACGGGTTTGTCGGAAGTGACCGCCCAGCCCAAAGGATACCTCTACGACGAATCGAAGGTCGCCCCCTACGAGTTGCCGGACCTGCTAAAATGCTTGGACGGGACAAAGGTCGCGAACGCCGAGACCTGGACGGGAAAGCGTCGGCCCGAGGTTCTCCGCCTGTTCGAGGACGAGGTATACGGGCGGTCCCCCGCCAAGCCGAAGGCTTTGCGTTTCGAGGTGGTCGAGGAAAGCCCCGATGCCCTCTCCGGGAAGGCCCATCGCCGCCAGGTGGTCATCCGCCTGGGCAAGGGGAAAAAGGCCCTTTCCGTGAACCTGCTTGTTTACCTGCCCAGGAAGGCCAAGGCCCCCGTACCAGGTTTTCTCACGATCAACTTCATGGGCAACCACACCGTCAACCCCGATCCCGCCATCCTTATCCCCACCAGCTGGATACGCAATGGCAACGGGATCAAAGACAACAAGGCGAACGCGGCAGGTCGCGGTTCCCGCTCTTCGCGCTGGGCGGTCGATGCCATCATTGATCGGGGCTATGCCTTTGCGACCGTTTACTATGGAGATATCGATCCCGATTTTCACGACGGATATGAAAATGGAATTCATCCCCTTTTCCCTCCCGCGGACCCCAAGAAGCGCAAGCCGACCGACTGGGCGTCCATCGCGGGCTGGGCCTGGGGTCTGAGCCGCTGCCTGGACTACCTGGAAACGGATGACGGACTGGATGCCAAGCGGGTTGCCGTTATGGGCCATTCCCGCCTCGGCAAGACCGCCCTGTGGGCGGGAGCGTCGGACGAACGCTTTGCCCTCGTCATATCCAACAACTCCGGCTGCGGAGGGGCGGCCTTGAGCAGGCGCCGCTTCGGCGAGACGGTCAAGCGCATCAACACCTCCTTCCCTCACTGGTTCTGCGACAACTACAAGAAGTACAACGACAAGGAGGACGAGTGTCCCGTCGACCAGCACATGTTGATCGCACTTTCCGCTCCCCGTCCCGTCTACGTGGCCTCCGCCGTGGGCGACAGGTGGGCGGACCCGAAGGGGGAGTTTCTTTCCGCCCTCGGGGCGGAGCCCGTCTACAAGCTATTCGGCTATGCCTTCGGGGCCTCCAGTCAACCGCCCGTCGACCAACCCGTCCACGGACGGATCGGTTATCACGTCCGGACCGGCAAGCACGACGTCACTGCCTACGATTGGGGCCAGTACCTCGACTTCGCCGACAAGCACCTCAAGTAAAGGTCCAGCCGGTTTTGATTCCGGTGCAGAGACGCTACCCCCATCTTCCGGGGGAAAGAAAAGCCTAAAAGACCCAGCCGATTCCGAGTTTGATCACATCCCCGTTTCCGTGGTCGATGATGCCCTGGTGATCAAACAGGTCGAATTTCCATTCGATGCGTGAATGAATGGTATCGTTATGGTTGAAGTAAAAGGCCGGACCGGTGGATAAGGTCTTTGATTCATCGTCCTCGTAATGCAGGTCGGTTTCCCAGAAGATCGATCCGTTTGATTTCTTCGTCTCGAAATTATAGCCGAAATCAACGGAGGAATGCAGCTCGGCCGGTCGATCACCATGAAAGATCCACCAGCCCGAGCCGATCCCGAAAAAGAAATTCGCGGTCTCGGCTTCATATCCAGCGCCCAGTCCGGTTCCGAACTCCTTGTAGTAAAAATCGTACTCGTCCTTGTTCGTGAGCGGAATTCGCAGCATGGGCTTGAAGGTCCAGGACCCGCTCTTGCCGTCCAGGTTGAAATACTTCTTCAATGGCAGGGCAAGGGTGAGGTCCCCAAAGCCATCGTCCTTTTGGATGACCTTCCCACCCGAGCCATCCGGCATTTCCCTTTCGGCATTGATGACGTAGGGCAGTTTGGCCGTGATCCGGATCTCTTTTTTCCAGGTGTAGACCCAATCCATATGCACAACCTCTACCTCTTCGCCAAAACCCTTGTGGAGAGCGTCGCTCCCCATCAGCAAGTCGTCCTCAGTCCGGTATTCGTAATGGAACTCGTAGCCCCAGCCGCCCGACCAGCGGGGCATCATATTCATAATGGGCTCGTCTGCCCGGGTCTCGGAAGTCAAGCAGGCAAGGATGAGGGCAGATGCCAGCGGAAAAAATCGCATGGCGGGGCTTGAGACAGCCTTACTTGCGGGACTCGTGATGGACGACGTCCACGGACGCGTCCTTCTTGAACCTGTGGGCATCGAGGTGACCGTCGTGTAGCTTGTACTCCTCGATCGCGTCGTATCCGGCATCCTCAACGCGCTCCAACAGGTCCTTGTAGTCGAACTTGGCGTTCTCCTTGAGGGCGATCGTGACGAGTTGAGTCTCGGGGTTCATGTCTATGCCGTCCCTAAAGCGCTTCTTGTCCACGCCCTTCATCTTGGAAAGGTTCTTGCGGATCCCGATGGCGCAGGAAGGGCAGACAAGCCCTTTAACGTAAACAAGGGAAATTTCCGACGATTCCTTGAGCACCTTAGTAGCGGCGGCAAGCCTAACCTCGACAGTAGCCTCCGGTTTGTCGTCGTCGCTAGCTTGTACGAGAAAAGCCGAAGAGAAGACCAAAGCAAAAACAAAAAGGAGTGATCGGAATTTCATAAATACAGTTTAGTGGGGTGCAGGATAAATTTCAACACGTTTGGGCCAAATCTTCGCAAATACCCTAAAAGAGTGGTGGGCCCGCTCGGATTCGAACCGAGGACCAAGGGATTATGAGTCCCCTGCTCTAA
>DLRY01000001.1:0-714 GCA_002500665.1 Opitutia bacterium UBA7876
AACTAATGCCGCGAGCCAGTATGTTCTACCCGAGGAAAACCTCGAGTATAAGGTGTCGCGCTTTTACGCCAAGATTTCCGAACCCGTTCTGGCCGATCTCAAGCTTACGATTGATGGTCCGGACCGGGTCCTTGGAATCTACCCGAAGAACCTGCCCGACCTCTTCAAAGGGGACCAAATGGTCGTGCTCGGCCGCTACGAGCCAGGCGACAAAAAGGGTAAGGTCACTCTCGAAGGTACCATCCGTGGCAAAAAAAGAACCTTCGAATACGAGGCCGTTTTTCCCAAGGAGAAGGAAGGAAACTCCTTCATCCCGCGCATCTGGGCAACCCGCAGAGTGGGATACCTTTTGGATGAAATTCGCTTGCGTGGCGAAAAGAAGGAATTGAAGGAGGAAGTTGCCCGACTCGCCCGCAAATACGGCATCGTCACCCCCTACACCAGCTATCTTATAATCGAGGACGAGAAGGATATTCCAATCGCCAGGCGCAGCTTGGGAAGAATTGCTCCCGGGGCCGCCGCTCCCATTGTGGAAAAAGAACTCCTGGCGATCGAGACCGAGGCCAAGATCGCCTACGACAGCTTTAAGAGCGAGAAGTCCGGCGAGGAGGCCGTCCGCGGGGCAGCCTCGGGCATCGCCCTCAAGGATGCCGACGGCCTGTCGAGTTTCAGCGCCGCCAAGGATTTGGCCTACGCCGGCGACAAGGCTGCCCA
>DLRY01000001.1:1039-9134 GCA_002500665.1 Opitutia bacterium UBA7876
AAACAGATTGCCTCCGAGAACAGAATGTTGGACGGCAAGACCTTCCACCTGGCGGGCGATCTCTGGATCGATGACGAGGCCCGGGATGACAAAGACAAAAAGATAGAGGAACTCAAATTCGCCTCCAAGGAATATTTCGACTTCCTGGAAAAACACCCCGAACTGATCAAGTTCCTTTCCCTCGGCGCCAACGTGGACCTGCTCCACCAAGGCAAGATCATCCGCTGCCGGAGATAGACCCTTACCTTTAAAAACCCAACAAGACGCATCATGAAAAAGCTAGCCCTCCTGCTCACTGCCTGTCTGATTTTTGCTCCTCTTTCCGCCAAGGACGCAGACAAGAAGAAAGGAAAGAAACCCAAGAAGGAAACCATCGAGGTATGCTTCGTCCTTGATACCACGGGCTCCATGAGCGGCTTGATCGAAGGGGCTAAGCAAAAGATCTGGGGGATCGCCAACGAGATCCTGGCCAGCGAACCTACCCCCAACCTGCGCATCGGATTGATCGGATACCGCGACCGCAAGGAAGCCTACGTTACTCAGGTTCACGACCTTTCCGACGATATCGATGACATCTATGCCAAGCTCATGAAGTTTCAGGCTCAGGGCGGTGGAGACGCTCCGGAGTCGGTCAACCAGGCCCTCCATGAAGCCGTGACCAAGATCCAATGGAACAAGAGCAAAAAGGTCCTCAAGCTCGTCTTCCTCGTCGGAGACGCCCCGCCACACATGGACTACCAGGACGAAATCAAGTATCCCGAAATCTGCAAAATGGCGGCCAAAAGCAATATCATCCTCAACACCGTGCAATGCGGCGACATGTCTTCCACCACACCGATCTGGAAGGAAATCGCCAAACTCGCCGAAGGGGATTACGTGGCTATCGCCCAGAGCGGAGGAGTCGCGGCCATCAGCACGCCCGTGGACGCTGAGATCGCCAAACTCAATCGCGAACTGGGCGTTACCGTGGTTGCCTATGGCAGAGCCGAGGTACGGGCTTTCGTGGGGGAAAAGCTGAAGCTCGCCACTGAGGCCAAGGACGAGGTGGCCGCCGACCGACTCTCCGTTCTTTCGTTCAAGTCAAAAGCATCAGCGACCAAGGAGTCTTCCGCTCCCGCTGTCGCGGCCTATATTGACGGAGATGGCGACTTGGTTGCCGGGTTGGCTTCCGGCAAGTACGATTACGAAGAGATCGAAGAGGCGAAACTCTCCGATGATCTGAAGAAAATGGATCCCGAACAACGCACGGCCTATCTTAAGGAACAGGTGGCCAAAAGAGCCGAGTTGCAAAAGAAACTGGACGCACTCCTCGCCAAGCGCCGGGATTTCGTAACCGCTGAAAAAGCTCGCCTGGCCAAGGAAGGAAAAGGCGACGGATTCGATAAGAAGGTCTCGGAGATCATCTCCAAGCGCCGCCGCTGATCCTATTTCTTGTCTTTGAGAAGGCGTACCATCTCCGCCCCCAGGGAATCCCCGATCAGGAAGTAGCTTTCCGCATTGCCGAACCAGTGGTGTCCGTGCCCGACGTTTGGTGATTCATCCTTGGGTCGGGCAAAGGCCGTCGTCTTGACGAAAGATACCCTGCCCTTCCACTCCTTTCGTTCACAGGCCTTGCGCTGAGCCTCACGGATGACCTTCATGTTCTTGCCGGCATCTTCTCCCATGTTTCCGAGTTCCCCCACCACCACGGGCAAGTTTGGTTGCTTCAAGTGAGCCCGCAGGTCCTTGATCAGATGAGCGAGGTTTTGTTCGTACTGGGCAAGGGCATCCTGGTCGAACATATCGTTCCAGCCCTGGAACCAGACGAACCCGCCCCACTCCGGCTTCCTGCCCTTCAGGGAGGGAAACTCCTTGCCGAAGTTCTTGAGGGCTTCATCGACCTCGGTCAGCATCTTTTGGTAGTACTCGCCGGTTTCACCGTCTGCGGAAGGGGGGCGGAAATCCTGGTATAGGCTCTTCCCTCCCCAAGCGGTCTTGATCAGGAGCACGGGCTCCTTGAAGTGGTCGCCAAGGCGGTGGCCGATTTGGAGCTCGGGTCCGATATGGTGCCGGCTCTTCATGCTACCGTATCCGGTAAACCCGATGCTCACACCCCCCGCCATGACCCCCTGCTTGTTGCGGAAGCGAATAAAGGCATCCTTTCGGGTGACCCAATTTCCCTTTGCGTCCTTCAAGTGAGCATAGCGCTTGGGGTCGGACGCGTTCTTCATAACGCGAAGAAGCGTGCCCTTCCCCCCGTTGTAATACTTGGGATGATCCATATCGACCACCCCTTGGCCTTCCATGTTGGACTGGCCCGCAAGAAGGAAGACCTTGAAGGTCCCGGGCGAGCGCTTGCGACCTCGATGATGAGGCGAGTCCTTCGGGATGACCGCCATCTTGGCCGCGTCGGACGGAACGCCCCGGGCAAGCCTTTCGCGGACCTTGGCGAGCTTAGGCTCCTCGGCCAAATTGACGAATTCGCGCGGATCCTTCTCCAAGTCGTAAAGTTCCTCAAAACCGTTCCCGTAGCAGATGAACCTGTAGCGCTCGTCCGAGACCCCATGGGAAGGACTGCTGTCTCCCCAGAACTGGAAGGAGGTCAGGGAAAGGGTGGCTTTTTTCTTGCCCGGGTTCTTCAGCTGAGGAACGAGGGAGACTCCGTCGCATTGGGGCGGGATTGGCAGGCCGGTCAATTCGCACAAGGTCGGGTAGAGGTCGGTCAGGGTGACCGGCTGGCGGGTCTTTTCCCCATCCTTGCTTACCCCTGGAGCATGAATGAACAAGGGAACCCGGGTGGTTTGGTCCCAAAGGGCGAATTTTTCCCAGTTCTCCTTTTCCCCTATGTGGAAACCGTGGTCGCTCCACAGGACCACCACGGTGTTTTTCCGCAGGCCCGACTGGTCGAGGGCGTCCAGCAGGCGGCCCAACTGGTGATCGACGTAGCTTATGCTGGCTAGGTAGCCCTGCATAAGATGCTTCCACTGCTTGTTGTCGGTCACCCACTTGTGCCAGTGCCGGCGTCCATGGTCGCGGGCATCCTTCAGGTCATTCTCACGGTGAACGGGAAGCTTGACCTCATCCATGGGGTATAGGTCGAACCATTTTCGACCGACCTCCCAGGGAATGTGGGGACGGAAGAGACCGACCGCGAGAAAGAGCGGTTTGTCCCGCTTCTCCTTGAGCTTGTCGATGGCCCAGTCGACCACCAGATGGTCTCCGTAGCTTTCCTCGGGTTGCTCGAGCGGGGCGGCCCCGAACAAGTAGTTGCCGAGGGGCCGGCGGCCCACGAATCCCTCGTTATCCCCCTTGGTGAACTTGGGACGGGGCCAGTCTCCGGAAATGGGATCGAGCGGATCCCCCCGATGCTCGTCCCATGCGTCGGGATCGTTCTGGGAATCGCCCGGGGTCCATTGCAGGGTGTGGAAGATCTTGCCTCCGCCCGCCGCGTGGTAGCCGTGGTTGCCGAAGTGGCGTGAAAGGACGACGGCGTCCTCCAACACGGCCGACTCGTGGCGCCAACGGGGCCCGTGAGCCCCGAACATGTTGCGGTAGATGCCCGACCGGCTCGGGTAGACGCCCGTCATGACCGCCACCCTGGATGGATGGCAGGCAGGAGCGGCGCAATGGGCGTTGGCAAAGTTGACCGACCGCTTGGCCAAGCGGTCGAAATGGGGCGTCTTGACGCCCGGGTGGTTGTCGAGAGGGCTGACGTAGTCGTTCAGGTCGTCGATCGCGATGAAGAGGACGTTGGGCTTGGCGCAAAGGGCAAGAAGCCCGGCAAAAACCGGCATCAACCCAAGGAAGAAGACTGAAAAGGACCGCTTCACGTCAGTTCCTCGTACTTTCGATCATGGCCTCGGCAAAGGCTTTGCCAATTTGGGCCATGGTCTTGGCGCTTCCGAAATAGTGATACCCACCATTGGACTTGGCAATTTTGGCATAGGCTTCGTCCTCTTCCGAAATCAATTCCTTGCGGTACTTGTCCAGGTAAGCCTTTTGGGCTTTGGCGTCCATCGATCCGTCCTTGTTCGGATGATCCTTGTGCTTGCTCTTGAGGAAGGCGGCCATCTGCTTGACCTTGCCCTGGTTGTCCTCCATTCGCTGCAGGCGCCCATCCCAGAAAGGAGCCGTCCGGACCGCCGCGACGTTGCCCTTGAACTCAGGCATGAATGCGGGTGCAGCCATCGCTTCCCGAAAACTTCCGTGAATGGGAACGTAGCGTTGACTGACGTACTTTTCCAAAGGCCCGCCCACGCCCATTACGCCGATCACGAACTTCATGTTCGGAGCCTTCAGGTCCTTCCTTACGTCGCGGATGAAATGGGCGAGGCATTCGGTGTAGGCATCGTACCCACCTGGTTGCCCGCGGTTCGGATAGGTTCCGCCCGCCACCATGTCGTTCCAACCCTGAAACCAGGCAAAGCCCGCAAGCTCGAAGCCATCCTTCGGGTCGTAAGCGGGGTATACGCGCTTGACGTCCCTGAGGACCCGTCTGACGTGTTCGATCATCAAACGGTAGTAGCGCCCCGTTTTTTCCGCCTTGTCCGCCTTGATTACGTCGAGGTTCCTTCCTCTCTTTTTCAGGTTTTCCAATTCCTGTTTGCCAAACGGGTATGGACCTGCCGAAGGTGGTCGAAAGTCGGTATGGATCGACTTTCCGCCCCATGCCGTCTTGATGATCAGGATCGGTTCCTTCAAAGCCTTTTGCATATAGATTCCGAAGGTGAACTCAGGCCCGATCTTGTCGCCTGTTTCGGCCGGGTTTCTGCGGGAACCGTAACCGGCGGTCAGTTTGCCGAAGCCTTCCCCCATATTGTCACCCCCGCCCGTGAAATAGGAAATCCACACCTGATCGCAAACCACCGGGTTTCCCTGATCATCAATCATTTCCTTCAAGATGGGCTTGGTCAGGGGATCCGTCTTCATCGCCTCGAAAGTACTGATCTTGGCATGCCCCTCCATATTGGACTGACCACACAATACGAAGACCTTCAGTGGCTTGGCGTGAACGGCGGATAGGCTCAAAATCCCGAAGAGGGAAAAGAAGGCTACAAGATTTGCAGGGTTTTTCATGATGTTTATTTCCGGCTTTTGTCGTTGGCGAGAATTTGAAAAAGGGCCGCTTCCATCCGCTGAACCCGCTCGGTTTCCCGGGAAGCCAGGTCGGTGGTTTCGCCCGGGTCGTCCTCGAGGTTGAAGAGTTGCCAGGGGGGCGTGAAGCGGCGCCCCTTCGGTTGCTGCCTCCCTCCCGACCCATTGCCCAGCACGAGCTTCCACTCGTCCATCCGGATGGCGAACATGCCGGAAGCGGAATGGTTGATCACGGGAGCCCGTCTGAACTGGCCCGGCTTTCCCTTGAACAAGGGACCCCAGCTGAAACTGTCGGGGGCCGCTTCGTTCGGCTTGGGCAGCTTCGCCTTGGCCAACTCGGATGCGGTGGCGAACAAATCGACCAGGCAAATCGTCTCCTTGCAAACACTGCCCGCCTTGATCCCCTTGGGCCACCTGGCAAAGGTCGGCACCCGGTGCCCTCCTTCCCATACGTCGGCCTTGGTTCCCCGCCATTGACCATTGGCGGTATGGTCTCCCTCGAAGTATCTTTGCTCGGTCTCGTCGGAAAGATGATGCGGCTTGTCCCTGTCCGGCTCCCGGTACATGAAGGAGGCATTGTCGCTTGTGTAGATAATCAGGGTGTTGTCCTTGATTCCCGCTTCGTCCACCGCCTTGAGCACCTGCCCCACCGTCCAGTCGACCTGCATGACGAAGTCCCCGTAAGGCCCGAGCTTGGACCTGCCTTCGAAGCGGGGATGCGGGGACACGGGCTTGTGCGGAGCGGTCAGAGGAAAATAAAGAAAGAAGGGTTTTTTCTCCTTCGCCCGCTTTCGAATATGATCGCAACTCTCTTGGGTCAGCCGATCCAGGCAATCGATAATGGAGAAGTCGGAACCCAGCTCCCCTTCGCGCAGATACCCGGGGAAACCCTGCTGGGGCTGTACGCGATCGGGCAGGCCCGTGATCCTGCGGCCCTCGACGTAGACGTAAGGAGGGAAATCCAGGGATGCGGGAATGATCAGGGAACGGTCGAACCCGAGATCGATCGGTGAATGATCCAAGGGCTGACTCCAGTCCCATTGACCCTTGGCGTCTTTTTGGAAGCCAAGCCCGAGATGCCACTTCCCAATGACGGCGGTATGATAACCGGCTTGCTTGAGGTGAGAAGCCACGGTCGGGCGCTCCTTCTCGATCAAGGGGGTCCCATATCCGTTCTGTACCCCGCTCTTGAGCCGGCTGCGCCAGCAGTATCTGCCCGTCAGGACGGCATAGCGGGTCGGCGTGCAAACGGCGGACGGGGAATGGGCGTCGGTGAAGGTCATCCCCTCCTCGGCCAACCCGTTCAAGTTCGGAGTGGGGATTTTCGATTTCGGGTTGAGGGCTTGGACGTCGCCATAGCCCATGTCGTCAGCCAGGATAAAGATTACGTTGGGACGTTCATCGGCATGGGCCGACATGAGAAAGCCGAGCAGCAGAAGGGTTGCGATTTTCATGGACGCAAAGAATAAAGCAGCGCAAAGGGGCTCGGAAAGGACTTATTTTCCTTTGCCCTACTTTTTCAAGGGGTAATCTCGGCATTTGACAAAATATCCATTTCACAGATTACTGATCGCTTACCACAATGAAACCCCTCTTCCTGTTCTGTTTGCTCGGTGCCGGCTGCTTGGCCCGGGCAACTGAAAAACCCAACGTCATTCTTATTCTTGCCGACGATCAGGGGTGGAACGCTCTTTCCGTCCGGGCTGATCCCGAAAACCCGGCATCAGCTAGCCCATACTTCAAGACCCCCAACCTGGCCAACTTGGCGAAGGAGGGCATGCGTTTTTCCCAAGCCTATTCCCCGGCCCCCACTTGTTCGCCCACCCGCCACTCCATTCAGTTCGGCCGGAGCCCGGCCAGCCTCAAGATCTGGGGAGCCGACGGAATAAAAAACTGGGATGCTCTCACCGGAGAATCACTGGCAAACGTACTTGGAAAAGCCCGGCCTGAATACGCATGCGCCCACTTCGGAAAATGGCACATAGGCAAATCGCCGGAGACTCTGGGTTATAAGGTGAACGACGGGGGAAACGGAAACGGGGTGGGAAATTCAAAAAACCCGAAGGATCCGAAGCTCATTTTCAGCTTGAGCCGCAAAAGCCTTGAGTTCATGGAAGCTCAAACCCGGGCAGGCAAGCCTTTCTTCCTTCAGGTATCCCATTACGCCAACCACTTGAAATACCAGGGGCTCAGGGAAACCATTGGAAAATATGAGACCGAACACGCTGACCAGACGACGGAGTATCACAACGATCCACTCTGGGCTGCCATGAACGAAAACCTGGATGCCGGCATCGGCATGATCCTGGACAAGCTCGAGGAACTGAACATCACGGACAACACCTACGTTTTTTACACTGCTGACAATGGCTACGAATCAAAGAGAGATTTCAAGAACACGGTCGCCCAAAGAGGGTTTTACAAAGCATTCCCCCAGCGCAGTCACAAGTATCACGTAAGCGAGGGCGGAATCCGCGTACCCTTCATCGTTCGGGGTCCGGGCATCCAACCCGGTTCGCATTCCACTTCCCCCGTCGTGGGTACGGATCTATTTCCAACCGTCTTAAGCCTGATCGGAGCAGCGGATAAAATCCCTGCTCAGGTCGAGGGGGCCGATCTATCCGGGCATTTGAAAAGCGGAGGCGAAAAAGCAATCGAGAGAAAAGACCCCTTTTTAGTCTTCAAGTTTTCCAAACCCCGCCCGCCTCACGACGTGGCCATCGTTCAACGGGAATACAAACTGATCAAGGATCTCGACACCGGGGAATCCTTTCTTTTCGACATCAAGAACGATATCGGTGAAAGCANNAGGGTTTTACAAAGCATTCCCCCAACGAAGCCATAAGTATCACGTAAGCGAGGGCGGAATCCGCGTACCCTTCATCGTTCGGGGACCGGGCATTCAGGCCGGTTCCCATTCCTCATCCCCCGTCGTGGGTACGGATCTTTTTCCTACCGTGTTAAGCCTGATCGGAGCGGCGGAAAAAATTCCCGCACGGGTCGAGGGGGCCGATCTGTCCGG
>DLRY01000002.1:0-8904 GCA_002500665.1 Opitutia bacterium UBA7876
TTCGGGATGGGAGCCTAGTTCGATCGGCTGGTGCATGACGCTCAGTCTTGGGGTTGCCCGCTCCTTGAAAACCTGCCAACCTTCCAACCATGAAACCCCTCATTCCTCTTTTCCTTATGCTTTGTTCGTCCTTAGCTTGGGCGGAAAAACCCATCCTCTGCAGGGGGAACTATCACACCGAGGCCGAAGCGGTAGCCCAGCTCAAGCGCATGGCCTCGACCCATTCCAGCCTGAAGGAATGGAAAAAACGGGCCGAATCCGTGCGCCGGCAAATCCTCGTTGGGTCCAAGCTGTCCCCTTTGCCCAAGCGCACGCCTCTTAACGCCATCATCAACAACATGCGTTCCTTTGAGGGCTACACCGTCGAAAACGCGGCCTTCGAAGCCAGTCCAGGCTTCTACGTCTATGGGAATCTCTATCGACCCTTGAACCGGAAAGGCAAGAGCCCGGGCATTCTTTGTCCGCATGGACATGCCCGCGGGCCGGCCGGTGGACGGTTGCGTCCGGATCAGCAGAACCGTTGCGCCACCTTGGCCCGGATGGGGGCGGTGGTCTTTTCCTACGACATGGTTGGGTTCGGGGACTCGGAACATTTAGGCTGGAACCACAAGCATCCGCAGGCCCTTACCCTCCAGACCTGGAGCAGCATACGCGCGGTGGACTTTCTGGAATCCCTTTCCGGCGTCGACAAGGCGAGAATAGGAGTGACGGGTTGTTCGGGCGGCGGCACCCAGACCTTCCTCCTTGCCGGGCTGGACGACCGTGTAGCGGTCAGCGTGCCCGTGGTCATGGTATCGGCTCATTTCTTTGGGGGTTGCCCTTGCGAAAGCGGGATGCCCATACACAAGACCTCCAGCCTGGAGACCAACAACGCTGAGATTGCCGCTCTGGCGGCCCCCCGTCCCCTAAAACTAATCTCCGTGGGCGGCGACTGGACGAAGAACACGCCTAAGGTCGAATACCCCTACGCCCAGTCGATTTACAAGTATTTCGGAGCTCTCGACAAGGTCGAGAATACTCATTTCCCAAGGGAGAAGCACGGATACGAGTACGTTAAGCGACAGGCCATGTATCCTTTTATGGTCAAGCATCTGGATCTGGATTCCAAGGGAGTGCTTGATCCCAAGACCGGAAAGTACGACGAGACCCAAAACACAATTGAGGAAGTCGAGACCATGCGTACGTTCGATTCCTTGGCCGACATGCCCAAACACGCGCTAAAGCCCGGTTCGACGATTTCCTTCGAATAGAAATGATTATGAGACGCAAACGATATTTTTCTCTCATCCTTGGTTTCCTGTTCCTTCAGGCAATTTCCCTGCGGGGTGCGACTGAACTTCCGGCCAAGGAAAACTTTCATCTCTTCCTCCTCGTCGGGCAGTCCAATATGGCAGGGCGGGGCAAGGTTACCCCTGCAGACAAGAAACCTCACCCGCGCGTCCTTATGCTGAACAAGGCAGGACAGTGGGTTCCCGCTGCGGACCCCCTGCATTTCGACAAACCGCGAATGGTCGGGGTCGGTCTTGGGAAAACCTTTGGTACGCTTGTGGCGCAGAAGAGTCCTGAAGTTACGGTCGGGTTGATCCCCTGCGCCCATGGGGGTTCTCCGATTTCCGTTTGGCAACCGGGCAGGTACTACAAACCCACCCGCGGTCATCCCTGGGACGATGCGATCAAGCGTTCCAAGCTCGCAATGAAGGCGGGCACCCTCAAAGGCATTCTTTGGCATCAGGGCGAGTCGGATTCCAAGGCAGGCCTGGCCGAGGCCTACGAGAAAAAATTGCACGACTTGGTGGCGAGATTCCGCAAGGAACTTGACGCCCGGGAAGCTCCCTTCCTCGCCGGCCAAATGGGGATTTTCAAGGAGCGTCCTTGGAGTGACGCCAAGAAACGGGTGGATCAAGCCCACCGAGAACTTCCCAAGAAACTAAAGCACGCAGGATTTGTAGGAGCCAAGGGACTTGATCATAAGGGAGACCAGACGCACTTCGATGCCTCCTCCTATCGTGAATTGGGGCGTAGGTACGCAGACGTTTTTTTCAAACTGACGAGCGATCCTTCCAATTAGCCCAGCCGAGGGCGCTTGGGTTGGCGGGAAATTATTCCGCGGGAAGGGTGCTGTCGTCCTTGGGCGGGTTGCGTCCGATCATGGGGTATTGCTCGAGGTCGACGACCTGACCGCTGACGGGTCCCGGATCGGGGGTTAGGAAGTGAACCACGGTAGTGGCGATCTCCCGGGGCCAGAGGATTCGTCCGGATGGGGCGAATTTCCTAGGCAAATCGGCGTACCAGTCTTGCCTGAGCCCATGCTCTTGTTTGCGTTTTGCCTCGTTCTCGGTGAGCACCCACCCGGGGTTGACCTGATTGACCCGTATCCCATGGTTTTGCATGAGGGCATCGCCGAGGTTGCGGGTAAGGGTCATGAGGGCCCCCTTGGAGGCCGAGTAGGCTAGAAGGGTCGGTTCCCCGCAATGGGCGTTCACGCTGCCGATGTTGACGATGCTTCCGGAGGTCTTGCTCAATTCCGGCAGCGCGGCTTGAATCAGAGCCAGAGGGACGATTGTGTTAACCTCGAGAACCTGCCTGAAATAGTCACGGTCCGTAGAGTCGACGTCGGACCAGGTGACGAAGGCGGCGTTGTTGACCACTCCGTGCAGCCCCCCGAACTTCTCTTTGGCCAAGGCCACGAGTTCCTCGGGGCATCCTTCTTCGGTCAGGTCGCGGACCAGTGAAACGGCGTTGTCCGGACCCAGTTCCGCTACCGTTTCCGCAGCCAAATCCGCTTCCAGCCCGTTGATCACGACCTTGGCTCCCTCATCGACGCACAGCTTGGCGATTGCCTTCCCGATTCCGGTACAGCTGCCCGTGACGATGATTGCCTGATCCTTGAGCTTCATTTCAAGCCGTTTCTAAGGGGAAGAAGATTATTACAAAAGCTTTTTTTGGATCTTTGTTTGCGCTTTGAAAAAAACAGGACTATATATCCTATGTAAATACACCAAATATATAAAAACAAAACAGGACAGATGCTTATGAATACTGCAGTGCCCTTCCCAAAAAACAGGCGTTCGGCCGTCAAGAAGAAGCGTCAATGCCGCTCCCTCGTCCGGGCTTCCCTGCACGAGCAGCGGCAAAGACTGATCGGTCTGCGCCGCAAGATGAAGGAAGGCCTGGACTTGGGTGACGAAATGGATTCCTGCCAGGGACAAATCAACTTGTTGCTCAAGGAACTTCAGTCGATTGAGGAAGGGGGACATACGACCTTCCTGCAGGCCAAGACCTTGATTGCTCCCAAGGAAGGAGTTTCCGCCAAAAAAACAAACCTGAGGGCCGAGAAAGCCGCTCTCCGGAAGGAAATCTCCGAGCTTGAGGAGCGGCTTCTTTCGCCCCGTTTGCCTAGGGATGAACTGCAGGAAGTGTTCGAGTTGATTTCCCGTAAAAAGGATTACCTGAAACGCTTTGAAAATGAAATTCGGGCCCTCTGGCAATACAACCATACCCGTTTTGTGTCGGCCCGGGAGCAGGACGAGAAAAACCTTCAAAAGGAAAGCAAGCTCAAGGAACTGGAACAAAGCCGGGAAGAACTGAATGAAAGAATGTTCACCGCCCTCGAGCAGAACGACGATTTCCTGATCAGCGAGATCAACGGGGAACTGGTTCGACTGGAGGAAGAGAGGAAGGAAACCCTTCATCCGGACGGAGATCCCTTTCTCGCCGAGAGGGAACCAGGTGGACTCCAGGACCTTTAGTCCCGTTCTTTGCTCAGGTAGGCGAACAAATCCCTCAACTGATCCTTGTCCAGTCCACCGAGCAAGCCTGGGGGCATGAGGGATACGGGAGTCGCCTCGAGGCTATCGATCGAGGAGCGGGGCAGGGTGGTTTTCTGGTTGGCCGCGTCCCGAAGGGTCACGGCTTGAGGGCTTTGCTCGAGGATGACCCCAACGAGAATTCTCCCGTCCTTGGTCTTGAGTACGTAGTTGGCGTAGCCTTCGCGGATCTCCAAGCTTGGATCTATGATGCCTGGAAGCCAAAAATCCATGTTCTTTCTCTCATAGCCCGTTAGGTCGGGGGCCGTTGATCCGCCTTGTCCGAACAACTTGTGGCAGGAGGCGCAGCGTTGCTCGAAATGAACTTTGCCGGCAAGGGGGTCGCCTTTGCCGCCTTGCCCCGAGAGGAGCTCCTTTATGCGGGCTATTTCCCTTTGTTTCTCAACCGAGCTTTTTGCCCTCAATTCAGGCCAATGGCCCGCTACCTTGCGGTTGATCTCCGGATCCTTGTGTTGCAAGAGCAACTGGACCACGTCGGGAGCCACGTTGCGCGCCTTGACGTGGGCGAGGTCGATCTTTCCCATTAGTTGCCTGGCCCAGTCGAGTCGGCCGGCCAATACTCGGTGGGCCGTGCTTCTGACCCCATGCTCGGCCGGAAGGGTCGAGCCGTGGCGCGAGAGGATGGTCTTGGGAATCCTCGGGTCGTCGTACTGGGCCAAAGAGAGGAGGGAAACCCTCTTGACCGCGCTCGGGTGGCCGCTCCCGAGGTTCTTGAGAAGCGGTCCGACTACCATCGGCCGGTTGATGGAACCAAAGGCCTTGGCCAGCTCGAGCCTCTCCATCGCATCGGCTGAGGAATCGCCGACTACGGCAACGGCTTGACTGATTGCCTTGTCATTTCCCCGCAGAACCTCAATCAGCAATTGGTTTTTCCCCGCTTTTGCCGCAAGGGAGTCCATGAGCCTGCTCAACCGTTCCGGCAAGGGAGGAATGTTCGTTCCCTGGAAGGCCAACTGCAGGCCGGCAAGAAGAACCCTGGAAGCGTGATGATCCGGCGCCGAATCCAGCAAATCCGCGCAACTGTTGAGGTTTTGCGCCCCTCCGGCCATGGCGTAGCGGCGCATCAGTCTCTGGGCCAGGGTCTGACTGAAGACGGGGTGAACCCAAGTATCCTTCTCCCCGTACCACTTGCGAAGAAATTTCCGTCCCGACTCCGCATGAGCCTCCACTCCCCACCAGATCATGAGTGGCAAACGCTCGTCCCCCCTGACTGGTTCGCGCTCGGCGAGTGCTTGGAGAAGGGGCAAACCCTGGCCTGATGGCAAGCGCTTGGCCGCCGCCGCCAATTGAACGAGGACTTCGGCGTCCTTCTCCGTCTCGGCCATGGCTTCCATGGCCCGAGCCAGTTCGTCCGATACCTTGCCCTTGTCGCCAAGCAACCTCACCACCCAGCGCCTAAGGTGAGCGTCGGGATGGTCCAGCCACTCGAGCGCCCGTTTTCCCTCCAGGCCATTCAAGAGGTTGAGGGCCCAGAGGGACTCTAGGGAGACCTGTCCTGCGTTTGCCCGCACTTTCCCGACCAAGGATGGAATCAACGACCGCTTTCGCTGCCAACCGATCTCCAGCAGGGCCCTTCTTCGCACCCATTGGTTTGAATGCCCGAGCAGGCTCAGCAAATCCGAATCCTTCATTTTGGCCAAATCGCCGATTCGGTGGGCGGGGGTGCTTCCCTCGGGCTTGACCCGGTAGATCCGGCCACTTGACTTGTGCCAATCATCCACCGGTCGGACGTGGCTGAGCCTAGTGTCGTACCAGTCGGCCAAATAAACGCACCCGTCGGGCCCTACTCCGCAAAACACCGGCCTGAACCAGCGGTCCCCGGAGTCCATGAGGTTTGCCTCGTCGACGGTGCGGAATCCGGAAGCCTCCCTCTTGAGGTTACTGACCCAGACGACGTTGTGAAGGGAGTTGGGGGCAATGATCTTGCCCTTGAATGACTTGGGGTAAAGCCCGCCCTCATAGATGCAGAAGGCTTGGGCGAAACGCCTGCGGTCACCCTCGTGTCTCATATGCTCGAAATAACCGAATGCGTAGGGGTTGGTTAGGGGGCCGTGCTTGCCCCAGTTCTTCTTGCCGTAGCTTCCCTGGGGGTAATGCATGCCCCGCGTATTGCCGTTGTTGGTCCCTGAGAAAACCCTCCCTTTGGAATCGATTTCCAAACTGAAGGTGTTGCCTCCGCCCTCGGCATGGATTTCAAAGCGCGTCGTTCCCGGATGATACCGCCAAACCATCTGTCCTTGCCACTCGATGAGTCTGCCCGTGGCGGGGCACTTAACCTTGCCCGTAGTGGTGCTTCCGTTCACGCCGTAGAGCCAACCATCCGGTCCCCACTGCAAACTGTTCATGACCGAGTGAGTGTCCTCCAGTCCGAAACCCGATAGGCGAACCTCGGGGTCGGAGTCGGGAACGTCGTCTTGGTCCTTGTCGGGATAGAACAAAAGGTAGGGCGGGTTGGCCACCCAGATTCCACCATGCCCCGTCACTACTGCCGTCGAGACGTTGAGCCCGGTTACGACGTCCTTGCTGCGGTCGAAGAAGCCATCTCCGTCGAGATCCTCGAAAACCGTGATCTTGTCCGCTCCCTTGACTCCGTGAGGCGGTGGTTCGGGCACCTTGTCGAATTGGGCCCTCAGGTGATTGTCGTACTCGATGATCTTCAGCCCGGCGGGGAACTGGTACTGCAGGTACTGCGAGACCCAGAGCCTGCCCCGGCTGTCCCAACTGAGGAAGAGCGGTTGCCTGACCTCTGGCTCGGACGCCATGAGTTCGACGGCGAAACCCTTCCTCGTCTGGAATTCCCCGACCGCTTCCCGGGCGGGGGTAGGGGGCGTATCGTCGGCCAAGGTTCCCCGCCCTCCAAAGGTCCTGATGACCTCCGAGACCTGTTCGCTGCCGGCCTCCGGAGAGGGCATTTCGTTGCTTGGATCTTGCCCGATTAGTCCGGTGAGGATGGCGAAGAGCAAGCTCATGCCCGAGGCTTTGCGGAATGAACGCATCTATTTTCGTTTGGGTTTGGACAAGGTCTATGGCGAGAGAGATTGGTTTCTCATCGTTTCGTGAGAGAGTCCGGAGTAACTGGCTTTAACTCGAGTGAGGAGCTTATTGTGGTCTGTGGTCATGAGGTTCCCGAAGAGCGCTCCACCCATGGAAGATGGGAAAAGAGGCTTTTACAAGGTTTTGTTCAGTGGGGCGGACGACTTGCGGGAATAGTCGTCCGAAAATTTTACGGTATTCGAACCTCGCGGAGCAGGAAAACCGATTCCCTTTTATTGACTTCTCCCTCCCGAAAGCTAAAAACGAGGAATCCCATGGAAAACGACCCCCAAATCAACCCCGGAGAAAGCATCCAGTCTTCCGCCAAGGAAAAGCGTGAGGCCCGATCCGCCGTGCGCCAATCCCTTCGCGAGCAACGGGCGAAGCTCAAGGAGTTGCGCCAAGGCATGAGACAAGGGCAGGACCTTGGCGACGACATCGATAGTTGCATGGGCGAGATCGATCTTCTTCTCAAGGAATTGCAGGCCATCGAGGAGGGCGGGCATGCCACCTTTCTGGAGGCCAAGGAATTGATTGCCCCCAAGAAAAACGTTTCTTCCAAAAAGACCAACCTCAGGGACGAGGCAAGCGACTTGCACAAGGAAATCAAGCATCTTGAGGAGAGACTCTACCTGCCTGGCATAAGCGATGAAGAGCGCGAGAAGATGAACCTCCTGGTTTCCGAGAAAAGCGACAGGCTCAAGGACTTGGAGGAGGAGCTCAGCGCCCTCCGACAGTACAACCATACCCGCTTCGTACATGCTCGGGACGAGAGCAGGAAGAACATCGAGCAGGAGCGCATGCTTGAGGAACTGGAGCAACGTCGGGAAGAAATCGGCAACCGGATGCTGGAAGCTCTGGAAAAGGCCGACGAGCCCGAGATCAGCAAGATTCAGGAGGAGCTCAACGCCCTGCACGAGCAGAAGGACAAGCTTCTCGAGAACGGCCAGGATCCTTTTTTGAGGGAATCTGCCGAGTAACCCGACGGCGCCGGCTCGTTGCCTTTTCCGCTTTTAAGGCTGGAGGAACTTGGCCCGTAGCTTTTTCAAACCGTCCAAAGTGGCTCGCAGGGACTGCTCGGCATCCAGTTGGTTTTGATGATCGAGGATGCCGATCGGACCGTCATACCCGCTCTCAAGCAGAACCTTGAACATGCTCTTGTCATGTTGTCCTTTCCCGAGGGCGAGAATCTTGGGCTGCGCTCCGGCGTTCATGCCGTTGAGGTTGAGGCAGAGGAGGAAGGGTTTCATGAGATTGAGGTCATCCTTCCATTCCTTGATCCGGTCATGTCCGTGGTGCCAATTGTAGACGATCCCAACGTGATCGTGCCCTTCGGCCCGCAGGGCCTTGCAGACGGAGACCAAGTTTTCCGGCATCCCGGCCCAACCACCATGGTTGTAAAGGCCTAGCTTGCATCCGATCTCTGCGGTCCGCTTGGCTAGTGGAATCATGGCCTCCTTGGCGGATCTGATCTTTTCTTCCCGGGTGCCTGACTTAGGTGAGCGCAGGGTTTTCCATATTTGGGGTCGGATCTTGTGTTTTTGAAAGAGCTCGAATGCTTTTTCGTGCACGTTCCAAAAAGCAAAGAACTCGATTCCGTGCTTCTCGTACTGAATGATTTCCTCCTCGAAATCGGGAACGTGTTGGGCCCGCCAGTCGTAAGCGGAGCGTTTCAGCCCGAGCCGAACCAGCATCTTGGCCCGCTCCTCGGGGTTGCGCTTGCTTGCGTCGAAAGGAACGATGCACCAGGGGACGAGGTTTTCCCTGAGCAGGTTCTCAGCGGTTTTCCCTTTCTTGGCCTTTTCGCCCGACAACTGACAAAATGAAAGCAGCGCGCAGGCAATCAGGAAACGGCGCGGGAAAATCTTCACAAGGAGTGATTGGTAGGGTTTGCAACCGCTTTATTGCCGTTGCGGAGGATGCCTCCTCATCTCTTACGAAGGGACGTCGCGCCCGCGTGAAGGAGGCGAACTTGGTAGAGGGACGTCCGAGCGGTTATGAAGAGGGTTTTGTAATCCTTGCCCCCGAAGCAGACGTTGGCCGG
>DLRY01000002.1:9285-9809 GCA_002500665.1 Opitutia bacterium UBA7876
ACCTGTCCATGGGTAAGGTAGAGGTTGCCATTTACGTCCACCGCCATCCCGTCGCTTCCCTCGTCGATGGTGAACAGTTTCTTCCCGAGCTTTCCTTTCTTGCTTACCGCATAGCAGGTCACGGTGTCGGGATAGTCGTGATACTTGGGGTCCGGGTGCCTCTTGTGCCCGCCCGTGTCGGCGACGTAAAGTCGCGAGCCATCGGGAGAAAAGACGATGCCGTTGGGCATGGCCAAGTCCTTGATCAGGACCTCGACCTTGCCCGTTTCGGGATCCAGTTTGTAGACCCAGTGGCCGGGGATTTCATGCGGTGCCCGCAAACCCCATGGGGGATCCGTAAACCAGAGGGTCCCATCCTTCCAAACCGCCACGTCGTTGGGTGAGTTGAAGCGTTTGCCTTCGAACTTCTCGGTCAGGACCTTGGCCTTGCCATCCTTCCCGATGCGGATGATGTTGCGGGCCGCATGTTGACAAGAGATGATGCGTCCCTGCAGATCGAGAATGTTTCCGTTGGCCTGTTCGCT
>DLRY01000047.1:0-5004 GCA_002500665.1 Opitutia bacterium UBA7876
GGTTTCCGGATTCGACGTAAGCGACGTCATCGTCACCAATGCGACCAAAAGCAATTTCGCTGGTTCGGGGCATACTTACACCTTTAAGCTTACACCCACGGCCGACCCTGCTGACGTAACGGTGACCATACCTTCCGGAGCCGCCGGCAACACCGGTTCGGCAACCAAGACGTTTAGCTTCCGCAAAAACCCTGCCCACATGGCCAACCTCATTGCTTGGTGGCCCTTGAACGAGCCTGCGGGCGCATCAGTAGCCAAGGATTGGGGGCCGAACGGATTGGACGGCACGATCACCGGTGTTTCCGCCATAGGTCCGGGTCGGGTCGGTTCCGCCTACTATTTCGACGGATCGGGCGACAAGATAACCGTTCCTTTTAGCCCGCTTATGCTCATCGATAAGTACTCCTTCACTTTCTGGCTCAAGACCGAGATCAACAGTTCCACTTGGGCGGGGGTCTTTACCCGTTCCGGCCGAAACTACTGCGCATGGATCGGGGGATCCACTGGTAATGGTTTCGTGCACCATAGGTTCAGAATGGGGGGGAACTGGAACCAAGGCGTAGACAACGCGACCGGTATTGCTCCCAACATGTGGACTCACGTCGCCTGTACCAACGAGGGCAACCCCGGTTTTGCCAAGAGTTTCATCAACGGGGCCATGGTCAAGACAAAGACCATCAACGATTCCATCTACATGCACCCCAGCGCCAACATCCTAATCGGATGTCGGGACGACGGAAACGGGGCTTGGTACAAGGGCTACCTGCAGGACGTGCGCTTCTACTCGGAAGCCTTGACCGATTCTCAGGTAGAGGCCATGTACAATGGGATCGACAACGACTGGGGCGCTCCCGTCATCAATGCCAACTCTCCCTATACCCTCAATGCCGGAGTTGCTCTAAACCAAGCTATACCTTACGTTACCCCTACCCCCGGGGTGAGCAATCCGACATGGACTGCATCCGGTTTGCCGGCCGGACTGCAGGTAGCGGCCAACACGGGGATTCTTTCCAGTACCGCCACCCAAACCCCTGCCGATACGGGTACCGACCATGCCGTTACCCTTACCGCGACCAACGGTTATGGTACCGGGTACCGAAACGTTACTTTCCGGATGTACAAGATGCCCACTTCCATTACCGCCGGCAACGTCATCGACCGGGGCCTTTATGGGGCCACCTTCACCGGTTCCTTCGCCGACGTGACGGGCACGCCCTGTACCCTCACCGTCTACGTAGACACCAGCGACAAGGGCACCAACGCCTCGGCGTGGGCCATGAAATTCGACGAAGCTGGCCTTTCCCCGGGCAACTTCAGCCGGATCGTAAGCGGGCTGTCTCCAAACACCAACTACACTTATCGTCTATCCATAGCCAATGCGGGCGGTTCACCTAAGTGGACTGGGTCCGCAGGTACCTTCGCAACCGCAGCCAGCGTCGCGCCTCCATCTCTTGGCGTGGTCAGTGCAAACGGCATAAACAACACCACGAACCCCTACCCCTCCGATATCGCAACCTTGACCGGATCGGTTTCCGATACCGGTGGTGAAAATCCGGAAGTCTATTTCCTCTGGGGGGATGAGGACCGCGGAACCGATTACGCCAACATCGATACCTGGGACAACAAGGTGGCCATGGGAATCCGTGGTTCGGGTTCCTTTACACTCTCCCTCAACGGTTTGCAACAGGGCAAGCTCTACTACTGCCGGACTGCGGCTTCAAACGGCGCGGGCAGCATCGTTTCTTCCACCATTGGGACCTTCTCTCCAACCACCGCCGGGGGCATAGTCATAACTCCCCCCTCAGGTTCGGAGCTCAGGCTTTGGCTGGACGCCAACCACTCCTCCGCTGGTTCTGCAACTTGGAGCGACCGCTCAAGCGCCGGTAATCACGCCACCAGGCATGGTTCTCCATCCCTTGTTTCCAATGCCCAGAACGGGCTGCCCATCATGCGCTACAACGGGACCAACGGTCACTATCACAGCTTCAACGACATCAATGACATCCGCACCGTTTTCTGGGTGATCAAATATACCGGGGGCTACTGGTTCCTGCTCGGGAAGAACAACGCGTATGACTTCCATGGCAACGGCCAAAACGACATCCTGCACAACGGCCATGCCGCGGGAGCCGTAAAGGGCGGAGCTTTTTGGAAAAACGGTACGACCTACGGAGTCTATGAAAACTGGCCGACCAGTCTGTCCATCCTGGCCCTTCGGACCACGGGCAATGCGCGGGCCAACAATTTCTCGAACGACCGCAACATCGGCGGGCGATATGCGAACGGAGACCTGGCCGAATTGCTCATCTACAACACTGCTCTTCCGGACAGCGCGATTCAGAGCGTCGAGGGATATTTGGCCCATAAATGGGGCTTAGCCGGCAGCCTTCCCTCCAGCCATCCTTTCAAGGGAGGCGCAACGACTCCTGCCGCTCCACAGATTACCAGTGCCACGGCCGTTAACGGCACCGTGGGATCGGCCTTTAGCTACAGCATAACGAGTAACCTCTCCAACGCCCTCTTCTCCGCCTTCAACCTGCCCCCCGGCTTGGCGGTCAACCAGTCGACCGGGGCCGTTACCGGTTCACCCACCGCAGGTGGAGCCTATGCCGTCAACCTTGTGGCGGAGGCCTCCCCCAGCGTGGCCACAGGTACGGTTACGATCACCATTCCTACCTCCGTCGCGGCATTGAGCGTATCCGCTCCCTCCAACGTCGTGGCCAATGGAGCCAAGGTTCTCGGCAGCGTGGACTCCACGGGCGGAAACAACCCGACCATTACCGTTCACTGGGGTGACAACGATGCCGGCACCGGTTCCTGGGACAGCACGCACAGCCTCGGCGTCAAGGGAGCCGGGGTGCTCGCCCACGACGTCAACAGCTTTGGTTCAGGACCTACCAACATGGTCCCCGGCGGAACCTATTATTACCGATTCAAGGCGGTCAACTCGGCCGGAACTTCGTGGTCTGCCACGCAGACTTTCCAGACCTCCTCCTCCGCCAGCGCTCCAGTCCTCGGTTCCGCCTATTCGGTTTCCGACGTCACGGCCACCGGTGCCAAGCTGAACGCCTCCCTTCAAAGTACTGGCGGAGCCGCCACCGACTTCGTCATCTTCTGGGGTGATAACGATGGTGGGACCACGGTAGCAAACTGGGATTCCAACTTTACTTTCGCCGCTACCGCCGCCGGTAACAAGCTGGGCGAAATCTCGAGCGGACTGAGCGCTCCCAACGTGTATTATGCCCGCGTCCGCGCCAAGAACTGGGTGGGCGAGACTTGGGCTGCCACGACCCTCGTCTTTACCCCACCCGCGATCAACAACACGCCGACCAAGAGCGGCAACCTGCTTGGCTGGTGGACTTTCGACAACGACAGCGGCACGACCGTGGCCGATTCCTCGGGCAACGGCTATGACGGGGTCGCTTCCTCGGCCAACATCTACAAGACCGACGTACCCTTCGGCACGGGCAAGTCGATCGACTTGAACGGCAACCAGTACGTAACCGTTTCGGACGGTGGAAACCAGCTCACTTTCAACGGGGGCAACGCCTTCAGTATATCGACTTGGGTCAAGGAATGGCCGGACGGCGGCTGGGAACCCTACATTTCCAAAAAGGGTGAAGGCCAGGGCTGGCAGCTCCGCCGCCGGGGCGGCGACCAGGACCGGATATGCTTCACTACCCGCGGGGTCGGAAACGACGACTGGTACTTCCAGAAGAATATCAACGACAACCAGTGGCACCACCTGGTCGGTACCTTCGGTTCCGGTGTGCGCAGGGGATACGTCGACGGCGTGATGTACGGAGAAGAAACGCGATTCGGTTCCATTAACATGACCGGTTCCCAACTAGTGTTCGGAGCCCGGGACAATTCGGGCAACGCCAACAACAACCCGAGCATTGGCAACCATGCCAACATCTGGCTCGACGACGTGCGCTACTACAACGTCCGCCTCACCAGCAATGAGGTCACCTCGATCTACGGAAACGGTAACGGCGACGTCGGACAGGCCTGGATCCAGTTGACCAGCGCCCTCACCGGCGCCGCATCGACCGGCTTCTCCTTCAACTACCAGATTACCGCCACCAACAATCCGACCAGTTACTACTTGGTCAACGCGCCCACCTGGCTTAGCCTCAACCAGTCCACGGGCGTAGTTTCGGGGGTTCCTTCTACGGGTGGAATCTATAGCTTCAAGGTCGGGGCTGCCAACGCCAACGGTGCGACCATTCAGGACTTCGTCCTTACGGTCGGAGACAACTCGGCCTTTGACTACTCGCTCGACCTGACCACCGATTTCAACGGATCCTTCGGCAAGGCGGACAACACGATCGCATCCATCGTTGCCCACTCGGCTGCCCACGCTTCCTATCCCGTATCCAAGGCGTTCGATGGGGATACGGACGGCACCGACAACAACAACCGCTGGCTGCCTCTTCAGTCGGCTTTCTCCTCGGGCGGCATCTTCGTCACCTGGCAGTTCAACAACCCCTTCAAGCCCATCACCTACAAGCTCAAGGGCCAGAACCAAAACGCCAACCTGCGCGGACCCAAGACCTTCAAGCTGCAGGGTTCCAACACCAACAACGGAAGCGATTGGGTAGACCTCGATACGGAAGCCAGCCAGACCGGATGGCAGAGCAACCAGCTGAGGACCTTTCAGGTTGACGATACCAACAACAGCTACACCTACATTAGGTGGCTTTGCACGGCGGCCCAAGGCTCGAACCAATATGCAGGCCTGCGCGAAATCGAGCTTTGGGGCGAAGGAGCCGACATCAAGCCGACCTTGGAGAACTTTCACATGCTCGTTCGCCTCGACGAGAATAACGCGACCCTTCGCTCTACGGGTTTCCGGCACAGCCAAACCGGACCGACCGGCAGGGACCTGCGCTTCCAGTCCGCTTCCGGACAGGAGCTCAAGTACGAGGTCGAGGCATGGAACCCGACCGGGGAATCCCTCGTATGGGTTCACGTTCCTGCCCTTTCCAGCGACAAGATCAT
>DLRY01000047.1:5400-89601 GCA_002500665.1 Opitutia bacterium UBA7876
CTCGGCGCCTGGCATATGAGTACGACTCAGGATTCCTCGCCCGGATCCAACCACGGTACCGCCGTAGGAACGGTTTCCGATTCCAGCGGCGTGATCGGGGGAGCCAAGTACTTCAACAACAGCTTCCTTGAAATCGCCAATGAGTCGAATTTCGACGCGTACGACAAGCTTACCGCATCGATTTGGCTGCGTCGGGAGGGATGGCGCGAAAACTGGCAGGCTTTCCTCTCCAAGCGTGGAGAAGGCAACGAGGGCTGGCAGTTCCGCAGGTACAACAACAACAACCGTTTTACCTTCACGATTCGCGGAACCACTGCGAACGACGAATCCGAGACCTCCTACGACATACCGGACGACGAGTGGATCCATATCGTCGGCGTGTTCAACAGCCAGAGAAGAATGGTCTACATCGATGGCGTGGAAATCCAGAACATCACCGACGGTGGCGGGATCAGTCCCACCGACCAACCGATCAGAATCGGTGCCCGCGACAACGGAGCCGGTCGTCACAGGGGTGACATCGACGAGGTGCGTATCGAGCACCTGGCCCGGACCAAGGACTGGGCGACCGCCTCTTACGAGAACCAGAAAATCGGTTCTACCTGGCTGAACTACGGTTCCTTCGCAGGCCCCCCGACCTTCGACGTTCTCGAGGCCGAGGTGTTCGCCAAGAAGGGCGTTGCCATGGAAGCCTACAAGCCCGCCGTAATCGGCGGAGGCACCATTTCCTATTCTGCGGTCGGCTTGCCCCCGGGCATTTCCATGAACGCCGCCACCGGTCAGATAACCGGTTCAACCGATGCGACCGGAAATTCGAACTTCACCATCACCATTACGGGCGAAAATGCGGCCGGTATTGCGAAGTCCTCCTCCAAGGCCTTCGTCTTCAAGGTGAGCGATGCCTCCGGCTTCGCCAACACCATGACCCTTACCCTCTCCGGATACACCGGATCGTCCACCCTGACCGACTTTCCGGTCCTGGTTTCGCTCGGATCCTCCATCTCCGGCTTCACCTACAACACCTTCGCCAGTACCGAAGGCGCGGACCTTCGCTTCTTCGCTTCCAACGGTAAGGAACTCCCCTACGAGATCGAGGACTGGAACGTATCCGGTACTTCGCGCGTTTGGGTCAAGGTGCCCGCCATATCGGGCAACAACACCCAGATTCTCGCTTGCTGGGGCGATGCCAGCCAGACGATCGCTCCCGGGTACCAGACTGATGGCTCGACCTGGTCGAACGCTTACCTCGGTTCCTGGCACCTTGGCTCCCCCTTGGGTACGGTTTTGATGGATTCGTCCCCAAACAACTATCACGGTACGATTTCCGGCACCTCAGCCGGTACAGGCATGGTCGGCAAGGCAGTCGTTCTCAACGGTACCTCGGACAGCATCGACTTCGGTGTCGACGCAGGTAATCCGGGCTCCGTCTTCACGCTCACGGCCTGGATGAAGTACTCCAACGCAACCGGTGGCAACCCGCGTATTTTCTCCAACAAGGATGGAGCCAACAACAACACCGGATGGGATATTTTCAAGAGTTCCAACAATACCCGTCTCAACGTGAAGGGCTCGGGCAATTCCCACAGGTGGCGCGACGTCGTTTCCAGCTGGTCGGCCGGCAACTGGCATCACATTTCGGTCGCGATCAACGGCAGTTCGATCAAGTTCTACGCCGATGGCGTCTACAAGAACAACCGTACTGGTCTCAATCAGGTCCAGCTCTCCACCAACAGCCTGAAGGCGGGCATAAATATCCACAACAACGACAAATGGGGGGGCTCCCTGGACGAACTGCGGATTTCCACGGTGGAGCGCAGCCTGGATTGGCTGAAGGCCGCCTACGACAACCAGAAGGCATCCCAGAGTCTGGTCGCCTACGGAGCCGTGATCGGTCCCCGGGTCATTACCAGCCCGCTCCTGGCCGACGCAACGGTCGGTACGTCCTTCACCTACAACACCGCAACCATTGGTTCGCCGAATTCCTATACCTTCCTCAACCTTCCCGGCGGTCTGCAGTTCAACCCTTCCACCGGTGTCATATCGGGCACCCCGACCACTTCCGGTCAGTACCCTGTGGTGGTCGTGGTCGGCTATGCGGACGACGATGGAGACGTGACTGACTCCGATTCCAGTCCCGACCAGATCGGGGCCTTGTTCCCGCCGGAAAACCCGGGCGATCCCGATCAAGTTATCCTCAACCTCAACGTGCAGGCTACCGCCCCGGCGGTAACCACCGTCGCGGCTTCCTCGATCGAGGCAACCAAGGCCTCCTTCAACGGCAACGTTACCAGCACCGGCGGGGATGCCCCGACCATCCGCATCTACTACGGCACGACGGACGGCGCAACGACCCCCAGTTCCTGGTCCTTCGTAGAGGATATCGGGATCAAGGACCAGGGAGCATTCGGCGCGGCCGTTGGTGACTTGATCCCCCAGACCGCCTATCACTACCGCATCCGGGCCTACAACTCCGCAGCTCCCGATGGCGTCTGGGCAAGCTCGTCCCAGACCTTCAACACTACCGCAACCACCCTTCCCGTCGTCTCGAACGGTTCCCTCCTGAACGCCACGGGCACATCCGTGACCTTCAAGGCGGCCGTTACCGCCTTGGGTATCGGCAAGGTCGACCAGGGTGCAGCCAGCTTTACCGCTACCCGCTACCCGAACCTCATGCTTTGGTTCGATGCGAACGACGTCTCTTCCATGGACAAGGGATTCACCAGGTCCGATCCCGCCGATCCGCCCTCCAACAACCAGCTTATCGGCTACTGGGCGGACAAGAGCGGAAGCGAGCACCATGGCTCGCCCTACGGTGGAAACAACCAGAGGCCCAGGTACTTGTCGGCTGGAATGAACAGCAAGCCGACCGTCCAGTTCGACGGCGGGGACAACCTGCTCCTCAACAACAGTGCCGACAACTTCGACGGCTGGGACAAGATGACGGTCTTCCTCGTGGCAGAATCCTTCGATACTTCGAATTGGAGAAGGTGGATGGGCAAAGGTACGCATGAAGGCGCGGGCTGGAATCTTATCGGACGGACCGGCAGTACGGTAACCTATCGCATAATGGGTACCGGTGGTAATGACGACCAGACGATCAACATGACTCGTAACACGCAGCACCTTATTTCGCTCGCATTCGGTGATGGCTCGAGGGAATTCTTCTCTTTCGGTCAGCAGAAGTCCTCCATCTCGGATACCGGCTCGATCCCGCTTCTTCCCAACGCTGCCTTTGGTGTGGGATGTACCGTGAACAACAGCGGCGTTACGTCCAGTTCGGCAAAACTCCGCATTTCCGAGCTTCTCATCTACAACGAGAAGCTCACCCAGGATGCCCGCCAGCGCATCGAGGGCTACCTGGCTCACAAGTGGGACAAGGACGGCAGCCTGGTCAACGGGCATCCCCACAAGGCCGCCAACCCAAGCTTCAGCGAACCCCTCTCCGCGGTCGATATGACCCTTTACTGGGGATCCGTGGACGGAGGGACCGATACCTCCCTCTGGGAGCAGGAAATCCACTTGGGGCAATACTATGCCGAGTCCGACCTGAACGGTTTCGAGGGCTATGGCTTCCCTCAGGGAACCAATGGAATACCTAGACCCAACGACTCCTTCATGAACGACATCGAGACCCTGCGGGCCCTCACACCCGCCGGTTCGACCGTCCTTCAGGGCGAGCCCAACAACCCGGCCGCCAACGGCATGTGGTTCAACGGGGACAACGATTTCAAGAACGCAGGCATCGGGATTAATCAGAACGACAACTACATGTCCATGTTCCTGACCACCCTGAAGGCCCCATCCACCGGAAACTACAAGTTCAGGATGGACCGCAAGGACGACCGCACGACCATCTGGGTCGACCTCGACCAGAACGGGATCTTTTCCACGTCAGGGACGGCCGGCAATGAGAAGATGGGCGGAAACAACAACTGGACTTCGGGAGACATTCCCCTGCAGGCAAACGAGAGGTACCTCATGGCCCTCGCTCACTGCGAATGGGGCGGAGGTTCCCAGTTCCGGGCCTGGATGCAGGTACCCGGCGGTTCCATGACCGTGATGAAGCCCCTCGATAACAACCAGAACGGATACTTCAACGTAAAGGGCCTGAGCAACGGTCAACTGGCCAAGTTCCAGAACAAGCTCGAGACCAACGCCACCAACCTGGTTGCGGGCAACACCTACTACTACCGTGTCAAGGGCGTGAATTCGGAGGGTACGGACTGGGCGGACTCCACGACCACCTTCGTGTCCGAGCGGGCCATCGACGTGAACACCGGTACCCTGACCTTCAATACCGACGGACCCGTCCCCACATGGAGCTCGACCACGGGAACGGGCGGCAACGGGCAGATCGTGACCAACAGCTATACCGATGCCCAGCAGAACTCGGTCGCCTACACGGTGGCCAAGTTTGATTTCGACCGCATCAACGTCGGGGACGGAGCGAACGTCGTCCTGTCGGGGTCCAACCCGCTCTTTCTCAACGTTTCCGGCTCGGCCACCATCCTGGCCGATCTCGACCTCAACGGAACGAACGGAACCAAGGACACCAATGCCAACACCCCGGGTAAACTCGGTGGGGGCGTAGGCGGGAACGACTACGATGGCGGGAAAGTCCCCCGCTGGGGGCAGGGAGGCGGACCGAGCAACCTGACCATCGGCAACTTCTATTCCGGGGGCAAGCGGTTCACCGGATGGATCGATACGCGCAACACCGGCCTGCTTACGGGACGCGAGCCCGGGGGAGGAAGCTACGGTGGAAGCGGCGCCCGTCCCGAAGCCAATGGCGGAAGCGGGCAAGATAACGTACCCGTGGCCATTTCCGGTCAGACCTACGGCGACGTCGACGTCACGCACCTCTTCGGCGGATCCGGTGGTGGCGGCGGAGACTGGAATGGCGGGGGAAGCGGTGCCGGCGGTATAAAGATCGTGGCAGGCAATACCCTCACCATCGGGGGCGATATCTACGCCGTCGGGGGCAAGGGCGGAAGTTCCAAGGAAAACGGCGACAACAACAACGAGGCCCGCAGGAGCGGTGGCTCGGGGTCGGGCGGATCGATCTACCTCAAGGCGGCCAACGTGGTCATCAATGCCGGGGTTTCGATCAGCGCAAACGGGGGAGCGGGGGCCAACCTGATCACCGCCTCGCAAGACACTCAGATGCAGCTCGACAGCGATGCCCAAGGCGCATCGGCCGGCGGCGGAGGACGCATCTTCATCGAGGGCACGGCCTCCCTCGTCAACAACTCCAGCGTGCTCAACGAAAACATTACGGCAGCGGGTGGCCAAAGCGCCGGAGCGCGTCACGGGTCGGCCGGTACGGTCAAGATCCTGCGCCCGCAGGTTACCAGCCTGGTCTTTACTTCGGGCCTGCTGACCATCGATACGGACATGGCGACCATTACTCACAGCGACGGTTCCTTCATGGCCGGTACCCTTGAGAACAAGAGCTTCGTTGCGGCGGACAACCAGAGTTACCCCTACAAGGTCTGCACCTTTACTGCGGACACCATCAACCTGGGAGCCAGCGTAATCATCAACCTTCAAGGCACGGCCGCCCTTTCCCTGCGCACCCGAAACAATGGTGACTTTACCCTGGGTTCCCAGCTAATCGCCAACGGCAACACTGCGACCGAGCCGACTTCCAACAACGGGATCGGCGGCCTCGCCCGCCTCGGCGGCTGGCCCGGCGGCAACAAGAACCTCGACGGGGAAGGCCCCGGTGGTGGCAAGGACCGTCGCGGCAACAACGACGGTGGTGGTGCCGGATACGGTAACCACGGTCAGGACGACTGGAATTGGCACAAGAACGAGGGCGCTCCCTATGGGGACGTCGCCATCACGCAATTGATCGGCGGATCCGGTGGCGGAGGCGGAAACTACCACGGTGGCGGCGGAGGCGGAGGAGCGATCGAACTCGTCGCCCACGGCGTGGGCGATCTGGTGATCGCATCCGGGGCCAAGATTTCCGTAAACGGCGGAGATACCAACGACAAAAACCGCGGGGGCGGAGCCGGGTCGGGTGGTTCCATTCGTCTGGTGGGCGGAAGCATCGTCAACAACGGTACCCTCGAGTCGACGGGCATCGTTCCCGAGGCCGACTACGACGGCTCGGGCGGAAGGATCGCCTTCGAGTCGAATGGCACCATTTCGCTTGGTACCATGAACCTCAAGGGCAGGTATCCTTGGGGTGGAAGCGACGGGCAAGCCGAGGGTAGCCTCGCGGTCCTGGGCAACACTTCCGGCAGTGGGGACCTCTCCTACTCCAGCGGTACGCTTACCATCGACACCACCGCAGGCTACTGGCACCACACCAGCGGCAAGCACGGCACGGGCGTGATCACCAGTCACGACGACAACGGGACCAACTACAAGGTCTGTACCTTCACCTTCGACGCCATCAACCTGCAGAGTGGGCTCAGCCTCGTTCTCAAGGGCGATAACTCGCTCATCCTGAAGACCCGCAACCACGGAAACGTGACCATCGGGATCGACATGAACCTCGATGGAGGAACCCATAGCTACGACAACAGCCGCAACCCCGTTCCTCCGCGCAACCACCATAACTTTGCTTTCGGAAAACTGGGAGGAGCCACAACCGCTTGGCCCGGCAGCTACGATGGGCACGGAATCGGTGGTGGCAAGGCCCGCGTCCACAACAACCAAAAGGGTGGTGGCGGAGGCTACGGCAGCCCCGGCCAATACTCCGACGGAGCTTCCGGCAGGGCCTACGGCAGCCCCTCCCTAGCCCACCTCCATGGTGGTTCCAGCGGAGGTGGAGGCGAATGGGTCGGTAGTGGCGGCGGCGGCGGAGCCATGTCCCTGGAAGCGGACGGAAACGGTACCCTGACCATTCTCTCTGGAGTCACCATATCGGCCAACGGGGGTATCACCTCCGAGGTCAACAACGACCGCCAAGGCGGAGCCGGATCGGGCGGGAGTCTCCGCTTCGTCGGCAGGAGCATCGTAAACAATGGCACCATCTCCGCGAAGGGCGGAAGCGGTTCCAAGATTCCCTCGGGAGGGGGCGGACGGGTATCCTTCAGTTACACCTACAACCTGACCCAGGGAACGGTCGACGTCGGTTCGGGAGACTACACGGGCACGATCAACGAGAGCACCAAGCCCATCATCGTGGGCGACCTGAACGCTACCGTGCTCTACACCACTTCCAACTACATGTCCTACGGGGCCGGTGCGCGTGGTTCCGTCTTTACCGGCACGAACGCCAATTCGTATCTCGACCTTGGCGGCTCGACCTACCAGCACTCCTCCAGCCGGGTCCTCATCGGGGACAAGCAGGGTTCGCTCCTCTCCTTGGGCGAGAATTCTGCCCACAACTGCCTCATGACCTCCGGAACGGTCCAGAACTGGAACACCTTCCCCTCTTTTAGCGGAGGAGACAACTTCATGTCCGCGATCAGTGGTATCCTCGTGCCGCCCAGTTCGGGATCCTACTCCTTCAGGTGGTCCAACGACGATGCGGGCCAGATGTACATCGACGTCAACCAGGACGGTACCTTCGCCACGGGCGAAGCGGTCGGTACCATTGCGTGGAACTCCAACGGCAGCAAGACGCTGGCAGCCGGTGAGAAGTACTCCTACATGTACATGACCCGCGAAGGCGGGGGTGGAGAATCCCTCAACTGGTGGGTTACCTTGCCCGGAGCATCCGAGCAAAGGGTCAACTTCAACGATGCCAACGGACAGACCGGAATGTGGCAGGTCGTGACCGGGGGCGCCGTTTCCAACGTCTACCAGATCACCGCCCAAAAGGGACCGACCGGCTTTACCGCAACGGGCTTGCCCAGCGGCTTGACGGTGGATGCGACGACCGGGATGATTTCCGGCGCAACTACCGCGATAGGAGACCACAACGTAACCATCAGGGCGTCCAACCTCGCGGGCACTTCCGATCCGCAGGTCGTGGTCGTCACGGTGGCCCCGAACAAGCCCGTTTTCAAAGACGGAAACGCCACCACCGTAGGGGCGACCTCGGCTTCCGGGTTCGTCAATATCGTCGATACGGGAGGGGTCAACCCGAGCGTCATGCTCTTCTACGGTTCCTCGGACGGTGGCGAGGATCCCTCGGCTTGGGACTCCAATATCACCATCGCCGGCACTCATGCCGCGGGGAACGTCACCTTCTCCCTGACCGGTCTGGGCACGTCCACGCAGTATCACTTCCGCGGCCGTGGCGTGAACGTGGGCGGTACGGGCTGGTCGGACGCCTATACCTTTACCACTGCGTCCACCCTGCTTCCGCCCGCCGTGGCGACCGCCCCGTCTACCTCGCTTGCCACGACCTCCGTTACGATGAACGGAAACGTGCTCGCATACGACGGAAATTCCCAACCCACCATAACTCTCTACTACGACACCCAAGACCGCGGAGCGACCAGTTCGGGATGGGCAGGGACCGCGAACCTCGGGACCAAGGGCACCGGCGCGTTCACGCACAACCTGACCGGTCTGAGCGCCGGCCAGCACTACTATTTCCGCTACAAGGCGGTCAATCCGGGCGGTACCTCGTACTCGAACGTCGGGGACTTCGCCACCATAGGTTCGCCCGTGGTGAGCGTACCGGGGGCTTCGGACATCATGCCCACCACCGTCACCCTTAACGCCAAACTGGTCTCCACGGGGGGCGTTACCTACCTTGGCGGATCTCCCTTCAGCGGAGACACCATTCCCGGAACCCTCATGTGGATGGACGGAAACGATCCCAACGGGGACGGTACGCCCGAGACGACCACCGCCAACATAAACAACTGGCAGGACAAATCATCGGGTGATCGTGACTTGGACGGTAAGCGTGGCGATCCGCAATTCCAAGCCAACGTGCTTAATGGCAAGGGAGTCGTCGACTTCGACGGCAATGACGGACTTTGGCAGAACAACAATGCCAAGAGCATGTACAACCAAACCGCAAACGGGTTTACTATGTTCGCAGTCAGCCGTTACGACGGTACCGACAGCGAACGGGTCATCTCCTCCTACGACAACTGGAACTGGTTCTTTGCCGGTCACGGGCAGTATCATACCCGTATCGCTCACTTCAACGGCTGGGGTTACCAAGGGCCGAATCAGGAGGAGGACAATAATGATTGGCACATCTACGAGGCTCTGCACGGCTCCAACGACAAGGGTAGTTACTGGCTGGATTCCGTCAACGTCGCGACCGATTCAGGGGGCTCGCACAACAACAACTGGCGTCCCAAACGGATGCAATTCGGTGGCTGGCGAAACAGTAGAGAGAACTCCCAATGTCAGATTGCCGAGTTCATCACCATCAACCGCGTGATTACGGAGGAAGAGCGCCTCAAGATCGAGGGCTATCTTGCCCAGAAGTGGGGGCTCGCCGATAATATGTTGCCCGTCAACCATCCCTACAGGACCGACGATCCGTTCCGACCCATGGTCACCGTTGGTGGTGAGGATGCTACCGTTACCTTCTACTGGGGGGACAACAATGGCAGCAACAACGGAGCTCATAACCAGTGGGACAGCAACCAAGTCCTCTCCGGTACTCACGGAATGGGGGTCGTCTCCCATAACCTGACCGGGTTGACCAAGGGGCAGACCTACTACTACACCGCAAAGGTTACCAACTCGGGCGGTACGGCTTGGGGACCGGTCAAGACCTTCGTCCCCAACAACACCCTCCTCAACAAGTACTCCATCCCGAACCTCGCCCTCTGGCTTGATGCCTCCGACGTCGATGGCGACGGAAATACGGACGTGCTCGTGATCGACTCGGCCCCCGTGGCGACTTGGGTGGACAAGTCGGTCGGGCAACGGACTGTTTCACAGGGAACTTCAACCAGCCAGCCCGCCTACAAGACCAATGCCTTCGGTAACAAGCCGGGCATCCGTTTCGACGGCACCAGCGACTTCCTGAACGTGGCCCCCGTACGCACTTCGGCCGGCCCCTACAGTGTATTCGTGATGGCTACCCGTCCGTCCGACAACCTCGGTGACGATCCCGGTTACCTCGTGGACGAGGCCGGGTGGAACCTTACTGCAGGCTCGGGAACCTCCTCCTTTGCCGCCAAGGTCTTTGAGAAGCATGCCGCCAGCGGAGCCACCCTGATGAGCATGAAGATCGGAAAGTCCGCCTCTTCCGCCCTTAATGATTTCGGTGGAGACATTGCTGAAGTTCTCGTCTTCGACCGCCAGTTGAGCAATACCGAGATCCAACAGATCCAGGGCTATCTCGCCCACCGCTGGAGAGCGACGGACAGCCTTGTCTCCAGTCATCCCTACAAGGAGATTCCGCCGGTCTTCGACAACTCGCCCAAGCTGAGCCCGAAGCCCTACGTCTACCCGGTCGGTTCGGTGGTCGGATCCTGGACGCCCGCCGCCATGGTAGGAGCGACCGGGTTCGAGGTCTGGTTCGACGCCAACGACAGCTCCACGGTTACCGGCACCACGCAGATTACCGAGTGGAAGGACAAAAGCGGGAACGACAGGCACGCCTCCGGTCCCGTCGGTAGCCCGGCCTACCTCTCGAGCGGAGGTCCCAACAGCATGCCTGCGGTACGGATTCTTCGTTCCGCCGGGGTGAGCAACAAGTGCTCGCTTGCCATCAATGGTTCCTTCATGGCCAAGGAGCATTACTACGTCTTCCGGAGCGCCGCGAATGGTGGAAACGACAACAAGTTCGACAACTACGGTGGGGTCCTTGGCCACCAGAGCGGAAGAAACTCGAACTACCTGTTCCAGCACAACCAGCGCTACTTCCACCACAACCAGAACGTGGCCGGTTACTCCCAAAACGCAGGAGTTTGGTCGGGTGGAACCGTTCACATGACGAACGTCAATCAGTTCATGGTTCTTCGTCTCTCGGTCAACAACAACAACTTGAGTCCGAAGGGCAACTGGAAGATCGGATTGAACGACAACCACTGCGCGTCGATCGACGTTGCGGAGATTCTTGCCTTCGGAAGCGAATTGCCGATTGCCGACCGGGAGAAGATCGAGGGATACCTCAGCAACAAGTGGGGCGTCAGCATCAATAGTTCGCATACCTATGCAACCACCCCACCCTCGACCCGTTACGTTGCCTACATCGGCACGCCGGTAAGCCTGCAGGTCGAGGCGACTCAGGGACCTGAGTCCTATGCCGCGGGCTCGATCCTGGCCTCCAAGGGCCTGAACATCAACACGAGTACCGGCTTGATCACGGGTACTCCCAACAGCGTGGGCGACTTCAACTCGACGGTGACCGTTTCCAACCCGAGCGGATCCCAGACCAAGAGCTTCTACTTCTCGGTCCTCAAGGGTACCCGCGTACTGGACTGGAACCAGACCATCGCGGGCCTTGCATACGGGAACTCCCCCTTCGACCTCAATGCCAGTTCTACCGGTAGCGGAGGCATAACCTACGTGTCCAGCGACGAGAGCATCCTCGAGCTCAACGGCACGACCCGTCCGCAGTTCACGCTCGAAGCGGGCCTGGTCCGCTACTGGGACTTCGATAACGACCAGAACGGAACCAGCAACCCCGTAACCGGCAAGATCGGAGGGATAAACGGAACCAAGGGCAGCGGGGTCACCGTGATGCCCGGCAAGTTCGGCAATGCCCTCAAGTTCGATGGATCGAGCAATGCCAACAGCAAGGTCGACTTCGGGACCGGTGCCGGCGACATGGGCAAGAACCTGACCGTTTCCCTCTGGGTGAAGCGACTGGTCGATGCCAATGGTCGCATTATTTCCAACAAGAACGGAACCGGAAGCCAGGCCGGTTGGGAATTGTTCGTTACCACCAACGACAAGAATCTCTACGCCAAGGTAAACAACCAGCAAAGGCAAGTCACGGGAGTCAATGACTGGAGGGATGCCCAGTGGCACCATGCGGTCATGACCGTGTCCGATCAATCGAGCAACAACTATAGGCTCTACGTCGACGGTACGCTCAAGAACCAAAACACCATGCCGTCCCTCTCGAACGGAAGCGCCAGCCTCAAGCTTGGTATTACGGGTAATGGAAGCGGCAACCGGCTCAAGGGCATGATCGACGACGTCCGCATCTACAACCGCGTTCTGACCTCGGGCGAAGTGGGCACCCTCTTCGGCGCCGGAAACGGTGATTTCGTGACCGTCCGCACGGGCAACCGGGTGACCATTAAGAAGGCCGGCACGGCCACCCTTACGGCCTATGCCCCGGGCACCAACGACATGTACGGGGCCATCCCGGTCACCCGTTCGGTAACCGTATCGAAGGCCCCGCTTACCATTACGGGTGACGACTTTACCCGTAACGTGGGCAACGCCAACCCCACCCTGACCTACGTCATTACGGGACTGCTCAACGGGGACAACGAGTCCAGCGCCCTGACCACGGGCGTTACCATTGCGACCACGGCCCAGACGAACAGCCAGGCCGGCACCTACCCGGTTACCCCGAGCGGAGCGGCTTCCGACAAGTACGTCCTTACTTTCGTGGCCGGTCAGCTCATCGTGACCAACAAGACCCCGCAGACCATCAGCTGGGGACAGGACTTCTCCAGCGCCTCGATCAACCAGATCGTCGACCTGAACGCGTCCGCCAGCTCGAACCTGCCGGTCGTCTACTCGGTGAGTGATCCTGCGATCGCGGATCTTGCGGTCACCCTGCAGGCCAACCTGGACTCCTGGTGGAAGATGAACGAGAACTCCGCGACGACCATTGCGGACGCATCGGGCAGCGGATCCTCCTCGCACACTGCGGTACTGATCGGTTCGGACGGTTCAGGCAACTGGACGGCTGGAAAGTTCGGCAACGCCCTCACCCTCGACGGCAGCAATGACTACGCCTTTGCCTCTGGCTACAAGGGAATTACCGGCACGGGCCGGAGGACTTTCGCCACCTGGTTCAAGACTTCGACCGCCAACAAGGTTCTTCTTAGCTACGGCGCGGCCGGAACGGGTACCCTCTTCAAGGTGTCCCTTACCTCCGGCGGAGCCGCCAAGGTCGACTTTGGCGGAGCCAGCATAACGGGAGGCTCGGGTCTCGCCAACGGTGCTTGGCACCACATCGCCGTGACCGTTCCCGAGGGTGGGAATTCGGGAAGCGCCAAGCTCTACGTCGATGGGTCCGTAACCAACGGCAGCGGCTCGACCGCGATCAATACGACCGCCAGCGGGGACGTCAAGATCGGCTCCGACGGGGCGGCCTTCTTCAACGGCCAGATCGACGACGTCCGTCTCTACAGCGCGGAACTCAACGCCAGTATGATCGCCAAGGTATACGGAGCGGGTACGGGTGACTTCAACCGTCTGCAGCTCAAGACCGCGGGTACCGTGACCATCACGGCCAATCAGCCAGGTAACGGCACCTACGCCGTCGCTCCGGCGGTCACGACGTCCGTCACGATCACCAAGCTAAACCAGTCCATCGCCTTCTCGCCAATCCCCGACAAGTCGATCGGCGACTATGATTTCGATCCGGGCGCCATGGCCAGCTCGACCTTGCCCATCACCTACACCAGTTCCGACCCGCTGGTCGCCTCGATCGAGGGAACCACCCCGGGCAGCATGAAGATCAAGGTGCGTTCCGCAGGAAGCACTACCATCACGGCGACCCAGGCGGGCGATGCGTCCTACAATGCCGCAACCGCCGCCACGCAGACCTTGAGCGTGGGTTACTACAACCTGCTCTCCGACTCCCTGCCCGGCCTCAAGCTCTGGCTGGATGGTAACGAGATCGATGCCAACGGCCTGCCCGACACTACGACCAACGGAACCAGTCTGGTTCAATGGAAGGATCGTTCCTCGGCCACCAACAATGCGGGTCAGGCCAATGCCAGCCTGCGTCCGGTGTACTCCACCAACGTGATCAACGGAAAGTCCGTGATTACCTTCCAGAACGCAAACCAAAGCTTCGATATCGCGCCCACGAGCCAACTCAAGACGATCTTCGCGGTGATTGGACAGTTCGGGAGCGGCGAGACCCAGCCTTTCGGCGGGAACTTGTCGGCCACCACCTCTGGAGGCAAGATCGGCCTCAAGCGCCAAGGCGGCGCCATGATGGATTCCGGGGCTACCTCGGTCCTGTTCAGCGTCGTTGCATGGCAGGTTGCCGCGGGTGACTATGCCCTCTACGTCAACGGCGAGTCCAAGGCTACCAGCACTGATTCCGTGGCCCCGGCCGCCTTCGACAAGATCGGGGGCAATTTCTCCGGTATTCTTGCCGAGGTCGTTGCCTACGACAGCGTTCTCAACCCCGGCGTCCGGGAGAAGGTAGAGGGATACTTGGCCCACAAGTGGGGCTTGACCGGCGGACTGCCCAGCGGACATACCTACAAGGTGGCCAAGCCCGCTTTCGGTGGTGGCCAGAACGTCCTCCTGCAGAGCATCCCCGACCGCCAGGTCGGCCAGACCGCGAACCTCTCGGTCAGTTCCGACTCCGGTTTGACGGCCTTCACCTTCGACAGCAACGATTCCTCCATGGTCTCGTTCAACGGAAGCGTCGCCACGGCGCTCAAGGTGGGCAAGGTCACGGTTACCGCTACCCAGCCCGGGCAGTCGCCCTGGCTGCCGGCCACGGCATCCAAGGAATGGATCATCACGGCAACCCCGCGGGCCGACCAGAACATCACCTTCGCTGCGATCCCGAACAAGAACGCCCAGTCCCCCAACTTCGACCTCAACGCGACGGCCTCCTCGACACTCCCCGTCACCTTCCAGAGCATGACCCCGAACGTTGCTTCCGTCACCTCAAGCGGAACGGTAACGATCGTCAGCACGGGTGTAGCCACCTTCCGGGCTTCGCAGGATGGTAACGGAAGCTTCAACGCCGCCCCCGTGGTCGAGCGCACGCTTACCGTTGAAAAGGTTCCGCAAACCATTACCTTCGGAACCATCCCGAACCAGAACCTGAGCGCGGGTACCTATACCCTGAGCGCGACCGCTTCCTCGAACTTGGCCGTCTCCTTTGCCAGCGACGATGCTAACATCGTGAGCGTGGCCGGAAACGTGGCCACCCTTAAGGCTGGTGGTACCGTTACCATCACCGCGACCCAAGGCGGGGATGCCACCTTCGCCGCGGCTCCTGCGGTTACGAAGACCCTCACGGTTCTCGACGATACCCTTCAGGCTCAGACCATTACCTGGAACCAGACCCTTGGTTCCAAGACCTATGGGGACGCCGACGTGACCATGAACGCCACCGCTTCTTCGAACTTGGCCGTTTCCTACGCAAGCTCCAACACGGGCGTCGTCGAGGTCAATGGGACCAAGCTGACCATCGTGGGCGCGGGTAGCGCCACGGTAACCGCAAGTCAGGCCGGTAACGGTCAGTGGCAGGCGGCTCCGACGGTGGATAAGAACGTTACCGTGGCCAAGGCCAATCAGGTCATCCTGTCCGCCAACAACGGAAGTACGCTGCCGAACGTGACTAAGGACTCGGGAGATTTCGAGTTCAGTCCCGGAGCCAAGTCCATTCAACAGAATGGCCAGTTGACCGGCTTGACCGTTCTCTACGCTACGTCGAATGCAAGCGTAGTGGCTTTGACCGATGGTGGTACCAAGCTTAACCCCGTGGGTGCCGGCACGGCCACCATCACTGCGTCCTGCGACGCTTCCGCGGGCTTCAACGCCGCAATATCCAAGACCTTTACGGTGACCGTCACGGACTACAGCCCCTACCCCGAGTCCTTCACCGGCTTGATCATGTGGCTCGATGCGAAGGACGTGAATGGTGACGGGCTATCCGAGTCGTCCTCCGATTTCCTAAGCGTGGGTGGAAAAACCCAGATCAGTTCTTGGGGCGACCGTTCGGGAAGTTCCAATTCCCTCGGTCAGGGCACTACTTCGATCCAACCGGTCTACGTTCCCGGAAACGGCAGTTCCCCCGTTCTCGTATTCGGCGGCTCGCAAGGCAACAGCGGAGCCTTCATGAGCGGGTCGATGCCAAGTTCCCTGTCGGGTAGCAACGGCATGACCTTCATCGTGGTTGGGCAAGCGAACGCTTCCGGGCAGGGTCGCTTCCTTCAGTTCGGTTCGAACGCTGGTACCGCGGGTCAGATCCTCGGCTTGAGTCAAAGCGGAAGTTTTGACTTTGGCAACGGGTCGAACGGGTTTACCGCCAACATGACCTCGTCTGCAATCGGCGTATTCAGAAGAGCCGCAGGAGCTTCATACGCGGAAAGCGAATTCATCATCAATGGCGTTGCTCAGGTCGGAAGCCCGGTCTCAGGCAGCACCGTTCCCAACCTTCCGTCCTCTACGAACGAATTTCTCTTTGGTACCGGGCGTTCGGGCAATGGCAACCTGAGTAACCCGTTTGCTGGTCAAATCAAGGAAGTCATGCTCTTCTCCAGCGCCTTGGACGATTTTTCCGTCCGACGGGCCGAGGGCTATCTGGCCTGGAAATGGGGAGCTCAGAGCCTCTTGCCGAATGGTCACCCCTTCAAGACCTCGCGTCCGCTCTTTGGCGGAACGCAGACCATCACCTTGGCCGCGACCAACCTTCCTACCGACCCGGCCGACGGCAAGAAGTTCATCTCGATCTTCGATGATCCATTCGTCCTGGAAGGATCCTACGCAACCTCAGGTTTGCCGTTGGTCTACACCACCAGTAGTTCCTCCATCCTTGAGGTGCAGAGCGGGAAGCTCAACCCCTTGTCCGCGGGCGAAGTTACCGTGTCGGTCAATCAGCCTGGCAACAATCGCTACTCCGCCGCCATTCAAAAGCAAATGGTGGTTAAGATCCTGGCCAAGCGTTCGCAGGCCATTACCTTCGGAAGCATTGGCGAGCAAAGGTTCGATCGTCTGCTCGATCTGAACGCAACTTCATCCGCCGGTTTGCCGGTGACCTTCGAGGTGAGCGCCGGGAGCAATATCGCCAACATCGTGAACAGCACCAAGGTCAAGTTTAGCGGCTTGGGTTCGGTTACCGTAAAGGCCACTCAGGCAGGTAACAACGAATACGTTGCCGCAGCACCCGTAACCCAGACCTTCCTGGTCAAGAAGCCGATGCTCCTGATCTTCGACCCGGTTGGAGACATGGGTCGCGGCCAGACCTTCCCGGTCCGGGCCAAGGCTTTCGATTTGGTTACCCGCAAACCCCTGCCGATCATGCCTACCTTCTCGGTGACCGCGGGTTCCGCTATGGCCAATGGTCACAGCATTACCTGCGGAAATTCCCTCGGGCAAGTCACCATAAAGGCGAGCGCCACGAGTTCCACCTACCAGACGACCGAACAGTCCCAGACCTTCAACGTGACGAACAAGGACGGTCAATGGATTGTCTTCAAGCAGGGAGAGAAAGGCGGGCTGCGAGATCTTCCGCTCTCCCGCAAACCGATCCCTCTGGGCAAGTTCGCCACCACCTCGAGCGGATTGCCGGTCACCTTCTCCATTCACAGTCAGAGCAAGACTGCGCTCAAGCTGATCGGGAATGGCCCCAAGGCCAGGTTGGGCTTTGCGAAGTCCTCCGAAGGATTCACCGGTTTCGGCAGTGACGACGAGATCACCATTCTGGTCAAGGCGGTTTCTGCGGGGAATGGTTCCTACAATGCCGCCGCCCCCATCGTCCGCGAGATCAAGATTAAGAAGCCAAGTCGGACCGCTTTCTTCGACGAAAGGCGTTACGACGAGCGTTTCGATACCATGCGCACGAAGTTTGCCCAACGGATCTTCAACAAGCGCTCGGCCAACGGCCTGGACGACCTCAATGGCGATGGATCGATCACCATCGAGGATGCCAAGCTGCTCTTTGATTCGGATCATTTCGATTCCGATGGCGATGGCGTAAGCAACTTGCTTGAGCGGGCTTTCGGTGGCGATTCCCTGACTAATGACCGCAGAAGCGTCCTTCCCCGCGTCATTAACAAGAAGGACGGCAAGCAGAGGCTTAGCTTCCTTAAGTACCAAGACGCCTTCAATGAGGAAGGAATCGAGTACATCGTTGAGAGAAGTACCGATCTTCGGACTTGGACCAAGTGGACTTCCGGTACCGACGGAGCCGCTTCCGGTATCACCCAACTTGACATCAACGGGGGTGCCGCCGGTAAGGGCAAGGAATACGTCGGAGGTATGGAGCGAGTGGTCTTCGAGACCCATCAGACGGCTGCGGCTGCCGGTGGTAAGCAGTACCTCCGGGTAAGGATCAAGACCAAGTAGGATCGACGCTCCGGATTGCCTATCCTCGTCCGTTCCATGGGGATTCCGGTCTTAGCATGCCGGATGCCCCACAAGGGTGTGCGTATTTATTAAGTATGTTTCGGGGCGGTGGGCTTAGTCCCGACTCAATTCGTGCGAGCCTCTAGGATGGACGCTTCCGTATTATTTACAGAAAATTGGTACTAAATCGGGGATTTTTGCTAATTGCTTAGTGAGTCTCTTCAATAATGGCTCATTCTTTCCAGAGAGGTCTGTCACGTGAGTGTATTATATTATTAAATAACTAACCTAAATTATCTTATTTGTCCGAATTTACATCTAAATTTTCTTTGTTTTTTCCTTGAAGAAAACGGTCTATCACCGTTGAATATCCTGAACCCTTCGCTTATACTGTAGAATTAATGTCCCTTCGCTCTCGCCGGCTTACCATTTCGGTCCTATGGATCATCCTGACTGGCGTCTCTCAAGGGGTGGTTCGAGAGTCCGATTTGCTGGTCCGCTGGACCTTCGACGAGACGAATGGAACGATCGCCTCGGATGTATCCGGGAACGGCATAGATGCCCGCTTGAATTCAGCCGGCTTGTGGGGAACGGGAAAATCGAGAGGGGGACTTGACCTTACTTCGGGCACCGGTTACGCAGATGCGGGGCCTCACCCCAATCTGCAGGCCAGGATAGGCTTTTCCTATGCCCTCTGGTTCAAACCCAATGGTCTTCCTGCTGACTGGACCCAACTGCTGGCGAAGAGGGAGGGTTCCTATTCCCCCTTCTTCGTCCAAGTCGACACCGGCGGCACTTATTTCAGAACCTATTTCAGGTTCATGACCTCCTACGTGGACAACGGCGCCTTCCCGGTCACGCCGGGCGAGTGGCATTACCTAGTCTCCACCTACGACGGTGCTAAGTTCAAGACCTACCTTAATGGCGTTCTTTCCGGTTCCATCGATCAGACCAATCCGGTGACGGTCGACAATGGGGAACTCGGGATAGGCGCTTCACCGGACGGGAGTAATGTTTTCAACGGCTGGATCGACGACGTCAGGCTCTATAATACGACGCTTACCGAAGACGATGTGGACTACGCCTACAACGATGGCTTCGGGGACTTCGGGCCGATCGTAGACGTAAACGTATCGAGGGCCAGTAACGTCACCCCCATACCGGTCTCCATCACCTTTCGGGATGCGTCCGGAAACCCGGTCGACGTAACGGGTTTCGACTTGAACGACCTGACGATTCTCGGTGGAACCGCCAGCAACAAGGTGGACGTCAACGGTTCGACCTACACTTTCGATCTCAATGCGGACCGTGACCCGCAAAGGATTTTCCTGACCATCAACGCAGGCGCCGTGCAGGATGGTCTGCTCGACTTCAACCAGAAGAAGACGGTTGTGGTCACCTACAACGACAGGGTCACCCGATCCGCCGATTTGGTCGGCTGGTGGACTTTCGACGCCCTGAATGGGGATGGCCTGGTGGCCGATCAATCGGGCGGGGATGCGTTCGCCACACCTCAGGGAGGAGCTGCTCTGGACACGGCCCAGCATAAGTTCGGTACCGGGGCTCTCAGCCTGGACGGGGTGGACGACTGGGCCGACGTCTCTTCCCTCATGCCCCCCATGAGGATCACGAGGTTCGACGATCTGGAGGGATGGTGGCCTCTTGACGGCAATACCTCCGATATGTCGGGGAATTCGAGGGATGGCACCATAGGCGGACAGAACCAATGGACAGGAGGCCGATTCGGTCAGGCCTTCGTGCTGACGGGTAACGACCACATCCGCATCAATGGTTACAAGGGCATCTCCGGAACCTCGGCCCGTACGCTTTCCCTCTGGATTAAGACCCAGGCCATTGGCTGGAGGACCCTTGCCTACTGGGGCAGCAATTCCCGCGGCCAAAGGTGGTGGGTTCGCCTCTACAATGGAAACGACTTTAGGGTCGATATGAACGGGGCGACCAGAAACACCACCCAGTACAAGCTCAACGACGGTCTCTGGCACAACGTGGTGACCATTCTTCCCGAGGGTGGAAACGATCGATCCTCTCCCATTCTCTACATAGATGGTCAAAAGACGACCGTGAACGGCCAATGGGGCGGGCAAAACCAGCTCAGTACCGGAAGCAACGACGACATGTACATCGGCAGGCGGTGGAACAATGGCCAGAGGTTCGTCGGGAGCATCGACGACGTCAGGCTCTATTCGGTGGCCTTTACCGACTTCGAGGTCGAGATGCTCTACGGCGAGTCCAAGGGCTCGCCCCTCGACGTCGGCACGGACAACTACACCATCTCGGTGTGGGCTCGGCCTACCGTTCTTGCCCCGGAAGTGGAGTACGATTTCGCAACCGCCTGGTACGAGGGTGGAGGCGGCGAATACATGCAGGTACGGTTGGCCCAGGGTACGGTCCCTCAGGCCAGTTACAACACCATGACCATCTTCAACCCGGGGGACCCCTCCCAGGCGGCCATCCTCCCCGGGGGCGTGACGGAGAGGATTTTCGATGGTTCCTTCAACAACAACCAGCTCGATCCGATCGATTCCGGTTCTGGTTTCATGACGAGGGGGGATTATGTCTACGAGGACACGGCTTTCGCCATTCCGATCGATTTCAACGGTGGTGCGGTGGATGGACGCACGGGTGGGCTGACCGGTAACGATACCTTGGGCGGTCTTTGGTTCGGCAAGCTGAGGATCGGAAAGACGGGGTTCCTCAGGTCGGGCACGGTGACTTTCGGTACCCGGAGCGACGACGGGAGCGTGTTCTGGATCGACTTGGACCGTGACGGTACCTTTTCCAAGACCGGGGCCAAGGGGAGCGAGTTGATCGTCGACAACAAAGGCAACCACGGCCAGCGCAACCGAGTGGGCTCGGTCGGTCTGGGTTTCAACGCCCCTTTGCTTTCGCGCGAGGGCCTGGCCGAGGACAAGGGACTGACGGTCGGCGTCGAGGGCTATACCTCCGCTTCCCATGCCACGGAGAGCGGAGCGATGAAGGCGTCGGCCACCCAAGCTATGGAGGCCGGCAAGTGGCACCACTTGGCTTCCGTAGTCGATCGTGAGCAAGGGAGCCTGCGTCATTACCTCAACGGCATGCTCGTCGGGGAGGAATTCTTCGCACCCGGAACCCTTGGGGAGCCCACCCTCGGAGATTGGTTTCTCGGTGGAATGCCTTCGCTCGACCGCTACCATGGCTTGCTCGATGATGCCCGCATTTACTCGGTCGCCCTCGACGACTCGGAAATCGCCAGGATCTACAATGGCGGTGAGGGAGACATGGGCCTGGTCGGCGTCTACGGCGCTCCTGCCATCAGTAATGCCGCTTCCATTCCCGTTACCTTGCGTTTCGAACGCTTCGAGGAACCGGTGGCGGTTGTCGGTCTCGATGCCTCCGATCTGCAGGCCGCCGTGGTCAATGGCACGGTCACCGGTTTCAGTTCTCCCGATGGAAACCTTACCTTTACCTTCAACCTGGTCCCTGACGCCAACGTCAGTTCGGTCGATTTGAACCTTCCCAAGGGGGCCGGGAGCTTCGGTGGGGACCCCACCCTAGCCGCCTCCATGCAGGTGAAGATGGTCCCTCCCATACAAGCCAAGGACGACCTCGTGAACTGGTGGTGGCTGGACGATGCCCGCGGGACGGCTGTCCTCGACAGTATATACGACCAACCCGGCGAGCTGAAGGGAATGACGTCTTGGTCGCCCGATGCCAAGTTCGGCACTTCCCTTGTTTTTCAGCAACCCGGCGACCACGCCGACCTGGGACCACCCTCGACCAACTGGAATAATGACAGCTTCAGCCTGTCCTTCTGGTTCAAGCGCGACGAGGAGGGCTTTTCCTGGTCCGGTCACGAGGTTTCCAACGTCATGGTCGCCCTCAACGGCAGCAATGGATCGACCCTGGAACTCGGCACCAAGGGCTCGGCCATCGAGCTGTACTTGACCACGCTCGGTCGATCGGAGCGTACCATTCTCGGTTCCGGAATCTCCGACGACGTGTGGCACTATTTGACCCTGACCTATGACGCCAATGCCACCGATGGCGTTGAGTTGGAGGTGTTCATGGATGGGGAGTCGCTTGGCTCGACCAACCGTTTCGGGGGAGCCATGCAGGTTCAGCCCGACGACCGCTGGTATTTCGGATTGGCCTCCCCTTCCAACCCGACCGCGGGCCGGTTTATCGGGAACCTCGACGACGTCCGTTTCTTCGACCGGGCCCTCAGCCTCGGGGAGCACCGGATCATTTGCAACGACGGCCGGGGCGATCTAGCCTTGACGGTGGACGTGACGGTTCCCAGCCAAACCCACCAAAATCCCGTCCACGTCGATCTGAATTTCCGCAAGTACGGGCAAGCGTGGCCCGTCGAGCTCAATGCAACTCGATACACCGCCCCGAACACCGATTTTATAACCTCTACCAGCGGGACGGGAACCTTTCATCGTCTCGAGCTCAACGTGACTGCGGATCCTGCCATTTTTCAGATCAACCTGCTGGAAGGTCTGGGAAGGGATTCGGAGGGTGCCTTGAGCGCTCCCGTGACGGTTTCCCTCGGCTTTGGCCGGCCCATTACGCGTCTTGACGCCCTGCAGGCCTGGTGGACCTTCGATGAGGGGACAGGTACGGTGGTGAACGATTACCTTGGTCGATTCTCGGGTAACTTCGAGAGCGATGGAAGCGCCGACGTAACCTTCGACACGGGCAAGTTCGGAACCGCCCTGCGTTTTCCGCAGAATGCCTGGGTCGAGACCAACGCCATGAGCTCGGCGCTACGGATCGATGGGAACAAGCCCCGTACGATCTCCTTTTGGATGTACGTCGAAAATGGTCAAAAGAACCAGGCCGGGGTTTATGGGATCGGCCGTAGGGCCTGCCCCAACGGGACTCACCAGCTTTGGGCAATCCGTTCCTTCTGGGATGGCAACTATCGGCGTTTTCGTTCCCAGCACTGGTGTTGGGATCCGGACGTCTACGTCAATGAGGGTGTCCGGGACAAGTGGACTCACGTGGCTCACATTTACACCGGAACCAACGTCCAGGTCTGCGTGAACGGAACCATGCGCAGAGACTGGGTCAGGGAGGGCATCGATACGGGCGTAACCTTCCCCCTGCAATTCGGTCGCTTCACCGAGGAGGACAACAACATGAACAGAACCTTCAAGGGCTTGATCGATGATTTTCGGGTCTACTCGGTTCCTTTTCAGATTTCCGACGTCCAGCTCCTCTACGGAAACGGTTATGGTGACTTGAGCGTCCTTCCGACCTTCGCTCTTCCCCGCATAGTGGACGCCGAGCCGGTCGACGGTGAGGTTAGGTTCAACCGTGGTGGCCAGGAAGTAGAGGTCTATGGCTTCGATGCCTCCGATTTCTCCTTCACCAACGGTTCGGTCGTGGGCGGGCCGACCCGCATAAGCCCGGGCGTCTATACTTTCCAGTTGACCTTGGACAACTTCAATCAGGATGCGGTGCTCTCCTTGCCGCAGGGCGTTCTGACTGATGATCCCCGCTACGCTCAGCCCAACGAGGCCGCCCAGACTACGACCCGCAAGATGTTCCGTGCCGTTACCCGTGGCGATGAGCTTTTGGCCTGGTGGCCCTTTGATACGGACTCTTTGGGTGGAACCACCGTGACCAGCCAGACGCCCGGGGCCGATTCCGCCACCCTTTTCGACGCGGAGGTCTCGCCTTACGGCCGGTTCGGAAAGGGGGTGCGATTCGACGTAGAGCAGACCGGCGCACGCATGAGGCACGATGGAAACGGGGTGGACGTGGCATCCAACAGCTGGTCCATGGCGGCTTGGTTCAAAAACTTGATCCCACCTGTATCCAGCGGCAGAAGCACGCTTTTCCGAGGACAGGACAAACAAAGCAACCAGGACTGGGACCGCTATGTTTTGATTCGTGGCAGCAACCGTTTTCTTCATTCCTATGATGGGGCGGATGGAAACTGGAACAACCGCTACCGTTCTTCCGACTACGAGATGGATCCGGTGGCCCTGCAGGGCTGGCACCATATCGTTGCGGTATCGCTCGGTAACCGAACCCGTTTCTACCTCGATGGCGTTTACGTCGGCGATGCGGACCGCCAGGAACAAAGCGACGTCTACTACATTGGCAATTCCAGCGACAACGAGCTGTTCGCGGAGCACCTGGACGATGTTCGGATTTATGGTGTAAGCCTCAATGACGTTGAGATCAAGGCCGTTTACGGCGGAGGCTTCGGAGACCAGTTTACCTCGGTAAGGATGGAGGACAACTCGACCTCCGACTCCGTCCCGAGAGCTTTCCAGGTAACCTTCGGCAGGAATGACGCAAATCAGTCGGTCACGGGGGTTCTGCCCTCGGACTGGAACCTGTCCTCGGGAACGATTGCGGCACTTTCTCCCAATGGAACCGGTAACTACCGGATGACCGTCAACCCCGATGCGTCCTCCCGTTTTGCTTTTCTCGACCTTGCCCCGGGGAGCCTGCAGGATGACTCCGGCAGGGACGTCGAGGGCTTCAGGTACGATTTCGCGTCGCACGAGCGGGTTTACCGGGACTCCGATCTTCTGAGCCGCTGGAGCTTCGAGGAAAGCAACGGCACCAAGATACGGGATTTGGCCAAGGGCCGTAACGACGGTTTTCTCACGGGCAATGCCCAACTTGGGCCCGGAAGGTTCGGGCAGGGACTGGTTCTCGATGGCACAGGGGATTATCTCAAAATCCCGAACATCAGAGGCTTCTTCGCGGAAGGCAACCTCACCATCTCCGCCTGGGTGCGGCTGGACGGCCTGGGATTCAGCAGCAACACCGACGACTCGGCCGTTTTCTCGACCGACGGCAACGGGCAGGACACCGCGCTGCTATGGTACAACGTCAATGCCGCGGGTACCTCCAACCGTACCTATACCTTCAACCTCGGTTCCACGGGAACCGCTCTGAACCGCCTGGATGGTCCGGACGGCGTGGCCAGGCAGGCCAAGTGGCAGCACCTGGTTGCCGTGATGAAGGGAGTGGAGCGTTTTCTCTACGTCGATGGAGAACTGGTTGCTCAGATGCCTCTCTCCGGACTTGGCTCGCTCCACATGGAGGGCAATGACGCGAGGATCGGCAGTTGGAGCTCGTCGGGCGACTATGACTTTGCGGGTGTGATCGACGAGGTCAGGTTCTACCGTGAATCCTTTACTCAGGCGGACGTCTCCGTCCTTTACGGCCAAGGCTTCGGTGACTTGGGCGTCATCCCCATCCTCTCGGTCGAGTCGATGAACTCGGCGGCGTCCATGCAGGGCAGGCTGGACTTCTACCGCTTCGGGGTGCCCGTGGGGGTTACCGGACTGACCCTTGCGGATCTCAACGTGTCGGGTGGCAGCGCATCCAACCTTACGCCCGACGGCTTGGGCTTCGTCTTCGACCTTGCCGCCCTAACCCATCCTTCCCGCGTAACCGTCCAGGTCGACCAAGGGGCTGCCCAGTCGGGTTCCATTCCCACTTCGGAGATCAGTTATTCCTTCTTCCAGCATCCGCCCCTGACTGCCTCGTCGAGCCTTTCGGCCTGGTATCTCTTCGAGGAGAGGGACGGGGCCGAGATAGCGGATTTTTCCGGGAACGACAACCCCTTCACCATCAGCCCGGCCGATGGGGGAAGCCTCATTGCCGGCAAGTTCGGTCGGTCTCTCTCCATCGGGGCGGGCGAGTCGGCCAGCGCAGATGGGGGCCGGTTGGCTCTCACCAGCTCGCTGTCCTTGTCCGTCTGGACGAAGATTCGAGAGGATGACTTCGGGCTGATCGTGGGCAACGGGCAGTTCCGGCTCGAGTACCACGACGACAACACGATCCGGGCCTTCGTCCGTATCGGCAACAACTGGAATGAAGTCCGCTCCCGCTCCATCCTCGGCCGATGGGCCCATTATGCGGCGACCTATGATGGTTCCGAGCTTGCACTCTACGTCGATGGGCGGAAGGTTGCCTATCTCCCCGCCTCGGGAACGCTTTTTGCCAGCAACGACGCCCTCCAGTTGGGCGTTGGAACCCAGATGGAGGTGGATGACTTGAGGGTTTATTCCACGGCTTTGTCCGATGCGGAAATTCTTCGCCTTCATGGCTCTGGTTCCGGAGACCTCGGGTTGCGTCCGTTGGTCGTCGGTTCAACCCCCTTCGTCAGTGATCCTTCGCCCAGCCTAACGGCCACTTTCATGGAGGGCAACCAGACCACTTACGTAGGTGGCCTGCTTTCGGGTGAACTCAACGCCAGTGGAGCCAGCGTGCAGTCCTTTGCCGACAATGCCTCGGTTGACTATACCTTCCAGCTGAGCCCCTCTACTCACCCGTCCGTGGTACGCGTCGAAGTTCCCTTTGATGCGGTGGCCAAGGAGGGCAACCGGAGCCAAGGAGGGGCCTACGAATTTCACCATCGGATCGTGACCTCCGTGGAGGACGACCTCCTTGCCTGGTACACGATGGATGATTTCAGCGGAACCAAGGTGCTGGATGCCTCCGGCCGGGAGAGGCACGCCAAGTACGTCGGCCTCGACGCCACTACCGTGGGCGGGGGAAGCGTGACCTCCTCCAACTCTCATGGGACCTACACTGCCGCCAAGGCCTTCGATAACGTCGATAACGCCGCCGCCGGGCGCTGGCTGGCCCGCCAGAACCAATTGCCCAACGTTTTCGTCCGCTATGATTTCGGAACCCCTACTGCCATCGCGAGCTACCGGATCGTTCCTCAGCAATGGCAAACCGCCAACCGCTCCCCCAAGGCCTGGACGCTGCAGGGCTCGAACGATGACGCATCCTGGACGGTCCTCGACAGCGTAACCGATCAAACGGGCTGGGTTCAGTGGGAGGGAAGAACCTTCGATGTCTCGGTTCCGCAGAGTTTCCGCTACTACAAGGTCGTGTTCTCCGAGGCGACGGGAACCAACAATTGGCTGGGCATTGCGGAAATCGACCTATACTCCAGTTATGCCGTCACCGCTGGAAAACTCGGCACTTCGGTCGACTTTGACGGAGACTATATCCAGCTTCCCTTCCGCATGGACCAGAGCGGTAGCGGGAACGGGATGACGTTCTCGGCCTGGATCAATCCGGACCAGGTCAACGACAAGACCATTTTCTCTACCGACGACGGAGGTTGGGACTGGACCATGGAACTCCGTCTCGGTTCTCTCTCGACTTGGGAAGGGAACAACCAGGTTAATTCGCTTTTCCAGGTTTTCCCGGACAACTGGTATCACGTGGTGGCCGTCTTCAATCCGGTGCAGGCCCGTACGACCCTCTACCTCAACGGGGAATCCACCACCCTCGACTCGCTCGGACTGGATGCCAGCTCGGAGCTGATCCGGGTAGCCCAAGGATACTGGGGACGCACCTTCGATGGCCGAATCGACGACGTCCGCATCTGGGGGCGCCCCCTTTCCATCAGTGAGGTCGCCGGGCTCTGGGGTAACGGGATGGGAGATTTGGGGCCACAGGCCCGGTTCGACTTCCAGAGCCCCGCCTTCGGCCAAACCGTGGAAGGTACCCTCTCCTTCAATCAGTCCATATCCGACTTCAATGCCTCGCAGGATCTCGTCTTGTCTGGAATGACCCTGCAAAGCTCGACCCCCGTGCCGGGGTCGGACAACTCGAGGTATCACCTCGTGTTCACTCCCACTTCCTACGTTCCGGGTTCCCTTTCCATGACCCTCTCCTCAAGCGCCGTCACCGATCCGTTCGGAATGGTCAATTCCCAAGTATCCTCGACCATCGACTTCAGGCCTCACAGGGTTCGGGAGGGTGATCTCTCCATGTGGTGGAAACTGGATGAGGGCGCCGGGACCGATGCGCTCGATTCCGCCGGCGCAGACTCAAACGGTTCCGGATCCCCCAGTTGGTCGGCTTCCTCCAAATTCGGCCCGGCGGCCATATCCTTCGACGGAACGGACGGAAAGGCGGTTCTGCTTGGGGCGGGCCTTCCCGCCGACGGTCAATCAGTATCCCTTTCCTTCTGGGTTTATCCCGAAAGTTCGGACTTTCATGTCTTCAGCTTGGACGGATCGACCCCTTCCCTGTCGGTATCCCTGCGCAACCAGCGTCCCCTCTTTTCCCTGGAGGGCCTCGACCAGCAAACTCTTCCTGGAACACCAAGAGAGGAGTTTTGGGCCAAAGGCTTTCTACCCCTAAACGAGTGGAGCCACCTGTGCCTCGTGTACGACTTGTTCCGCCGGAGCGTCCGTTTTTACCTCAACGGCTCCCCCGACAGCGAGTCCTCCTTCGCCGGAGGTCAGCTTTTCCCTCTTGCCAAGGCCCTCAGGCTGGGCCCTCAGGATGGAGCGCAGGCCGCCGCAACCATCGGGCGGATTGATGAATTCAGGATTTACGGGGTCGCTCTTTCCGATTCCGAGGTGAGCCGCCTGCATGGCGGCGGCCAAGGTGATTTCTACCAGCGGTCCATTGAGATGACGCACTCGGACGGGTTCGAGTTGCCGAGGAAGGTCCGGGTCCGCTTCCTCGAGGATGGTTTCCCCGTATCGATCGACGGCTTTGATCCGTCAGACTACTCGGTGACCAGCGCCAGCGGTTCGACCCCGATCATGGTTTCCCAGGGAGTCTACGAGGTTGAACTGACGCCTTCCAATGCCGCTTCTTCGGCGACCATGAACCTGACCGTCAACGGTGCCGCCATCCAGACTGTTTTCGGCGAGGCCTTCGCCTCGACCCAAGCGTCCGTTCCCTATGACGTTCAATTGCCTTCGGTCACGTCCGCGGCCGTCTCGAACTGGGCAAAGGGAGTCTTCGGGTCGTTCCAAGTCTCGACCGACTATGCGTCAAGCGTGAGCGTCGGGGGCTTGCCTGCAGGAATCGACTTTAATGCCTCGACCGGCCTTCTTTCCGGTATCCCGCAGTCTCCGGGGTCGACCGCCGTCTCCATTACGGCATCCAATCCGATGGGAAGCAATCCTCAGAATCATCAACTGACGGTCTACGATCCCACGGCCTTCGCCGCCCGCATGGTGATCAACCCCGTAGGGGCCGTGGCCGGAGAACGCCCCCGCAACCTTCCCGGCCTGCTCGTTCAACTGGATGCGTCTTCCCTGTCCGACGCCAATGGCTCGGTTCTTTCCTCCTGGCCGGATTCCTCCGGAAGCGGTCACTCCCTGGACGAGGTCCGTGGGCTTCCCAGAGCTACTCTCAGTCCCTCCTTGGGCGGAGCCAAGGTTGTTTCCTTCGATGGATTCTCGCAACTCTACTCGACCTACGACTTCAGTTCGACCCTAACCGAGTACACCATTCTCGTCCTGGCCCGCCATTCCGGCGACTCCAATGAAACCATCGTCGGTTCGGTCGGTTCGGACTGGGTCTTCGGCTGGGGGGGCGGGAGTTCCGCTTATTGGAAGATGGGTGCCACGCTGGGCCAATCCGTTCCCGCCGACCGTTCCTGGCATCTCATGGCGGGTACCTTCGACGCTGCTGGAAACACCGTCCTTTGGCGTGATGGAGTCAAGGTGATCGACCAAGCCGTTGCCACCGGCGCCGACTCGGTTCCTCGTCGACTTTCCCTAGGCGGATCGGGAACCAACCTTAATTTTTCAAACTCGGAGGTCGCCGAGGTTCTCCTTTTCGACCGCCTCCTCAACGATTCCGAGTTTTCCGCGATGCAACAGTACCTGCGCGTCAAATGGCAGGGAGGATCCCTGGCCGATTTTCCCTTGCTTGTGCGGATGGGTTCTGCTTTCCATCCCGATTTCTCCCATGCTTCGTTCGCCGATCCGGTCAACGGCGCGGACTTGCGTTTCTTCGACGGGCAAAACCGCGAACTGATCCATGAGGTCGATGAATGGAATGCCTCCGGGGCGACGTCCGTCTGGGTACAGGTGAAGGACTTGCATCCCGATTCGGCGATCGTCGCCTACTGGGGCAATTCCAACGACGTCACTCCACCGGCCTACCGGTCGGATGGATCCCTCTGGTCCGGTTTCGAGGGCGTCTGGCATCTCGATGATGCCCTCGACTCTTCCGGCAATTCGAGGACGGGGACGGTCAATGGAGGCGCCGTCCCGGGCTCATCCGGCGTCGTGGGACAAGGAATCTCTCTCGATGGTACGGATGACTCCCTCTCCTTTACCGGTTATCCTGGGATTACCGGTTCGGGGGCCCGCTCCTTCTCCCTCTGGCTCAAGTCCAACCAGTCCAGCAGCGGGGTCGTCGGTTGGGGTGCGGCCGGAAACCTCTGGAACCTGGCCTGGGATGCCCAGGGTCCTTACCTCATTACCGATAACGCCGGAGGAAGGCGACAAGGCTCCTCCCCGGGAACGGGCAACGACCAATGGCGTCACTTGAGCGTTTCCTATCCAGGGTCCGGCAGCGACTTGAACCAGACGAGGATCTACCTGGACGGTCGTCTCGTCGATTCACCAGTCTCATCGGTTTCCGGTGTCGTCAATACTCAGGCCGGGGCCGGGCTTGCCCTCGGTTCCCTGCACGATGGTTCGTCCCGCATGAATGGAACCGTGGACGAGGCCAGGTTGTCCTCCGTAGCCCGTGGTCACGCTTGGGCAAGGCATTCCTATGAAAACCAGAAGCCCGGTTCGACCTTCCTGCAGCTGGACCTCCAGTACGTATCCGCCCCGGTCCTTCCGGCCGACCTGAACCTGACCGTCGTGATCGGTCAGGCCATGAGCTACCAGCTCAGGAGCGAGCCGCCGGCGACCCTTTACGCCATCACGTCCGGTTCCCTGCCTCCGAGCCTCAGTTTTAATGCCGCCACGGGAGTGATTTCGGGAACGGCTTCCGGTTCTCCCGGTTCATTCAATCTCTCCATAACCGCATCCAATTCCAAGGGTAGCGGTTCCACCGTTCTCTCCATAGATTCCAAGTCCGCGGTGGAGGCGCCTACCATTGGCATCGGTTCCGTAACGGGAGTAGCCGGAAGGACCGTAGATCTGCAGGGCGACTTGTCCGACTCGGGCGGAGTGTCCAATGCCGTGACCGTATACTTCGGGGATACGGATGGAATTGAGAACCCCGTCGACTGGAACCATAGCTTGGCTCTGGGTAATTTCGACCAAGGCCCTGTGGTTGCTTCCTTGAGTGGCCTGGATAGTGGAGAGACCTACTTTTACCGTTTCTCATCCACCAACCCGGCGGGGACGGACTGGTCCGGGCCAGGCAGTTTTACCACCCTCTCCTTCGACCAGGGCACCCTTCGTTTCGATACGGGTGAGAACGAACTGGATACGACGGCCGGCCTGTACTGGAACAAGGGGGCGGGCGAGTTCAAGGTGATGGATGCAAACTTCAGCACGGTCAACTACTTGGCTCCGGACGGCACTTCCTGGATGATCACCAAGGCCAATTTTCACTTCCCATCCGACTTTTACCTCGGACCGAACCTTACCGGAGTATTGTTGGAGGGCGTAAATGCGCTTTCCATATCCAGCGACGGCAACGTGACCCTTGCCAAAAGTCTTTACGGTTCCCCTGCTCCGGGTGCGCCTCACGTGTCCAACGGCACCCTCCTCGATGGGTATGACGCCTACTACGGGGACGATTCCGGGAAGGGTCACCGCCTGGGCCGAGGCGCCTTGGGTGGCTTTGGCGGCGGGCAAGGGCCGGGCAAGGGCAGAAGCTTGGGCAGCAACAGCGCGGGCGGTCTTTCCGGTGGTGGCGGATCCTACGCGGGCGAAGGGGGCCCGGGAGCTTCCGGGCCAGGCGGCATCAGGTACGGATCAGGTGGCCTTGGTATCCTCATGGGAGGGTCTGGGGGCGGCTTGGGCAACTTGGGCGAGGCTGCGGCCGGCGGTGGAGCCATCGAAATCATTTCAGCGGGCCGATTGTCCATCGAGCCGGGCGTCGTCGTTTCCATGAATGGCGGCGCGGTGATCGTGAACCCCAACCAAGGCGCCTATTATTCCGGGGGTTCCGGTTCGGGTGGAGCCATCAGGCTGGTCGCCCAGAGCATTTCGAACAAAGGCACCCTGCAGGCACGGGGCGGCGATTCTTCCGGCATGGATGCTCGCGAACCGGGGGTTCGTTTCCTCTCCAACGCGGGTGGAGCCGGTGGCGGAGGTCGTATAGCCTTCCTCGTGGATGGGCAACTCGATCAAGGTAGCGTAAATGTGGACGGAGGCAGGGCCAATGGGGATGGCATGGCTGGAATGATGGGGAGTGTCTTCATAGGTCCCAAGTCCCCTTCCTCTCCGGTCGACTTGAACCTTACTGACGGAACCTTGGTTTTTGATACCGCGGGGGCTTGGACGCATACCTCCGGAGCCCGAGGGAAGGGCACGGTCTCGCGTTCCGTCTTTTCCGAGAGTGGATCCAGTTTCGGGTATGGGGTTTGTACCTTTTCGTTCGGGCATTTGGATTTGGGGCCCGGAGTCTCGGTCGTGGTTCGAGGTTCCAATTCAATGGTTCTGCAAGTCGATGGGAACGCGACTCTATCCACCAAGGTTGCGGCCGACGGTCAAAGCGGACTGCAGGGAATCTATTCGGGAATTCCCGGAGCGGGCGGCTGGCCCTCCGGGCGCGGCCTGAGGGACACCGAGAACAACGGCAACCTCCATCCGGCTCTTGACGGTCAGGGGCCGGGAGGCGGACGCGGATACGAGACCGGCAAGTCCAATGGCGGCGGCAGTCATGCCGGGGTTGGCTCGGGTGGGATGAACCTGGGGGTTCCCGGCGTGACTTATGGTGATGCAAAAATCACTCACTTGATCGGCGGGTCCGGCGGTGGCCATGCTGCAACCGGGACGGGGAATTCGGGAGGTGGAGGCGGGGCCATATCCTTCCTTGTCGCCGGCGACTTCAGGCTCGAGGGCAACGGTAGTATCTCCGCTTCCGGAGGAAAGGGTCAGCTTGATTCGGATTCATCAGGAGCGGGTGGCTCGGGTGGAGCGATCAGGATCCAGGCGGCCAATATATACAACTCCGGCCGAATCCTTGCCCAGGGAGGAGATTCCTTTGGTCTGGGAGGAGTCGGTGGCGGTGGCAGGATCGCCCTCGTTACGGCCGGAGCCCTCGTCGAGGGAGACCTCAATGCCTCCTCAGGCAGGTCCCTTTACGCAGCAGCCTCGGTCCATCGTTCCGCCGACTTGGTGGGGCACTGGAAGTTCGACGAGAACGCTTCCGTATCGGTGGCGACGGACTCGAGCGGCAACAACCTGCACGCCACCATCGTCGGATCTCCGCAGAGGCTCCCCGGCGTCCGGGATGGGGCCTTCTATTTCGACGGTAACGACGACCGCGCCTTCGTTCCCTATGATTCCAAGCTGGCTCTTAATGCCTATACCGTTTCCCTCTGGGTCTACCCGGAGCGTAACAACGAGGGCTGGACCGGAATTTTCGGTCGCGGTAACGCCGGAGCCGGGAACACGAGGAATTACGCCGTCTTTCTCGGAAACTCGAGTCACGTTGATTCGCCTTTCATTCATCACCGCTTCACGGAAGGAAGCAACTGGAGCGATGGTCCACCCAACCACTCTCTCACGGGATGGAACCAGTGGTATCACGTCGTTTGCTCAAACGGTGGAATTGGTTCGGTTGCCCGCACCTTCGTCAACGGGACCTTTTTCGAAGGTAACCTGATCCGTGAAAAACCCATTCTGGAAGATTTAGTCATCAATACCAGTTCTCCCCTTAACTTTGGCGTGGACCCGGATTCCGTGACTTCCGACAACCTCTTCTTCCTGGGGCGGATGGACGACGTGAGGCTCTACGACGTGCCGCTTGGTATCGAGGACGTAAAGATTATCCACCTCGGCGAGACGAGCTTGGATGGGATGAGGACCACGGGCACCGACGGGTCCATCCTCCGGGTTACCGTTCCCACGCTCCCTGCCCTTCCCGACATCTCCCTGACCTACGGACAGGAAATCCTGTCTGCCGACTTGGGCGAACATCCGGGCATCACCTATTCCGTCTCGGGCCTTCCTCCCGGTTTGTCGAACCGGAAGACCTTCACCCCACCCGATCTACCTGGTCTTCTGTCCTGGTATGCCTCGGATAGAAACGGGAGCTTTGCCTTCCACGCGGACAGGGCATACGACCGCAACGATACCGTTGCCACAAGCGACCTTATTCTGGGCCTTGCCTTTGAGGAAGGCAATGGCTCCGTTGCCCTTGACTCCACCGGCAACGGCAACCATGCCAAGGTTCTTAGCTCGACTCAGTGGACGACCGGCAAGTCCGGGGGCGGAATCTCCTTCGATGGCGATAACGATGGGGTTTATTTCCCCAAGTTGAGCTACATGAATCAGCCAAGCGAGTTCACCCTATCCCTCTGGTTCAACCGCGCCACCGACAAAGTGGGGATGTCCACCAACAACGGAGTTGACAACGTCCTGGTTGCCCAAGGCGGGGCCACCTTCAACGACAACTTTGAGATTGGCACCTCGGGCTCCGAGCTCGAGGTCTACCTTGATTCGGGAACCGGGGCGGAGGATGCCTTCCATGCCACCACGGGAGCGGGGATAGCGGATGGAGTCTGGAATCACCTTACGGTTACCTACGGAAATGGCCTCAAGGTCTACCTCAACGGAACCCTCCGCCTGGACCGCCCGGAATTTTCCGGTCCGCTCGATTCTTCCCAGGACTCTCCCCTTTCCATCGGGGTCGCCAGAGTCTTTTCGGACCAATGGGGTGATTTCGACGGTAGTATCGACGACTTCAGGATTTTTAGCCGCGAGCTGAACGCAACCGAGGTTTCTTCTCTCCATGGTGGAGGAAACGGTGATTTCTCCGCTACGGTCTATACCAGTTCCGAAAAGGGAAGAGTCTCCTCGTGGAACGATCTTTCCGGCAACGCCAGACATGCGGTCGCTCCCTTCGAGTCGGCCCCGCTCAAGGACTTCGATTCCCTCACTGGTTCGGATATGGTCTTCTTCGACTACGGCAAGAAGCTCTCCATCGAGGATTCCAGGACCATGCCCATGACGGTGTTCATGGTGGGCAGAGAGAATGGGATCAGCTTGCCGAACCGAGAGCTCTTCACTTTTGCCGGATGGCGTCTTTCCAATAATGGCCGCTGGTCCCTCAGGAGATGGGACGACAACAACCCGAGCATCCTCTCCACCTCTCTTTCCAACATTCACTCGGTCGTCGGCTGGAAGTTCGACCGCTACGGTTATGAACTGAGGGTAAACGGAGAAAGCGTCGGAGTAAGTTCCTCCGGCAACTGGCACCCCAGCGTGGTCTTCGACCGGATTAACGAGGACAGTTCCCTGATGATGGGTGAACTGGTTCTCTATCCCCGCGTCCTGGATACGGCTGAGACCAAGATGGTGGAGGGTTACCTGGCCCATCATTGGAACCTCGCCGAGTCCCTTCCTCTTGATCACCCATACAAAGCCGGCTTGCCGTCGGGTCCCGAGGGGTTGGTGCTTCAGGGGACCCCGTCCTCGGCCGGCACCTATCCCGTCTCGGTAACTGCCGGCAATGAACTTGGCTCGGTCAGCGATACCTTCAACTTTACGATCTTTGCTGTTCCCCCCGAAATCCAGACCGAGGGAGCGACTCAAGTGGGTTCCACAAGCGCCCTCCTGAATTCGAACCTTCTTGAAACGGGTGGAGAAGCAACGGCCGTCTCCTTCCAGTGGGGCCTCGATCCAGCTAACCTGGACCAGAACACCTCGTCCTTCCTCAAGGCCGAAACCGGACCCGCTTCCTCCATGGTCAGCGGGCTTTCCCCGGGAACGACCTATCACTTCCGCTCAAGAGCGGTCAACTCGGGTGGTTCATCCAATGGCGATGCCCTCTCCACCGAACCTCTCTTTCATTGGGCCCTTAAGGATCTCGGCAGTACGGCGCGCGACGTCAAGGGCTTGGCTCCCGGTTCCATCGTCGGCGCCACCTCCTTCATCGACCCAACCCGTGGACAGACCATCAGGTTTGACGGGCTGGACGACTACGTCGATTTCGGTGACCTGGATCAATTCGATTCCCCCGAGCGCTTTACCCTCTCGCTCTGGTTCAAGCGCGAGCAGGACCTGACCGATCGGCCCACCAATCACGGCGTGGACAACGTCCTCGTAGGGCAATCGAGCTCGACCTCCAACGATAACCTAGAGATCGGGACTCAAGGCACCTTCATCGAGGTTTACGCCGACTCGGGGACGGCTTCCACCGACGCCACCGTGCGGGTCGATGCAGGGGTCGTCGACAACACTTGGTATCACCTTGCACTGGTCTACGGAAGCGAGATGACCCTCTACCTGGATGGAGTGAAAGTTTCCACTTGGACGCAATACAACGGCAGGCTTGAGTCCAGTGGAGTTTCTCCCCTTTCCCTGGGCATTGCGAGACCGGGCTCCAACAACTGGGGCGAATTCAAAGGATTGATGCAGGAAGTCCGGGTCTACGAGAAGGAGCTCTCCATCTATGAGATTCAAATTCTCGCCGAGAAAGGCGCCGTCCAGAGCTTTACTACCGGTACCCAGCCTACCCCACCCGTTGTTCGCGTCCTGCCCGCTCAATCCGTTACGGAGAATAACGCCACCCTTTTCTACGAGCTTGTCACCTTTGACGGAGCTCAGCCGGAAGTCATCCTTTACTGGGGCCCAGTCGACCGCGGTGAAAACGAGGGTTTGTGGGCCAACCAGTTAAGCCTCGGGACGCCCGGCGTGGGAGTGGGCTCACACCTTGTTACGGGCTTGTCTCCCGGCCAGGATCTCCATTACCAGATCCAGGCAAAGGGAGCCGCCCATAGCGACTGGTCCGATGCGAGTGGTTACACCAGGACCGTTGCGGCGGCGACCGTCTCGACGCTCCCGGCCGTCAACCTCTCTGTCGATTCGGCAACCGTCAGGGGAAGCGTAACGGGGAACGGCGGGCTCGTTCAGACGCTCCCCTTGAGTTCACCCCTTGTTTCCGAGGGATTGATCGCCCATTGGCGATTCGATGAGGGCGTGGGTACTGAAACCTACGACTCCACGGGCTTCAGTACCGCTGCCCAAGTCTTCGATGGCGCGAGCTGGACGGATGGCAGAGGAGGCCAGTTTGGCAAGGCTCTCGACTTTAACGGCGGTAACCTCGCCTACGTACACGTCGGATCCTTCCAGATCGGTGGAGCCATGAGTTTCTCGGGCTGGACCTACAAGAGGAACCTCGGCAACTGGCAGAGGATGGTCGACTTCGGGAACGGAACCAACGACAACCTGCTCCTTGCCAACCGCTGGTCGACCAACCAGTTGGAGTGGGGGATCCGTCGAGGTGGAGACAATAGAGCCTTGGTGGTGCAGGATTTCTGGATGCTCAACGAGTGGCAGCACGTCGTGGCCACGGTTGACGACTCGAGTGTCATGAAGGTCTACCGCAACGGGCAGCTTATGGGCTCGATGATCGGGCACTTGCCAAGAACCCGCGCTCGGGTAAACCAGTACGTCGGAAGGAGCAATTGGCCCGATGCTTATTTTGATGGGATGATGGACGACCTGCGCGTCTACGACCGGGCGGTCAGCCAAAATGAGGTCGGTCAAATCTACGCCGGCGATCTCGAGCAAACGGTTACCCTTGGTGGGGAGGACCCGACCATCACCCTCTTCTGGGGTGACGAGGATCCCGGTCAGACAACCTCCGTCAACGGGGCATCACCCGATGCATGGGATGCCAGCAATATGCTTGGCGTAAAGCCCATGGGCGAGTTTTCCTTTGACCTGTCGGGCCTGCAGGTCGGCAAAACCTATTATTTCCGGCTTATGGCTACCAATGCCGCGGGTTCGAGCTGGTCGTCGGGCGCGACCGAATTCTCCACTGGTTCCTTCGGCTTTACCGCCAATTCCTTCGCCGACGGAAACCTTTTGCTCTGGCTCGATGGCTCGGACGTCAATGGCGACGGCAACCTCAGTAACGAGCCCCTTGGCGGAACGCTGGACCAATGGAGGGACAAGTCCGGGGCAAGCAGGCATGCCGGCAACGGACAAGGGCCCGACGTCAGGGTCTCCCGCTGGAATGGCCTTTCAACGGTCAAGTTCGATGGGCAGACCCAGTACCTGCGGGTCGCTGACTCCCCGGCTTTCGACTTTGGGGAGGATGCCACTATTTTCGTGGTGGCGAAGGGGGATACCCTTTCCGACTGGCGTCCCATCATCTCGAAAAGGGGCGAGGACAACGAAGGCTGGCAGTTCCGCAAGGACAATACCGACTTCGCTACCTTCACGGTCCGTGGAACCACGGGGAACGACGGCCAGCGGGGCGGTACCCCGATCAATGGGGAGGCTCACGTCTGGTCGATGAGAAAGACGGCCCTCAAAAGGACCCAATGGGCGGATGGCAACGAGGAATATGAGATCGACGACCGGGACCCTGTCCCCTCGACCACGAGCGATCTCGTCATCGGTGCCCGGGACCAGAACGGCATAACGGCCTATGGTGGGGTCGAGATCGGTGAAATTCTCGTTTTCGACTCGGCACTGAGTAACGAGCAGGTGTTCTCCCTGCAGGGTCATTTGGCTCACAAGTGGGGCTTGACGGACGGAATGTCGGATGCCCATCCCCACAAGACCGAGCCTCCCCTGTTCGAGAACAGGCCGGAGATCACACTAGACTCCAGTTACACATTCTTCTTCCAGAGCGGAACCCCCGTCAACCTCCAGATTACGACCAACCGGCCTGCCGACGCCTACTCGGCCTCCGGTCTTCCTCCGGGGCTTGACGTCAATTCGTCGACGGGCCTGATTTCCGGTATCCCCACTTCCACCGGGGCCTTCACCGCAACCCTGCAGGCGAGCAACCCGGCCGGTTCCTTCAGCAAGCAGGTGGTGCTCGATATCCGGGACTTCTCGGCCTGGAAGTTTTCCAGCTTGATTACCTTCCCGGGTTACTCCGGGGCTTCCCGGATCAACGATTTTCAGGTCTACGTGGAACTCAACAACTCGCTTTCAGGGTTTAACTACGAGCAATTCGCATCCCCCTTCGGCTACGACCTGCGGTTCGTCTCAAACGAAAGCAACGAGGAACTGGAATACGAGATCGTGCAGTGGGATACGACCGGAGTCTCCTCCTTCTGGATCAACCTTCCCGCCCTCGACGGTTCGACGTCCATCAAGGCCCTTTGGGGTAATCCGGCCGCCCTTTCTCAGCCCGAGTACTCCAAGGACGGTCGCATATGGGAACGGTATCTTGGGGTTTGGCACATGGATGGGACGGACCAGGACTTGGTCAAGGAGTCGAAGGCCAGTTTCCATGGGTTGCCCTACAACTTCGAAACCCTGCGCGAGCCCGGCGTCATTGGCAAAGCTCTTTCCTTCGATGGCGTCAACGACTACGTTGACCTTCCGCTCGACGCCCATCCGCCCGAGGACGCCAGGCAATTGACCCTTTCCTTCTGGAGCTATGGAGGCGATAAGCACCTCAACTACAACTCGATCCTCGAGTCGGGCTCGGCCCTTGGCCGCCACCTGAACCTTCACCTTCCCTGGTCGGATGCCCGGGTCTACTGGGATGCAGGCATAGGAGGGTACGACCGGATCAGTCAGCAGGACCTTGTCTACAAGGGCCGGTGGACCCACTGGGTCTTCCAGAAGGACCGCGACAGCGGATCCATGTACGCCTACCGCGACGGGACTCTCTGGGCGGATGGCTATTCCCGGACGCGCCCCTTCGGTTCCCCCGTCGACAGCTTCCGTCTCGGCTCCGCGCGCTATGGTGGAAACTACTGGCATGGTCTGCTCGATGAGTTCCGCATGAGCCTGTCGATTGATTCCCCCGACAGGATTCTCGCCTCCTACCTCAGCCAGCGCCCGGGCACGACCTTTGCCCAACTGCAACCGGTGCAGGGCCCCCCGACCATTCTTTCCGGACAGACGGTGGTCGGATACGCCAATGACCCGACAAAGCCTGTTTCCTACCAGGTCCAGACCTTCCCGGCCGCTACTTCCTTTTACGGCGTCGGGCTGCCGGCGGGTCTCGACCTGAACGAGACCACCGGTGTAATCAGCGGCCAGCCTTTGCAGGGAGGCAACTACCAAGTTACCATTACGGCCCAGAATGGCTCCGGGGCCGACCAGTCCATCGTGCAGCTTGCAATCGTGGCCCTGAACGGCTTTACCCACCAGGCAACGCTCGGTTTCGGGTCCTACTCCGGTCCTATGCTCAACGACTTCCCGGTTCTTGTAAGGCTGGGCACCCACGTTCCCAACTTCAGCCTCAAGAGCTTCCAGTCCCCTGCCGGAAACGATCTTCGCTTCTACGACGAAGTCGGCCGGGAACTGAGCTATGAAATCGAGTCGGTCGACCACGCGACCGGATCGCTCGTGGCCTGGGTAAAGGTTCCCGAGCTAACTTCCTCCAGCCAGGTTTCCGCCAATTGGGGCAAGGCCGCCCTTGCCGAGAGCCCACCAGTCTACGCGGACGACGGGTCCACCTGGGCCAATGGCTATCGCGGCGTATGGCACTTCCGTGCCATGAACGAGGTTGGGGTCCTGACTGATTCCTCCTTTTACAGGAACCATGCCCAGGACGATTTCGGCTACACCGAGCAGTCTTCCGTAATTGGAACGGGACGAACCTTGTCGGGCGGTCTCGAAAAATTCATCAAGGTGGCTCCCTCCCATTCCCTCGATTCCCTGAGCCGGGAGAGTTTTAGCTACTCCGCCTGGGTCCGTCTCGGGGAGGAACCCGACTCGGTCGCCTACGACTCGGTGTACGGAATGGGTTTCCTGATGACTCCTAACGATTCCTACTTCAACGACATCGAGACTCTGATTGCCCTCGAGCCTCAAGCGGCCGGCTCCCGCATCATGCGGACGGGCCCGCGTCAAGGCCTGTATTTCAATGGCGACAACGATTTCAAGAACGCGGGTATCGGGATCAACCGAAACGACTATTACATGACCCTCTTTCTCACGATGTTTACGCCCGAGGAGTCGGGTCTTCACCAGTTCCGCTGTACCGACAAGGACGACCGGGCCACGATCTGGCTGGATCTCGACCAGGACGGCACGTTCGAGCTTTCGGGAGACAAGGGCTTCGAGAAGATGGGAGGCAACAACAACTTTACTTCCAACCCCATCAATCTGGACGCCAACCAGTCCTACAAGATGGCCATTGCCCATGGCGAATGGGGTGGCGGGTCGCGCCTGCGCCCATGGTTCCTTACGCCTTCCCAGGACTGGCGGGTCATTGACCCAAGTGATCCCGACCAGAAGGGTTTCTTCAAGGTTCCCTTCGGTTTGGAGATTTCCTCCCGCCTCAGTCCCTACATGTTCTATCAGTACGGGGCAAACGAGAAGGCCTTCGTTGGCGGTGGAGAATTCGGAGCGACCCATTTCGTCGACGGGCAGTACCACACCGCGAATTCAGGCGTTGCCCTGCCCTACGCTCAGTGGAAGCACTTGTTCGTCAGCGTCGATCACGTTGCCGGCGAACTGAAGGTATACCTGGACGGCGCTCACGTCGACACGGAGAACTTCACCCCCGGTTCCACGGGGCCTGAGATTCTCGGGCAGGACTGGATCTTCGGCCAGGGGCTGGTTCCTTCAAGTATGGACGAGCTCCGCTTGGCCAATGCGGCGAGGTCGCCGGAATGGATCCAGGCCGCCTTCGACAACCAGAAGCCCATTCCTACCTTCCCTTCCATAACCTCCGTCACCGGCCCGCCAAGCTTTACCTCGGTATCTGCCTTTACGGTCCAGGCGGACCAACCCTTCGAGCATCTCGCCACCGTTACCGGTTCCCCCGTCGCCTTTACTGGCTCGGGCCTGCCGGGTGGGCTTATCCTCAACCCATCCGACGGCAACCTGTCCGGCGTTCCCTCGGTTGCGGGTGAGTTCCCCGCCCTCATGAGGGCTCTCTACGCGGATGGACAGAATGCGGAGCAGCCCTACCACTTTACGGTTTTACCCGCTCCACCGAAAGTCAGCGTCGGGGTGCCCTCGGTGATTGATTCCGGAACCGTCTCGGTTCCCTACGAGGTGTTGGCCACGGGAGGAGTCGATCCCGACGTTTACGTGCTGGCGGACGTCGTGGACCATGGCACGAATCTCTACTCCTGGACCTACCGCATCCACTTGGGCAAACGCGGCCTGGGGTCAGGCTCGGCCATCGTAAGCGGTTTGGCCCCGGATCAGCGTTACTACGTCAGGGTCTACGCCGAGAACGTCTCGGGCTACGATTGGACGGGCAAACTTTCCTCGCCCCGCACCCAACCGGAAGCCGCCCATCTGCCCCCGGGGGTGGCCATGTGGTTCGACGGCAACGACGTCAGTGGTGACGGAAACGTTCCGTCGGAAGACTTTGCCGTGACCAGGTGGTCGGACAAGTCGGGCAAGGACAGGCACATGGAAAACCCTCTCGGGGATCCCGTCATCAAGCTTGACGGCCATGGCGGGCGGGCCGTGGTCGATTTCGACGGGAACGACCGCATGAACACCAGTTACGACATGAGAGGTCCGGATCTCCAGACCTGGAGGTTGATGGGATACACCGTCTTCGGGGTATCCAGGTACAAGGGAGGAGACAACGAGAGGGTCATTACCTCCATCGGACAGAATTGGCTCCTAGGCCACCATGGCAACCGAATCGGGCGCTACTTTTTCAACGGATGGGTCGACCAGGGTTTCACCGCCGATACCAAATTCCATATTTTCGAGACCGTTCATCAGGGAAGAAGCCAGAGTAACAACCCTGCCGCAACGGTCTGGAACGACGGCGTGGAGGGTTCCTATACCAATGGGGGCAAGCAACGGTCAAATGACTGGAACTTTTTCCCGTCCAAGATTTCCTTCGGAGCCTACCAGAACGATGCCAACCACGAGTCCTCCAGGGCGCAGGTTGCCGAATTTCTGCTCTTTTCCGGCCAGATGCTTGAGGACGACCGCCTCAAGATGGAGGGATACCTGTCGCACAAGTGGGGGATCCCCCTTCCCTCCAACCATCCCTGGTACTTGAATCAGCCCACCTTCGGGGAAGTCATCGTGACCGGCACGACCCCCGTCATCGACACGAACCGTACCGATGGTCCGACCGTTGCCAACCGGGCTCCCGCGAACCTGAAGAAGAACTCCGCCACCCTTACGGGGAGGCTTGTGGATGCCGGCCTAGGGACCCTTTACACCGGCATTGGGCAGACTGACTACGATCCTTCCGAGGTCTCCGGCCTGCGCCTCTGGCTCGATGCCTCCGATATAGACGCCAACGGAATCAAAGGCCCGGCTGATCCGCCTACCCAGGTTCCTTGGAGCCTGGCTAACTTGAACCCGATCCTCTGGCTGGACGCCAACCACTCCTCCGCCGCGGGCGCCACTTGGACGGACCGTTCGGCTAGTGGCAACGATGCAACAAGGAACGGTGGCCCCTACCTTACGACCCAGGCCTACAACGATCTTCCGGTAATGACCTACGACGGGGTCAACGGGCACTACCACAGTTTCAACCCAATCAGCGACATCCGTACCGTATTCTGGGTGGTCAACCGCAACCCGGGAACCTACAGCTTCCTGCTCGGCCACACCGGCAGCTATAACTTTCACACCAACAACAACCGCTTCTGGCACAACAACTTTACCCATGCCAACATCAAGAACGGCATCCTGTGGGTGAACGGAACTCAAACCAACGGCCTGACTCAGGACGTTCCCTCCGACCTGTCCGTCATTGCCCTGCGGACGGCCGGCAACGTCTCCGCCAATACCTTCTCCAGAGACCGAAACATCAACGGCAGATACTGGAACGGGGAACTCGGGGAGCTCATTATCTTCAACTACGCCCTTACCGACGACCAGATCAGGAAGGTCGAAGGGTACTTGGCACACAAGTGGGGCTTGGACGGCGATCTTCCCGGGTCTCATTCCTACCAGAGCGTCGATCCTTCCACCGAGTTCCTGACGATTCCTGCCCCGGTCGGGTTGGTCAAGGACAAGTCCTCCCAGGGCAACGACGCCAGCCAAACAAACCCGGCAAGCCAACCGGGCATCGTGGTCGATCCAGTGGACTCCCTTCACGTCTTGCGTTTCGACGGCATGAACGACCACCTGTCCTTCGATCGGATCGAGCCTATCCGCACGGTCCTTATGGTCGTGAAGCGCGAGAGCGGCAACCAGGGCTTCATCCTTGGCGACGACGTGAGGTACGATTTCCGCTCGGGGACCGGTCGGGTCTGGTCGGCTACCTGGACCAATCCGGACGTCTACAACGGGCTTCTTCACGTCGACGGTAACTACCGTGACGGTCTCAATAGTGACTTCTCGGACGACGTCTATGCCATCCTGTCCGTCCGGACCAAGGGGTCGACCGTGGCCTCCAGTTTCTCGAGGGATGGGACCACCGGCAGGACCTGGAAGGGAGATATGGCCGAGATTTTGGTCTACAACGAACCTCTCTCGGATGAGAATATCCGCCGGATCGAGGGCTACTTGGCCCACAAGTGGAAGGTTTCCACCCTCGTGGGGTCCCACCCCTACAAGGCCGATCCTCCGGTTCGGTCGCGGCCCACCGCCCAGACGAAGATTTTCTGGGGAGGTACGGATGGCGGAACCAACCCATCGGCCTGGGACAACGTGGTCGATACGGGGGAAGCCTATGTCGGGCTGAGGAAACTGACCTCGGGCGTCACCGTCCTTTCGGACCCGCTCCCCACCGAGTCGGGCAACTCCTTCCCTGCTTCCGCCCTGCTCGACGGCCAATTGCCCCTCGATGGCTGGCGCTCGAGCTGGACGGCATGGTACAAGAAAAACCCGCTCCTTACCTTCAACCTGGGCAGGGAGAAGATCATGGACAAGATCCGCATCTTTTATCAGCCCTATGAGCGGGCCGACGAATTGCTCGAGATGGAGATCTGGGTGGCTGATGAGGAGATGAATTTCTCCCTCTGGAAGATGGTTCCGGGGCCCGTTCATCCCAAGGGAATCGGGGTGTTCATCGAATACGACATGACTGGGGTGACCACGCGGGCCATCCGCTTGGCACCGAAGTTCCAAGGCTGGGGACACCAGTGGGGCGAGGTCGAGTTCTGGGTTCAGGATCCGGGAGACTTCGAGGCAACGGTGGAGGGCTTGATCGATGGCCAGACCTACTATTACCGGGCTTTCGCCGCCAACGACGGGGGTTCGGACTGGGCGAACGACACAAGGCAGTTCACCTCCGCCGACAGGGCTTACTACGATACGGGCAAATTGACCATCAACACGAGCCTGGGTACTTGGAGCCATAGCGCCGGGGACTACAGGGAAGGGGTCATTGAGCAAAAGATCTTCACCGACCTGCTCGGGAACGACTACGAGTACAAGGTCTGCCGCTTTACCTTCGATTCCGTGGATTTGCGGGGCAACCTGCAGGTCGAGGTCATTGGGGAGGGGTCGCTCGAGATCCATGCCGTGAACGGCGATGCCTTCATCGGCGTCCCGATCGACGTTTCCGGCCAAAGTGGGAACGAGGATGACCGCGGGGGTGCCGGGGCCGGAGGTTTCTCCGGAGGCTTTGCCAATGCGCGAGGACTGGGCCCCGGGGGTGGAATCGGCGGAACGCTTGCTGGTGGTGGAGGCTATGGCGGAGCCGGCGGCCGTGCCACGGCGACGACCGGCTTGCCCTATGGCGTGGGCAGCTTGACCGACTTTCTAGGCGGAAGCGGAGGAGGTGGAAGCAGCAACACCTACAGCGGAGGCGGTGGAGGCGGCGCCATCAAGATCGTTTCCTCCGAGACCTTGACGGTGGACGATTATCTGTTCTCTCTCGGCGGTGGCGGGCTGAACGGATCGGCCGGTGGATCGGGCGGAGCCATCTACCTAAAGGGATACGATCTCAAGCTTACCTCCAACTCGCTTCTAGACGTCTCCGGCGGACTGGGGGGAGGCGGAGGTGGAAGGATTTACCTTGAGGGTGCTTCTTCCCTTCATAACGACGGCAACGACAACCTCCGGACCAATGGAGGCCAAGGAGCGAGCGCCGGCACGGGAGGCACTGTTCGCTTCGTTCGGCCCTCTTCCTTGGAGGCTCTCGAGTACACCACCGGAACCATCATCATAGATACCGATAGCGGCACCTTGACCCACTCCAGCGGAGATTTGGCTTATGGCACGATCGACGACCGTTCCTTCGTGGATGAAGGAGGCTCGGTCTGGCCTTACTCGGTCTGCCGGTTCAGTTTTACCCGCATCAGCCTGGGCGGCGGCGTGGTGGTCAGCGTTCGGGGCAAAAATGCCCTGCAGCTGGAGGCTTACTCGGGCGACCTCGTCCTGGGGGCCAACATACGGGTAGATGGTGGGGATGCCCAATCCGACGTTGGCGGAGTGGCAATTGCAGGCGGTTACTCAGGTCTTGCTGCCGGAAACGGAGCCGGCCTGGGTCCTGGTGCCCCGGTCGAGACCTCCATTTCAGGACATGGCGCAGCCTATGGTGGCCATGGTTCCGGCAACGCCAAGCTTTATGGGGACTTCGCCCTGGACAACCTGGTGGGCGGAAGCTCCGGCGGACCGACCCCGACCGAGGGCGCGGGGGCTGGTGGCGGCGCCTTGTGGCTGAAGTCGGCCCGGGAGGTCCTTATCAAGCCCAACACCGTTCTCTCCGCCAATGGAGGTGATGGGGCCGGGTCTAGCGCTTCAGGTACCGGGGGAGCCATCAGGCTGGAGGGAATCAGGATCTACAACCATGGCCGGATCGAAGCCACTGCAGGGATCGGGGTCAAGGAGCACAATGAGGACCAAATCCGTGGCTCATCGGGAGGTCGCGTAGCCATGATGGCGCTCGGAGAGGTTAAGGTCGGGGAAGTGGACGTCTCCGGCGAATGGCTGACGAACGAGGGGTCCGTATACGTCGGTGGCGACTACCTGAACGCAAACCTGGTGGCCGAGAACGCGGAAATCGTTTTCGATACCAAGACCGGCTACTTCTCAATCGAGGGCGGAGCCCATGGAAACGGCGTATTTTCCTCCCACACCTATCTGGACAGCCAAGGGCAAACCTGGGAATACAAGATTTGCACCTTCTCCTTCGGTCAGGTTCGCCTGACTGGCGCGACTGAGGTGACCCTCCGCGGCGACAACGCCCTTTCCATTCAGACCGTTGCAGGTGGTGAAATCTACCTGGAGTCCGATCTCAGCCTCAATGGCGGCGACGCTTCCAACGACGACGGCTACGGCGGGAAGGGAGTGCTGAACCCTTGGGACGGCAGAAGCGCAAGGAGATTGACTGGGTTTGGCCCAGGCGGGCCCGGGGTTGCGGGCAACTGGGGCGTGAGCGCCAGCTATGGCTACGGCGACGAGCAAATCACTCATCTGCTCGCTGGTAGCAGCGGCTCCAGCGGCAGGTATTACCAAGGTTCCGGAGCCGGGGGCGGAGCGCTCGAACTCCGGGCTGATGGAGACCTTACCATCGCCCAGGGGGCCGTCATCAGCGCCAATGGTGGGGACGGCCGTACCAATGGGCACCAGTGGGACCATGGAGGAGGAGGTTCCGGCGGAGCGATCCGTCTCTTGGGTAAGAACATTTACAACCGGGGACTTATTCAGGTGATCGGAGGAAACCGCGGTGCCGGGGGAGGACGCGTCGCCATGGCTGCGGAGAACCTGATCGAGAAGGGAGTCGTGGCTCTTGGCGGAGGCAGTTTCGTGGAAATCAAGCCCCCCGTCATTACCGCCCCTGAAGTTCTTTACCTCGCTTATCGTGGCTCTACCAGCACGGAGGTCCGCAAGACGGTCACGACCCGGCCGCAGAATCTCGTCGCCTATTGGCCCATGGATGAGGGCGACGGTACCGTTGCGGAGGACGCGCTGGGACGGTTCACCGGCAACCTGGTGGGTGGCGCTACTTGGGTTCAAGGACGTTTCGGCCAGGCTCTCAGTTTTAATGGAACCGATGGTTACGTCTCCACCCAGGCTACGGGCGAGTTGCTTGGCATAGACGGCAAAGAGGCCAGGTCCATTTCCTTCTGGGCTCAGGCAACCGACGACAACCCCCGTAACGAACCTGGTTTTTACGGCTATGGCGATACCGCCTGTCCCAACGGATTGAACAAGTATTGGGGCATTCGAAACATTAAGGATGGCGGGTATACCCAGTTCCTAAGTCAGCACTGGTGCTGGGACCCCAGGTCCAATCACGGGATCGACTTCAGGACGGACTGGGTACACGTCGTTCACAGCTATACCGGTTCGGCCGTAACGATCTACCTCAACGGCAACCAGGCCTCCAACTGGTCCAGGTCGCAGATTAGCACGGGCAATGGGCAAGCCTTTCAGTTCGGCAGGTGGCGTAACGACGTAAACGCCTATTATGGCGGCATGCTTGACGACATGCGGGTCTACGACGATGCCTTGACCGAGGCGGAAATCCAGAAGATCTACCAGGGGGACGACCTGAGCGATCAAGTCGTTCATCTTCAGTTCCAGATCGATGCTACCCAGTCGCCCACCTCATACGGGGCCAGCTCCCTTCCCGTCGGGTTGTCCGTCGACCCGTTGAAGGGCGAGGTGGTGGGCAGGCCCACCGAAGTGGGCATCTTCGACCTCAACCTTACCGCAACGAATCTGGCCGGAGTTGGAATAAAGCCCATCAGGCTGGTCATTGACCCCACCGCGCCCGTGCTTACCACTTCGAACCCCAAGGATATCTCATCCACCTCCGCCAGGCTGTCCGGACGGGTGGAGAACGACGGCGGGGCTCCCCCCACCCTATCCTTCTTCTGGGGAGACAACGACGGGGGAGAAAATCAGCAGGTCGATCCCAGCGATCCGAGCCTCTGGGATTACAGGATTGATCTGAACGGGACCCACTCCAACGGTTTGGTCAACGTCTTCCTCGGCGGCCTGCAGAAGAACAACCAGTATTTCTACCGCCTTTTCGGCGGGAATTCCGTGAGTTCCGCAGTCTGGAGCCTCCCCTCGCAGGAGGGCCTGTCCTCTTGGTGGACCTTCGACGAGACGACCGGAAGCGAGGCTTTCGACTCGGCGGGCCTCAACCATGGCACCCTAGTCGGGATCGCCGAGTCCGACCGTGTTTTCGGCCGGGTAGGCCGGGCCCTCAGGTTCAGCGGTTCGGGCGAGCACGTCTCGGTCAGGGGCTACAAGGGAATTGGGGGAGGCATCCCGCGCTCCATAGCCATGTGGATCAAGACTCCTCCCACTTCCCCCAATGGAGCCCTCGTTTCGTGGGGAAGCCCGGGTAACGGGCAGGAATGGAATTTCTCCGTCGACGGCGGCAGGTTGAGGATCGACGTCGGGGGTGGTCGACTTACGGGGAATACGGTGATCAACGACGACTCGTGGCATCACGTCGCCCTCGTTTTCCCCTCCATCGGAAACGGCGTGGAGGATATGGTTCTCTACGTGGATGGGGCTGTGCAGAGCAACCCGGTTCAGGTCGCCCGGGTCGTCGATACGGGGAGCCAGTACGACTTCAGAATCGGGACCGATGAGGGTGGGAACCACTTTACGGGCTACATAGACGAAGTCAGGCTTTACCAGAAGGATCTTTCCTCCAATGAGGTCGCCAGCATCTACCTCAACGGTACGATGCGCTTCCAGACCTCCGCCTTCTCGCTTCCGCCCGTGGTCGAGGTCTCTGGCATTAACCCCGCGGGTGGCGGAACCGCAACCGTTTCCGGCGAACTGGTCGCATTCGACTCGACGCAGCCGAGCATAAAAATCTACTGGGGCAACGAGGACGGCGGGTTCGATCCCCTCAAGTGGGACGGCTCGGTCGACGTAGCCGGGGGAGCGGTCCAGGGCCTAGGCGAATTCAACGCCACAGTAAGTGGCCTGACGGCAGGCGAAACATACTACTTCAGGGCCTTCGCCACCAGTGCCGACGGTACGGACTGGTCCAATGGCGATCCTCAGGTCCGTGAGTCCCTGGTTTCCAACCTGAGGTTCGACGAAAACAACGGTTCCCTGGCCTATGACTCCACTGCTTGGGCCCATGACGCCCGCTTTCAGGGGGATGATTCCAATGCCACCCGCCTATCAGCTTTCGCAGGTCGCGGATTGACCTTCAACGGCAGGAACAACTGGCTCGATCTGGACGCCAACGCGAGTGGCTTTCTTGCCCAGTCCTTCGACGGACGAAGCGTCAGTTTCCGGGTCCGTCCCGCCTCCAAGGTCTTCACCGGCCCTGCCTTTACCCGCTACGACTCAGTAGTTGCCTACTACCCCATGGACGAAGGCTCGGGAACTGTGCTCAATGACCTCGGCTTCGACGTCCTCAACGGCGACTTAGGCGGTTCTCCCTCCTGGTCGGGAGCCCAGTTCGGCCAGGGGCTTAACCTGGATGGCACCAACGACGTGGGTACCCTTTCCTCCGAGGGCAAGCTGCGCGACCTGCACAAGGGCTCCTACACCATTTCCCTCTGGATCAACCCCGATACCGAGAACCTCGGCGAGTATACCCAAGGGCAACTCTATGCCCATGGGTTCATGCAGAACATCCAGAACGAGTACTACACCGACATTGAAAACATGTTCAAGCTCACCCCGAGCGGAACCAGTATCCTAACCAATGGTCCGGGTAACCGCGGGCTTGATTTCAACAACGACAACGACTACCGCAACGCGGGGATTGGAATTACCCGGAACAACAACTACCTGAGCCTCTTCAACGGGATTTTCAACGCCAAGGTCACGGGCCCCTACGGATGGGAAATACGGGGTAATGATGATCGCGGAACGGTATGGATCGACCTCGACCAAGACGGTAAGTTCGAGACCAACGGGAACAAGGGTAACGAACAGCTGCTGTATCAGCCCCAGTGCTGTGGCACCCAGACCACGACCGTTACCCTGGAGCAGGGGTACTATGCCATTGCCATTGCTCATGGCGAGGGCGGTGGCGGGTCGAACCAGGAAGCCTACTTCTATACCCCGGCTGGCGGTGGGGCCACGGCCCGTACGATTGTCAAGCCGAGCGATCATCCCGACCTTTTCCTTACCTCCAACCAGAGCACCTTGCTCAAGAGAGGTCCGCTCAAGCTTTCCCTCGACGGAAACAACACCATTTTCTATACCCATGGCAACCTTACCAGCCAAGTCACCGTAGACTCCAACCAGTCCATCGGCCAGGGCGACTGGGCTCACGTGGCGGTGGTTGCGGATTACAACTCCTCCATTCTCCGTTTCTACCTGAACGGCGTTCTTACCGATCAGCAGTTACTGCCCGATGGCGACCCCATGGAAATCCTTTCCACGGAAAAATGGAAACTGGGAGGAACCAATCAGGTCTTCAGCGACTTCTTCGACGGAATGGTCGACGACTTGCGCTTCTACGAGACCAACCTGAGCGACGCGGAAATACTCGCCATTGCGCAGGACGACCTTTCCTCAGCCGTAACCGCAGGATACGCAAAGCAGGTCCTCTACGACGAAGGGACATCCTCTTCGGGTCTTACCATCTCCCTCGACGATGGCGTCGTTCATGCCAAGATCGCGGAGGGGGGAGGCAGCGTGGAATTGGCTGACACGGTCGCCATAAACGATGATCAATGGCATCACGTCATCGTTACCTTCGGCGATTCGCCCAAGACCTTCAAGCTCTTCGTGGACGGCTCCCTCAAGGCCGGGCCGCTACTCTTGCCCGACTCCACCGTTTCGCTTCACCAGGAAACCCCGTCCTTCGGTTCGACCCAGGGAACGTCGCTCTACCCGACCTTCGGTTTCTTCAAGGGCCAACTGGATGAGTTCCGCGTCTATGATCGGGGACTGGATGAATCCGAGGTCCTGGAGATCGTCGCCGGAGACGTTCCCAACGATGGTTTCCTCGAGTTCCTGGGCATCGAAAGACCGATCGTGGAAACCCGCAACCCCATCGACGTCATGCCCACCCGGGCCATTCTCCGGGCCGAGGTGGACTCCATCGGCGGTCTGGTGACCAGGACCGAGACGGTGATCGACCGCTCCTTCAAGCCCGATACCATAGCGGGAATGGTGGCCTGGTTCTCGGCCCAGGACATGAATGCCGACTTAGTCGAGGACAATGGGCAGGTCCTGGGGAACGGGCAGACCGTGACCGAGTGGAAGGACGCCTCCGGAAACGGCAGGGATATGACCGGTACGAGGGGCGACCCCTCCTACTACGTATCTTCCTTCGAGGGCAAGCCGGTGGTCAATTTCGATGGGGACGACCTCATCTGGGGCCCCAACTACGACTTCCTGACCACAACGGGTTACACCATGGTTACGATCGCCCGCTACACGGGTGGAACGAACCTGCGCGTCATTGCCTCGCGCAACAGGAATTTCCTCTTTGGGTTCCATGGCGGCCTGACCGGAAGGTGGTATGCCCAAGGGTGGATTTCGACCGCGGGTCCCTTTGACACCGACTTCCACATGCACCTCGGGACCATCGAGGGAAGTGGAGGGAATCCGCGAGCCTCCTTCTGGAGGGACGGTGTATCCCTTGTTTCAGGATCGACCGGGTCCCATAACACCAATTTTGCCCCCGGCACTCTCCAGTTCGGCGGAAACGGAGGTGGGAACGGTTGGGAGAAATCGACCTGCGAGGTCGCGGAAGTAGTCATCTTCGACCGTATTCTCAATGCTAGTGAGCGGGCTGACTTGGAGGGCTACCTGGCGCACAAGTGGAGATCGCCCGAGGAACTTCTCCCCCCCGGTCACCCCCACCTTGCGGCCAATCCCTTCGGTGGCGTCACCACCACCAACGAGGTGGTGGTCACCGGTGGCGACCCCGTCAACCTCAAGATTTTTTGGGGGGACGACTGGATTGAGGAGAATTCCACTGCGGTGGATGACAACAATGCCTCCAAGTGGGACAACGTGATCGAGTTGAACGGAGGCAACCCGGTATCGATTGGGGTCCATGAAGTCTTGGTGGAAAACCTGGTCAAGGACACCCGATACTATTACCGCGCTTATGCCGAGAACCTCGGCGGGACGGCTTGGGCTCCTACCATCAAGGCATTTACCGCCAGTGATACCCGATTCACCAAACACACCATGGACGGGCTCGTCCTTTGGCTGGACGCTTCCGATCCCGATGGGGATGGAGTACGCAACGACTGGCTTGACGACCAGCGTGTTTCGATCTGGGTGGACAAGTCCCTCTCGGAAAAGAATGCGGTCCAGTCGGTTTCCGCTTCCCAGCCGACGTTTGCCACTGAGGTCTTCGGGGACATGCCGGCCATGCGGTTCGCGACCGGGCACTCCCTCAATATCGGTACCTTGGTTCTCGGCCAGACCCCGATGAGCGTGTTCATCGTGGCTCAGGGGTCCGGGGTCGTGATCGGCGGCAACGACGGTTCCAGTGGCTGGACCCTGGACGCCAAGACCGGTACCCGCATAGGCTCCTATCACCAAGAGTCCAACGTTCTTCAGCAGACGACCCTCGGCTATGACCCCGCGACGGGTTACGGTCAACTCATCGGTGAGATCGGAGAGATCATGGTCTTCGACCGCTACCTCAGCCTGGACGATAGGGAAAGAATCGAGGGATACCTGGCCCATAAGTGGAGCATCACCGAGGACCTCGCCGGAACCACTTTCAAGACAAAGGAAGGCTTGTCCCTCTACTTCCCCTTCGAGGAGACGGACGGAAGCGCCATCTTCGACTCCTCCAAGGCAAAGAGGAACGCGACGCTAAACAATATACCCGGTTCCGACTTGGCGGTGGCCGGGAAGTTCGGTTCCGGGCTGCGGTTGGGGAGCGGGTCCGATTCTTACATCGACATGGGAGCCAACCAGGTTCCCCTGTCCAACGACTGGACCATTTCGACTTGGCTGGAGGGTCCCCTCGTAGAGACCGGCGTGGACTTTAGGCGGACTCTTGCAGCAGGGGGCAACGCCAGGCACGTGGTCTTCAAGAAGGGGGGCATCGAGGAGCTGGGAATCTACGTCTCGGGGGCCATCGGCTTCCGAGGGTCGGGTGTCAACGGCAACTCCCTCGCCGCGGGCTGGCACCAACTGATAGCCGTGGGCAAGGGCAGTGATACCATTTTCTACCTCAACGGAACGGAGGTCGGTTCCTCCAATTACAAGGTGGGAGCCGCCATCGACACGATCGGGAATTTCCCCAGCGGCTGGGAACGGTTCGTCGACAAGATCGACGATCTGCGGGTCTACGACCGTCCCCTCTCCCCGACCGAGATCGTTACCCTCTATGGTAATGGCTCCGGCGATTTCGGGGGCCATCCCTACGATACCGAGGCCCCGACCTTCGACAACGTTCCCGTCATAAAGCTTCCCAACAACCCGATCGTCCATTGGACCTTCGACGAGCTCAACGGCACCGTTATAGCGGATGCCTCGGGCTTGGAGAACAACGGCAGCGTGGTCGGTAATTCGATCACCAACCTCTACCTGCATTCCGACCCGGGCCGGGAGGGAACCGCCCTGCGTTTCGACGAGAACCAGTCCGTATATCTCCCCAAGAGCGCCAACTTCACTCTTTCCGACACCTTCACCGTCTGCTTCTGGCTCAAGACCGACGACGTCGATGCGGTCGTCCTGAAGAGCGACCAGATGAAGGTCGAGATTCAGAATGGTTTCATATCGGCCGGGGTCTACCTGGGCAATTGGGTCAACACCGATGAAATTCCGGTCACCTTGGGAGACTGGGTCCACTATACGCTCATGTGGGATGGTGCGAAGGTCCGCTTCTTCGTCAATGCGGGTGAGGCGGTCACGCCAATCAGTGTGGCCAATGCCGTGCTCCAGGGCTCGGGCGGCGACGACAGCACCTACTTGGCGGCCCACTCCTCGGGTGGGCATACCCTGGACGGTATGATTGACGACCTGCGTATTTTCAGGGAGCCTCTGAGCAACCGCGAGATCCAGCGGGTCTATGAGTTCGCCGCCTCCCCCTTGATCGCCCGTTATGGGGAGGAGTACGAGTACCAGATCGAATCTATCAAGGGCCCGACCGAATTCAATGCCACCGGGTTACCGATCGGCCTGGAGATCGATCCCAACGTGGGCCTGATTTTCGGGGAAGCGAACGCGACTGGAATTTTCCCAGTCAACCTCAGGATAGCCAATTCTTCGGGGGAGGACTTCGCCGTCGTCAGCCTAGTGGTGCTGAAGGGGCGTCAAAGCATCGTTTTCGAGCAGGACTTGGGCGTCCTCGTCTATGGGGATCAGCCCATAGACCTCAACGTTACTTCGACCTCGGGCCTGCCCATTGCCTTCGAGATCGTCAAAGGAGCCGATTCCATCGACTTGAACGGGACCGTTATGACGATCAGGAAACCTGGAGCGGTCAGCCTGCTTGCAAGGCAGAACGGCGATGCCAACTGGTTGGCTGCCGAGCCCTTGCCCATGGAGTTTCTCATCATGAAGAAAGAGGCCGTGGTCACGGCACATGACCAGTTCAGGAGTACCACCGAGCCCAACCCCGCCCTGACCTACTCGATCGATGGCTTGGTCAATGGGGACCTTGAGGCCGACTTCAACCAGTCCGTGGTCATTTCCACTCCGGTTGCGGATGGAAACCTTTCGAACCCCACCGCCATTGGAGTCTACCCGATCAGCCTGAGCAATGCCTTGGACGAACTGTACTATTTCGTCTACATGAACGGCAACCTGACCGTTTCCGACAAGAGTCAGCAAACCCTCGTCTTCGATCAGAACCTGACCTCGGTCCGAGCCAACCTTATTTCGGTCGCCCTGACGGGCTATTCGATCGACAACGACGGTAACATGACCGGCCTGCCCCTGCTCTACGACGTGGAGGACGAGACCGTAGCACGCATCAAGGTTACCCGGCAGGAGGATCTTACGGCTCACTGGAAACTGGACGAGCAACTGTATTCGAGCGCCGCGGATACGCAGGGCGCCTACAATGGAACCTTGGTCGATCTGGCCAGCGTAGGACCCTCAAACTCCTGGAGGCCGGGGCTCTTCTCCAACGGCCTTCAGTTGGGCGCTCCGTCCGGCAGGGTGGAACTGGGTAGCGTGCCGACGGATGGGGCCTTTACTCTTTCGATGTGGCTGAATTCACCGGACGTAAACGCAACCGCCTCGACTATCCTTGCCAAGGACGGCCTCAACCAGATGAACGTCTTTGAAGTGCGCAAGGACGCAGGATCAGGGAGAGTAGTATTCAAGCTTTTTGCGGATGGCAATTCGACCTCGGTCGATCTGAACTCGAGTGTCCCCGTCCTGACGGACAACCAATGGACCCATCTGGCCCTCTCCTTCGATGGGAATTCCACCCTTACCTTATTCGCCAACGCGGCCCAGGTTGCCCAAGTGGGAGGCGTAAGTATTTCGGGGATGCCCCTCCCTCAGCGCTATTCCAACATGAAGCTTGGTTCCTCCGTCGATCCCTTCAGCGGGATGGTGGACGATCTTCGCGTTTACAAGGTCGCCCTGACCGCAACCGACGTTTCCAGGATCTACGGCCAGGGGGGCGGAGACTTTCATGAGATCGAGTTGGTCGGCGCGGGAACCACGCGGATTACGGCCACTCAGGGTGGAAGTGATCTTTACGCCCCTGCGATCCCGGAATCGAACTACCTCACGGTGGTCAAGGTTCCCCAGAGCATCAGCTTCGCCTCCATAGTCGATCATTCGGTGGGCGACTTCCCCTTCCCTCTCGAGGCCAACGCGACCTCCGGCTTGCCGGTTCACTTTTCTACCTCTGATCCCACCAAGGCGGTCGTCAATGGCTCGCAGGTCTTAATTTACGGTCCCGGGGAAGTAACCTTGACCGCCATTCAGCCTGGAGACGCCCGCTATGAGCCGGCTGCGCCGGTCAGTCATACCTTTACCATCGGATTCGGAAATCTCTTCTCGGACTCTTCTCCCGGACTCAAGCTCTGGCTTGATGCCAACGACGTCAATGGGGACAACCTGAGGGACGATACCTACGACTTCATTCACGGCAACAAGGTCAGCATGTGGGCGGACAAGTCGGGTAATACCAATAACCCGATCCAAGCCGTCGACCTGAACATGACGAGGTGGGTTCCGAACTCCCTTAACGAGAAACCCATCGTTTCCTTTGATTCCGGCCAGAACTTCAATATCCAGAACACCGTCCCCAACCCACAGTTCGTCTTCATCGTTCACCGCCAGACGTCTACGGGCGCCTCCTACGTACTGGGCGGGGATCTCGCGACTACGGGCCCCGACGGATTCTTCGAGCTCAGCCATGCCTCCGAGAACGTGAGGATCGTCTCCGACACGCCCAGCAACGTCTGGTCGGTCAATTCCCTGCGCGTCGTCCCGAACGGACAGTCGCTCTGGGTCAATGGCGAGATCGTGGGCGCCGATTCCTTCAGCCAGGGAGCCATCCCCTTCGACCAAGTCGGTCAGACCTTCCTCGGCGAGATTGCGGAAGTCCTTGTGTTCGATGAGCCGGTCAACTCGGTCAACCGCAAGAAGATCGAAGGCTATCTGGCCCACAAGTGGGGCCTCAAGGATCTGTTCGGCCCCCTTCATCCCTACGTGAGCGATCCTCCATCCTTCGGAGGCCCACAGACCATCACCTTTCCCGAGTTGGTCGACAAGGCGGTCGGCGACGCCCCGTTCCCGCTTTTGGCGATTGCCTCCTCCGGGTTACCAGTCAGTTACGTCTCCTCCAATCCATCCGTTGCAATGGTTGTAGGAAACCACGTAACCGTGCTGGGGCCGGGAGCCACTACCATTACGGCCATGCAGATGGGCGATTCCCGTTATCATCCGGCTTCCCCGGTCAGCCGGGTCCTTCACGTCGTTCCCCCCGGGGTCAAGGACGATCAAGTCATTACTTTCAATCCCATCCCCGAGAAAGTACGGGACGATCCGGCCTTCGAGCTGAATGCCACCGCGGTATCCTCGGGGATCAATCATCCCGTCTACAACCTCCCGGTCAGCTTTCAGGTCGATTACGGCCCGGCCACGGTGGATGCCACCGGGATGGTCATATTGGATGGTTTCGAGGGCAACGTCAGCATCACGGCAACCCAGAGTGGAAGCGCCTACGTCAAGGCGGCTCCGCCAGTTACACAGGTCTTTTACGTCAGTGCCAAGCAAAGGCAGGAGATCCGTTTCCCGTCCCCGGGCACGGGAGGCTTGAGGCTAACTCCAAGGGGGCATCGGCCTCTCGTCCTGCAGGGCATATACGTGACCAGTGGTCTGCCCGTTCAGATCACCAGTTCCGATCCTGACGTCGTACGAGTCTTCCGTGGAAACCGGGTCATTCCCCGCAAGAGCGGATCGGTGACCCTGACCTTCAATTCGCCGGGTAATGACTTTTTCGTGCCCGCCGAACCCGAAACAAGAACTTTCACCGTGGTGGAGCCGAGCCGGAGCGTCTGGAAGACTTTTCGTCGGGGCGACGTGCGTTATAATGACATTAAGGAGAGGTTTACGGCGCGTTTGCTCGCCCGGGATCCGGGGCTCACCCTAGTGGAGGCCTCCAAGATCTTCGATGAGGACTACAGTGATTCCGACGGCGATGGCTATAGCAACCTCTTCGAGCGGGCCTTGGGATCCGACTCGCTTGGCCCCGACCGCAGGCAGGACCTGCCCTTGCAGCCCATGCGGGCGGACAACAGGCAAAGGATTTCCTTCGTCCGCTGGAAAGCCGATACCATCACCAACTCGACCTATTCGAACGCCGGTGAGATCTTCGAGTATCACGTCGAGCAGAGCGACGATCTCGAGACCTGGAGCATGGCCGGCGTACAGCTCGAGCGGGTGGTGTATCTCGGTGGAGGGATGGAGCGGGCGACCTACGTTACGGATCAACCCCTGCCGCCGGGCCAGAGGAAGTTCCTGCGCCTGCGCATTACGACACCCTAGGGAGCGCGTGTGATTCCCCGGGATGCTGCTCGAGCCTTTGCCTGCTCAGGCCGTTTGCCCTCTTGGACTCAGTCTTCAGGAGTCCAGCCGAGGACGATGTCGAAATTGCCTGCGAGTTCCCCCAGCTTGGAAGCGGGGACTGGCTTGAAGGGAACGATAAGGGAATCACGGGCTTTCTTGTCCCTAATACGGTTGAGGATTCCATCCGTCTTGTTCTTGGGCTCGCCCTCAACGTAGCATTGGGTGGAAAACTTTCTTTTGCCCTTGGCCGAGACCGCCATGTGGAAGTGAGGGGTTCTGCCGGGGTATTCGTTGGGTTTGATGGTGCGGAAGAAGTAGCGGCCCTTTGAGTCGGTCATGAAACGCCCGTAGCCTTGGAAGTTTCCATCCTGTTTCTGCCTGCTTCCTCCCCTGGAGTGGAGATATATGCCATTGCCGTCGACCTGCCATAACTCGACCGTGGCATGACGGATGGCGTTGCCCTTCAGGTCGGTAACCTTCCCTCCCAAGTAGGTTATTTTGCCGACGGATGGGGTCAGTGAGTCGTTGATGACGACCAAGTCGTTATCCGTGTCGAGGGGCAACTTGTCCGGGTAGAAGGGACCGGGCGTCTGGGGTGGAGTGAGGATGAGTTGCTCGGCCATCAGCCCCGGAGTCGCGAAGAAAGGTGCGAACTTGAGGACTTGGCCGAGGAAGTTTCGGCGTGTGAATATGTGCATAAGTCCATAATGAGCCCTCGCGCACGACTCTCTCAAGGGAAAAATGGAAGGACCTAAAAAATAATCTGAATTCTGGGTTCCCTTTAGTATTGCGGAGCTTCTAAACCGATGAGACAATTTCGGTTTTAATCATTCCAAACCCTCAAACATTCATGAAAAAAATCTTCTCATTGCTTATTCTTTCACTCTTTGCGACCGGTCTTTTCGCTGGTGAGTACCCCGATATCAGTATCAAGGACCTGCAGGAAGCCATCAAGGCCGGCAAGGTTGCCGTGATCGACGTCAACGGGGACGCTTCCTACAAGAAGGGCCATATCCCGAGCGCCATTCATTTCAACTCTCAGGGCAAGGACTTGGCCAAGCTTCTTCCCAAGGACAAGAGCACACTCGTGGTCGCTTATTGCGGAGGTCCCGGATGCCGCGCCTATCAGCGTGGAGCCAAGGCCGCCGCCAAACTCGGTTACAAGAACGTGAAGCATTTGTCGGCCGGTATTTCCGGTTGGAAGCGTTCCGGCGCCGAAGTCGCCAAGAAGTAAACCTTGCTTCCATTTTTTCAAAAGGGCGCCCCCGGGCGCCCTTTTTACTTTAATGAGGCGTAGGGAGGTAAGGTTGAGGAAAGAGTTTCATGAATTTCGCTTCTCTCGATCCTCCCAAGGTAGGCGAAGCGTGGAGGCAATGCGGACTGATCCATGGTCATGAGCCCCTTGATTTCGGAAAGGACGGCACCCCTTATTTCATCGGGAAGCCCCTGGAAGGACAGGCTGTGCAGCATATAGCTGCACCGGTGCTCAAAGAGTCTGTCCTTAAGGTTGAATTTCCTTAGGTGTAACCCCGTTGGGGATTGCAGGCCCTTAGCCTCGAACGCTTTTGCGAAGGGGGAGTCTGCATATGCAACCGGGCTCGGGAGACGAGCCTCGTCTGCAAAGAGCGTATACTCCACGATGTCTTTGGACTCTTTGGCCATATGGGCCAGTTTTTCCTCCTCTTTAAGCTTGGGGTCCGCCCGGATTTCTCGGGCCCGGTAGCTTGCCCCGATGCAGCGGTTCACGAATCCAACCTGGTGCTCAAGGACGAGACTTGGTACGACTTCACTCCGGGGAACGAGGTATTTGTCCCACTTGAAGCGGGTTCCAGGGGGGACGGGAACCTTCGAAATGCCCTTAGGGTGCATCAGTCCAGTAGAGTTTGCCCAGGTAGAGGCGAAAACGTTACTTCCGGTCAGGTGCCAGCCTCCGAAGCGGAGCTCATACGGTACGGAGTGTCCCGTTTGACTTTTCCTGAAGGCATCTATGGAACCGCCTCCAGGTCCCGGGATTACCGAGCTCAGAAGAAGGGCGGGAAAACCGCCCAGGTCGTCCGCCGCATGGCAGTTCATGCACCTGCGGGAACGAATGACCTTGGGCAAGGCGGCTCGGCCAAGATTGGATGGCGGTGAAAAGATATAAGGTATTGAGCCGAGGCCGGGGTCGATGCCGATGACCTCGATCTGTCCTCCGGGCACATAGCCAAGGTAGACGTCCTCATTGAAATAGATGGCCCTTGGGTTTCGAGGTGAAATCATGCTCAGTTGGAGGCTGGTGGTGGAAAAGACAAGCTGTTGGGAATGGATGCTGACCTCGAGTTTTTCGAGCAAGACCTTAAGATAGTCGAGAGGGCCTGAGCCGGAGCCGGGAAAACCTATTGTTTCGATTTCGTCCTTGATGAGGGAAAAGGGGTCGCGCGGATTCTTCTCGAGGTACTGGTGGATTTCGGCGCGGAAGGACACGGGGCTTGTCTGCTGACTCGAATAGGATGGCGAAAGGGCGACCATAGCAGAGCCCAGAAGGATAACCGAACGTGAAAACACAAGGTTCATCTTCTCCTTTCAAAACCTTGTAGGGGGGGGATGGCAACTTCCGTTCCTCGACAGGGTGAAATTTCTCTTTGCCTTATTTCATGGTAGGTAGCATATTTGGTATGCACCAAGAAAGGTTCGATGTTTAAAATTTACAAAAATGTGCTTTCGGCGGCAACTTCCATGCTTTTTGCCCTGTATGCCCCTTGTTTTGCCTCCACTGGCGAATTGGCCGATCCAACGGGGGCTCTTTCGATCCGTTTGCCCGCAGGTTCATCGGCCTACCCCAGTTATTCCGTTGCTTCCTCGGGACTGAAGGGAGAAGCAGTCTTCAGGGGGCAGGTCAAGAGCGTTACGGGAAACAACGTTACCTTCCATCGCGTTCCCGATCTGCTTGACCCCACCAAGACCAGTTTCCCCTTCAAGTCGGGGATGCTGGCAACCCAGAAGGCCCGGGCTTCCGCTACGCTGGATGGAAATAATTCGGTCTTGCAGGTAAGCTTGGATTTCGCCGGCTCGGGCTATCAGTCAGCCCCGAGGGTCTTTCTTGATCTTCCGACTGAGGGTAACGACTCGACCGTCAATTACGAATTGGCCGCAGTCTCGGCTGAGGTTAACGCAAGCCAAGGCTTGATCACCGGTTTTGTGGTAGATGAACCCGGCAAGGGCTATCTTACGCCGCCGAGCGTCAAGATCGAAGGCGGGGTTCATTTCATCCGCTGCTCCGAGACCGAGTCGGATGAGGAGGGGAAATTCTACCTCATTCAGTCCAATACGGGCGACGTCCTTACGCTCGCAAACCCTCTTGGGGACGACCTGAGCTCGATCTTTAAGGCCGAGTCCTTGGTCGAGGTGTTCGAGGCCTGGACCCTGGGTTCCCTTTTCGGCTATGATTCCACCGTCTTGCAGGAGGGCAATTTCAGCGTGGCCGACTACGTCTATCTCCTCAAGCCTCCGGGCGAGCAGGACGGTACTTCCAACGACTATCGTCCCTACTACCACGATGGTTCGTCTTGGAAGGAAGTCGGCGGAAACGGTTCGGTCGTCTCGGAGACCATCATTTACCCCGACGAGTCCTTCATGATCGCCCGCAGGGGGAATTCCATCCTGGACTTGGTTCTTTCCGGCACCGCCCTGACCCAGAACACTTTCTTCATGATTCCCCAGCAAGGGAAAAGGTTTCTCATGAACAACCCTTTTGGGGTGGATATGATGCTCTCGGACCTGATCGCATCCGAGCATATCGACGACAATGCATCCGACGGGAGCAAGTGGCTTGCGGACGAGTCGCAGGATGTTGCGGACAACGTCGAGATTCTCAACCAGGGCGTCTGGAGCACTTACTGGCATGATGGCACGAACAAAGACATCGCTCAAAAGGCCGTTGTCTCGGCGCGCCCGGGAACGGGCATTGCCGGTTCCATTACCCGGCAGGACCTTTCCATTTCTTCCGGGAGCATCTCAGCCATGACCAACCCCTTTGCCGGGTCCAACGTGGTGGTTACATCCGCCGGTCATGGTCTCAGGAATGGCTTCATGGTGAGGGTTGCGGGAGCCCGCGGACGAAAGACCGATGATTCCAAGAACCAGATCGACGAGGATGGAAACGTCGTTGCCGTCGGAGCGGGCCTGATCATCAAGTCCGCGGCGAATGGCTATTTCGAGGTTGTGAACGCAGGCGCCGATACCTTTGAGCTGAAGGGGAAAAGCGGAAATTGTGATTTTCTCGGCACCGCTACCTGGATCACGGGAAGACCTGGTTCCGGTTATTCCTCAGACGCCTTCGTATCCTTCGTGGGAGGCGGAGGGCAAGGAGCCAAGGGAATCGCCAAGGTGGAAAACGGGTCGGTTGCCTCGGTGATCATAACCAGTCCCGGTTCCGGTTACGTAGCGGCACCGAAGGTCAAGGTTCACTCTGGTGGTTGGAGGAAGCAAGGAGCCGGCCGGGCCCCGTTCAATGACATTCTTATCCCGGCTGGGGCCGGGATACTCCTGGTCCGCAAGCACCCTGCAGGCGTCTCCTCGACCCTCGCCATTCGCAACCCAATCAAGCTGGACTAGGCGTTCCTTCAGGAAAGTTGCTGGCAGTCCACGTCTAGGACGTCTTGCACTTCCTTGTCGAGGGGGAAGCCCGACCTGCGTTTCTCAAGTTCGGAAAGGAACGGTCGCACGGAGTTAGTGAAGTAAAGAAGATGGTGGCGGTAGTACCCCTTTATTTTTTCCAGAGGAGCGGGGGCGGGCCCCTTCACTTCGGCGTTCGGTATGGGTTTCGTATCGAGAACCTTCCTCCATTGGTCGACGTAGAAATCGACCTTTTCATTGCTCCTGCCACGGAACAAATGACGTACGAGGTGCCTGTAGGGCGGATAGCCGAATTCCTTTCTCATGGCCATTTCCTCCTCGGCGAATCCACGCAGGTCGGCTTTTCTGGAGTATTGAATGGAAGGTTCGTGAGGGGCATAGGTCTGGACGTACACTTCCCCGGCTCGGTCTCCGCGCCCTGCCCTCCCTCCTACTTGGACGAGCAACTGGAAGGCCCTCTCGGAGGCCCTGAAGTCCTCCATTCTCAGAGGAAGGTCGGCATCGATCACACCGACTAGTGTGACGTTTGGGAAATCAAGCCCCTTGGCGATCATTTGAGTTCCCACCAGGACGTCGATTTTCCCGAGCCTGAAATCCCGCAGAATTTCCCTGAAGAGATTCTTTTTGGTCATCATGTCCGCGTCGATTCTCATGACGGTTGCCTTGCGGGGGAGAAGGTCGCTCACGATATCCTCGATTCTCTGGGTCCCATGGCCTTTGCGTCTGATATCGAAGGATTGGCAAGACGGACACGATTTTGGGGCGGGCTTGCGGTAGCTGCACAGATGGCAACGGAGGTATCCGTCGGTCCGGTGGAACGTCATGGCTATGCTGCAGTCCTTGCATTGTTCGACGTGACCGCATTCCGGGCAAAGCATAGTCGTGTTGAAGCCCCGCCGGTTCAGGAAAAGAATGCTTTGCTCGCGGTCCGTATACCGTTGGCGCATTGCCTCCACGAGTTGGGTGGACAGGATGGGGGGAGTCTTTTGCCTGAGGCTCTCCCTTCTCATGTCGATCAGATGAATGAGGGGTAATTCCCTTCCGTCGATCCGGCGGGTAAGGGAACTGGAGCTATATTTTCCGCGCTCGACGTTGTGGAGGGTTTCAAGGGACGGGGTAGCGGATCCAAGAACGCAAACCGCCCGATTCAGCATGGCTCGGTATACGGCGACGTCCCGCCCGTGATAGCGCGGGGTGTCTTCCTGCTTGTAGGCCGGTTCGTGCTCCTCGTCCACGACCACCAGTCGAAGGTTCGGGACTGGGGCGAAGACGGCCGATCTAGCCCCGACCACGATCCTTGCTTCCCCTCGGGTGATGGAACTCCAGGCATCAAGCCTTTCCCCTGCAGAGAGATGACTGTGCCAAACCACGACTTGCTCGGACTGTTTGCCGAAGCGGTGGCGGAGACGAGAAACGGTTTGAGGAGCGAGGGCAACCTCGGGAACGAGGAAGAGCACGCTTCCCCCGAGCGACAAGGCCTCCTCCATGGCCTCGAAGTAGACTTCGGTCTTGCCGGACCCTGTAACGCCATGGAGAAGGCGGGTTTCGAATAAGCCGGCTCTAATGCTTTGCTTGATCTCCGCGGAGGACTTGGCTTGCTCGTCGGTAAGAACGAGCTCGGATTCGGCTTCTGAAGCGGGTTCGCCAAGATCATCGGCATAGGCCACTCTGCGGACCGTCCGCCTGGATTCCTCGGCCAAGCCCTTGGCCATGAGGCCCTTCGCTGCACCCTCTCCTATGCCAAGATACTTAAGCGTATCGTTAAGGGGGACGGGTTTGCCTTGCTTGCTTAGGTAGTCAAGGAGTTCCTTCTGCCTAGGGGATCGGCTCAACGCATCGAAGGCATCGGACGGGATTCCATCGGCCGGAATCCCGATCATCCTGATCGACTTCTCGTTGGCTCCGCCACGGACTGATGCGGGGATCATCCCCTCAAGGACGGGCTCGAGAGAGCAGGCGTAGTAGCCACTCATCCACCGGGCAAGTTCAAGCAGGTCCGGGCTGAGCACGGGCTCCCTTCGCACAAGGGCGGAGATGGGCTTGAGTTTGCCTGCAGGAAGGGTGTCAGCGGGCTTTAGGGAACTCACGATCCCCATGGTCCTCCTTGGGCCGAGTGGAATGGCGACCAGGCAGCCGGGCAGGAGTTGACCGGAGAACTTGGCCGGGACCGAGTAGGTCAAGGCTTGGTTGAAACCGGAGAGAGGCTGGACTTCTATGGCCCGGGGAGGATTCTTCCCGCTCACTTTCCGCGCAGGTCGTAGCACAGGAGTCTCGGGCCCTTGCCCGTACTTCTGTCGGTTTCGTTTTGCATGACGTAGAGTAGGCCTTTGCTGATGGCTGGCAAAGTCCAGGTTCCGGGAGCGAGGAAGAGTTGGGTCTTGTCCTTGATCTTCCATCCCTTCTTGTCCATGGCGACGCGCAGAAGAGTCCCGATCTCCGAAAGGCAGAGGAAGGATCCATCGACTTTGAGCAGAGCTCCCCGGAAAAGCTCGAGTTCCACCGACCTGCCGTTGATTTCATCGGACCAGCGCATACGGTCCCGCCAGAAGGCCTTTCCGCTCAACGGATCGATGCAAAAGTTCTCCGCACCAAGCTGGTGCCTTCCCGCCACTCCGTAAAGCGCCCCTTCACTGAGGACGGGTGTCATCCAGTGGACGTTGATGGTTTCGTCGGTCCATTGAACCATGGGCTTGAACTTCTCGTCGAATGCAAGCATGACTCCACCCTTCTCGTAGCATTCGGTGAGAAAAACACGGTTGTTTCCAAGAGCAAGAGGAGGGACCGCGTTTGCCGACTCGAAACTGGAGGCTCGCCACGGGAAGCGAGCCAGTTTGGTTCCGTTCGCTGGATCGATGACGAGAAGCCCGCCATCCGGAGGGCGGCTTTCGCCACCGGTGAAGACCAGGCAGACTTCCTTGCCGTGAATCACCGTTTTTACCGGCGAGGAGTAACTGGCTCCCCACGTGTCACGGGTAATCCATTTTACCTTGCCGTCCCGCAAGCCAAAGGCGACCACGCACCTTTGATCACTACCTCCAACGTTGACGATTACCTTCTCGTCCATGACGATTGGGTTGGAGCCTTTTCCGAAGAAGGACTGCGGGATCTCGAATTCCTCCGCAAGGTTTCTTTGCCAGATTTTTTTTCCGGTCTTGAGCTCGAGGCAGGTTAGCCATGCCGTTACGCCATGCGTCAGGACAAGATCGTCGGCAATTACTGGGCTTGCCCGGGGACCATTGGAATATCCGAACCTGTCGCGGTATTCCACGGGGTATTTGAAATTCCACAGGGACGCCCCTTTTTCCGCGTCCAATGCCTCCACCGTCTCCTCGCCTTCGAGGCGATGGAATAGGACCAGTTTCCCGTTCTTGATCGCGGGCGAGGCATAGCCCTCCCCTTTGCTTATCTCCCAGAGCAGTCGCGGTCCCCCCTCGGGCCACTTTCCCAGCAGTTTGGTCTCGGGCGAGGTGGCGTCGTCCAAGGGACCGTTGAACCTAGGCCATTCGGCGGTGATCGCCCCTTCGGGCAGAGGCGATGCTTCGGCGTGTATCTCGAGTCGGCTGGATGGTGGAGCTTCCTGCGCCCGTGTGGAGGGCGCGTTTCCAGTGTAAGACAGCGAGTAAAGGAGGACCAAGGAGCATCTCTTAAGGAGCGGGACGGGCCTGCTCCATGAAAATGAAAACGATGATATAAAAGGAACTCGCACTGGTTGGTTTTTATGCTTAATGATTATGGCGAGAGATAAGTGAAAGAACTCATTAAGTCCACACCTTCCGTCTTCAAGAAGAGGCAAAAACGCAGAAATGCAGTGAGGTTTCTACGCTTTGCCTCGGTGCTGGTCTTATTCGTTTTCATCTACATGAACGTATACCGTTCCCTGATGGGTGCGGAAAGAGGCGGAGAGATCACTTGGGTCGAGTCCTTCTATTGGGTTCTCACCACCATGTCCACCCTTGGCTACGGGGACATTACCTTTGAGGGAGATGCCGGCCGCTTGTTTTCCATGGGAGTTATGTTTACGGGCGTATTTTACCTTTTCATCGTGCTTCCCTTCGTATTCATGGAGTTTCTCTACAAGCCCTTCATGGAGTACCAGACGGGGGCCCGGGTCTCCCGTAAATTCGACCCCCTCGGCAACAAGCACGTAATCCTGACCCATTACGACCCCATCAGTCATGCCCTGATGGACAAGTTGACGCAATTCGGCTACCCCTTCGTCCTGATCGTCGAGAACCTAAAGGAGGCGCTTAGGCTCCACGACATGAACTTCCCGGTCATTCTCGGCAGTCTCGACGAAGAGGAAACCTTCCGCAACGCCTGCATCGAGGAATCCGCCATGCTAGTAGCCACCGACGACGACATTCGAAACGTCAACATTGCCTTCAGAGCCAGGGACGCCTCCCCTTCCCTTCCCATCGTGTGTACCTGCTCCCGTGATGCCTCGGAGGATATCCTGAATTTGGCCGGATCCAGTCACGTCATCAAGTCCAGTCAGCAAATGGGCAGTTTCCTCGCCCGCCGCATATGTTTCACGGATAATTTCACCCATCTCATTGGTTCCTTCGAGGAAGTGCAGATCGCGGAGGTCAACATTCATGGAACCCCGTTGGTCGGTCAGCACCTCAGGGACGCGAATTTGCGGCAAGAGTACGGAGTGAACGTCGTGGGAATGTGGGAACGTGGCACCTTCGAGCTTCCTTACCCCGAGGCTATGCTCAACAACCACACCGTTCTGCTTCTGGCCGGTACGGAAACGAATTTCAAGAAGTACGACGAAGCCTTTAAGGAATATGCCCACAACACTGCTCCGGTCATCATCATCGGAGCCGGAAGAGTGGGCAGGGAAACGGGGAAGGCCTTGGAGGAGATGGGAATACCCTACCGTTTCATCGAGACCGACGAGCGCAAGGCCGGAATGGTCTCCCATGCCATTGTGGGAGACGCTTCGGAGAAGGCAGTGCTTGAGCGGGCGGGAATCAACAAGTCACCCGCGGTGGTCATTACGAGCCACAACGACGAGAGCAACGTCTACCTGACCATTTACTGCAGGAAATTGCGTCCGGATATACAGATCATCACCCGTTCTTTCATTCACAGGAACGTCGAGCCTCTTCACCGCGCGGGCGCGGACTTCGTGATCTCCCAGGACCACATGGGGGCCACCTCGATCTTCAACCTTCTCCGCCGGGCTAGGATTCTCATGGTTACCGAAGGACTGGACGTATTTTGCCAGGCTACTCCGGGAAGTCTGGTCGACGTCAAGGTCGAGGATTCCAAAATTCGCGAAAAGACGGGATGCAGCATCGTGGCGATCAAGGGCAAGGCGGGAACCATCATCACGCCCTCTCCCGAGGACCAGTTTTCTGAGGATGGTGAGATTATCCTGATCGGGGACGAAGCCGCAGAGAAGGCCTTCGAGCAGAAGTTTTGTCAAGGATGATCAGCCTTGGCCCGCAATCATCCGGGGATGGTTGACAGGTCTAGGAAGACCTTTCGCCTGGAGCTTGTCCGCGAATTTTTCCTAGGCATCCTCGAGAACGGGTTCTACGTCTTCGGCATGCTCGTGGCGATTCGCTTTCTGCATGCGGGAGAATTCTTCAAGGCCATGCTTGCCTGCAGTTCTTCCATCGGGCTGATCTTCATGCCCTGGGTCATCCAGCTTGTTGCCTGGACCAGGCTTCCGGTGAGCAGGTTCGCCGGATGCGTTATGTTGCTTGCCTGCCTGTTGCTTAGCCTGGTGCCGTATTTCAGCGGGATTAAGACCTATTTCATCCTCATGTCGGCTGGAGGCATTTGCCTATCCATCATTCCGGGGCTGATGGTCGAGGTCTATGCCCAGAACTATGATCCTAAGGAGCGCGGGCAGAGGTTGGCGTGGGCTCTCATGGTCTGTACTTTTTCGGGCATGGTCTCGTCCTATGCCTTCGGTTATTTTCTAGACCGCACGGGCTCGGACTATTCCTGGCTGTTCGTAGTGATAACCGTTGCAGGGCTAGCCTCAACCCTGGCTTTGTTCAGGATTCCATCCCAACCGCTGGAGCCTCCTGCGGAAAAGGAGGGTATTCTCGGTAGCATGAGCCTGATTGTGAAGGACCGGCTCTTCGGCTGGCTTTTGCTGGCTTGGATGACCATGGGAATCGGCATGATCATGACATTCCCGCTACGAATAGAATACCTTGCGGGTGAACCCGACTTGTCGGGCGATGGTGGGCTCGGGATGACCAATGAGCAGGTTGCCCTCGTAACGGTCTTCGCTTTCTCCCTTGCCCGAATCCTAAGCTCGATCTTGTGGGGGCGTCTCTTCGACCGTCTTCCCTTCATCCCATTTCGGGTAATGCTCAACCTGTTTCTCATCTTCGCCACCCTCATCTACTTTCATTCCGACGGGTTTGTAGGCGTCTGCATCGGGGCCGCTCTTGCCGGTATCGGGTTAGGGGGCGCGACCATAGCTTGGAACCTATGGGTGACCAAACTGGCTCCAGTCGGGCAGGAGACGCGCTACATGAGCGTGCACGTTTCCCTAACCGGGTTCCGAGGGATTCTCGCACCGTTCCTAGGCTATTGGATTCTGACCTGGGTTGGGTTTCAAGCCATGGCTTGGATTTCCGCTGGCTTGGTCTTTACGTCCATCCTCATTTTTTCCTCGGTTTGGCGGCATGAACGCTTGCAAAATGGCTGAGTGTCGATTCCCTCGAAGCCAAGGGTCATGACTTCTCCCCGGAAACTAACTATCGTTCCTGTATTTCCGTCCGCTTGCGTTGCCCTGTGCTTGTCCCTTCTCGGGGGGTGTGCGGGAAAGGCGGTAATGACTTTTCAGGAGGTGGAGGAATTTTCAAGGTATTCCAATTCCTATTATTCCGGAACCCCGAAGCTTTGGGAGAACGCCTCTGCCGATGCCCGAAAGTCGGGCAAACCCAGGGTGGCCATACTTGATCATGGGGAGCGCTCCTTGGCTCTCCGGATAAACCTAATTCGGTCGGCCCGCAAGAGTATCAGCATCCAAACCTTCGACTGGGCCTTCGACGAATCGGGGAAGACTTTGATCTGGGAACTCATCCGGGCCAATCGGGACCGTGGCATTGAGGTCCGCATTCTGGTTGATCATATGTTCAGCGACCATGATCCGGAAATCATTAGCTACCTTTCCTCCCTGGGCCCGAGCTTCCAGCTCAAGTACTTCAATCCGAGCGCCAACAGGCTTTCCCCGTCCCTTCTCGATACCCTTACGAACGCAACGGTCGATTTTCATGAGCACAATTCACGGATGCACAACAAGCTTTTCGTAATGGACGACCTTATCGCGATAACCGGAGGGAGAAACATATCCAATCAATATTTCGACCAGTCCATTGGGATGAACTACAAGGACCGCGATGTTTTGGTCGTCCTTCCCGAGGGCGGGGAACTAAGTTCAATCCTCGACCTTTACTGGAATGACGTTCATTCCATTTCATCCAGCCGGATGATCGAGGTTTCAAGGCTCTTGAAGATGGGGAAGAAGCTCCGCGATCTTCAAAGGCGCGACTTTTGTCGCTTTCCGCTTTTTGAGGAAATTGAAGCCCGCGCAAATGATACCCGCTGGGTTAAGGAGACCTTTCTTACTCCTTCCTGCGAGGTTCGTTCGGTCGATTGGGTCTACGACTTGCCGGGAAAGGTCAAGGAGGCTCCCGTGGATACGTCCCCCGTATCCATTGCCTTGACCCAAGCCATTCTCGCCGCCCGGGGGGAGATCGTCATCCAATCTCCGTATTTCGTGCTTAGCGAAAATGCCCAAGAGGTGTTTTCGAAAATAAGAGAGGAATTGCCGCAGGTCCGCGTCATCGTCTCGACGAATAGCCTGGCGGCTACCGACAATTGGGCCACTTATGCGGCTCATTACAAGGAGAAGCGCGTCTATCTCGATGATCTGGGACTTGAAATGTGGGAATTCAAGCCCGTCCCCAAAGGGATCTCAGGCATGATGAATTATGGAAAACTGCTTGCTCGGCTTCCGCTTCCCGGGGAAACGCAAAGGTATGGGGAAAAGAAATTTCGGATCCAGGAATTCGATGATCCTCCGTCCGGAGATCTCAGGTTGCGCACAAAGGCCGGTTCAGGCTTGATGAATCCATACCTGAAGGTGCCTCCCTACCTGTCCTTGCATGCCAAATCACTGGTCGTGGACGGTAACATTTCCTACGTCGGATCTTATAACCTCGATCCCCGTTCGGATTCCTACAACACCGAGGTTGGCCTACTCATCGTCGATGCGGCCTTTTCCGCTAGACTGAGGGAGAGCATCATGATGGATGCCTCCCCCGCCAACAGTTACCTCATCGGAGCGAAGAAGAGAAAGCCCGTTCTGAGCGCCCTGAACAGGCTCTTCAATTTGATTTCCGAAAAAATACCCTTGTGGGATCCTTGGCCTATCCGCTCGCATACTTCCTTCCGTCTGAGGGAAGGCAAGTCTCCCGTTCCCGAGGGGAACCCGGATTTTTACGCAAACTGGGAGAACGCTGGAAATTTCCCCGGTCTGAGCCTGTGGGCAAAGAAGCAGATATCCACGAGTATGTTCAAGGCGGCAGGCATGATCCTCAAGCCCTTGCTCTAAAAGCCTTCCGTCCGAAATTTGCCAGACTTACCAGTTGACTAAAGGATATTTTCGTTTCAACTTTGGTTCATATGAAACTTCTTTTTCTTTCTTCCGTCGCTGTCCTGATCTCCTCCCTTGCCCTTGATGCAAAATCGAGGCTTGGCGAATATTACCTAGGTTTTGGCTATACCTTCGTCGACGGCGGTCCCAAGGGCGACCTCGAGGGAGATATGCTCGAGATTTCCGCAAACAGCATGGCCAGTGACTCGACTGATTTCATCTTCAACTTGAGCTACGCAAACGTGGAGCAGAACGGCACCGACGACTCCGTTTTTCAAATTGGTCTGGATTACGTCTATCATTACGACGAGTATGTCTTCCAAAACGGCATGTTCAGGCCATTTGCCGGAATCGGTCTGAGCTACCTCAAGGACGACAAGGGGGTGCGCCTTGCGGACGATGGCTTCACTTGGAGCTTTCTCGGCGGGACGGAGATTCTTTTCACCGATAGTTTTTCCTTCCTCTTAGGCGGCAGGTTTATCGGTCTCTGGTCCGATTTCGGTGAAAACGACTTTTCCATCAACACCGGCTTAACCTACTGGATAAGCGACGTCCATGGAATTGCCTTGGAATACAACCGAGCCTTCGATCAGAAGGTTGACCTCGTCGGGTTGAAGTACTTCTACTCCTGGCAGTGACCCTTCTGGGTGTGAGGGTTTTGGTTGAGCAATAGCGGACGGTTTTTCGACGAAGTTCCCGACCGGAGGAACACCGCTAGCCTCAAGTGGGGCAAATACGCGGGAAAGGACGTCATCCCCCTGTGGGTAGCGGATATGGACTTTAGGTCCGCCCCGGAAATCGTCAGAGCCGCAGTTGAAGCGGCCGAATTCGGCAATTACGGATACGGCAAGTGTCCCGAGTCCCTCATCGAAGCCGTGATGCTTAGGTTAAGGAGGCTCTACGACTGGGAGATCGAGCGTCATTGGCTGGTTTGGCTTCCCGGGATGGTTTGCGCCCTTAACCTTGCCTGCAGAACCTTGGAGAAGGAAAGCTCCCAAGTCTTCACGCATACGCCCGTGTACCCCCCCTTTCTTTCCGCTCCCGGAAATTTCGACCTTCCCTGCGTCCGCATCCCGCTCCAGTTGAGGAACGACCGTTTCAGCTTCGACTTCGATGCCCTGAATGAGTTGCCGACCAAGCCTTCGGACCTATTCATGCTTTGCAATCCTCACAATCCCGTTGGAACTGCCTTTACCCGTGAAGAACTTGAGTGTTTTGCGGCTTGGGTTTGCGAGAGGGAATTGTTGGTTTGTTCCGACGAGATTCATTGCGATCTTCTCCTCGAGCCCGACCTTAAGCATTTCCCCCTTGCTTCGCTTAGTCCGGAGATATCCGAGCGTACGATTACGCTCATGGCCCCGACCAAGACCTTCAATTTGCCTGGTTTCGGCTGCTCCTTTGCGGTCATCTCCAACGGGGAATTGAGGAGGAAATTCAAGAAGGCCATGGCTGGGATCGTTCCCGATCCCCCTGCCATGGGGTTTGGTTTGGCCGACGTTGCTTATCGTTACGGAGATCCATGGCTCGGCGATGCCATCGATTACCTGAGGGAGAACCGGGACTTTGCCTTTTCCGAGCTTTCCCGCATGAAGGGTCTTAAGCCCTTTTCTCCTTCCGCAACCTATCTTCTCTGGATCGATGCCCGAGACCTCCCGGTAGACAGTCCCTGTTCTTTTTTTGAAGATGCCGGGGTCGGACTTTCCGATGGCAAGGATTTCGGTACGCCCGGTTTCCTCAGGATGAACCTGGCTTGCTCGAGGGAGCTTCTGGCTCAAGCCCTGGAAAGGATGAGTTCATCCCTGATCGACCTTTGAGGCCTATGTCCGGCGGGGAGGACAGACTGGAGGAGCTTCGCGGACTGGTCCGCGACCATGACCGGAGGTATTATCGGGATGCGTCACCTATTATAAGCGACCGTGAATACGACCTCATAAAGAGGGAAATGGAGGACCTGGAGGCTGAGCTTGATCCCTTGGGCTTGTTCAAAGCCGAGGACAGTCCTGATCTCATTGGCTTTCCTGTCCCTGCCGTGGGCGACGACAGGCTGGAAGAGTTTGTTTCGCATCGTCATCTCGTCCCCATGCTCAGCCTGGACAACACCTATGACCAAAAGGAGTTCTTTGATTTCGACCAAAGGCTCCGCAAGCTGTTCGACCGGTCCGAGCTGCCTTACGTCGTGGAGCCGAAGATTGACGGAGTGGCGGTTTCCATTACCTATGAGGGAGGTATTCTCAAGACGGCCGTTACTAGGGGAAATGGCGTGGAAGGCGACGTCATCACCCAGAACCTCATGCACGTCGATTCCCTCCCCCACGACCTGACCTCTTTTGAGTTGCCGGAAATTCTCGAGATACGGGGTGAGATTTATATGAACCATGAGGAATTTGTCCGCCTCAACGAACTAAGGGAGCGGGACGGTCTTCCTCTCTATGCCAATCCGAGGAACCTGGCTGCAGGAACGGTCAAGCTCCTTGATCCAAAGGAGGCAGCCACCCGCAAGCTCGAAATCGTTCTTTACGGTATGGGGGCTTGCATTCCCGAAAGCCATTTTCCCTCCCAATCCGCTTTTCACGAAGCTATCCGAAAGTGGTCCCTGCCGACGGTTGAATTTCTTCGCTCGGCCTCCTCGGCCAACGAGGCATGGCAGGCGATTCTTGAGCTGGACGAACTCAGGCACGGCTACGGATATCCGACGGATGGGGCGGTGATAAAGCTTGATCCGATCGAGATGCAAAGGCAGGCCGGGGCCACTGCCAAAGCTCCGCGCTGGGCGATCGCCTATAAGTTCGAGTCGGAAAGGCAGGAGACCGTTCTGGAGGATATCGTCCTGCAGGTCGGCAGAACCGGGACCGTTACCCCAGTTGCCTGCTTGCGTCCCGTCCAGTTGGCCGGAACGACCGTTTCCAGGGCAAGTTTGCATAATGCAGACGAAATTGCCCGCAAGGATATCCGGGTCGGGGATTTCGTGGTCGTGGAGAAGGCAGGAGAGATTATTCCCCAAGTGGTCGAAGTTGTGGCGGCCAAGAGGCAGACTGATTCCACGCCCTATCTTTTTCCCTCTTCCTGTCCGGTATGCGCGAGGGGCCTGGAGAGGGAGGATGGTGAAGCGGCATGGAGATGTCCGAATCCAGAATGCCCCGAGCAAGTCAAGGGAAGGCTGAAGTACTTTGCCTCCCGTGGTTGCATGGATATCGATCACTTGGGGGAAGCCGTGATCGAGCAACTCGTCGACTTGGGCAAGGCCAAGCGGATTTCCGATTTGTATACCCTTGGGAAGGAGGATTTTCTTGCCCTCGATGGCTTTGCCGAAAAGTCTGCTGAGAACCTCTTCAATTCCATTGTCTCGAGCAAGAACAAGGGCCTGGCCAGGCTTCTTTGCGCCTTGGGTATCAAGCACGTCGGTTCTTCCGCGGCCAAGGAATTGGCGAGGAACTACGAGAGCCTCGCCTTTCTCGCTGAGGCCACTGCGGAAGATCTCGTGGAAATCGATGGGATCGGCGCCATTATGGCGGAAAGCGTGGTCGAATTCTTCGCATCCCATGAAAACCGCTTGATCATTGAGGGCTTGTCCTCGGCGGGAGTGGAAACCAGTCGAGAGCCCACCGAGCCGGGTTCGTCTCCCCTTGCAGGCACTGTTTTCGTCCTTACGGGCTCCCTTGAGAGCCTGACGAGGAATCAGGCTGCCGAACGGATCGAGTCACTCGGTGCCAAGGTCAGTTCTAGCGTGAGTGCCAAGACCGATTACCTGGTCGCTGGTCCGGGTGCCGGATCCAAGCTTGCCAAGGCTGAATCCCTCGGGGTCGAGGTACTTGACGAGGAGGCTTTCCTTGCCTTTCTGGGCAATCAGTAGAGGCCTGGGGCCCTTGCGAATAGAATTGAGGAGTTGGATGATTTAGTCTAAGTTCAAGCCTCGCTCTTTTAATCATTCAACCTGACATATGTGACCGCCACCAAGAATATGGGCTTTGATGCCGTCGAGGAAGCTATTGCGGAAATAGCCAATGGCAAGATGGTCATTGTCACGGATGACGAATCAAGGGAGAACGAGGGAGATCTCGTAATGGCTGCTTCCAAGGTTACTCCGGAGGCGATCAACAGGATGATAGTTGATGGCCGGGGACTGATTTGCGTTCCCTTGTTGAGCAACCAGCTTACCCGCCTCGGCATTTCCAGCATGGTGCCTCACAACCGAGAGGCCCAACGGACCGACTTTACCGTGTCGGTGGATGCCGCTGAAGGCATTTCCACCGGAATCAGCGCCTACGACCGCTCGAGTACGATCCAGATCCTCTCCAACCCGAAAGGCAACCCGGAGGATCTCGTCCAGCCCGGGCACGTATTCCCTTTGCGAGCTCGGTCAGGCGGGGTGCTGGAGAGGGCCGGTCATACCGAGGCCGCCGTGGACCTAGCCTCCCTTGCGGGCTTGCACCCGAGCGGAGTGATTTGCGAGATACTGAAGAAGGATGGAAGCATGGCTCGCTTGCCTGATTTGCGGAGGCTGAAGAAAAAGTGGGGGCTGAAGCTCATCTCCATTGCCTCCCTCATCGAGTATCGCCACCAGCGCGACCAGTTGATCGAAAAATTTTCCGAATCCGACTTTCCGACCAAGTTTGGTCGTTTCCGGCTCCATGCCTTCCAGAGCATCCTCGATGGAAGAATTCATTATGCCCTCACCCTTGGCAAGATCTCTGAGCGAGCCTCTACCCTTGTTCGCGTCCAGACCGCAAACGTCTTGAGCGACGCCCTTGGGTTGGACGAGGAAGAAGGCAGCCCCGGAATCATTGACCAAACCTTGCAGGCGATTTCCAGGAAAGGCTCCGGGGCCTTGCTTTACATGGAGCCACGCCGAGCGGATCCCCCGATTTCGGGCGATCTCGAAAAGCCCTGTGACGTCGAGGCTCTCGCCTCGGTCAAAATGGATTTTAGGGATTATGGGATTGGGGCCCAGATCCTGGTAGCCTTGGGGATCCGCAAGCTCAGCCTTCTCTCCCGTGACCGGAGAAAAGTTGTCGGGCTTGAGGGATATGGCCTGGAAATCAAGGATTACGTTCTATTGCCCAAGAAATGAGCGATCAATCTCCTAGCGACAAGGTCATCGATCCGCGGAGCTTTTCCTTCGGGGTGGTGGCGGCCCGTTACAACGAGTCCTTGGTGGAAGCCTTGCTGGAGCGGGTTACCTCTTCCCTTTGCGAGCATGGGCAACCAGCGGCCCTTGTTGTGGAGAGGGTGCCCGGATCTCATGAGATCCCCTCCGCCATGAGCCTTATGATCGAGGCTCGCCCCTTTTCCTGTCTAGTCGGCCTTGGGGTGGTGATCAAGGGGGCTACCTCCCATCATCATCTGGTGGCCGAGTCCGCAGGGCATGCCTTCCAGTCGCTTGTGGTCAAGCATGGCGTGCCGATCATCAATGGTCTGGTGGTAACCGAGGACGAGGATTCCGCCGCCGAGCGGATTACTGGACGCTTGGATCGGGGAAGGGAATTTGCCAAAGCGGCATTGGAAATGGCTCAATTACGCGAAAAATGGACGAAGACCTGATCATTAACCCGGAATGGAGTCAGCGCCGGCAAAACCGGGCCACTGCCTTTCGTTTTATTTTCCAATGGGAAATGAACCCTCCAGAAGACTTGAACGCCGAATATGCCGAGTTCGTTTCCCGGCTTGGCCGTGATGAGGAATTCTTTTCTTATGCAACCGAACTGGTTCATGGCTTGATTGAAAAGATCGAGGTCATTGACTCGATTATAAGGGAACTGGTAACCAACTGGGAATTCTCCCGGATCGCAAAAGCGGACTTGGCCCTGTTGAGGGTTTCGCTCTTTGAGCTCAAGTACCGCCTGGACATCCCTCCCGTGGTGATTATCGACGAGACTCTGGAGATCAGCAAGGAGTTCTCGAGCGAAAATTCCCGCAAATTCCTCAATGGGGTACTCGACAAGGCCTTGTCAGTCATGCCGAGGCCGGCCCGCAAGCCCGCCATCTAGCCTCCCTACTCTTTGCCTATGGCAAACGCCCTGAAACCGGCTTTACGAAGGAGTTCGGGGTCGATCAGGTTTCTTCCGTCGAAAAAGTATGCGGGCTTGGACATCTTGTCGAAGACCCCATCGAAATCGATGTCCTTGAATTCATCCCATTCCGTCAACAAGGCGATGGCATGGGTGCCTTGGCAGGCTTCTTCGGCATCCCCACAGAAAGTTATCCGGCCGCTTGCCTCTTCCTCGGTCCATCCGAGGGAGTAGAGAATGGAGGTTGCCTTGACCTTCGGGTCGTAGATGCGCAGGTCCGCCTTCTCCTCAAGCAGGCGCTGGCAAACGGCAATGGCGGGAGACTCCCTTACGTCGTTGGTGTCCTTCTTGAAGGCGTAGCCCAGAATGGCGATGCTTTTCCCGGAAACGGTGTTGAACATGTTGTCTAAAATGCGGCCTACGAACCGCTCCTTCTGGTAGTCGTTCATCTCCACGACCTGAGACCAGTAGGAAGCGACCTCAGGGAGTCCAAAGTGACCGCAAAGGTAGGTGAGGTTTAGGATATCCTTTTGAAAGCAGGATCCGCCGAATCCTACCGAACTCTTGAGGAATTTGGGCCCGATCCTGGAATCGGTTCCGATGGCCCGTGCTACCTCGTCGACGTCGGCTCCGGTCGCCTCGCAAAGGGCCGAGATGGCATTGATGCTGGAAATGCGCTGGGCCAGAAAAGCGTTGGCGGTGAGCTTCGAGAGCTCGGAAGACCATAGGTTGGTAGTGATGATGCTCTCTTCGGGGATCCAGTTGCGGTAGATTCCAGCGACTTGCTCCACTGCCTTGCGGCCCTCCTCATCCGTTCCGCCTCCGATCAACACCCGGTCGGGGTTTGCGAGATCGCGCATAGCCGTTCCCTCGGCCAGGAATTCCGGGTTGGACACGACCTGGTAGGCATGTCCATTGGGCGATTCGCTCAGGATTTCCTTGACCATGTGTGCCGTGCGAACGGGCACGGTCGATTTTTCCACCACAATCTTGTCCCCGCCTCCGACTTCAGCGATCCTCCGGGCGCACGATTCTACGTAACGCAAGTCGGCGGCTTGCCCTGCCCCGGACCCATAATCCTTTGTCGGGGTGTTTACGCTGATGAATACGACGTCCGCCTCCTTGAGATTTTCGTCTATGTCGGTGGAAAAGAAAAGGTTTCTCCCGCGGGCCTCCTGGACGACCCCAAGCAGGCCCGGTTCGTAGATGGGGAGATCATCCGAGTTCCAGGCATCGATGCGTTCCTGGTTGAGGTCGACGACAGCAACCGTGAGATTCGGGCATTTCTGGGCGATCATCGCCATGGTGGGCCCGCCCACATAGCCTGCGCCGATGCAACAAATCCTCATAAGACCTAAAACCCTACCAATATATTTTGAATCTTGCGATTCCATAATGCGCGCCTCCATATATACGATTTTCTTCCAATGCCAGATCTTCAGCCATTGATCCAGTTGCCTTGGGGCAGGCTCGCCCTCCTTTTCCTCTGCATCTATATATTTTTCGTCGCCCTGGCCTTCCTTTATGCCGACAAGATTCTTTTTCCCGCCCCAACTCCCCCAGCATGCCTGGAGAAAGAAGTGGACTTTTTCGTTTCCACCGAATCGGGAATCAGAATTGCCTGCGCCCGCAGAATACCGCAAGCACCCAAGGGGCCGGTTATTCTCTACAGTCACGGGAATGGGGAGGACCTAGGGCATACCTTTGCGTTCCTCGATGAGGTTGCGGATAAGGGCTTCGAGATCATCGCCTACGATTATCCCGGCTACGGGGTTAGCGGAGGAGAGCCAGCCGAGGAAGGCTGTTACGAGGCGATCGAGGCCGTCTACCGGCATATGACCGGCGAACTGTCCATCGATCCTTCCAACGTCGTTCTCTGGGGTCGATCCCTCGGGACGGGGCCTTCCTGCCACTTGGCGGCGACCTCCCGCGTAGCGGGCATCTTGCTCGAAACCCCCTTCCTTTCCGCCTTTCGTACGCTCACGGAGATCCCCGTGCTGCCCTGGGACCGGTTCAGGAACCTTGAGAAGATTCCCGATATCCATTGCCCCTCCCTCGTCGTCCATGGAAACCTGGATGAGGTGATCCCCTTCCGGCACGGAAAAAAGGTTCACGAACTTTTGCCCGAGCCCAAGTCGTTCCTCGAGGTTGACGGTGCCCGCCATAACGATCTCAGGTATAAGGGGGGAGCCCGATACGAGGAGGTGGTCGGAGATTTTCTCGACCGTTTTATTCGTGGTTGAGCTTCTCCCATTTTGCTGGTATTGAACATATTCAGTTTTCAATAGTCCAATTATACGGACGGAAAAATTATGGTGTGGAGGAAAATTTAAATGCTGGGATTGAACCGCAGGGAGCGTAGGCTCTTCAGGCTTTCCGTGTTTGCCCATGGGCTTGGCGCCTTGGGGGTGGTCTTCTTCGGGTTTCTCCCGAGTTGCCGAAAGGAACCGGAAAAAGTACATGTTTTCGAGTTGGCGGCCGCTGCGCCCCTTCCCGTGCAAGCGGTTCCCACGCCTCAGCCTCCGGCTCCTCCCCCCCCTGTGGTGACTCCGCCTCCCAAGCCTCCTCCTCCGAAGGTCATTCCACCTGCTCCTCCGAAAGTACCACCTCCGCCATCTCCCAAGAAAACTACGCCCAAAAAGAAATTACATAAGAAATCTACTCCCCCAAAGAAAGTTTCTTTCAGCGATTTCATCAAGGATCGGCCCCAGCCCGCTCCGGTCAAGCCTGCTCCGGTCAAGCCCAAGCGCGCTCCGCGTATTGACGCGGCTAAGTACGATTTGCCCAAGATCAAGATCAAAGAGTCCCCCGGCAACGCCAGTCCGTCCGTCCCCGCATCCGTTCTTAACCGCTACCTGGCCCAGGTTAAGGCAAAGATGCAAAGGGTCTGGCAAGGCCTCGAGTCTTCCGCGGACCTTGGCTTTGGCGGGGAAGCTAGCCTTAGCTTCAGAATTTCCTCGGATGGTTCAATCATATCGGCTCGCCTTTCCCGTACCTCGGGAAACCGGACCTTGGACCAGCTCGTCCTGCGGGTCGGTCGCTCGGTAGGTAACGTCGGTAGTCCTCCGGGTGGTAAGCTGGATTCCGAACTTGAGCTAAATTTCAGCGCCAACTAGTTTAGTCGCCATGAAGTTTGACTGGAGGAGACCCCTTGCCCCCCTTCTATGCGTTTCAGGGCTCCTGCTTTGCCTGTCCAGCGACCCGGTTGTCGGGTTAGGCGTATTCCTCGTCGCCTTCGCCCTTGTCCTTGGCTTTTCCGGAGGCTCTTCCTAGGTTTTCCTTCTCCCGGGCAAGGATGGATTCCTCGATCAGGCATTCCTGAACCGAATAGGCCTTTCTGCTACGCCGAGGTACCTTAAGGTACCTGCCGGTCTCTTTGAGCTCGGTGGCGTACTTGTTGTCGGCCATGTAGTCATCGAGCATTTGCAGAATCTGAGCCTCCTGTTTCTCTTCCTCCACGGGAAAGGCGATTTCCACGCGCCTGAAGAAGTTTCTGGGCATCCAGTCCGGGCTTCCCAGAAAGGTCCGTTGGCCCTTGGGGGCATTCTTGAAGTAAAAGACCCTGCTGTGCTCAAGAAAGCGACCGAGCAGGCTCCGGACCGTTACGTTCTCGCTCAATCCCTTCACTTGGGGCTTTAGGCCGCAGATTCCCCGTACCACTAGGTCGACCCTTACTCCGACTTGGGAGGCTGCATAGAGGGCGTCTATGCACTCGGGGTCGATCAGGCTGTTGACCTTGATGGCTATCCTCGCCTGCTTGCCCCGGTTAGCCGCCTTGGTTTCGTTTGCGATCAGGTCCAGCATGGTTTGGTGAAAGTAGAAAGGGGCGACCAGAAGCCTCTTGAACCGGGGCTTTCGGGTATAGCCGGTCAGGGTGTTGAATAGGTTGGCTGCGTCCGATGTGTAGCTGGGCTTGGAGGTAAAGAGACTGAAATCAGTATAGGTCCTGGCCGTGCTCGGGTTGTAGTTGCCCGTTCCCAAGTGGGCGTACTTGCGGAGCTTGTTTTTTTCCCTTCTGACCACTAGGCAACACTTGCAATGGGTCTTCAGTCCCCTGAGCCCATACACCACGTGCACGCCCACTTCCTCCATCCGCCTCGACCACTGGACGTTCGCCTCCTCATCAAAGCGGGCCTTGAGTTCGACAAGGGCCGTTACCTGCTTGCCGTTTCGGGCCGCATCCATAAGGGCCTTCACGATGGGCGAATCTCCGCTGGTGCGGTAAAGGGTGAGCTTGATCGCAAAGACCTCAGGGTCCTCGGCGGCCGACTTGAGGAAATCGACCACGGGGGAAAAGGAATCATAGGGATGGTGCAGCAGGACGTCCTCTTTCGAGAGGGTCTGGAAGATCGATTTGCCGGTATTGGCGAATGCCTGCGGGATTCGGGCCTCGAAAGGAGTGAATTTAAGGTCCTGCCGTTCCAGCATGTCGGGCAGGCTCATCAAACGATACAGGTTGATGGGGCCATTGATGCGGATTACGTCTTGCTGGGAAAGGTTGATCGAATGGAGGAGGTAATCGAGGATTTCCGGCTTCACCTCATCATCAATCTCAAGCCGTACGGCGGCTCCCTTGCGCAGGTTGTGAAGCTCTTCCTCGATAGTGAGGAGTAAGTTCTCCACCTCTTCCTCATCGAAGTAGAGATGGCTGTTGCGGGTGATCCTGAAGGCCCATGCTCCCTCCTCGACGTGCCCCGGGAAAAGATCTCCCACGAAATGCCTTACTACCTCGCTGAGAAAAACGAAGGTCTCCTTCCCGCCCGGAACATTCTCGATCCGTACCAATCGTGGCAAAATCCGGGGAACGGGCACCACCGCCATCAGCGGCTTGGCGTTTTTCCGGCGTGAACTTCTGAGGGACACGATCAGGTTGAGGGACTTGTTGAGGATAAGGGGGAACGGATGAGTCGGGTCGATCGCCAAGGGCGTGAGGACCGGATAGACTTCCCTCCTGAAATAGGCCCGCAGCCAGGAGAACTCGGGTTTGGTCAGCTTCTCCACCGACTTGAAGGAAATGCCCTCCTTTCGGAGGGCCGGCTGCAGCTCCTCTCTCCAGCACTTGTATTCCCGCTGGGACATTGCTTCGGCCTTCTTGCGCACCTCCTTAAGCAACGCTTGAGGGGAAGATCCGTCCAGGCTTGGCCGGGTAATGCCCGCGTCCACCTTTTGCATAAGGCCTGCCACCCGGATCTCATAGAATTGATCCAGGTTCGAGCTTACGAAGGAGAGGAATCTGGTCCGCTCGAGTAGCGGATACTGGGTAGAGAAAGCCTGGTCAAGCACGCGCTCGTTGAACGCCAGCCAGCTCAGTTCCCGGTTAAAGTAGCGGGGACCGTCCTTGGCCGAGGGAAGCTTGCTGGAAGTAGCTCTGGGAGTCATCGGGGAATGGTTTTATTATAGTCCGGTTTCAAGCACCGACAACGGAAAAGTCCTTTCCGTACGGCTTACTTGACCTTTCCTGCCCTCTGGGCTATGATTTTTTTTACTGATCTTTGAAACTTTGATGGGGGTGTTCCGGATTCGACTGCAATGTGGAAAGTCCGGTTGCGCGCCGAGGATGATGCTTGGCCTCGCTAACAATGCATCAAACCATTACATGGCAAATCCAATGTAGTACCCTTCGAGCCTGAGCTCGAAGCTCTTGCAGCTTAAGTCTGCAACGTTCACAGTCTATCGACACCTGCTAGGTAGTCGGGGCGTCAAAAGGCAGGTAAAACCTCGGAGCGTTTGGTTGTCTATCGGAGGCTAAACGGCTGAAGACAACATCGGCTTGAAAGGTGTTCCTTCCTTAACCAAGCTTAAATCAACAAGTGAACTACGCGCGTAGACGCCGGATCGGAAGTATTGCGGGACGCGGGTTCGATTCCCGCCACCTCCACCAAAGTTTCAAAGTCGCCAGACTGCGACAATCGTAGCCTGGAAGCGGCATGCAGAGCGGTTTGGGCCGCTTTTTCAAGTGGCTCGATTTCGCCAACCCGCGACCCGTTTCGACAGGTTTTACCGGAAATCTCAGTCAATATCTCGATCAAATTTTCCTCGTCGGGCAAATTGCGAACCACCTCACCTAAAGGAAGCAAATTGGAGTCCGTGTAAATTTTGTCGGTCAGCTTTCGATCGGAGTGTCGCATCAGTTCCATGGCGACTCTCGAATTGACCCCGTTACGCTGCAAATAGGTTCCCCAAGTGTATCGAAGGCTATGGA
>DLRY01000047.1:89998-90795 GCA_002500665.1 Opitutia bacterium UBA7876
TGGCTCTAGGCACTCCTTTTGGGAACACGGGATGATTTGCTCGGTGGCTCTTGGGCCTGTGTTTCAAAAGCTCCTTTTCGAGCTCCTTGGTCATCGGGATTCTTGAGTCCAATCGGTTCTTGGTCGTTGCAGCTCTCGCAAGTATGTGGGGCGTTTCCGAGTCGAACACCACGTCTGCCCACTTGAGCTTGGCCAGTTCTCCATGCCTAAGGCCGCTACGAGCTGCCGTGAGGTAAGCAATCGACCGGTAGGCCGGAGCAACCTTCAGCAAAGCTTTCAGTTCTGCATCGCTAAAAGCCCTGCGGACACGGGTCGCCCTGCCCTTTTCCTCAACCTTGGATACTTTGGAAAGCGGGTTTGCAAGAATTCTTTCGGATTTGATGAGCCAATTGAGGAAGCTCCTTGCTTCCGAAAGATAATGGTTGAGGCTTCTGGGGGATAGGTTTTCGTTTATTGCGCCAGCTGATGAACGAATCAGCCGTGACGTCACCTATCTTGTTCCACTGAGATTCTCTTGCCAGCTTTTCGAGTCGAGTGCGTATCTGCTTCGATCCCTTATCGTTTTAGCCTGTATTTCCTCTTTTCTTGAGATCCGCAAGATAGGAGGACTCCAGATGGTTATGGAAACTGGCTTTGGCCCCCCTTATAACTTTTTTATTGATCGCTCAGTCGTCGGCAATTCGATTCCGTACTTCATCAGGCAATTCACGAAAAGCCCTGAATTGCCAGTGTCCGGAACTCATACCTTCTGTAAAGACAACGCGTTCATCCCAGCTTTTGAATTCAAAGCCGATCAA
>DLRY01000030.1 GCA_002500665.1 Opitutia bacterium UBA7876
TTGCAGTTCGTGCTGGTGTTGTAGATTTCCACCCCGTCGACCCCCTTCGCCTCGGCCAGGGTCTCGGCCGTTATGGCATAATGGAAGTTGGGATGATTGACGTGCCAGAAAACCCTATCCCTCTCCTTGCCCGCATAAGCCTCCACCAAGTCGGCCTGGTGGCGGAGCAATTCCTCCACCGTGCTCTTGGCCTGTGGCTTGAAGAGCTTGTCTACGTTGACCGCATTGCTGTGCACCGGGAATTCGCGCTTCTTCTCGATCATGCCTGCCGCAGTCGTGAGCTCGAAGCCCTCGATCATGATGAACTTCCCCTCTTCCTCGAAGTCCCTGCGGATTTCCTCGAGGGTCATCAGCTTGGCCAGGGTCTTGCTCCCCTCCTTGCGCAGGGCGAGTTTCCCCTCGCCCCAGCGCTTGAGATGCTTGGAGACCACCTGGTTCTCTCTCTCGTGCTTGGTCACGTCCTTCCACCGTTCCCCCCGCTGAAGGACGTTGTGGTCGGAAAGAACCAGGAAATGATACCCGTTTTTCTTGTACCAGTCGGCCGCCGTCTCCGGGAAATCATTGCCGTCCGACCAGAGCGTATGAGTATGCGTGTTCCCCTTGTACCAGCGGACTCCCGATTCGTCCCCCAGCAGGGGACAGGCGATGAGGGCCGCCAGGCCCAGTAGATGCATTTGAAAGCCCGTCCTCACCTCAGCGGATGATTTGAAATTCGGGGTGCATGAAGACCATCCAGAGGAGATCCTCCATTTCCCTGCTTCCGGCATCCTCCTTGGCCACCTCGGCGAGAACGGCGCTCTCCGTATCGGAAGGCTTGCGGGCCAGGGCGTGCCGGAATAGCCAGTCGATCCGTTCCCGGGCGGGCTTCTTTTCCGCCCCGAGGGCCTTTGCTCCCTTGGACAGGTAGTCGGCGAGGATTTGCCCGTTGGCCAGGTCGATGGCCTGCAGGGTGGTCAGCTCGGACGGTCGGGAAGTCACCACCTGGTCGCGGTGGGGGCGACCCAGCGAGCGCATCAGAAAATCGTTCTTCACGAGGGCCGCCCGGATAGGGGGGGCGCTCCCCGGGGAAACGCCCGCTTTGGTCTCCCTCGCATTATCGAGAACCCGTTTCCACGGCCCCTTCCCGTAGGGATGGACCTCGGTTGCCGCGTCCCACTCCTTGCCCTTGGCCACCTCCCAGGACTTGTCGGTCTCGACGAGCTTCTTGTCCTTGCCTATCACGAACTGCGCGACAAAGCCCGAGGCTCCCCCGAACATTTCGGCATCCACCTCGATCAGGTTCTCGCCCTTCTTGAAAAAGGAAGCCGCCTGCAGGTAGACCGGCTTGGTCCAATCCTTCGACGAGGTCGCTCCCTTGCCGTTTATCCGTAGGGAAAAGGCATTGTCGCAAGTTGCGAGAAAGGACGCGGAAGCCGGCTTGGCATCCAGCTCGATCCGCTTTCTCAGCCTGATCTTCCTGGTGTTCGGGTCAGGCCCCCAGATCCATTTCGCGGTGATTTTACCGGGCTTGGGGAGGGCATTGGGGCTTGGCTTTGCGGAAGCCTTGTCACGGGCCGAGCGGTCCACCTTGGCCTCGATCTTCGCCGGATGGGTGCGGGTGACCTGCCAGATCGAATCCATGAACTGTTCGGCCGTCATCCGCTTGGGCACGGGGCCCGTGTAGACGTAGTCCTCGCCCGGTTCCTCGGGCAGGAAGACGCTCTCGGCCTGGTAGGCCTCGGAAGTCATCACGAAGCGGATGAACTTGCGCAGGTCGTACCCGTCCTCCGCAAAGCGGACCGCCAGGTAGTCGAGCAAATCCTCGTTCCAGGGCCTGGTGTCCATCGCATCGACCGGATGAACGATCCCGCGCCCCATCAGACGGGCCCAGATTCGGTTGACGATGGTACGGGTAAAGCGTCCGTTTTCGGGATGGGTCATGAGGCCCGCCAACTGCTTGAGGCGCTCGGCCTTGGGCGCCTTCGGATCGACCTCGCCCAATTCCGGGAAAATCCACTTCGCCGTGGACGTCTTGCCCAAGGGCTTGTCGCAACGGGTCAGTTCCAGGGGCTTGGACGCGAAAATGGACGCCAGCCCGTAAGCCTCCTCCAGGGTCCACCGGTCGATGAAGCTGTCGTGGCAGCTCGCGCACTTCATGTTGAGCCCCAGAAAGACCTGGGAAACGTTCTGGGCGAACTGCATGTCCACGGTCTGGCTCGCGTTCACGTTCCCGCGCCACTTGATCCCGTTGATGAACCCGGACGCATCCTTTCCCGCATCGATCAGCTCGCGGGTCATCTCGTCGTAGGGCTTGTTCTCCCGCAAGGCCGCGTAGAGCCAGGTCGTGATCTGCTTGCGCCCACCCGTGATGAATCCGGTCCCGGTGTAGTCGTTGCGCAAAAGATCGTTCCAGAAAGTCAGCCAATGATCGGCGTACGCGACGTCATCAGCGAGAAGAGCGTCGATCAGTTCCTCCCTCTTCTTGCCCGACTTGCTTGCCGAGAACTCCTCCAAGTCCTTGGGGGAGGGCAGGAGCCCCACCACGTCTAGGTAGGCCCGGCGGACGAAGGCCCGTTCCTCCGAGCTCTTGGGCATGGGCTTCCCGTTCTTGGCCAAATAGTCGTCGAGCAGGCGGTCGATCGGGTGGTTTCGTCCCTCCCTCGCCTTGGGCAGGCTGACCACCCTCGGCTTGAGCGGGGGCTCCCAGCCCGAATCCCCCAGCCGGATTCCCTCGTCCCAGATCATCCCCTCAGCCACCCATGCGGTCAGCTTGGCGACCTGCTCCTTGGTCAGGGGATCCCCCTTGGGGGGCATCCGCTCGTCCGGATCGTCCGAAGTGACCGCATCCAGAAAATAGCTCTCCTTGGGCTTGCCCGGGACCGCTACCTCCCCGTTCTCTCCGCCCGCCAGAAAGGCCGCCCGCGTGTTCATGCTGAGCCCCCCCTTTTTCTTTTCCCCCGCATGGCACTCCGCGCAGCGCTTCTTGAGCATCGGCATGACCTCGTGTACGAAATC
>DLRY01000016.1 GCA_002500665.1 Opitutia bacterium UBA7876
GCTCGATCACCGGGATGACGTGGAGGACCTCGGACAGGTCTGGGGCATAGTTTTTATGACCCGCCTTCGGGTCGCTCAGCATCTTGAAGGATGCATCCCCCACCTTGCGCGCCGATCCCGGAGAAACGATGACCAGGTTGTGGGGCATCACGTCCACGTTCTTGAGCGTGAGAGCCATAGGTTCGTTTGCCTTCGCTTCGATCAAGGTCTTGTCGTACTTCAGCCCGCTTATCGCATTGATCAGCACTGCCCGCTCCCCTTCTAGGGTTTCGCCCGTAAAATCCTTTTGATTCTTCGCTTGCGGTCTTGCGATCCTCAGAGCCACCCAAGTGGCCTTGCCGCCTTTGGGCGACGCCAACCCCTTGGCGGAGAAGGGCTTGTCCGGAAACATCGGGGAACAGAAGAAATCGGTCTTGAACTCCGTCCCGTCCGCATCCTGCAGGTGCATGCGCAGGTACAGTTGCATGACCGGCTCGAGGTCGGGCATCTCCACGAAGATCGATTTTCCGCCCTCGAGCAGAGTGACCGAGCGGACCTTGACCCGGTCGTGCCCAAGGCTGTCCGGTTTCTTGACCGAGAACTCGGGTGACCCGTAGCGCTTGGCATATTCGTAGTTCCATGCCTGAGCGAAGAAACGTTTCGTCACTTTCGTGGAGTCCGGATCGAGCTTGGTCGTGAAATCGATCCGCAACCCATTGGAATGAACCTTGAATCCCTTGGGCTTGCGCACTTTCCCACCGACGAAACGTACGCGATGGAAACACCCGTCCTTGACCGAGTAATCACCCCAGCCGTCCAGCCCGGCGACGTAGAGCTGTCCGTCCTGCGGATGAAAAGCCCCACGCATAACCCCTGCGAGGAATTCCCCCTCCAAAGGAACCACCGCGCCTTGGGGGCGCGAACTGGTGGCGTCGCGCAAAATCAGATAGTGCATGGCCGCCCCGTAGCTTAACCCGACGTGCGATCCCTTGAAAGGGCCCCATTGGTCGCTTGTGATCTCACTCATCCCCCCCGTCGAATTATCCACGCCTCTCGGCACGAAGCACAAAGGCGGGGAAATTCCCTTGCCGCCCAAGCCGTACTCCTCGCCCTTGTTTACCTCGATGATGGCGGAGGTCGGGGTCCAGGTTCCCTCCTGCGGAGCCGCCCAGAAATAATCATCCGATCCGCCTATCCCCATGCAGTTGCGCATCCCCGTGCCGGTCACCTCGGTCACCCGGTCCGTGCCCGTGCGCATGATGCTGGTTCGTTGAATGAAGTGAAAGGCTCCGTCCTTGGTGCGGTGCAGTCCGAAGGTGTGAGTGTGGCCCCGGTTGTAACCTCCGAAATCATTGGCGTACTTTTCGTAATGATCCGCTTCTCCGTCACCGTTGTGATCATGGAGGATGGTAATCTGTCCACGGTCGAGCACGAAGATGCCATCCTCGTCGACATGAACCCCGATCGGCTGGTTGAACCCCGTTGCAAAACGTTGCCAAGTTACGTTCTTCAGGTCGTCCGATATTCCTCTGACCAGCCAGACGTCCCCGGGCAAAGCGGCCACGATGGCGTCCCCGTTTGGAAGAAAGTCCATCGAGCTTAGCTGCATGACCGTCTTGTAGGGGTTGTCGTAGGGCACTTTCAGAGTATCCACCACGTAGTTTGCGCCCGGCTTGGCTTTGCCCAGTTCGCCCGGTACCTTGAAAATCTCCTTCCAGCGCTTCTCGATCTTGCGTTCCGCCTTCAAGTGGGCCAGGGCGGCCGCTTCGCCCGCCGGTTTCCTTTCCTTGGACACCCGGATGATCAACCTGGCATTCATCTTGGCTCCTTCGATTTCAAGCTCTCCCTCGGCCCATCGGGTGCTCGTCACGCCCTTGGATTCCACCACTCGTACCTTGAGGGACCCGTCTATTACAGGGCAGGGCAGGGACAGGTTCTTGCCTGCATCCCTCAGGTCGATCCTCCGGTAGAAGGCATCCTTGGTCGCCCAGGGTTCGTCCTCTACCCTGACCCTTCCGATCCTGTACTCGAAGACCACCCGCTTGCCGAACCTGCGCAAGCCAAGGTATTCTCCGGCATCCGGCATCTCGGCCTTGGCCAAGGCGAACCAAGGCTTTTCATCGACGTTCGCGTTGCGTGAGGTTCCCCAACGGTGCGGTTCGAAACGGATCCAACCGTTCCACACCACCCGGTAGGAAAGAGACTGGGGATCGAAGCAAGTGGACAGAACGTGTCCGTCACCCAGTTTCACGCAGATTCCCTTCAGTACGTTGAAACCCTTGCCCTTGACGACGTGAGTAAAATGCTCCCCCTGGTCCCCGTCGTTCCAGCGCCCGTCGTTGTGGTTGTTCTGGTTGTTCTTTCCCCAGTGTCCATGAACCGCGCCGTCGAGGCCCGGATAGGAAGGAATGACTTCCGGGATCTCGTCCGGGTTTGCCATGTAGTAGTCCGCCTGCCTGGCGTAGAACTCGTAAAGCCTAGCCTCGTTGACCTTCTCCTTGGCCAGCGAATAGCTTTCCCGCCCGCCCTTGAGGTCGGCATAGGGGTACTTGTCCGGCGTGGCCAAATTGAGTTCCTTCCCCGGTAATCCATACTGGATCAAAAAGGAGAGGATCGAACAGGTTAGAATCCATTTCACGGCAGATCACCCTGTTTTCGGCTCGCCCATTTAGCAACAGGATTAAAGAGGTTCTTGTGCTTTTTTTGGCTGACCAAACCAAAATATTTGCAAGGTGCGGGCGAAGGGATTTGAATAAGATCATGTTTCATCCCGGAGGATTCGGAAATTCCGACTATGCTCATCGAAAGCACAGCGTGCGGGACGAGGGATCGGTGCTCAAACCGGTCCTTTTTCTCGTTGCCCTTTTGTTTGGTTGGAGCCTTTGCTTTGCGGCTGGCTTGTGGCTTGGTTTTGGATGGTACGCTTGGCCACTCGGATCCGTCGTTTTGATCAGCGCTTTTATCTCCATATCGATCGTTCGGGCGTCCCGCAGAGTTTCCTCGACCAAACGGTTCTGACCTTGGGTAAGACCTGGGTTTCGTTTTCCCTTTTTTTTGGCTTTCCTCATATCCCCGTGCCCGTTGTTGACAGACTTGGGTAATTCGTGGAGTTTCGAACCATGCCCAGCCGCTTGCTCAACCTTCTCCTTCTTCTCCCGTTTTTTTCTTGGGCCGATCAGTGGTACAAGGGAAACACGCACGTGCACACCACGCTTTGCGGACACGCCGATACCAAGCCCGATGCGGTTGCCCAATGGTACCACGACCGCGGATATAATTTTCTGATCCTCAGCGAGCACAACAAGTTCATCGATCCCTCCACGGTCAAACTGACGGGCAAGGTGCGGGACGACTTCTTGCTCGTGCCAGGGGAAGAAGTGACCGCAGCGGTTCACACGACCGCCATGAACGTAAGCCGACTGGTTCCCTGGGGATTCAAGGACAAAGATCGATCCAAAGTCCTGCAGAACCACGTAGACGAGACCCGCAAGGCCGGAGGAGTCACGATTCTCAACCACCCGAACTTCCAGAGACGCTTGCATTATCATGAAATTTTGCCCGTCAAGAACCTCTACATGTTCGAACTCTACAATTCTCATCCACGCGTTTACAGTTTTGGAAACGCTCATTATCCAAGCTTGGAACAATTGTGGGACGCCCTGCTTGATAAAGGAATGACCATTTACGGGGTATCCTCCGACGATGCTCACAAACTGCAAAAATGGGGAGAAAAGGAAAACAACCCTGGACGCGGATGGGTCATGGTGCGTTCTGCAGAGCTAACCCCCGATGCCCTCACC